>CAZULT010000023.1:0-55172 GCA_964621295.1 uncultured Anaerolineaceae bacterium | reverse complement strand
TGGATTCTCCCGCGAGGGGGATGTGGTCTATGATCCTGTACAGCCACCCGCCCGTGCTTCAGGCTATAATTCGTCTGCGATGAACTGGTACAAGACCACACTCGAGATCTCCACCCGCGGCAAGGGTCCACATGACTTCACCGAGGCCGTCCAGGCCCAGCTGCGCGCCTGGGGCGTGGACGAGGGCATGTGCTTCCTGTTCCTGCCCCACACCAGCGCCTCGCTGGTGGTGAGCGAGAACTGGGACCCGAGCGCGCGCGCCGATCTGGCGACCTTCCTGGAGCGCCTGGTGCCCGAAAAGGACTCCTGGTACACGCACGACCTGGAAGGCGCCGATGACGCCACCTCCCACATCCGCGCCATGCTGACCGACACCAGCCTGTCCATCCCGGTGGACGACGGCCGGCTTTCGCTGGGCAGCTGGCAGGGCATCTACCTGTTCGAGCACCGCGCGCGCCCGCACCAGCGCCGGGTGCTGCTGCGCGCCCTGAGCGTGGAGTAAAGGATCGGCAAGAGCCAGATGGAATTTCATCACCTGGCTCTTGCCGACCGAACTTCTTCACGAACTCACTGGCTGACTATTTCTTCCCAAACTTCTTCATCAGGATATCCGTCAGCGTGGGCCGGCCGATCTCCTGCAATTCGTAGCGCACGCGCTGGTAGGGTTTGTCGAGCTTGATCACACGCGTCAGGTCGATGGGCGTGCCCACGATGACCAGGTCCACGTCCGCCGCCTTGATGGTGGCTTCCAGATCCTTCATCTGGGCGACCCCGTAGCCCATGGCGGGCAGGATCGGGCCGGTCTTGGGATACTTCCGGTAAGTAGCCGCGATGGATTTGACCGCAAAGGGGCGCGGGTCAACGATCTCGGCCGCGCCGAAGCGGCGCGCCGCTACGTACCCGGCGCCGTACGCCATCTCACCGTGTGTGAGCGTGGGGCCGTCCTCGATCACCAGCACGCGTTTGCCCAGGATGGCTCCGGGATCGTCCACGAAGAGCGGCGAAGCGGCTTCGATCTGGACGGCGTCCGGATTGAGGTTTCGCAGGTTCTCGCGCACCTGGATGACCGCATCCGGGTCGGCGGTATCGACCTTATTGAGCACGAACACATCCGCCATGCGCGCGTTGGTCTCGCCGGGGTAGTAGCGGCTCTCATGCCCGGGGCGGTGCGGGTCAGCCACCACGATCTGCAGATCGGATACGTAGAAGGGGAAATCGTTGTTGCCGCCGTCCCACAGCACGATATCGACTTCTTTCTCGGCCTGGCGCAGGATCTTTTCATAATCCACGCCGGCGAAGACGATCACGTCGTTGTCGAGGTGAGGTTCGTACTCTTCACGTTCTTCGATGGTGCATTCGTACTCATCCAGGTCGTCGTAATCGGCGAAGCGCTGCGCCTCCTGTGCCACAAGGTTCCCGTACGGCATGGGGTGGCGGATCGCTGCAACCTTGTAGCCCATCTCGCGCAGGATGAGCGAGACTCGTCGCGTGGTCTGGCTCTTACCGGAGCCTGTGCGTACGGCACAGACCGAGACGACAGGTTTGCTGGATTTGATCTGGGTGAGCCGGGTGCCCATCAGGCGAAAATCGGCGCCGGCAGCGTTGACCAGGCTGGCTTTATGCATGACATACTCATGGGGTACATCCGAGTACGCGAAGATCACCTGTTCCACGCCGTGTTCTTTGATCAGCTCCGGGAGCTCGCTTTCGGCGCGGATGGGGATGCCCTTCGGGTAGAGCGATCCGGCCAGCTCAGGGGGATACAGGCGACCTTCGATGTCCGGGATCTGGGTGGCTGTAAAGGCCACGACCTGATACTCCTGGTTCCCGCGGAAGAAAGTATTGAAGTTATGGAAGTCGCGGCCTGCGGCGCCCATAATGAGGGTTTTGACTGGCATCAGTTTCTCCTATTTAGACAAGCCACAACGGGGACAGTGTCCGGGCGGCCCGGGATTGTGGATTTGAGCCGTGCCGTTTTTACCCGGGTGGCTTTGTTGGCAAACGATCGTACAAGATCACAGTTGCGGCAGGTAGCGCAGACTTTCGAATTCTTCGCCTCCATCAAAAATGCGCACTCTCAGGTGGAGTACGCATGGCACAATCACATGACCTCTGGCGCCTGGATGACCAGCAGACGCAGGGCATTGGCAAGCACCTGGCGGGCAGAGGCCACCAGACGAAGACGGGCGGCTTTGACGGTTGATGTCTCTGCCTGGAGGACGGGTACACTGTGATAGAAAGAATGGAAGGTATTGGCCAGTTCATAGGCATAGGTGGCCAATACCAGCGGGCGGTATTCATCCGCAGCCTGCGACACGGCTCCGGGGAAGCGCGAGAGCAGGTCGATCAACTCCACTTCGTGGGGGTCGAGCTCGTAGCTGAAGGGCGTTTCCTTTTTGGGTACGCCGCCGGCCTTGCGCAGGATGCTGTTGGCGCGCACGTACGCATTCTGGATGTAGGGGGCGGTATGCCCGTCAAAGCTGAGCGCCTCGTCGATATCAAAGACGATGTCCTTGTTGTTGTCCACAGCCAGCATGGCATAGGCCAGCGCGCCCAGTCCGATCTGGCGGGCCACGGCACGGCGTCGCTCATCCGACATATTGGGCGTGCGCTCCGTCATGGCTTCCAGAGCGCGATGCTCGGCCTCATCGGCCACGTCCTTGAACAGCACCACCCGCCCGCGCCGCGCCGACATGGCGCCCTCAGGCAGGCTGACGAAGCCGTAGGCCAGGTGGAAACACTTCTCGGCCTGCGGGAATCCCCACAATTCGAGGATCTTGAAGGCCTGCTGGAAGTGCAGGCTCTGGCGGTTGTCGACCACATAGAGCGAACGGTCCACCTTGTATTGCTCGAACTTCACTTTGGCAAGCGCCAGGTCTTTGGTGAGGTAGAGGGTAGTGCCGTCGCTGCGCAGGATGACCGCCGTGCGGTACTTCTCTTTGGCCAACCCGAGCTTCTCGTCGATCTTGACGATGACCGGGCCTCCATCGGGGCGTTCGTCCTCAGCGATGCCGCGCGCGATTAGTTCGTCGACGATCTGCTTGGCCGGTTCGTCCACCTCGGACTCGAAGAACCACACATCGATGTGGATGTCCAGCATCTCAAGGATGGCATATAGTTCCTGTGTGCTCCACTCGCGGGTGGACAGCCACAATTCGTGCAGGTACGTGTCCCCAGCGTCCAGACGGCGGTAGTACTCGCGCCGTTCGGCCTCGTAGGCTTCGCGCTCGGCCTGTTCCTGCGAGGTCTCGTGTTCCTTCTCCTCCAGCAGGGCGGTCGCCTCGGCGTAGATCTTCAGCAGCCATTGCCCGCGTTCGTGCACCCCTTGCGGCTCCTGTCCCTTGTAGAAGCGGTCGTAAGCCCACAACACAGTGACCACGCCCAGGCCTTCGTCCCCGGGGTAGGAGGCGCGGATGGTCTCGAATCCGCTGAATTCCACGATGCGCGCCAGCGCTTCGCCCAGCAAGGCGTTACGCGCGTGGCCGATGTGGAAGGAATGGTGCGTGTTGGGCTGGGCATATTCCACCATCACGCGCTCGGACTTCGCTTCGCCGCGCCCGAACTCTGCGCCGCGCTTCACGATGGTGTCAATCACCCGGGCCGCGTAGGATCCGGTCGAGAAATACAGGTTGAGGTATCCGTTTACAGCCTCGACCCTGTTGATGCCAGGCACCCTTCCGATCTGGTCTCTGATTTCCTCGGCGATCTCCTGGGCGCGTTGGGGGACGGGTTTGCCCTTCCCGCGCGTGGCGCGGATCTCATCTGCGGCTGTCTGGAAGAAAGAGGAAGAGAGGCCCCATTCCCCGCTGAAAGGGATAGGCTGCCATTTCAATTCCGCCAGCGGGATCTTTAGCTTGCGGCAATATTTTCTAATGATGGCTTCAACGGATTCCTGTACGTCATTAAACATGAGCACCTAGTCGCAAGGGAGGATTATATCATCTTCGTTTCAAAGCACCTTCGGATCGAAATGGGGACAGGCTTCTCGCTATTAACTGGAAAATGCCGGTATCGCTTTTGAAGATCAAATGGAGAAATAGAAGAGAGCCCTTATTCAGGGCTCTCTTTGAATGTCAGGTAAAAACGACCTATTTCTTGGTGGTTTTCTTGGTAGCGGTCTTCTTGGTGGATTTCGTAGCGGTAGATTTCTTGGACGTCTTTGCAGCAGCCGGTTTCTTGGTTGCTTTTGCAGCGGCGGGTTTCTTTGCGGCGGGTTTCTTCGCAGATTTGGGAGCCGCCGCCGCTTTCTTGGGGGCGGCTTTCTCCGGCGCTTCCGCTTGATCAGATTTCGATTTCTTTGTCCTGGCGGGGCCGCTCGCTTGCAGGCCCATCGCGGATAGGCGCTTCATCAGGCGGCCTTTGCGGCGTGCCGCATTGTTCCTGTGAATGACGCCTTTTTCGGCGGCCCTGTCGAGCGCGCTGATCGCAGCCATCACGGCCTGGCGGCTATCCTCAGGATCGCCCGCTTCCATGTTGGCCATCGCGTCGCGTACGGCCACACGTGCACTTCCACGGAAGACTCGATTGCGCAAACGACGCTTTTCGTTCTGCCTGTTGCGCTTGATCTGTGACTTGATGTTTGCCAAGGTCTTTCTCCTAATTATGCTTTCCGGTTTTCACGCAGCAACCAACTGCCGCGAAGCGGTATTTTACTCGAGAGAGCGGGTTTTGTCCAGCCCGGTCAGGGTGTGGCGGAGGCGGTGACGGTAAAAACGGGCGTCACCGATGGAGTCCCCGGTCCGGGCGTGATGGGTGTGCTGGTTGGGGGCCGGGTAGCGGTCGGTGTCACGAGGTTGGCGCGAATGGTCAACTGCTGGCCGACGAAGATGGCGTTGGGGTCCGGCAAGTCGTTTTCGGTGATGATGTCTTCCACGGTGCTGTTGAACAGGGACGCGATGCCGGCCAGCGTATCGCCGGTCTGGATGGTGTAGGTCAGGCGGGTGCCGCGCGGCAGGTCAATAGGGATAGAGGTCGCGGTCGGCAGTTCCATGCCGGGGTTGGGGATGGTGATCTCCTGGCCGGGGTAAACGATGGTGGTGGACGGGTTGATGCCGATGCCGGTAGTCTCATCGTAGGGGTTGAGCAACAGGATCAGGGCAATGCCGTTTTCGCCCAGGTTGAACTTTTCCGCGATGGTCGCCAGGAATTCGCCTTCCTGGACGACATAGGTGAACGGTGAGGCTGCAGTGGCAGTCGGGGTCTCTGTTGGGGTTTCCGTAATGGTGGGCGTCTCGGTCGGCGTGAATGTGATGGTGGCTGTATGAGTCAATGTGGGTGTTGGGGTTTCGGTAGCGAACAGGTTGTTGAGCGGTTTGCTCGGGCCGGTCAGCCAGATGACCAGCAGGATGAGGCCGATCAACACCAGCAATCCAGCACCGCCCCAAACCACAAAGGCCTGGTTTTGCTGGCGTCGTCTGCGGTAACTGCGGAGGACGTTCCTGGTGGAATTCTTATTCATAGCTTTTCCTTTTATACAAAAGGTGCGCCTGCGGAAAGGAGGTCCGCTTGGGCGCGGTTAAGTTATTCTACCTGAAGTTCTAGGAAATAGGGGATGTCTGCACGTGCGCGTAGCCAGAATATGGTGGGCGGGTCAATCCGGCTGCAGATGCGCGCACAGGTACTGTCCGGTGTACGTACCGGTTGCCACGCACAAGGCTTCCGGCGTACCTTCGGCGATGACCTCGCCGCCCCGATCACCGCCCTCCGGTCCCAGGTCGATGACCCAATCGGCGGATTTGATGATGTCGATATTGTGCTCGATGATCAGCACTGAGTTGCCGGCATCTACCAGGCGTTGGAGCACCTCCACCAGTTTGTGAACGTCTGCGGCATGCAACCCGACCGAGGGCTCGTCGAGCACGTAGAGCGTGCGGCCGGTAGCACGCCGGGAAAGTTCTTTGGCCAGCTTGACGCGCTGGGCCTCGCCGCCGCTCAGCGTGGGCGCCGGTTGCCCAATGCGGATGTAGCCCAATCCCACTTCTTCCAGCAGTTGTAGCTTGTTCATCATTTTGGGGAAAGCCGCGAACTCGTCCAGGGCGTGCTCTACCGTCAGGTCCAGCACATCGGCGATGTTCAAGCCTTTGAATTTGACCTGTAATGTTTCCCGGTTGAAACGCGAGCCGTGACAGACATCGCAGGGCACGTACACATCAGGCAGGAATTGCATTTCGATGCGCAATTGACCCTGCCCCTGGCAGGCCTCACAACGCCCGCCGTGAACATTGAATGAAAAACGACCCGGTTTATAGCCGCGCACTTTGCTTTCCGGCAACTCGGCGAACAGTTTACGCATCTCGTCGAACAGACTCGTGTAGGTGCCGGGATTGGAGCGCGGGGTGCGGCCGATCGGCGATTGGTCAATGTTGATGATCTTATCGAGGTGCTGGATCCCGTCAATGCGTTCGTGTTCCCCCGGCGTGGTATGTGCGCCCATCAATTTGGCTGCCAGAGCATTGTAGAGCACATCGCTCATCAAAGTGGATTTGCCGCTTCCGGAAACGCCAGTAATGCAGACCAGTTTCCCGAGCGGGATGCGCACATCGATGCCCTTCAGGTTGTTGGCGCGTGCGCCGACGATGGTGAGGGCTTTGCCGTTTCCCCCTCGCCGCTCGACAGGCACCGGCACGCGTTCCTTCCCGGTGAGGTAGGCGCCGGTCAGCGAATCGGGGCATTGAAGGATCTGTTCCAGCGGCCCCTGGCAAACGATCTCGCCTCCGTGCTCGCCGGCGCGAGGTCCCAGGTCAAGCACCCAATCAGCGGTACGGATGGTCTCTTCGTCATGTTCGACCACCAGCACCGTGTTGCCCAGGTCGCGCAGACCGAGAAGGGTGGTTAGCAGGCGTTTGTTGTCGCGCGGGTGCAGCCCGATGGAAGGCTCGTCCAGCACATAAAGCACGCCTACCAGGCGTGAGCCTACCTGTGTGGCCAGGCGGATGCGCTGCGCTTCACCGCCTGAAAGGGAGCCTGCTGAACGGTTCAGGGTCAGGTAATCCAGGCCGACGTTGACCAGAAAGTGCAAGCGCTCGCGGATCTCTTTGATGACGCGCTCAGCAATGGCGGTCTGCCGGGAGGTGAGCGGGCTGTGCTTACTGGATATTTTCTCGATCCACTGCAGGGTTTTGATGATCGGCCAGCCGGTGACGGTGATGATATTGACGTCATCCACGGTCACCGCGAGTGCCGCCGGGTTAAGGCGGGCGCCCTGGCAGGTGGGGCAGGGGCGATCGGACATGAATTCGCTGATCTTGCTGCGAATATACTCGGAGTTGGTCTCTCGATAGCGTCGTTCCAGGTTGCCGATCACCCCCTCGAAAGCGCGCTTGAACTTGAACTCGTTGCCGTTGGCATTACGGTAACGCATTTCGATCTCTTTTCCGCCCGTGCCATAAAGGATGATCTTAAGTTGATGGTCGGACAGATCACAAGCAGGCGTGTTCAGGTCGATCTTATAATGCCGGGCGGTCGCTTCCAATGACTGCCAGTAATAGCCGCCCTCTTCCTTTGGCCCGCTCCACTCCATGCTTGCGATGGCACCTTCGTTGAGCGAGCGTTCCTTGTCAGGGATGATACGGTCAGGGTCGATCTCCAATTTATTGCCCAAGCCCTGGCAGTCCGGGCAGGCGCCATGCGGGGTATTGAAGGAAAAGGTGCGCGGTTCGATCTCCGGAACGGTGCTGCCATGCTCCGGGCAGGCCAGGTGCTCTGAGAAGTGAATGTCGTTCCCCTCTTTGACAGCCTCTTTCCCATTGGAAGAGGATTGAGGCAGAAGGTGAATTGTGATGTAGCCTTCACCGAATTTAAGTGCCGTTTCGATCGAGTCGGTCAGGCGCGTGCGTGCAGCTTGCCCGTCTTCCGATTCCTTTTCCCCGGAAATAACCAAACGGTCTACAACCGCTTCGATGGTGTGTTGTTTGTAGCGGTCGAGAGTGATCTCATCGTCAAGAGAGCACACCTGTCCATCTACCCGGGTACGCACAAAACCGGCTTTGCGGATCTCTTCGAAAACAGCCTGGTAGGTACCCTTGCGCCCGCGCACGAGCGGGGCCAGGATCAGGAGGCGGCTGTTCTCCGGTAGCTTTTCGACGGCATCCACGATCTCCTGTGCAGATTGTTTGGTTACTTCGCGCCCGCAAACCGGGCAATGCGGGAGGCCTGCCCTTGCAAACAACAGGCGCATGTAATCGTAGACCTCGGTGACTGTGCCGACGGTAGATCGCGGGTTATGGCTGGTGGATTTTTGGTCGATCGAGACCGCGGGAGACAGGCCTTCGATGTAGTCCACATCAGGTTTATCCATCTGGCCGATGAACTGGCGTGCGTATGCAGATAATGATTCGACGTATCGCCTTTGCCCTTCGGCAAAGATCGTGTCGAATGCCAGGGAGGACTTTCCGGACCCTGACAGGCCTGTGATGACGACGAATTTATCGCGCGGGATTTCAACGGTAATGTTTTTCAGATTATGTACGCGAGCGCCGACCACGCGAATGACATTGGGTGTCATGGAGTTTCCTTTAATCGGATGTCAATTGATTATAGCACATTTGTTTCATTTTACAGGAAGCGCAGACCACAAACGAGTATTATACCAGCCGCATCCACGATGAAACTCTGTATAATTAGTCCCATTGTGATCTCTGTAAGAGCAAGAGGCGCTTATACGCTTGGGTGCATGGTGGTGGTGGTGGCAGTGACGATCGGGTTGGCCTGGTGGCTGGCCCCCGGACTACGTTTATGGTTCCTGCCGCGTCCCTCTGAGGCGATCTCGCCTCCAATTGTGGGGCGGAAGGAATGGGGCGCACGACCCACCAACCTGGAAGCGCGCGAGGAATTTGGCTTGTTCGATGCCCAGACGAATCCGGAGGGGGTCCTTTTTTACCCGAATGACCTGTCGACGGTCTTGAATACGATCGTGGTGCACCACTCTGCCTTTCCAAGCACCGATCCCGCCGAGATCCAGGACTTGCATATGGATGTGCGAGGATTTGCTGATGTGGCGTATCATTACCTGATCGCAAAGGATGGAACGATCTATGAAGGGCGTCCGATTGATATGCGTGGCGCTCATGTGAAGGGCTACAACACAGGTTCGGTCGGTATTGTGTTGTTGGGAAACTTCAATGAGGAACTGCCGTCTGCGGAACAATTGGTTCACCTGCGCCTGTTAGTGGATTACCTGCGTTACAAGTACCACATCCGCTACCTGGCCGGCCACAGGGATTACCCGAACCAGAGCCCGGACGGTACGGAATGCCCCGGGAGGAACCTTTATCCACTGCTTACAGACCTCGCAAGGGAATTGGGTATGCGTTATGGCAACGGCGGTTACGTCAGGCCTGATTGGACGCCGTGATCAAGTCTAAACGTGCAACTCAGGCTGGGAAGGATGCGAAATCCACGTGTTATACTCGCTGTAACTTCTCAAATCCGGAGGGGTTAATGCTTACAAGGCCCCTCCGGTAGGTATTTTTAGTGCCGGATCCCGAATATAACGAAGCAGACGTGTTGGTGCGCGCCTCGCAAGGCGACCGGGAGGCGTTCGGTGAGCTTTACGAGCGCTACCTGGACCGTATCTTCAATTATGTTTATTACCGGACGGGGAATACACACGACGCTGAGGACCTCACTGCTCGGGTCTTCCAGCGGGCGATGAAGCACATTCATAATTATACTGATCGAGGCGTTCCGTTCTCAGCCTGGTTGTATCGCATTGCGCACAACCTGGTCGCCAACTGGCACCGTGACCGCAGCCGCCGGCAAGAGATCCCCATCAATGATTTGCCGGTCCTGCCGTCCAAGGGCGATCATCCTGAGGCGACGCTCGTGCGCACCGAGGAACAGGAAGCGCTGCTGCGGTTGATCCGCACTCTGCCGCCGGAAAGACAACATCTGCTGATATTGAAATTCGTCGAAACTTTCTCCAACGCAGAAATCGGTCAGATCATGGGTCGCAGTGAAGGAGCCATCAAAAGCCTGTACCACCGTACCCTGCTTTCGTTGCGGGACCAGATCGGTGATCAGAACCAGAGCATAGAAGGAGAGTGAAGCGTGCTACGTATTGTCACAGACGGCGCTGCCGACCTACCCAGCGGATGGGATCGTGAATACGACATCGAGGTCATCCCGATCAACGTGCAATTTGGCGAGAAGACGTATCTGCAATTTGTCGAACTGGACAATGAGGGGTTCTACAAATTGGTGGAAGAGACCAAGAAAATACCCAAGACGTCCCAACCCTCACCGCATCAATTTTCGAAGTTCTACAAGAAGATCGCCAACAAGGGCGATACGATCCTGTCGATCCACGTGACCAGCAAACTTTCCGGCACCTATGCTTCGGCTGTGGCCGCGGTCGAAGATGTGAAGGACCAGTTTACGGTCATTCCGTTTGATTCTGAAGGCGGTTCGTTGGGGATCGGTTTCATGTGCCGTGCGGCACGCATGATGGAGCGGACCGGAAGCAGCCTGGAAGATATCCTTAAATACCTTAAAGGGGTGCGCCGTGACATCCAGATCACCCTGACGTTGGATACGCTGGAATATGCGCGTATGAGCGGACGGGTGGGCACATTATCGGCAGCCCTGGCTTCCGTATTAAATGTAAAACCGATCGCAAAGCTTGAGGATGGCCTGGTGAACATGGTCGATAAAGTCCGCACGCGCAAGGCTGCGCTTGAGCGCGTGCTGGAGATGGGCAAGGAAGCCGTGGGCGACCGGCCCGTGATTATCGGCGTGATACATGCGCGCGACCCTGAGTCAGGCAAAGCATTGTTGGAAGCGGCCAAAAAACAATTCAATGCCAAGGAAGCCTTCCTGGCCGACCTTTCGATCTCGCTGGCGGCAAATTTCGGGCCCGGAACTGTGGGTCTGGTGCTTTATCCTGAAGGGTAGGCAGGACGAATGAGAGCGCGTAAGAGTGAGCTCACCCCCGAGCAATTGGCCCTTCTAGAGACACACCTGGCCGGAACCCTGCGCCCTGTGGCACCCCGCAAAGATTTTGTGCACCGTCTTCGCGACCGCGTTCATTTGCCAGAACGAAAATTAATTATCAGCCGCCTGCAGGATTGGAACCGTCTGTTTCTGGTCTTTGCGAGCGTGATGTCGGGAATCTTACTGCTTATCACAGTGGCTCGCGCGCTGTATTACTATTTTCTTCAACGGCGAGGTATGGCATAACCTCGACTGGGCGTGAGCTGGCGATATGCCATGTGATCAACCGGCAAGCAACCCATCGCACAACTTGCGTGCCTCGGCCAGCAGATCTACGTTTACAGGCAATTTGAATTCCTCATTTACCCGGGTGGTCAGGTATTCGGCAGACTGCCTGACTTCTGTGGGACATGAAGGGTCTTGCAGGAGCATGTGCAATAAGTCATAGGCACTTGGTTTTTGCAGTTCTTTTCCGCGACGGGTGTAATATTCACGGATGGCGATGCCCGCAGCACGGCGGGCACACACGCGCGCCTGTCCTTCGTTGCCTCCGGCCTGAGCTGACTCAGCGCGCTCCAATTCGTTCTCGTATTGGATTTGCCATTCTTTCATCATATTGAGGTATTGTAGCGTATGGGATCACGGGAGAAAGTAAAAGGCAAGGCACTTACCGCATGTGGAGGTATCCTGAAAGACCCGACGAAATACCCTTCACGAATATACCAGGATAAGCGGATTTATTTTTGCAGCGAAGAGTGTTTGCTTGAATTCGATGAAAACCCGGAACAATTCATGTCGGGGAAAGTCCTGCACCCGGTTGCGCGGTCAAAGCCATCAACCCAATAAACCCTTTATGTCAGATTCATGCGCGCTTATGTGCAAAGAGCCAGGAGCAGAAACAGAGGAGCATTTGCCCTGCTTGTCCGCGGTCAGTCTACAAACCGATACTTGAATAAAGTCCAAATCGCTTCGAACGCGTCTTTGAGTTTTATCTTTTTTCCTTGCGAATAGTCGCGTGGATTGAAGGTAATTGGCACTTCGAAAATACGGTAATTGCGTTTGAGCACCTTGGCTGTAAATTCCGGTTCAAAGTCAAAGCGTTTGGCACGTAAAGGCATGTCCTTGATCACTGATTTTCGGAAGACTTTATAACCGGTTTCCATATCGCTCAGTATGGTGTTGTACAACAGGTTTGTCATGAACGTCAGCATTTTGTTGGCGATCATATGCCAGTACATGGCTACCCGGCGTGGTCCCCCTAAGAACCGGGATCCATAGACTACATCCGCAATCCCTTCTTTCAGGGGTTTGAGCAAAGTCTCATAATCTCGCGGATCGTACTCAAGGTCGGCATCCTGTATCAAGAGCACGTCTCCGCCCGCAGCGGCCAGACCTGTTCGGACGGCGGCACCCTTGCCCTGGTTTTTTTCGTGAAAATGCACCTTTACTTTGCCCTTCCCATCCATTTGCTGAAGGATCTGACGCGTACCATCTATCGAGAAATCGTCGACGATTACGATTTCCCAGGCAAGTCGGGTGGATTTAACGCGTTTGATGATCTCTTGAATGCTTTCAACTTCATTGTAAACAGGAATTATTACGGATAGTTTCATAGTTTGGGATTATAAACTAATTTAGGACTTACAATTTAACCTTTCTTGCCCATGCTATAATTAAATGCAAAGTCAGAGGCATAACGAGGCGGTATGACAAATCCTTTACAACCAGCTGCAACTGCTACATCCGGTACATTTGTTCCGCCACAGGTTACCAGTGTGGACGATACAGGTTTGAATCCGCTTTGGATACAAGATCTGATAATGAAAGTGCTCTATTTCCGCGGTTACCTGAGTGGGTTCAAGATCGCAGAAGAAATTACACTGCCTTTTGCTGGCGTCACAGATCATATTTTGGTGGCTCTCAAACAAGAAAAAATGATCGAAGTCAAATCCTCAGGAGGCGGGCTTGGTGAGGGTGCTTATACCTATGGGATCACCGGTGCGGGCGTGCAACGAGCTCGAGAGGCCTTAGAGCGCAGCCAATATGCAGGTCCAGCCCCTGTCCCCTTTGAAGTATATAACGAAGCCATCCGTCGCCAAAAAAGTGGGCGTTTATCCGTGACGACCCGTACAATGCGTCAAATTCTGTCTCAATTGGTCATTTCCGAGACCACTTTCCAACGCCTGGGGCCTGCGTTGAATTCAGGTACATCCATTTTTATGTATGGTCCGCCCGGTAACGGGAAGACCAGTATCGCCCGCGCATTTGGGAATCTGGTGCTGAGCCAGAACATGTATATCCCGCATGCCCTTTACCTGGATGGACAGGTCATCAAAGTCTACGATGCCGTCAGTCACAAGCTGGCTTCGGATGAGGCAGCCGGTGTGGGAGGCAGTACGACCGGAAACTTACGGACATCCTCCCGCCGGGATCCCCGTTGGATAAAAATTCGGCGACCATTCATTATCACCGGTGGAGAACTAACCCTGGAAGGCCTGGATCTGGTCTTTGATGATACTCACAAGTATTATGAGGCCCCGTTCCAGGTAAAAGCCAACGGAGGGATCCTTTTGATCGACGACTTCGGCCGTCAGCAGGTACGCCCTCGTGACTTACTCAACCGCTGGATTGTCCCGCTCGAAAACCGCGTCGATTACCTGACCTTGCATAACGGCCGTAAGGTTGAGGTCCCATTTGATGTGTTGATCGTTTTCTCCACCAACCTGCCTCCCAGAGACCTTGTAGATGAGGCTTTCTTAAGGCGCTTGAGGCACAAGATCGAAATCGGCGATCCTTCCTATGAAGATTACCGAGAGATCTTCAAACGCGTGGCGAATGACAAACGAGTGGAGTATAACGACCAGGGTCTCGCCTACCTGTTGCAGGAATACTATATCAAACGCAACCGCAAACTACGCGCCTCACATCCCCGCGATCTTTGCGACCAGATACTGGATATTTCCAGTTACCTTTCGGTACCCCCGGTTATGACGCGCGAGATGATCGACCGTGCGTCTCAGGCATACTTTGTGGATATTTAATGGATGGTTGGCCGCATCCGCTGATCTTTGCGCACCGCGGCGCCTCAGCGCACGCTCCCGAAAATACATTATCAGCTTTTGAGATTGCCCTCAAACAGGGCGCTCATGCAATCGAACTCGACGCCAAGCTCAGCGCGGACGGGCAGGTGGTGGTCATGCACGATGCGACCGTGAACCGTACCACAGACGGTAAAGGACGGGTTGCCAATCTTGAATTGGCTGCCCTGAGGAAACTGGATGCGGGTAGTTCTTTCTCAGATGAATTCCGGGGGGAAAAAATACCAACCCTGGCTGAGGTGTTCGAACTGGTCGTTGGTACCCGCCTGATCGTTAATGTGGAATTGACAAATTACAACAGCCCTCGCGACACCCTGGTCGAACGAGTATGTGAACTGGTCAGATACTTCGGTATGGAAAAAAGCGTGTTGTTCTCCTCTTTTCTACCTTCAAATCTGGTCAAGGCACGTACCTTACTGCCGGATGTCTCCCAAGGGTTGTTGGCTATGCCTGGATGGCTGGGTAGTTGGGCGCGTTCATTTTGGTTTAATTTTGGGAAGTATGAAGCCCTCCATCCATATCTGCGAGATGTGACCCCAAGGCGCATTACCCGTGTCCACCGCCTGGGTAGGCGAGTCCATGTGTGGACCGTCAATGATATTAAAGATATTCGCCGTCTATTCAAGTGGGGAGTGGATGGGATATTCTCCGATGACCCGCTGCAAGCCTTGGAGGCCTTGAAAATTCAGGTATGATCCCTTACGAATGGTTGGAACAAGCAGATAGACGCATCGCTCCCCACATCCTCCGGACATTCCTGACGCACGACGAGCAGAATGACCTGTATATCAAGTGGGAGAACCGCCAGGTGACCGGTTCTTTCAAAGCGCGCGGGGCCTTCAACAAGCTCCTTGTACTGGAGGCATGGGAACGCGATGCAGGCATAGTGGCTGCCTCTGCCGGAAATCACGGTCAGGGTGTGGCTCTTGCGGGCCAGAGTATCGGGGCGACCATAGAAGTATTTGTCTCTGAGCAGGCAGTTCCGACCAAGGTTACAGCGATGCAGGCACTCGGCGCGGTCATCCATCGTGTGCCCGGAGGCTATGCAGAAGCCGAGCTAGCGGGTAGGGGTTACGCCGAATCGCAGAAGAAAACCTGGATCTCTCCTTATAACGATGGACATGTGATTGCTGGACAGGGAACGCTCGGACTGGAGCTACAAGAATCGCTCCGGTCAGGCGAAATGACCTGGCTTGTGCCTGTCAGCGGAGGGGGTCTATTGGCCGGAATAGCAGCGTCCCTACCAATCCTTAGCAATAAAGGACATCAGGGGCCTCGTCAGCGTTTGATCGGGGTGCAAGCTGCAGTAGCGCCTTTCATGCATGCCCTGTATAATCACAAGTCTCAGGAGGGCATCCCTGACTTACCCAGCATTGCTGATGGTCTTACCGGCGCAGTAGAATCGAATTCCTTGACCATCCCGATCATCAAGCAACTGGTGGATGAGATTCTATTGGTGAGTGAAACGGAAATTATGCAAGCGATGGCGTTTGCCTGGACCCATTATCGAGAAACGGTTGAAGGAGCGGGAGCCGTGGGATTGGCAGCAGTCTTATCCGGAAAGGTAACGGCCAGGCCTGCACTGGTGATCGTCTCGGGAGGAAACGTGCATCCGGAAGTCCATGCCAGGATCATTCGAGAACAAGGTGGAGCAATATGAAGACCAGCTGGATCTCGGTCGGGTTGCTTGTCCTGGTGATGATGGTTGCTCTCGTGGTTCCTTTGCGCGTTGAGGCACAAACTGAAACTCCGCCCGTGGAAATCACGCGCTTATTGGAAAGCCTGTCGCCCGAAGAGCGTATCGGGCAGTTATTCCTGGTTTCGTTCAACGGAACTGACACAGATGCCGAGTCACAAATCTATGATTTGATTGCGAACTATCATATTGGGGGCGTGGTGCTGATGGCGCAGAACGACAATTTTAGCGATGCGCCAGATACGCTGGTGGATGCACAGCAATTGATCAACTCACTGCAGCAAACAGAATGGGACGTGGCCGGTTCTATCCAGGAATTTCCTGAAACTGGTGAAACCTTTTCTCGCTCATATATCCCATTATTTGTGGGCATAACCCAGGATGGGGGAGGTTACCCGTTTGACCAGATTCAAAGCGGGTTGACCGGTGTACCAAATGCTATGGCCATCGGAGCCACCTGGAAACCCGAACTGGCACGGCAGATTGGTGAAATACAGGGCAAGGAACTGGCAGCCCTTGGCATCAACCTTTATTTAGGGCCGTCCCTGGACGTACTCGAATCGCCCAACCCGAATGCACGTGGGAATATCGGCACGCGCTCCTTCGGTGGCGACCCCTATTGGGTTGGCGTTCTGGGTTCTGCGTATATTGAAGGCCTGCATCTCGGGAGCGGGCAAAAGATACTGGTAGTGGCCAAACATTTTCCCGGTTTGGGGGGCTCTGACCGGCCGGCCAATGAAGAAGTGGCCACCGTGCGGAAATCACTGGAGCAGCTGAAACAAATAGAACTGGCGCCATTTTTTACCGTGACCGGGGACGCGCCCGATGACCTTTCGGCCGTTGATGGATTGCTTGTGACTCACATCCGCTTCCAGGGATTTCAAGGCAATATCCGGGCGACAACACGACCGGTAAGCTTTGATCAACAGGCACTCGGAGAGATTCTGGCTTTACCCGAATTTTCTACCTGGCTTGACAGAGGAGGCCTGATCGTCAGTGATAATCTGGGCAGCCGCGCGGTATATTCCTTCTATGCGCCCGCAAACCAGGGCTTCTCAGCCCAGTTGGTGGCGCGAGACGCCTTCTTGGCCGGGAATGATCTACTTTTTTTGGGCAACATCTCTTCAGGCGACCCCACAACAAGCTATACCACGACAGTCGATGTGTTGCGCTTTTTCGCTCAACGCTATCGCGAGGATCCTGCATTTGCCCAGCAGGTCGATGAAGCTGTAATGCGCATCCTTGCCCGAAAATTCCAGTTGTACCAGCAGTTCGTGCTTTCAGCTGCACTTGTATCACCGAACTCTCTTGCGGAATTAGGGAAATCACAACAACCGGTGTTCGATGTGGCGCGAAATTCAGCCACTTTGATCAGCCCGGATCCCCAGGAACTGGCCTCCATTTTTCCAGCGCCACCAGCTTTGCGTGATCGGTTGGTATTTATCACGGATTCTGCCAAGGCGATACAATGCAGTGACTGTACGCCGCGATCCGTACTGGCAGTCAATGCCATGCAGGATGCGGTCTTGCGCCTCTATGGCCCTACTGCCGGCGGGCAGGTTTCGGGAGCCCGCATCAATTCCTACACCTTCGAGGATCTGTTTGCTCTACTGAATGGAACAGACGTGGCTACCATGGAATCGAACATCAGCCGTGCCGGCTGGATCATCCTGGCGCTGGCGGATGTCAACGACGGACAATCAGAACTGATCAGCCGCTTCTTGTCCGAACGCCAGGATCTACTGCGCGAAAAACGTGTGATGCTCTTCTCCTTCACCGCACCCTACTATCTGGATGCGACCGATATATCCAAACTGACTGCATATTATGGACTTTATAGCAGGCAACCGGCCTTCGTCGATGTTGCGGCTCGTTTGCTTTACCAGGAATTAACCCCCTCAGGTTATTCTCCGGTTTCGATCCAGAGTACGGGATACGATCTGATCAAGGCTACCCTGCCCAGTCCAGATCAAATCATACCCCTGTTCTATGATACCTCCCCCGGTCCTCCGCTTACCGAATTGGTAACCACCGAGCCGACCCCCATCCCGCGGTTAGGGATTGGGGATACGATCTATATCCGGACCGGAACGATTCTTGACCACAATGGCCACATCGTGCCTGACGGCACTGTGGTGCGGTTCAGCCTCCTTTTGGGTGGTGAGACGGGGGGGATCGTCCAGCAAACCGACCACACCACTCAAGATGGGGTGGCGCAGGCCTCCTTTGGATTGGATAAACCTGGATTGCTGGAAATTCGCGCAACCAGCGAACCAGCCACGCTTTCGAATGTGATCCAGATCGATGTGACCTCCGGGGAAGTGACGGCGATCACGGTGATCGCACCAAACCCTTCTGAAACCACCGAACCAACACCTTCCACACCTGTACCTGAAGCAGGAAACGGCTATTTCACAATAGAAGGATACCCTCGTCTTGGCAGTTGGGTGATCGTGATGTTTTTTGTCGGATTGAGCGCATGGCTTGCTTTATGGGCCGGTACCCGGCTTCGTTCGAACAAATGGGGACGGCGATGGGCGCTCTGCGTTCTTTTAGGTGGGCTGATTGCGTACAACTACGTCGCCCTGGGTTTGCCAGGTGGTACCCGGCTCCTGATGGCGAATGGGATGCTTGGCCTGATGGGAATTACGGTTCTTGGGGAAATCTTCGGGTTGGGCCTTGTCTGGATGTGGTCTCGCAGGGATTAAATTTCAGCGTACCAAGGTCGTGATCAATCCGAGCAAGAATAAGCCTCCGACCAACCAAACCAATAGTTGATCGGGAGGTGCGAATGAAGCTTCCCAGAAAGCAGGTCTGTCCTGCTGTCTGGATATAGCGGCGGGCAGGGAGGGCGGCTCACGGACACCGAGCAAGGCCTGCCGAAACGTGTTAATGGAGTCTGGGCGTTGATCGGGATGCAGTGCCATTGCCCACAGGACCGCTCGTTCAGTGCGCTGGCTGATCGACGGGTTTATTTGTCGAATTGGGAGCAGGCTCTCCGGTTGCAAGAACCGTTTGCGCGCATCCGTGGGAGGTTCGTTGGTCAACAAATGGTACATGGTTGAGCCAAAGGCATAGACATCAGCGCGGACATCGGTGTGCAACCCGTCCCCGCCATATTGTTCGAGCGGCGTATAAAGGGCAGTCCCCTGTCCTTGAATGATCGTGATGGTCACTTCTTCAGGTGCCAGAATCTTTACCAGACCAAAATCAACTAGTTTTAGAAGGCCGTTCGGAGTCAATTTTAAATTGCTTGGTTTGATGTCGCGGTGGACGATGGATGGTTCCTGGTTGTGCAGGAAGATCAGGGCATCTGCCAGCTGGTTAGACCAGTTAAGCACGTCTTTTTCGGGCAAGAAAGTCTTTTTACGACGCGCCTCGAGCATCAACGTGCGCAGGTCACTGCCTGGCACATAGTCCATGACGAGGTAGTCGCTCTGTTCGCCGGAAAAAAAATCAGAGACCTTGGGCAGATTGGGGTGATCGAGGCGCGCAAGCACAGTCGCCTCGCGTAAGAATTGATCGCGGGCCTGTTGTAATACTTTATTTGGGAGGGAACGATCGTAAACGACTTCCTTCAGTGCACACAGGCGCCCAGAAAGCCGTAAGTCCTCAGCCAGGTATATGGAACCCATACCACCCTGGCCGATGCGTTCACGGACCTGGTAGCGATCGTGCAACACCTCCCCGGGCTCAATCGGGAAAGACATATTCAAATGCAACTTTCGCAGGCTGTGCAGGGAGATTTTCGGCGTTGATTCTGCACAGAATTTTGCTTTTCTGCTATATTATAATTGTTTTCCTCACTTTCACCAATGAGGTTTTATGGATCTAGCATTGGAAGAATATCCGATGGTCGTCGGACAAGACGGGCCGTTGCACGAACAACGCTGGCCACTCGCGAGCACGGTCGTCCTGGGGCGTGATTCAACCTGTGACATCGTCATTCCTGACCGGCAAGTCTCGCGTTACCATGCACGACTGACGCCCACCCAGGAAGGCGTGATCCTTGAAGATTTGGGGAGCAAGAATGGCACGCATTGCAATGGAGTGGCGCTCACCGCTCCGGTTGTATTGCAGGACGGAGACTTGGTCCAGATCGCTCTGGCGCAAAAGTTCCAGTTCATTACCTCCGACGCCACCATGCCGCTCGCTGAGGGGGCAGGTCGCCCCGGCCGGTTGATGATGGATGTGCGTTCCCGCCGTGTATGGATCAATCAACGCCAGTTGGTACCCCCTCTTTCGGCCCAACAGTTCAAACTATTATGGTTGCTGTATGAAAACCTGGGGCAGGTCATCAGCAGAGCGGATCTGATCGCCGTGGTTTGGGGGGAAGAGCAATCTGCGGGCGTATCCGATCAGGCATTGGACGCGCTCATCCGGCGCCTGCGTGACCGGTTGGCGACTCTCGATCCTGCCCACAAGTATATCGAAACGGTGCGCGGCCATGGCGTGCGCCTGGACAATCCGTCCGCGTGACACAGGCTGCAGGCGATCAAGGCGTCCAGGGGGAACATGAAATGCGGACATCCGAACTACCTCTCGACAAGATCCTGCTGGGGGATTGTATTGAGCATTTGCATACGTTGCCGGAAGGATCGATTGACCTGGTTTTTGCAGACCCCCCATACAATTTACAACTTGCTCAGGATTTGTACCGGCCTAACCGTACCAAGGTGGATGCGGTCGATGACAGCTGGGACCAGTTCCCGGGATTCGAAGAATATGATTCCTTCACGCGAGACTGGTTGGGAGCCTGCCGGCGAGTATTGAAAAAAACGGGTACCCTTTGGGTGATCGGATCGTATCACAATATCTTTCGTGTTGGAACCATCCTGCAGGACCTGGATTTTTGGATCCTGAACGATATCGTGTGGGTGAAAACCAACCCGATGCCTAATTTCCGGGGTGTGCGGTTCACCAATGCGCACGAGACCTTGATTTGGGCTCAGAAGACGAAAGGCGCTTCCTATACGTTCAATTACCAGGATATGAAAGCGCTCAATGAAGACCTGCAGATGCGCAGCGACTGGGTGCTACCACTCTGTACCGGTGCAGAGCGGATCAAAGTCGACGGGCAAAAAGCCCATTCCACCCAGAAACCGGAGGCGCTCCTGTACCGCGTCCTGATGAGCAGTACCAACCCGGGGGATGTGGTCCTCGATCCTTTCTTTGGGACTGGCACCACCGGAGCGGTTGCCAAGCGCTTAAGCCGGCATTGGATCGGGATCGAACAGGATCGCACCTATCTTCGGGTAGCGCAGAAGCGAATCCAGCAAATTGAAAGCCCGGCAGATGATGATGCGCTCTTCTTCCCCTCCTCGAAACGCAAAACCCGGCGAGTCCCTTTTGGACGTTTATTAGAATCCGGTCTGATCCAACCCGGCCAGACCCTCACCCTTAAAGACACGAGCGTACAGGCTGTCGTTAAGGCGGACGGAACGATTCAAGCCGATGAGATGGTTGGTTCGATCCACCAGGTAGCCCGCCAGATCATGAAGGCGCCGGCGAATGGCTGGGATTCCTGGTTTTTCACCGATGAGAACGGACGAAAATACTCCATCGACCGCTTGCGTAAGAAGATCTTAAAGATGGAACAAAATGAAGTTAAATCGTGATCCGGTGGAAGGTTTTGTCGAAATTCAAGAGCCGCCACGTTAATCGTAGCGGCTGGTAAGCTCGTTAGCCCATCTGTTTCTTCATGGAAATCTTAAGCACGGCTTTGTAGACCGTCTCCAGTTTTTCAGCCAGAGTCTTGGTCTCTTCATTGGACTGGTCTCCCTGGGCTTCCAGTTGTGCCATCAGGTTGCCCAGCGTGTTGATCAGGGTCTCATTGACCATGGCTTCATTATCAGTCAACATCTTCTCGATGCCCTCCAAATCAGGCACATCCAACAGTTTTTCGAGGAAAGCCACTTCGGGGGGCGGTGTGCTGGCTTCGCGAAGTACTTCCACGATCTTCTGCAATTTCCCCATGCGAGCATAGTCGTTCTTTTCTGAAGCCTGCCTCAGCAGCTGGTTGACGATATCAACACCTTCCTGGGTAAACGCCTCCAGGTTTTCGCGTACGGCTTTCGCGACATCTTCCTTATCCAGGATGTCCTCGACCAGGGCCTGGGCTTCCTTGTAGCGGCTCTCCAACTGGCGGTCGATTTCATTGACGTAATCGAGCAGCTTTTCACGCAGTTCCTCAAGGCGAGTTTTTTCCTTCCCTTTGGAGGCCTCGATCTTTTCGGTCAGGTTCTGGAAGAAAGTGTAATCCATACCGCCCCGCGCCAGGCTGACGTAGGCGCGTACGCGCGCCTCACTGGGCGCCTCCAGGACGAGTTCGAGCAATTTCTCGCGGGTGAGCTGTTTGCCAGCCTCCTGCAGGGCTTTCGAAGCGGCTTCCAACTCCCCGACGGTCTCTTGCAGGCCTTTACCGAACTCGGTCTCTTCCAGTAACTGCTTCTGCACTTCGGCCAATTGAGCGGCTGTCCCATCCTGGCCGCCACCGCCGGCCCCTTGCATCAGACGGCTGAACAACGCGAAGAACTGGTCGTCGATCAGGGCGGTGTTCTGCTTGATGATCTCCGAGCGCACATCCGTGGAGGAAGCCTGCAGCAGGCGTTCCACCAGCATAAGGCGGTCTTGCTGGGCCTTGATCATTTCGGGCGTGATGCCATCCTTGCCCAGGATGGTTTCCAGCATGCTTTCGTAGGTCAGGTTGGCCTGCGGACTGAGCAGGTAGGCTTTGCGTTTTTCCGCGGGCAAGCGGTCGGTGACCTGCTTTATGAGCGGGCCGAGAGTCTTCTCTTGTTCATCCAGCGGCAAACCCAGTTCAGGAGGAAAAAAGGTCAGCAGCAGTTCTTTTTCATTATCGTGATAGACGATGGGCGTGGCGAGGCGACCCGCATAACCGCAGTGAGGGCAGTGCGCCACGTTTGAAACGCCACCCAACAGGCGTTGCTTGGCGCCCGGGTCGTGGGTGACGTCGAAAAGTTGCTCGACATTGGCCGTGATCATTTGACGGCATTGGGGGCAGGGGATTTGAGTTTGGGGCATAGCAAGTAGTTTCCGTGGTTCTTTAGATTTTGCACCTGGGTGCACGAGAGATTATTTTACCATTCGAGAGCCGTCGATCAACGTGGAAGTGAGAAACAGATACGCGCGCCTGAATCCGGTTTGGGGTCCACCCAGATACGGCCTCCGTGTGATTCAACGATTGCACGCGCCAGGTACAATCCCAGGCCGGCGCCTTTGGTCTGCTTGACGGCCTCGCTCGATCGGTAAAAACGGTCAAAGATATGCGGCAGATCCCGGGCGTCGATGCCTGAACCTTCGTCACTGACGCAGATGACGACCTGTTCCGGCTTGACCTGCCCCTGGATGCGAATCTCACCCTTGGGGCTGTATTTGAGGGAGTTGGAAATCAGGTTGGTCAGCACCTGTTCCAGGCGTTTCTCGTCGCCTAACAGCACAGGGAAATTCTCCGGAAATTCGGTGGTGATGGTGTGCTTCTTGGACTGCGTGCGAAAGCGCTCGGCCAGCCTTTCGACCAGGGACGGCAGGTTTACATCTGATCGGTTGAGGGTGAGCCCGCCGGCCTGGAGGCGGGAGGCGTCCAGCAGATCGTCGATCATGGAGGACAGGCGGTCGGCTTCCTCTTCGATGACCGCCAGGCTGTCGCTGACGACCACCCGGTCCCATTTGGCGTCGTCCCGTCGCAGGGTGGAGGCATAGCCCTTGATGAGTGCCACTGGCGTGCGCAGCTCATGACTGACGATGGAGATGAAGGTAGATTTGATCTCCTCGGCGGTACGGAAGTGGGTGATGTCGCGCACGCTGATCAGGATATTACGAAGCACCCCGTCTTCCGAGAGTACAGGCGCATAGGTGGCGCCCACTGGAATGGGCGGCGGTTCGGGACGTTGCAGGTCGCCCTCTACGTACAGGGTCGCATGCGGAGTGAGCGGCCAGCCGCCCTTCTCGGCTTCCTCCAGGGTGACACCTTTCGGTTCGCGCGCCCAGCGGATGATTTCCTCATGCGGTTTACCAACCATTTGCTCACGAGGCAGGTTGATCAGTTTTTCGAAGGCGGTATTGACGCGTTCGATGGCGTGGTCGGCCTGCAGGATCAGGATGCCGTCCGCGGCAGAGTCGAGCAGTGCGTCCAGACGCTGTTTCTCGAAGGTCACCTGCCCATACAGGCGGGCGTTGAAGACCGCGATGGCAGCCTGGTCGGCGAAGGAACCCAGCAGCACGCGGTCGTTGGGCGTGAACAGATCGGGATAATTGCGGAAGATGAAGATCACGCCGATGACCTGCCCGTGGGCAGCGAGAGGCAGAGCGGCACCGTTGAGCAGGCCCATGCTGGCGGTGTAAGTCAGGCCCTTTAGCATGCGGTTGAGTTCACCGACATCCAGCTCACGCACCTTCTCCTCGGCCAGCAGGGGGGTCAGGTAACTGAGAAAGGCGGGAGCGATGCCGTGTGCGCTGGCCACGCGCCAGCCGTCCTGCTCTTTGAGCGCAATCAGTCCGGCTTGCCCGGCCAGCATCTCTATGGAGATGCGCAGAATGCGCGCCAGCAGTTTCTCCAGGTCGAGTTCCTGGGTCAGGGCGCGGGAGATTTCGAGCAGGTAATCGCGCTGTCGCACGCGGAAATCAGGCAGCATAGTCAGAAAAGGCTTTTTAGTGTAAGATAGTTACTAAGGTAATTGTATCATCGGCTGGTTGGAGGATGGTTAACTGTATGTAGGTTTCTTATTAGCAACAGAAGCGGAGGATCTTTGCATTTTTGTCAATTTTGCATGATTGACAACATTGGTCCTGAAACATTACAATGGTTTTGAGTTTATTATTGATTAAAGCGGGTGCAATGACCCCAGACCTGTAGATGGTCGCTTCTCCTAATAGCCGGGAAAAGGTCTGGGTGAGCAAGTAGCGAAACCGTCCGCAACGGTTTCGCATCTTCTATTAAAAAGGGAATTACGTATTATGAAATCTTCCACACGCGTGCTGGTATTTTCAGGTGTCCTGATATTGTCCTTGATTCTTTCCCCCGTTTCAACAGCATTTGCCCTGACCGTTCCCGCGCAGATCAACAAGGAATTTACCCCCATAGCAATTGTTTCTGGCGCAAGCTCCACCCTGAGAGTTTCCGTCTACAACCTTAATCAAAACCCCCTCACGAACGCCAGCTGGACCGATGATTTGACCCTTATACAACCGGGTCTTTCGATCGCGAACCCACCTAATGTGGTTAATACTTGCGGCGGTACGATTACTGAAGGAGGGGGAGGTTCATTAGATCCTGGCGATACATCCTTCCAGCTGAACAATGGAACAGTTCCGGCAGTATCATCGCTTGGCTTTCCCGGTGAATGTTATGTGGAAGTTGACATCACCTCAACAACTCCCGGCAACCTGATCAATAGAATTCCCTCCGGTGCACTGACTTCAACAACTCTGGATGGCGGCACACCGGTATCGATTACGAACACCGACCCGGCCGAAGCCACACTGAATGTGATCGGAGTAGCAGACCCTTCGTTGAGTAAGAGCTTCGCACCCAATACGATCTTTGTGGGGGATACCAGCACATTAACCATCACTGTACACAATAATGACACCACTAATCCCCTGAATGACGTCACCCTCACCGACAGCCTGCCTATAAGTGGGGGCGGGGAGGTTGAACTGGCCAGTCCGGTCAACGCCAATCTGTCGGGATGCGGTGCGGGTACTCTTACGGACTCGGGTGGGGTAAACCCGTTGATTCCTGGCGGTACTACTATCCGGTTGAACAATGGCACGATTGCGCCAAATTCAAATTGTGTTATTTCGGTTGACGTCACTTCCACTGTCCAGGGTTCCTATACCGGGGTGAATGCCAATACCATTCCCGCCGGACCCGCCGGACCGGGTTCGATCCAGACCCGCGAAGGAGTCACCAATGGCAGCCCTGCCAGCGCGCCTTTGAATGTGCAGGCCTTTACGCTGACAAAAGCGTTTGCCACCTCCCCGATCGCAGCCGGCGATACCAGTGTGGTGACGATTACGATCCAAAACCACGCCCCCTTTGACTACACTGGCGTTGTTGGACCAATTCCTCCGAGTACATTGGATGACGTCCTGCCGGCTGATCTTCAATACGTGGATGGTACGCAGTCTACTACTTGTGGTGCAGGCACGGTTACAGTTGTAACGACGACAAACACGGACGATACGGTGCGCCTGGTTGGCGGCACAATACCGGCCAATTCATTTTGTACCATCACAGCCACAGCCATGGCGCTTTCGAGTGCAGCAGGTACATATACAAATACAATCCCGATCGGCGCATTATCCACCACCCTGGGTGCTACCAACCATGCGCCGGCTTCTGCAAATCTGGATGTTACATCACTAACGATTGGCAAGGCCTTTTCACCGACCACCTTCCCGGCCGGGCAAACCTCCACCCTGACGATCACGATCACCAACCCCACGACCAGCATCTTTACGAACGCAACATTATCAGATAGCCTGCCGACCAGCCCGAATACCAACCTGTTCTTCACGGGTGCTCCTACCACCAGTTGCGGCCCAGGAGTAGTGGGAATCAGCACGAACAACTACGCTAACGATACAATTACACTGACCAACGGAACCATTCCGGCCAGCTCTTCCTGTACCATCACCGCTGCGGTGACCACATTACCGGGCGTCGCACCTGCAAACGGTTATGACAACAATATACCGGCAGGCGCACTCAGCATTCCTGGTGGTCCCACCAACACAAATTCTCCTACCGCAACGGTTAATGTCTCCCAGGTCAGCGTCAATAAGTCCTTCAATCCAGGCACGGTGATTTACCCGGGTACCAGCCTGCTGACCATCACCATCTTCAATCCGGTGGGAGGCGGCGCTTTGACGGATATTGAACTGACTGATACGCTACTACCTCAACTGGAAATTGTGGCTGCACCTGCCCCTGCCACGACCTGTGACGATTCCAGCGTTCCCATTTTGACTGCAGTGGCCGGTACCCAGACCATTACTCTTGACAATGGATCGCTCCCCGCCGCGCCCGGTCCTGGGGCGGTAAGTTGTACCATTACTGTGACCGTCCGGCCGCTGGCAAGCGCTTCCAGCGGTACCTACTCCAATACGATCAATCCCTTTGACGTAGTAGCCACAGATCAGGGTGTTGGAAATGGCAACTCCACTACCGCCAACCTGACTGTCCAGGCGATAGGCCTCAGCAAAGCCTTTCTATATGCGAATTTCGAAGCGGAGAATTTCAATACGCTCACGATCACCATCACAAATCCTACCGGCACAGCTTACACCGGTGTGGCTGTGAGCGATACCCTGCCGACTGTACCAGACAGCAATCTTGAGTTCGTTCCGGGAAGCGCAGCGACCACCTGTGTAGGTGGGACGGCTTCCCTGAGTGGAGCTCCACCGCGGACTGTGTCGCTGGCCGGAGGAACGGTTCCCGCAGGCGGCTCCTGCACGATCACGGCCACTGTGACTACCGCAGTCGGAGCGTCAGACGCCTCCTATACCAACGTGATTCCTGCTACCACCCTGGTCACAAGCGAAGGCCCCACCAACCCAAACGATGTGACCGCAGATGTCGATGTTTACACGGTAGGGGAAGGCGTACCTTCCACTAAGAGCTTCAGTCCCGCTACGATCCTTATCTTTGGTAACTCTCGTTTGCGTTTGGAGTTCACCGCGCCGGCGGATACAGACCTGACCGGCTTTACCTTTACCGATACCCTGCCCCCGGAAGTGACGGTCAGTAATTCCACGCCGCCTACGTATTCCAACTGCGGCACGCTTGGTGGTGCCTGGCCTCCTGCAAATGGAGCGGGGGTGATCTCTGCCAGTGGGGGTGCTATTCCTGCAGGAACCACTTGTACGGTGGATGTTTGGGTGACCAGCGTAGACGGTTCTACATCAGGAGAAGTTTATACCAATACCATCTTGCCTGGCGATGTAGATAGCAACGAAAACAGGACGATGCCCGGCCCTATCAGCGCTACGCTGACTGTGCAATCTCCCCCTGATCTGGACGTCACGAAAGCTTTCTACCCGGGCGTCGTGAATCCCGGGGGGCTCTCGACCCTGACGATTACGCTGGAAAATTCGAATACCTCTGCCTTGATCAATGTGTCGCTCACCGATAACCTTCCTGGAAATACTACCAATGGGGTGGTGATCGCGCCGACCCCGAACGACAATACCACCTGCGGTGGCACGGTCATAGCCGTTGCTGGAACCCAGTTAATTTCTTTGACGAACGGCACCGTCCCAGCCCAGGTGGGGGGCGTAAACGGTTTATGCACCGTCAATGTGGATGTACAGGGACTGGGAGTACTATCTACTTACAACAACAATATCCCTGCGGCGGCTGTAACAGCCCAAATCGCAGGCAACCCATCAATCTGGAATGCCAATAATCCAGCCACCGATTCACTTACGATTCAAAACCTGGACCTTGAAATTGTGAAGGGCTTTGACCCGGTGCTGGTATTTGGAGGTACAGACTCGGAAATGACCATCATTCTGCGGAATCCAAATCCATCGGCAGAGTTGGTGGATATCACTTTTACCGATAATATGTGGCTCGATCCACCGGATCCTGATGCGTACCCGCCTGGAGAAATGATCCTGTCTAACCCCCCCAATTTCGATCCGTCGGATTGTGATCCACCCGGTGGCCCGCCTGCTGTACTGACCGGCACCGCCGGCACCAGTACGTTTACATTCAGCGGCGGGTATCTGGCACCATCAGATTCATGCACCATTACATTGAATGCAACCATGATAGTCAATGGTAACCGGACCAACAGGATCCCGGCAGGTGCGGTCACCACTTTTAACGGTGCCACCAATGGAACCGCAACAGCCGCATCCCTGACAAACCTTGCGGGAGCAAGTATTGCCAAGAGTTTTGCCCCCAACCCGGTATCCGCCGGTTTGAACAGCTGGTCAATTTTAACCATCACTATCCGTACCACCGCCACAGTGGCCATAACCGGTATGGGATTGGTGGACAACCTGCCCCCCGGTTTACAGGTGGCAGGTGGCGCGGCGCCTGCTCCGACCAATACCTGCGGAGGCACGTTTTCGGCGCCTGCAGGTGCTACGTCGGTCCAGTTGACAAATGGCTCACTGCCGATAGGATTCGATAATTGTTTCCTGACAGTGCCTGTCACGGGTGCGAACCCGGGCACCTACACCAACACAATTCCAGATAATACACTGATCACCGATCAGGGTGTTTCCAATAGATTCCCGGCAATAGCCCCGCTGACATTAACCCCGTACAGCCTCGGGAATCAGGTCTGGTTCGATACCGACAATAACGGACTCCTGGACACCGGCGAGGTGGGCGTCAGTGGCGTACGCGTGGAATTGTACCGGGATGACGGTACCACGCCGGGCGTCTTTGACGCAGGCGACACCTATTTCAGCTTCCGTACTACCAACGCCAGCGGCTACTACCGCTTTGACGATCTGGGAGGTGGCGACTATATCGTGCTCATTCCAGACGTCAACTTCAACACCGGAGGGGCACCGCTCGCCGGTTATCTGAGCAGCGGTACGAGCATGGCTGCAAACGGCGTACCCACTGACAGCATTGGCTTTCCTCCGAATAACGATATCGACGATGACGACAACGGCGTCACCACTTTCTCGGGCCAGTCCGTCAATTACGTCTCGTCGCAGGTCGTCACACTTGGCCCGGGCGGCAGCGAACCGACCAACGATAATAACCCAACCACCAATCCCGAACCCGGGGAAGCTGTGAATGACCAGAGCAACCGTACGGTTGACTTCGGTTTTTACCGCCAGCAACTGGGAAACCAGATCTTCCAGGATTTCAACGAAAATGGCGCTTTCGACGCTGGCGAGAGTCCGCTGACCGGTGCGATTGTGCAGTTGTTTGCCGGAAACGGCACCACCGAGATCAATGTGGGGCCTGACGGCATCCTGGGGACGGGGGATGACGCCCCTGGCGGCATGACCAGCGCAGCTACCGGTACCCCTGGCAACCCCACCGGTAATTACCTGTTCAGCGGCCTGCCAGAAGGGGACTACGTGGTGAAGGTACTCCCGACAGGCTTCCCCAGCACTGTGGATACGTTCAACCCGTTCGATACTGCCAGCCCGAATGATAACGTAGACGATAACGATAACGGCGTGGGCACAACCGGCCTGACGGCTTCAAGTAACCTCGTCACCCTGACGCCAGGCAACGCCGGCGCATTGGCGAACAATGTCGTCACAGGCGCAACCGGTACGACGTACAACCCCACGGTCGACTTTGGGTATGTCACCAACCTGGAAAAGAGGATCGTAAGCACCGATGCGGCCCATACCACCGACCCAGACGTGACGATCGGCGAGATCATCACCTACGACGTCCTGATGAAGATCCCCGACGGAGGCCTGACCGGCGTCCAGTTGGTAGATGCCCCCCAGCCCGGGTTGGCCTTTGTGGACTGTGTGTCGATCACGTTGCCTGCCCCAGTGACCAGCAGTATCTTCGGAGCTGGTGGGGCATGCGATACGCTCGACGGCACGGCCCCGGGAAGCAATCCGCTGATCGCAAGTTCCGGTGGTCTCATCAGTTTTGATCTTGGCGACATCACGAATAATACGGGCGCCACCCAGATCATAGGCGTACGCTACTCCCTGATCGTGCTGGATATCATTACCAACCAAAGCGGCGACAGCCGGACCAACAACGTCACCTGGACCTGGAATGGCGGATCGAGGAGTACGAGCGCCCCGCTCGTCCAGATCGTTGAACCCGAACTGACGATCGTAAAGAATGCCACGCCAACCACGGTCAACCCCGGTGATACAGTCACCTTCACGCTCGACGTCTCGCACGCGATCTCCAGTTTGGCCGACGCCTTCGACGTGGTCGTCACAGATCAGATCCCTTCAGGGATGACCTATAACGCGGCCAGCCTGGTCGTCGGCGGCAGCGCCACACTTACCTCATCGAATTACGATCCGGGAACCCGTATCCTTCGGTTGGTGTGGGACGTCATCCGCCTCGGTGAGACCGCCAGCATTTCCTTCACGGCGAGTTACCTTGGTCCGCCTCCGGTGATCAATTCGGCCACGGCGGCATGGAGCAGCATTGAGATCGATCCAATCCCCGGCCCTCCGCCAACCCCGGTGCAGCTCTCTCCTTACAATACGAATTCCACAGAGCGCTGGTTCAACCCGGCATCGCCGGCGGTCGATAGCTATGGCGCCAGCGCCTCGGTCACCCTAGACGTGCTACGCGCGGATCGCCCGGATGAGTTGCCTAACACGGGCTTTGCCCCTGGAAGAGTAACACGATTGCCTGAGCAGCCGTCCGATCTCGCCTATGCGGATCTCGGTGAGCTGTGGTTGGAGATTCCCAGCCTGGGCCTGAAGACCCAGATTGTCGGCGTTCCCAAGATGGAAGACGGTTGGGATATCCAGTGGCTCTGGGATCAGGCCGGGTATCTGGAAGGAACGGCCTACCCTAGTTTGGCCGGCAACTCTGTCATTACGGCTCACGTGTACACGCCGGACGGCCTGCCCGGTCCGTTTGTGGATTTGCATAAACTTGGTTGGGGCGACCAGATCATCATCCACGCCTTTGGGGAACGCTACATATATGAAGTGCGTTACAACCTGAAGGTTTCACCTCAGGCCAGCGCGTTCAAGCATGAGGAATATCCGTGGGTGACCCTGGTCACCTGCCAGGGCTACAACGAAGGAGACAATTCCTACCGCTACCGCATCCTGGTGCGCGCGGTCCAGATCAAGGTAGAACCTGAATAACCTGGTTCTAAAACGAAAAGACATCGGTCATTACGATTGACCGGTGTCTTCATTTCCGCAGGATGCCCGGGCAGGAGACCGGCGGCACCCGGAAACGCTGCCTTACCGTTGCTGCCTTTCGGCCCTGGCGGGGTTTGGCAGGCTCCGCCGCGCCGGGCCTGCCCGGACTGGGAAAGCATACTCGATGTGGCAAGGCCTGTCAATTCGAACCAGTGCATGATGCGAGGTCGAATGGAATGCCACTTCAAGTTTCAAAAAAACGGAGGGAGCACCCGGGTGCTCCCTCCGTTAGGTGAGGTTGTGTAATCTCAAAGCATCCCGGCTTCCTTTTCAGCCAGCGTGAGCGCTTCGGCAAAGATCTGCAAGCCTTCGTCGACCTCCTCCTTGGTTATGCTGAGGGGAGGCGCAAAGCGGATAACGGATTTTGCGCAAGATAGCAGCAGCAGTCCGCGTTCGAAAGCCAGTCCCACAAGCCGTTCGGCGAGTTCCGCTGCAGGCTCTTTGGTTTTACGGTTCTTGACAAACTCTACGCCGATCATCAGGCCTTTCCCGCGCACATCGCCCATGCTTGGGTGCCGGTGCATGATCTCTTCCAGGCAATCCAGAATGTATTTCCCCGTTTTTGCGGCGTTCTCCATGTATTCGTTTTGCAACAGGTCTATGGTGGCCAGCGCAGCAGCGCAGGCGATCGGGTTGCCTCCGTAGGTATTGCCGTGTGAACCTTTCTGCCAATCCATTACGGAGCGGCGCGCCACACAGGCGCCTAACGGCATGCCCGAGGCGATGCCCTTGGCGGTGGTGAATATGTCCGGTTCCACGCCAAAGTGCTCGATGGCCCACCACTTGCCGGTGCGTCCCATGCCCGACTGCACTTCATCCACGATCAACAGGATGCCGTGCTTATCGCAAAGTTTACGCAAGGCAGGGTAAAAGCCATCCGGCGGAACGATGTAGCCGCCCTCACCCTGAATGGTCTCTACGAGCACTCCAGCCACCTCATCAGGAGGCAGAATATGGTCGAGGATCTGGTTCTCGATATAGCGCACGACCGCCTGGCCGCAATCTTCGCCGGGCCGGGTTTCCAGCACCGGGCGGTAGGGATCCGGGAAGGGCGCGTGCACCACCCCGTTCATCAAAGGGTAAAAGCCGCCGTGGTAGGCAGGTTTGCTGGCTGTAAAAGTAACCGCTCCCATGGTGCGTCCGTGAAAAGCGCCGGTAAAACCGATGAAATTCATACGTCCGGTGTGGTAGCGAGCCAGTTTGATAGCCGTTTCAACGGCTTCGGTGCCAGAGTTGGTCATAAAGGAGACCGCAGATTCCTCGAACGGAGCGATCTCATCCAACTTCTCCCCAAGTTGAATCCAATTTTCATGATAGAAATCGGCAGATATATGGATGAATTTTTCAGCCTGCTCCTGGATGGCGCGCACCACGTTGGGATGTGTGTGGCCGGTGGATACAACGGCGATGCCGCCCATGAAATCCAGAAAACGGTTTCCATCCACATCCCAAACCTCCGTACCTTTGCCGTGGTCCATCACGAAAGGGTAGCCTCGTGGGTAGGAGGGCGAGATCACAGAGTGGTCGCGCTTGATCAGCGCGCGAGCTTTTTGCCCAGGTAACTTCATTGCTTCCATATCGAAAAAAACTCCTTATAATGGTTCCGACTATCCCATTTGCGCACGGGCCAGTGCGCCGAGCAAACCGGCGTCATCGCCCAGCGCGGCAGTCGTGATGGCTAAATTATCCAGGTAATGTGGGTTGAAGACGTGCTTTTTCAGACTGGTTTCGAAGGGTTCGAAAAGCAGGGGACCGCTCTGAGAGACGCCTCCACCAAAGATGACGATGGATGGATCGAATATGTGCAGGAAACTAGCTACCCCAATACCCAGATATTCACCAGCTCGCTCGAAGGCCTCCCGGGCAAGCGCATCCCCCTGTGAGGCCGCGTCTGCTACATCTCTGGCGTTGAATTTTATCCCATCGTGAAGGCTGGATGCAGCGCCATCCTGCAAGCGCTCAACTACATAGCGCACGATGGCAGGGCCGGAAGCCAGAGCTTCAAGATGCCCGGCATATCCACAAGAACAGACCGGCCCACCGGCCAGCACGGTGACGTGCCCCAGTTCGGCAGCTAAACCATGAAAGCCCTGCAGCAGCCGGTCTCGAATTATCACGCCACCACCGATGCCTGTACTGATCGTCAGGTACAGTACGTCATGGTGCCCACGGCCGGCGCCAAATTTCCACTCTCCAAGAGCTGCCAGGTTGGCGTCGTTACCCAGATAGACAGGTACCTCAAAAAGCTGGGAAAGCTGATTTGTCAGAGGAAAGTTTTGCCATGCTGGAATATTCGGTGTAGCCAGGATCACCCCGGCTTCCGGGTCGAGCGGCCCAGGAGAAGCCATGCCAATGGCCTGTACCCGTTCATTCTCAGGCCAAACCGATTTGATCGTCGCGACCAGCCGGTCGAAGATACCAGGCTCTTTTGCAAGGCTACGAACACGTTGGTGGGCAAAGGGTGTTGGGTTGTCTTCTTGATATGCGGCAGCACGGATATGTGTGCCACCGATGTCAACCGCGACGAAGGTACTCATTCCGGCTATTATACTGGTTGGCATGAAAGGCGACAATGGCGTTAAGGCTTTGATTGACTATTCAAGGATTCACTGCTAGACTAGCCGGCATGAACAAGCAGCCTCCTCGCTCGCCGGCTTCGCAAGGTATCCGCAGGTTCTTGCGCTGGTTCTTACCAGGCTTGGGTGTAAAACGATGGTTTCTGTTGGCTTTGGTTGGCATGACCTTTATCGGGATCGGGCTGGCGTTGGTTCTGCTCGATCTGTATCGCACCGAAACCACCAATGAAGTCCTCCTGCGACTGCTTTCATTGTTGGCATTGAGATTCCTGCCGCGCTGGGTACGCGCTGTTATTTTTGGCGGGTTGGGCTTTGCCATGATTGGTATTGGTATCTGGGAGCTCAACCGTTCTATACTCAAGCCTTTCCTGCGCCCGGGTTCTTCAATAGTGGATCGCCTGGCAGATTACCGCCGCCGGGAACGAGGTCCACATGTGGTTGCCATAGGAGGCGGACATGGTATGGCCACCCTGTTACGCGGCATGAAAGAACTCACGCACAACCTCACAGCCGTTGTGACCGTGGCTGATGACGGTGGTTCGTCGGGCCGATTGCGCGAGAGCCTGGGCATCCTGCCGCCAGGGGACATACGCAACTGTCTGGCGGCCCTTTCAAACGACGAAGCTTTACTGACCCACCTGTTCCAGTACCGTTTCAGCGGTGAGCCGGACCTGGATGGGCACTCCTTTGGCAACCTCTTCATCTCAGCACTGAGCGATATCACCGGTAGTTTTGAAGAGGCAGTCGCCGAATCGGGACGCGTATTGTCGGTCCATGGACGGGTCCTTCCTTCCACACTGCATAATGTCAGTCTGGTGGCGGATGTGCGCCTGCCTTATATGGTCAATGAGGTTCGCGTGGAGGGCGAAAGCCATATTCCTGAAATGGCTGGTCGCGTCCGGCGGGTATGGCTGGAACCAAATGATGCTCCGGCCTTTCCCCCGGTGATCCAGTCATTGCTGCGAGCGGACCTTATCGTGGTCGGACCTGGCAGTCTCTATACCAGTTTGTTGCCAAACCTGCTGGTGCACGATGTCGTGGCTTCCATTCGCGCCAGTCAGGCGTTAAAGGTGTTCGTTTGCAACATCGCCTCCCAATTGGGCGAAACAGAATTCTATACCTGTGCGGACCATGTCCGGGCGCTGGATGAACATGTAGGGGCGGGTTTGTTCGACATTGTGCTTTGCAATGACCAATATAACCTTCCCTTGACCGAATCGGCCCATTGGGTGCAGGCGGATGAACACTCCCGTGCGGACCCTCGCCTGTATACGGCGGATCTGGTCGATCATGACCACCCCTGGCGCCATGATGCGGCCAAACTGGCACAGGTCCTGATGGACCTTTATTATGAACGCACCGGACCTCTTGTTGATTAGCGCTCTGGTGATTGTGATAGAATTTACACTTGCATGTTGAACGAATAATCTTATCTCTGAGGAGGTTTTTTATGGCAGCGAAAGTTGGCATCAATGGCTTCGGTCGAATAGGCCGTCAGGTCTTGAAAGCGATACGTGATTTCCATCCGAAAGACCTGGAAGTGGTGGCCTTCAATGATATCGGCGACCTTAAAACCATGGCGCACTTGCTCAAGTACGATTCGAATTATGGTCGTTTTGATGGGAGCATAGAAGTGGCGGAGGATGGCATCCTGGTCGATGGCAAGAAGATCAAAGCCTTCAAGGAAATGGACCCTGCCGCCATCCCGTGGAAAGATCTGGGGGTGGATATCGTCATCGAAGGTACGGGTATCTTTACCCTCAAGAAAGACGGTGTCAATAAGAAGGGTAGACAGGTAAAAGGGGCCGAAAATCACATTACCAGTGGGGGCGCAAAAAAGGTGATCATCACAGCGCCTGCCCAGGGCGAGGACCTGACGGTGGTCTTCGGCGTGAACGAAGATCTTTACGATCCAAACTCGCATCATGTCGTCTCCAATGCATCCTGCACGACGAACTGCCTGGCGCCGGCCGTCAAGGTCGTGCACGATCTGTATACCATTCGGCGCGGGTTCATGACCACCATCCACTCTTACACCAACGATCAGAAGATCCTGGACCTGCCTCATTCCGATTTGCGGCGTGCACGTGCGGCCGCGTTGAACATTATCCCGACCACTACTGGGGCAGCCAAAGCGCTCAAGCTGGTTATCCCGGACCTCGCGGGGAAGTTCGAAGGGTATGCCCTGCGCGTCCCGACGCCGACAGTCTCTGTGGTGGACTTCACGGTAGAGCTGGATAAAGAAGTAACCACTGAAGAATTGCGCCAGGCTTTTCGAGATGCGGCAAAGACCCCGCGGCTAAAGGGCATCCTTCAGGCAGTGGATGAACCGCTGGTCAGTATGGATTACAAAGGCGACCCGCACTCCTCATCTGTGGATCTGCAGTTTACAAGCGCGCTGGGTAAGGAAAAGAGCAACTTCATAAAGGTCGTGACCTGGTATGACAATGAGTGGGGATACTCTGTTCGCACGGCCGATCTGGCCGCCCTGATGGCTAAAGCGATGTAGCAGAATCTGTGGGGTGCGAGAGGGGATTTCATCCTGGCTCGCACCCTCACTCAATTGGAGGACCGCATGTTCAACAAGAAAACCATCCGCGACCTCGATGTGAAAGGCAAGCGCGTCCTGGTTCGGGTGGACTTCAACGTACCCATCAAAGACGGAAATGTAGGGGACGACACCCGCATACGAGCATCACTGCCCACACTGACCTACCTGCTCGATCAGGGCGCCTCCTTGGTGCTTTGTTCACATCTTGGACGACCAAATGGGATTGCCGACCCTAAATATTCCTTGCGCCCGGTAGCTGACTATTTGGGTGGATTGTTAGGCCAGAAGGTCCGTTTTGTAGAAGATTGCTTGGGGCCGCTGGCCGAAGCCGCTTCAAAGGCATTGCAACCTGGTGACGTGCTGTTATTGGAAAACACGCGGTTTCACCCAGAAGAAAAGAAGAATGACCCGGAAATGGCCAGGAAATTGGCTGCGTTGGCGGATGTATTTGTCAACGATGCGTTCGGGTCCGCCCACCGCGCGCACGCTTCCACCGAAGGGGTCGCGAAGTTCCTGCCGGCTGTCGCCGGTTTTCTGATGGAAAAGGAAATTCAGTACCTTGGAGAGGCTATTGAAAATCCTGAAAAACCGTTTGTGGCCATTCTTGGAGGCGCAAAAATCAGTGACAAGATCGGCGTTATTAAAAATTTACTTAAGAAAGCCGATAGCGTACTGGTGGGTGGTGGCATGGCCAATACTTTCTTCAAGGCGGAAGGGTATCCCGTAGCCGACTCACTCGTTGAAGACGATGCACTACCGACCGCCAAAGAAATCCTGGAGCAGGCGGGGCCCAAATTGCGCTTGCCGGTTGATGTCGTGATCGCGGACCGGTTCGAAGCCGATTCGGAGCATAAAAGTATGCCCACAGGCCCCATCCCGGATGGCTGGCGAATCTTAGATATCGGCCCGGATACGGTGAAACACTTTGCGAAGGTAATTCGAGAAGCCAAAACGGTCGTTTGGAACGGGCCGATGGGTGTTTTCGAGTTCCCCGAGTTCGCCAAGGGAACCTTTGCTATCGCGCAGGCCGCGGCTGATTCCGGCGCCGTCACCATTGTAGGGGGCGGCGAATCGGTAGCGGCGGTCCAACAATCCGGCCTGGCGGACAAAATCACGCATATGTCGACAGGTGGGGGCGCTTCTTTGGAAATGCTCGAAGGATTGGTCTTGCCGGGTGTGGCCGCTCTGCAAGATTCCTGAACCCGCAGAGAGGATATCCACGGCTCAGGCTTTTACCATCCTATCATGTATAAGGGCAGGGAGGTGCATCTCTCCCTGCCCTTATGGATTTTACAGAGAGTTAGCAAATCGGTAATGTCCCCAAGAAAGAAGATGGGCTATAATTGAAAAAATTTTTCATGGAGACAGGATATGCCCTTCGCTGAAGGTGAAAATATTGGCGCATATCGCATCTTGGAACAATTGGGCCAGGGTGGGATGGCAACGGTCTACAAAGCGTACCATGCCGCCCTCGACCGGTACGTGGCCTTAAAAGTCCTGCATCCGGCATTCAATGAAGACCCAAACTTCGAAGCGCGCTTCCAGCGTGAGGCGCGCCTGGTGGCGAAATTAGAGCATGTGAATATCGTTCCTGTGTATGACTACGCTGAACAGGAGAACCGACCTTACCTGGTCATGAAGTACATTGAGGGGGAGACACTCAAAGCTCGCCTTGCACGCGGACCTCTGTCCTCCGAAGAAATCAGTCGGGTGGTGGAATCGGTGGGAGCTGCTTTAGGCTATGCCCATAAGCAGGGGGTTCTGCATCGCGATATCAAACCCTCCAACGTGCTGATCTCGAAGGATGGCCAGATGTACCTGGCCGACTTTGGGTTGGCGCGCATTGCCCAGGCAGGAGAATCAACCCTTTCCTCGGACTCGATCATGGGCACGCCTCAATACATCTCGCCCGAGCAAGCGCGTGGTGATAAGAATCTGGACGAAGGAACCGATATCTACTCGTTTGGCGTGATGTTGTACGAGCTGGTGGTTGGCCAGGTACCATTTAGCGCTGATACTCCTTTTTCCATTATTCACGACCATATCTATACCCCATTGCCCTTACCGCGCTCCTTCAACAAGGATGTGCCCGAAAGTGTGGAACTTGTGCTGCTGAAAGCGTTGGCCAAGGAAAGGAATGATCGCTTTGCTGACATCCCTGCCATGGTCAAAGCCTTCAAGCAGGCCTGGATTGCGGCTGGCGTCCCCATGCAAGGGACTTCCCTGACGCTTCCTGGGCAAAAGAAGAAGGAAAAGGAGAAGCCGGCGAAGGAAAAGGCTGAAGCGCCCGAATCCGGTAAGACCGTGGTTGCCAAAGAGCCGAAAAAGAAACGTTCTCCCTGGCCCTTCCTGGCTGCCGGAGTATTGCTGGTCCTGTGTTGCGCAGTGGTGCTTTACGCCGCTCGCCAGGGCCGACTTGGAGAACTGACGACGGCTTCCACAGCAACCCTTGTCCCGGAAAACCCTCTCACGGTCGCCCCTGGCCCCCAGGAGCTGACCCCTGAGGCGCCTCGCGAACTTCCTCCAGAAGTGATGGATGCCCAACGTCGGGTGGATGAAAACCCCAATGACCCGAGAGCCCACCTTGACCTGGCGCTGGCCTATTGGGAAGCCGGCATGCAACGGCCGGCCTATGAAGCCCTGAACGAAGCCGGTAACCTGGCGGACCGCGATGCAGATTTCTTCATTGAAGCCGGGCATCAAATGACAGACAGGGAGGCCTGGATTGGGGCTGCGGCCATGTATCTGAGGGCGATCAAATTGCTGAAACCCAGCGGTAAAGTCCCGGATGATTTGATGATCAATTTTCACGAGGCGGTTTATAAAGCTGCTATGCGCCCCGAATTTGAGGTTACGTACCCGCTGATCGACGAGATCAAGAAAGTTGATGAACCGATCGGACTGGTTGCGCAAGCGCGCCATGCCTATTACGGGGGAAACCCGGGGGAAGGGCAGGCCCTACTCAACCAGGTGAAGCGCCTGAAACCGGGTTTGCCTGAAGAGGCCCTGCTGGAAGCGGAAATTGCCATAAAGGAAAGCCGCTACGATGAAGCAAAGGCCATCCTCATTCCGCTGGGAGCAGATCTGGGGACACCCGAATGGATTCGTATCATGACCGAGGAACTGATCAACCGTATCCCTTAGGAGAGCCATGCGTACACCTGTTGTAGCTGGAAACTGGAAGATGAACAAAACCGTTGAAGAGGCCAGATCACTGGTCTTTTCGATGAGTCTGAAATTGCGCGAGGTTGGAAATGTTGAAAAGGTGATTTGCCCGCCCTTTCCGGCCTTGCTGCCCATCTCAGCCTTGCTGGAAGGAACCGATATTGGTTTGGGAGCCCAGAACATGCATTGGGAAGAAAAGGGCGCCTTTACTGGTGAAGTGGCACCTTCGATGGTGGCAGAATTTTGCAAATACGTCATCATCGGGCACTCCGAGCGACGCGCCTATTTCGGAGAAACGGATGAGAGCGTAAACCGGAAGATCAACGCTGCTCTGGCGCACGCATTAACTCCGATCGTGTGTGTGGGCGAGACGCTCGAACAAAACGAAGCCAACCAAACTGGAGAGGTCGTGCGGGGGCAGATCGAATTAGGGTTGCAGGGGATCGAACCTGAAAAAGCCAGTAAGATTATCCTTGCATACGAGCCAATCTGGGCGATTGGGACCGGCCGCGCCTCGAGCGGCGAGCAAGCCAACGCGGTGGTGGCGGATTTCATCCGACCGGTACTCTCCAAATTGTTTGGAGGCGATGTTGCCCGCGCCATGCGCATCCAGTATGGCGGCTCCGTGAAGGCGGCTAATGCGTCCGAATTCTTCGGCCAGCCCGAGATCGATGGCGCCCTGGTGGGCGGTGCAAGCCTGAAAGCTGACGAGTTCGTGGCCATCACACAAGCGGCAGCCGGCTCTTAGCGCGCAGGTTTTAGATCTTGGGTGGTGGTTTATTTAGCTCATCATCTTGCTTCATGCAGCCAGGATGATCCAGTTCACCGGCCTGGTGTGGTTGCTGCTGACTCTGGCCCCATTGATTGGGTTACAGCGCCTTTTCCACCGCGAGATTCAGGCAACTTTGTATATCGGTTCTGGGGGAAATGCACGCCTGACCATGGCGATTTTTTCCATCTTGTTCCTTCCGGGCGTGCTGTTGCATGAGTTCAGCCATTTCCTTATGGCGAAGTTGCTGGGTGTGCGTACGCAGGGCTTCTCAATCATCCCAAGAATGATGCCAGAAGGCTACCTGCGTATGGGGTATGTGGAAGTCGCCGAATCGGATATCGTCCGGGATTCACTCATCGGTGCTGCACCGTTGATTGTAGGAACCTTATCCATCGCGTATATGGCCATCAATCGCTTGAACCTGCTGCCCATGTGGGAGGTGTTGCGGAACGGGCAATTGGGTTTATTCTGGTTGGGCGTTACGCTGCTCCCTGGCATCAAGGACTTCTACCTGTGGTTTTACCTGACCTTCGCTGTCAGCAGTACCATGCTGCCTTCGCAATCCGACCGGCATGCATGGCTGCCTCTGGGGCTATGGGTGATGGTTTTGCTGGGATTGGCGCTCTTTGCCGGGGCTGGTCCCTGGATGTTGGCTCACCTGGCGCCGCACCTGAATGCCTTCATACAGGCAGTGTCTACTCTTTTCGGCCTGAGCGCGGCGGTACATGGCATTTTGATCTTGCCGGTGATGCTGGCACATAAGGTGCTTGCCCGCTGGGCGGACTGGGATGTGTGAAACCCCCGAAATGCATTCCTGAAGGGCGAGACTAAATCAGTTCTCATTGACAGCAGATTTGGCCCTACTCCCCCCTTTTAGGGTACGACCAGCACTTTTGCACCCCTGATTACCCCCTGGCGCAACTCCGCCAGTGCCTGGTTGGCGTCTTCAAGCGCGTATTCCTGGTATTCCGGGCGCAGCCCCGCCTCCGCAGCGACCTGCAGGAACTCGCGCACATCCTGCCGGGTAACGTTGGCGACGGACTTGATCTCCTTTTCCATCCACAGGTGGGCTGGATAATCCAACCGTGTCAGATAGGCCTGGTCCGTATGCTCCTTGCGAATGGCATTGATCACCAGCCGGCCGCCGCCGGCCAGATTGCCCAACGCTTCCACGACCGGCTTCCACACTGGTGTGGTGTCGATGATGGCGTTCAATTTATGCGGTGCTTGCTCTGTGATGCTCCCAGCCCAGACTGCGCCCAGGGAGCGGGCGAATTCCTGCTCCTGTATGTTGCGGCTGAAGACGAAAATCTCTGAGTTTGGGTACAGATACCTGGCCAATTTAAGTACCAGGTGGTTGGACCCACCAAATCCGGTCAGCCCCAGCCGCTGGCCATCGTGGAGGCCGGTCAGGCGCAGGGAACGGTATCCGATCGCCCCGGCGCACAAAAGCGGCGCGGCTTCTGAATTGGATAATTCTCCCGGTATGGGATTGATGAATTCTGCCGGCGCCGTCATGTATTCCGCATAACCGCCGTTGACATCGCGCCCTGTGGCGCGAAACTGTTCACAAAGGTTTTCCTCACCGGCCTGGCACCGGGCGCAGACACCACAGGCCGAGAAGATCCAGGCCACACCGACACGGTCGCCGACTTCAATGCCAGATCTGATAGTTTCCTGACCCCCTGTTTGCGCTACCACGCCGACCACCTGATGCCCCAAGATCACCGGTAAATGTGGTGGTGGCGTGCGTCCTTCGATTTCATCCAATTCGGTGTGACACACTCCGCAAGTCAAAACACGAATCAGCACCTCACCTTCACCAGGGATCGGGTCGGGTACCTCGCGCAAGGCAAGGGGCTTCGCATGTGATTTCATGTCTACAAGTTCCGTAAGAAGCATGGCTTTCATGGTGACCTACCATATTTAGGAATTATGGAAAGGTGTGGCCGGACTGTTGATCCAGTCATTTTCTTTAGGTTTCTCAAAACAAGTATGGGATGAATCGTTTGGTCTTTTGCATGTAGTGTTGATAGGCTTTTCCAAAGAATTGCAGACACTCCTGCTCGTCTGCCCGGGCAGTGGCGATCAGGAATGCCGAGGCAACCGCAGCCATAGCAGTACCCGTCAGGTCTGGCATCTTGAAATAGATGCCCCAGGTAAGCAGCAACAGGGAACTATAAAGCGGGTGGCGAATGTATGCATAAACCCCGCTCGAGACCAGTGTCGTCGTCTTCTCAAAAGCCAGCAGGCTCTGGTCGCCGGGGCGTTCTGAGGCGGGTGCGCCGCGCGAACGCAGGGAACGTACACCGAACGCCAAAGGCACCAGACTGGCAAACAAAAGAGTCCAGGCAATGAGCTGATTCCATGAGAAGGGGTCGGTGTACCAGAGCTCTACATTGTGCAGGAACAATACCAGGATGCATTCCCAGGCAAAGAAGCGGTAGAAGCCGTGCGAGGAGGGTTTGCGTAGGGATGCTCTTGAAACGTATAGAAAGAAAATGGTGACCAGTCCAAGCACGATCAACTTCCACATGATGTCCATACCTTTTGATCGCGCCTTCACTCTCCGGGCTTAAGGGCTGCCTGAACGCTGGCAACCTTGTCGGCCATGTTCTGGTCGCGATCGCTGCGCGTGCCGATTTTTACTATGGTGGCGATGCGTGGTACGCCCAGGCCGTGCAATTGCTCATGGCAGGTCTTGATAGTCTGCATGACCTCGTCCCAATCGCCCTCCAGATTGGTTCCGTTGGCGTGTAGTTCGTACGACAGGCCGGAGCTGGACACGACCCTCTCGCAGATCGCAACATACTTTGATAGGGAAACACCCATACCAATGGGAATGAGAGTGAATTCAGCGATGACCTTCAATCTGGACCCTCCTTTTTCATCTGGAGATCCCAGATTGTCCTTAGCGCCAGCATTTCTCCCACATGACGTGTCAGGTCGAATAGCGGGTGCCTGATCCAATAGAAATTGGTCCGTCTACCTTCAACCCCTGGGGCAGCCTGAGCCAGCATCTCCTCGCCTGTGCCTTCGACGAAAGACCGGATGGTGGAATCCATTTCGTCATAATACCCGCGCAGGATCTCTTTGCTAAATTGTGGGATCGCACCCACTTCTTCCCGGTTGTAGCCGGTCAACATGCCCCAGCCATTTGTCCCCAACCCGCGCGGATCGTAGCCCGTCTTTTGCTTCCAGTTGCTCTTGACCCAGTTTTCTTCGGTGTTGGGGCGAGCCAGGATATGTTGGGTCAGGAACACGTCGAAAGCCCGGCTTACATGCCACAATGTGATGGCAATACTGTTGGTATCCGGATGGGGCTGCCAATGCAGGCAATCATCCGAAATCTCATCCAGGAGTTGGTGGACGCGGTTTGAGTTATCGCTCAGCAGGTCCAGCAGCACCTCTTTGGCTTGCATACCGATCAACCTGTTCCGAACTGGCGGTCACCGGCATCGCCCAGGCCCGGCACGATGTAGGCGTTCTCGTTGAGATGGTCGTCAATTGCGGCCAGGTGGATAGGGATATCGGGGTGCTGCTCCTGCATGGCGCGGATGCCCTCGGGAGCGCCGATCAGACCGACGAACTTGATCTTGCGTACGCCCCAGCGTTTTAGAACGCCGGCGGTTGCAATCGCAGAACCACCAGTAGCAAGCATGGGGTCCAGGATGAGGCAAACCGAGACGGTGGGTTCGATCGGCAATTTGTTGTAGTACTCCACCGGCTTGAGCGTCTCTTCATCCCGGTACAATCCGATGTGCCAGACCTCGGCGGTGGGCATCAACTCCCAGACACCTTCGACCATTCCTAATCCAGCGCGCAAGATTGGAACCAGGCCGATCTTTTCGCGTAGCTCCTGGCCTGTCATTCTGGCCAACGGCGTTTCAAGCTCTCGGGGGATGGTCTGCAAGTCTGCCGTTGCTTCGTATGCCAATAAAGCAGCGATCTCACGCACCAACTCCCGAAATTTTTTTGGGTCGGTGTGCTTGTCGCGCAGGCGGCTGAGTTTGTGATGGACCAGCGGGTGGGAGGATTCAAATATATTCGACATCCGGACCTCCAGGTTCGTGTTAATATTATAGCCTCGAAGTATGCCCAATCGCTACGATTTGAGCCCAGGTACTTGGTCTTGGACGAAGTATCCGCTGAGAGTGATTTCGATGGACTTTTCATTTATTCAGGAAGTGCCAACCCCGGAAAATTTCTGGGAATTGTTTCAATCCACCGGCTGGAACGAGGAGTATGGCCTCACTCCGGCCGAAGTGCACCAGGCCTTGCAATCAAGCTGGTACCTGATCGCAGTCTACCATGACAGCCAGTTGGTGGGATTTGGACGTCTGGTGAGCGATGGTGTCCTGCACGCCATGGTGTACGAGTTGATCGTGGCGCCGGCGTATCAAAACAGGGGGTTGGGGTCGCAGATATTGGAACGCCTGATCGCCAGGTGCCGGGTACACCGCATCCGGGATATCCAGCTCTTTTGCGCTCGAGGCAAACGGCGGTTCTACGAGAAAAGGGGGTTTGTCGCCAGGTCGGAAGAAGCGCCTGGCATGCAATACAAGCCGTACTAAGGATACTTCACATTCAATTCGTCCAGCACGCTCTGCAATTCCTTTTTGAGTTGGAGGATCTTTTCTTCCATCCCGCCGCTCAACTCTCCCACTTTCCCGTTCTGTTCCATATCGGCTGATAATTGAGCAAGGTCTGTGGCACCGATCGTGGCGCTATTCGATTTCAAGGTATGGGCCGCGCGGGTGAAGGCTGCCTGATCTTCACTGGACAATGCCTCTTCGATGGCGCCGATCAGTTTCGGAGCATTTTCCCTGTAGGAAGAGACAATGTCATTGATGAAAGTTTCGGCTTCCTCGCCCATGAATTCCTGGTAACTTTCGAGTGCAGTGGGGTCGATGCTCATGATTTCTCCTTCTGAGGGGTTTTGGTGTTCTTGGTTTTAAGTGGTTGTGAGGCCTCCAGGGCGCGTTTAAGCTCATCCACACGAATGGGTTTGCTGATGTAGTCATCCAGGCCAGTGTCCAGGTAATGTTCCCGGTCGCCTTCGAGCGCATTCGCGGTCAATGCGATCAGGCGCGGGCGTTTTCCGAGGGGCCAGATCTTGAGGATCTGGCGGGCAGCTTCCTCGCCATCCATTTCGGGCATTTGCATGTCCAGTAAAAGCACATCGTAGGTTTGCCTGCGCAAGGCTTCCAATACTTCCAAACCATTGGCAACGACTTCCGGTCGGTAGCCCATGCGCTGCAGCAGGCTTACGCCTACTTTCTGGTTGATCACATTGTCTTCTGCCAGCAGGATGCGCAGGGGGTGTTGTTCTCCTAACAGGTGGTCAATGGCGGGGGCAACACGTTTTTGCACGACGGCGCGCGGCTGGTCTGTCAGGACGTACACCAGCGCTTCGAAAAGCTGCGAGGGTTTGATCGGTTTGGTCAAATAGGCTGCAAACTCGCTGGAGCCGGCTTCGCTCGGGCGAAACCCAAGCGAGGTCAGCATGATCAAGGGTAGAGTTTTGGCGTCCGGCAATTTTCGAATTTCCTGTGTGAGAGACATGCCGTCCATTTCCGGCATTTGCATATCCAGGATAGCGGCGTCGAACAGTTCCCCATTCGCCAGAAGTTTCAGCGCGTCTTTACCGGAGGCAACCGCGTGCGGCGTCATCCCCCAACTGGACGCCTGACGCGTGACGATCAGGCGGTTGGTGGCGTTGTCGTCGACGATGAGCAGAGGTCGTCCTTCCAGATCGGGATGAGTCCCTTTTGGATGGAAATGGGTGGTTGCAGGCTGGCTCTCGGCCTGGATCGTAAAGTAGAACGTTGAGCCCTTTCCTGGCTTGCTTTCAGCCCAAATTCTCCCACCCATCATTTCGACCAGGCTGCGGCAGATGGACAATCCCAATCCTGTGCCCCCAAAACGTCGCGTCGTGGAGGTGTCCACCTGGGAGAAGGCTTGAAAAAGCCTGTCCATGTGTTCTTTGGGAATGCCAATGCCGGTGTCGCGCACAGAAAACTGCAGCTCGTAGTGGTTTTCTGATTTCTTTTCGTGCGAGATCGACACCACCACTTCACCGGTCTCGGTGAATTTGACCGCATTGGAGATCAGGTTCACGAGCACCTGCCGGACGCGGGTCACGTCTCCTAACAATTTGTTGGGCGTGTGTTCCTGGATGAGATAGGCCAGGTTGATATTTTTTTCCGCAGCTTTTGTGGCCAATAAATCCAGGGCCGATTCGATGCAGGAGGCGAGATAGAATGGTTGCTTTTCAACCGTCATCTTACCTGCTTCGATCTTGGAGAAGTCCAGAATATCATTGATCACGGCCAGCAATGTATCTCCGCTGGTCCGGATGGTCTCAACATAGGTATGCTGCTCATTGGTGAGAGGGGTGTCGAGCAACAGACCGGTCATGCCGATCACGCCGTTGAGCGGCGTGCGGATCTCATGGCTCATGTTGGCCAGGAATTCTGCTTTTGCTTGGGCTGCGGCCTCGGCCTGGCGGCGGGCGTTAAGCATTTCCGTGATGTCGTGGTACAACGCCAGGAGGCCGACCTGCTCTCCATCCACGATCACCGGAACGCCGAACAGTTCAACCTCAATGACCGTTCCATCCTTACGCCTGCGCCTGGCGATCCCGTGAACAGCCTGCCCTTCTTTGACTTCTTTGGTATATCCTTCCGCCTGGCTGCGTTCTTCTTCGGTGGTGATGTACGGATCGAGCGGGTTTCCAAGGATCTCTTCCTGTTGATAACCGTATAGTTTCTCAAAGGCAGGGTTGCAAGCCACAATGCGGTGCCGGTTATCCAGCGTGACGATCGCAATCGGGCTGTTGTCTACAAGGGTTTCGAAGTATTGTTTCTGGCGCCGGATCTCATTTTCGGCTTGTTTGCTCTTGATGATCCCGGCCAGGGTGCTGGCTACAGCTTCGAGGAAGAGCACCTCCTGGGGATTTTCCTGATGATCCATATCCACATACAAATCCAAAACTCCCAACAGGTGGTCCACTTCCAGAATGGGAACACTGTATCGATTGTGGGAGGCTAAGAATGGCTCGTGGCCTTCCTCCTGGCAATTTCCAAATACGATCTTTTTAGTGGAAGAGGCTTTCCCGCAATCGCAATCTCCGAGAGGAATTCGGCCACTTCGCTCGCGAAGGGCTTCGGGTAAGTTGTGGGATACAGTCAACTGGAGGAATTCGGGATCCTGGTCAACCATATATAGTGCGCCGGCCGGGTTGGAGGATAACCAGGGGACGGCCAAAACGATATCCAGCGCGTTCTCCAGGATCTCTTGAAAAGAGAGCTTTTCCAGTGACAGATTCAGCAAGGAATTCAGGATCGTCTGGGTCTGGTAGGCGCGGCTGATCTCGCCAGTGTGCAACTCGGCCTGGGATTCAAGGCTGCGTTTGAGGTTGGAAAGACGGTCTTCGCGAATGCCTAATAGATACACAAAAAGGCCCAGAATGAAGGGTGCCGTATCGATGGCGAGCAGCAATTCGTTCTGTTGGTGTAAAGTGGCAATCGTGCTGAAGTTGAATGCCAGCCCCTGTTGCCGAATCTCCAGAAGTGTCGCAAGAACCGGGAAACAAAAGCCTAATAAAACTCCGGCGAGCAGAAAAACGAATCGACTGGGAATCTTGACAGCCAGTTCTTTATTTACCATTCTAGAACCACCTCATACTTCATGCAGCCATGAGAATCGGAACCTCTTTATCCAATAATTATACATAGTTGTGGAACCTTATATGTTGAGGTTCAATTACAATGAAAATTTCAAGTTTATTGGGCGAAAATTGGGAAGGGAGGGTATACTAAACCTATCCAAAACTCCAGTAAATCCAGGTGAATGATGGCCGTGATGATCCTCGTCGTTGACGACAGTGAGATGAACCTCAAGCTTGTCTCGATAGTCCTGCAAAAGGAAGGTTACAGTGTGGTGACTGCCTTGAATGGAGACCAGGCACTGAGATTGGTAGAAGAGTCTACCCCAGATCTGGCCATTCTGGATGTCATGATGCCAGATATGGATGGATTTGAGCTCTGCCGGCGCTTGCGGCACCGCAAGAATACCGCTCATATCCCGATCATGATGCTGACCGCCTTGAACGAACTCGATGAAAGGTTAAAAGCCTTCGAAATCGGCGCCGATGACTTCATCGCCAAACCGTTCCAGCCGAAGGAATTGGCAGCTCGCATCAAAGTGTTATTGCGCCGGGCTGCTCCTGTGGTAAAAGCCGGCAAAGATCTCGCAGGTGAAGTCACAGCGGTGTTCTCTTTACGCGGTGGGGTGGGCGTATCCACCCTGGCGACGAACCTGTCCATCGGACTGTCCCAGATCTGGTCGCAACCGGTCACGCTGGTGGATCTTGCGCTGGTGAATGGTATGAGCGCCTTGATGCTGGATTTATCCCTGCGAAACAGTTGGGGGGATCTGGCGGGGATCGTGCCGGAAGAGATCGACGAGGATGTGGTCGAGCGGGTGCTGCTCGAACACGCCTCGGGGGTAAGGGTGCTGGCAGCACCACGGCGGCCTCAGGAAGCGGAGGTGCTGACCGAAGCGCATGTCACACGTGTGCTTGACAGGTTGCGTCAACGGAATCACTACGTACTCCTCGATCTGCCACACGATTTCAGCGCGGTGACCCTGGCGGCTCTGGACCAGGCCGAACGAATCCTGCTGTTGCTCGCACCAGAGCTGGCTGCCGTCCGCTGCGCCAGCATCGCATTGGACGTCTTTCACCAATTGGGGTATCCCAAGGAACGGTTTCACCTGGTCCTCAACTGGACCTTCAAAGGCAAGGGCTTGCCTCGCGCCGAGATCGAAAAGACCCTGGGACAAAAGCTTGATGTGGTCATCCCGTTCGCCGACGAGGCTCTGGTGGCGGCGTTAACGCTTGGAAAACCACCGGTCTTCCAGGATCCTACCGGTCCGGTAGGCGCTCTGTTCGAAGACCTGGCCTATTATTGGAGCAAAGAGGCGCATAAGAAGGACCCGCCCAAGCCCCCGTCGGATGGCTACAAACGGGTGCGTGAACGCGCCAAATCAAAGTGAGTGGCTCCCACGCGGAAACGAGGCTCGACGACATGGAAAAAAACAAAACTTCTGCTGTACGCCTTTTCCAGAGATCTATGCTTGGGCAAGGGATGGTCGAGTATGGGTTGTTGCTGGTGCTGGTGACCGTTGGACTCGTGGTGGTCCTGCAATTATTCGGGATTTCGGTCAGGGATGTCTATTGTGATGCAGCCACGGCCTTCAAAGGCGAAAGCGCCTGCAATGAGCGAGAAGAGTGCGTGGATGAATTTGCGAGCGCAGGAAACGCCTGGGAGAACCGCTCAGGAAAATGGAGGGTGAAAAACGACCAGATGTGTACGGCGAATACAGCCCTATCCTTCAACGCATGTTCATTGCAAACGAACAAGAAAGATTACACCGTAAAACTGGACAGCGCCGAATTGGCCAAGGGCAACGGGTATGGAGTCTTTTTCCGGGTCACAAGGCCGGATGGGGCTTATAACGGCTACACCTTCCAATACGATCCAGGTTACGCCGGCGGTGCATACATCTTCCGAAAATGGGTCAACGGGCGTGAGCTATCGCCGTTTGCGGTCAATCGTGCTCCAGGCAAACAATGGCATAACAGCCCGCATGATGTCGAGGTGGTGGTGGATGGGGACACCTTTACCGCCTACGTGGATGGAGAGGCAGTGCTGACTGGCGTGGATGACACCTATGCCGAAGGTGGGGTTGGATTGCGTTCCTGGGATAGCACCAGGGTATGCTTCGAGCGTTTTGCGCTCGGCGAAGTCAACCGTTAGCAAGGAGGCTGCCGTGCGATTAGAAAAATCCCCTGAATTTGACCAGTACAAGGGTGGTCTGCCTGAACCGCCACCAGACCCAGCCCGGAGGCAGAAACGCTTTCGCGCTGTCTTACTGGTGTTGCTCGTGTTCGTCCTGTTTCTCAGCCTGTTCAACTTCTTGGGGTCGCGCACTGCTGCGCTTCTGGCCGGTACCGGAGTTGTTACCGGCCGGGTCGTGGATGCACAGGGCAGCGCATTTCGTGGGGAGGTCTTCGTCCTGGGGACGGAATTGGGTGTTCCCACCGGCCCGGATGGCCGCTTTGCGCTTGACCGTGTACCGTCTGGCGAGCAGACCTTGATCGTGGCAGACGATCTTTTCGGGCGAGAGTTTCCCGTCCGGGTCGTTGCGGGAGAGGTCGTTGACGTCGGGCAGATCCAGTTCGTCCCAACCGCCACCCCGTAGACCGCCTCTGACCGAGAGGGGTGTCTACGTTTTAGCGGCACGGCCCATTATTGGGCAGATGTCATGGGGGAAAAGTGATGAAAGACGGCGGCGGGAAACCCCGATATGTTGTACACTGGAATTCAGGAAAGGAAGCCGCCATGAAGGTATCCGGACTGCATATTCTATTGACCTACCAGTGCACCTTTGAGTGTGATCATTGTTTTGTGTGGGGCAGCCCGTGGCAGAGCGGTACGCTGACGATTAAACAGATTGTGCAGATCATGGACCAGGCGCAGGCTGCAGGTGTGGAAGAGATCTACTTCGAGGGGGGTGAGCCTTTTCTGTACTATGCCATCTTACTGAAAGCGGTCGACCTGGCAAACCAGCGAGGCTTCCAGGTCGGGATCGTCTCGAACGGCTATTGGGCGCATACCCTGGAGGACGCGCGTACCTGGCTCGCCCCGCTGGCGGGCAAGCTCGTCGACCTTTCGATCAGCAGCGACCTGTACCACTACAACGAGGAGCACAGCCTGCAGGCGCAAAATGCGGTTGCAGCCGCTCGGGCTCTGGCGATCCCGGTGGGGACCATCAGCGTCGCCCAGCCGGAGGCGTCCGATACGTCTGTCATGTATCGCGGTCGCGCCTCGCGCGAACTCGCCCCGCGCGCCCCGCAGCGCTCACCCTGGGAGGAGTTCACCGAATGCCCATACGAAGACTTGCGCGATCCGGGCCGCATCCACCTGGATCCGCTCGGGAACCTGCATATTTGCCAGGGGATCGTGCTGGGCAATCTCTTTGATAGCGACATGGGGGAGATCTGCGCGGGATACCAGCCGGATAGCCATCCTGTCTGCGGGCCTCTGCTGAGCGGGGGGCCGGCTGCGCTGGTGAGCGAGTACAACCTGCCGCATGCGGCCGAGTACGCGGATGCCTGCCAGCTGTGCTATGAGGCGCGGGGTCATTTGCGCTCCCGTTTCCCGCAGCTGCTGGGACCGGACCAGATGTATGGGGTGGGCCTATGAACGGCAATGCTTTTGTGGCTTTGCTCCTGCGCAGCCCATTGAATTTCCTGCTGGGGGATACCATGCTGCTTACCGTTACAGGTCGGAAAAGCGGCAGGAGGTACACCACACCGGTGGGATACTATCGTGACGAAGAGGGCTTCTGGGTGATCACCAGCAGGGAGCGTACCTGGTGGCGGAACGTGCGGGAGGGTGCGCCAGTGGCGATGCGCGTCCGCGGCAAGGATCTGAGCGGGTACGCGCAGGCCATCCTGGAACCGCAAGCTGTGGCCGACCGGTTGGGGGACTATCTGGAGCACGTCCCCATGGCGGCCAAACCTATGGGGGTGCGCATGGAAAACGGAGCGCCGCACCCCGAGGATGCGGCGCGGCTGGCGCAGGAACGCCTCTTTGTGCGTATCAGGCCCGATTAGCGTTCAGGCCGGCTCTGCAAGTTCCGGAATGGGCAGGGCTTCCACCAACCCGCGCACGCGGAATTTCTCAATGTATTCGCGCGCTTCCCAGTAATCCAGTTCCAGTTCGTCCGCGATCTCGAATACGCTTTGTTTCCCCTCGAACCGCATCATCATCTTTTCGATGGCGCGGTTGAGCTTCCAGTTGACCTGCCAATCCACGAACAACCCGTGGCCGGAAAGAAAGACAGGTCCGCGGAACCTGCGTTTCGGCAGGTAATCGCTGGCATAGATGCGGATGACCTCCTCGATCACGTCGGCAGCTTCCTGCAATTTCTCCTCGTGCATGATCTCCAGATTGTCGTCGCTGGTGTGGTATTCGGGGTACGGGAAACGGCTGATGGACAGGCAGGGCACGTTGAGGCCCGGGCCGTTGAGCACGCGCTCGTCGTTGGCGATCACATCTGCGAAAGTGCCCTCGCGGTACTCGTTCCCGCGAGCTTTGAGCACATACTGCCCGACTCGGTCGAGGGTGCAGTCATCCTGGCGGGTATGCTGGAGGGCGATCGAATGATCGTTGCCGGTCATCTCGACGAAGATCCCGCCGCGGAAGCCCGCGATCAGGTCTTCGTGATGGGCCAGGTAGGCGATGGGCCCGATCGTCTCCGCGCCGAAGAAGAAGCGCACGCTCATCGAACCGGACGGCAGCGGCCTGGCAGCCAGGCGTCGCGCCACCTCCAGCGCTGTGACCACGCCAGCCGCATCGTCGTTGGCCTGGTTGGGGTGGCAGACGTGCGCCATGATGAACATTTCTCCTGCCGCCGGGTTGGACCCGCCCAGGGGATGGAGCAGGGCGCTGGCCACCTTGAAACCCGGTTCCGGGTCGGTCAGGAACTCCGAACGGATCACGGCGCGGTACCTGCCATCGCGGGGTAGTTCGTCGAACTGGTCCTTGGGCAGGCAAAAGCCCCAATCCCTCTCGTAGTACTTGAACTTCCACGGGATGGCGTGCGGGCGCTTTTCGTTGAAATACAGGTGCGGCTCCAGCTCTTCCCAGGTCAGGATCTCATCGACCGGAAGGGAATAGGACACCAGGTGCAGGGGATTATCCGCAAAGTCCACGATGCGCTCGCCTGCTTCGGTTTCAAGGTAAGCCTCGTGCACCACGTAGCGTTCGGGCACGTACCAGGTCCAGACCGGCTCGAGCGGCGGGTAGGATTCGATCGTGTAGGCGGCCGTTTCGGGCAGGTACGAGCCGATGATCTCCAGCGCGGTATCCATGCCATCCGAAGCCAGGGTGCGGTGCAGCGGCACGATCTCGGCAAGCACCTCCTTCAGGGATGCGATTGATTTCATGGGCGGGATCCAATCGCGGGCGCGCTCGGGCGTCTCGAGGGTGTAGGTCAGCCCCGGTCCTTTCTGTTTCTTAAGTGCTTCCACCGCCACGCGGAAGACGTCCGTGCATTTCATCAGGCGCACGTCGCCCAGTCCGATCTTTCGCATCTGCACCACCTGGCTGTCGAGCAGGGCGCCGATCGGCTCGAAGTCCAGCACCACCCCGCGCTCCACGTCGCGTACGAACATGGTGTAGGTCTCCTGGTGGGGCTGGCCCTGGGCGTCGATGGTCGTGCCGGTGAATTCCTTCAGAAAGCGGTAGTCCACCCCGGCCATCTGTTCGCAATGGTGCAGGAAAGTGATGGACTTGCTGTAGATCAACCCCAGGATAAGGATCTTGGCATCCCACTCGCGGAACTTGGTGAAGATGGAAGTCTCGCCGAAGCAATCCAGCGAGCGGTGGGCGGCCAGCTCGTCGGCGTGCTTCCCGATGGCTGCCATGGAGTAGATCGCGTGGTGCATGCGGCGGGCGCGCGGGTCGACGCGCACCATTTCGGTCAGGACGCCCATCTGGGAGGGTGTCGTGCGGATGTCCCACGGGACACCCTTCAGGAAGTCGTAGTTGAACGTGGGCATGATCAGGGTGCCCTGCGGTCCCACGACCTCAAGGATGGCATCGATCACGGTTTGCGGGCCCCCCTCGACACCCCCGGGAGCACGGCTGAGCGTGGAATACGAAGAATGGACGAAAATCGTATCGCCCTCCTGCATCCCCAGCGCGCGGAATTCATCCATCAGGTAGGTTTTAGTGATCATAAAGCGCCTCCGGTCGGGTGATTATAACCAAAAAGCGCGCAGCATGTGTGCGTACCGGTCAGCCAACGAGGGCGTACCTGTCGTTCAACGCGTGCGTACCTGTCGTTCAGCGAGTGCGGGCTGGTTGTACAACGAGTCCGTACCTGTGAACCAATAAATGCGCATTTGTTGACAAAGAAATGCGCATCTTTTTATAAACAAATGCGCATTTCTTAACCACCCGGTACGCAGAGGATTGGCGACTTCCCAGGCGTGACTTTGCGCCCGGGGCCGGGACGCCGATGCCCCTCCGCCTTGTGTGTTTGTCGCGGGACCTGCAGGATTTCATTGGCCTGCCCGAAAGCTGCCAGCAACCCCGGAAGGCGTGATGGGGGGCGTCCCCTCCCCGATCTGTGCGCACCAGGTATATAATGACCGGGGAGGCTGTCGCGCGCCGGGCGACCCGCGTCATGATCTTCCTGCAGAATAGGCGACCGGAGTCACAGACTTACACAAAGTACGTACCGGTGCGATCTATAAAGCTAGGATGAATAACTACTCAACCTGATTGAAAGTTGGGCCGTATAAAAGTTATCAAAGAGGGTTCATGTCAGAAGAAGAAAATTTAACTTCTGAAGAGGCTGAACTCAAGGCGGCGATTGAGGCTGTTCTCCAGTCGCCTGCCCGCAAGAAGCTTGTAATAGCAGGCCCAGGTACAGGCAA
>CAZULT010000022.1:0-55349 GCA_964621295.1 uncultured Anaerolineaceae bacterium | reverse complement strand
TCCGAAGACGCCATCGGCGCCGTCAACGTCGCCAAGGAATTGATGGGCAACTAGAAATGAAAACTGAACTGACAAGTAAAACCAAAAAAGCAGTGCTCGACACCGAAGGCCCGTTTGCCGTCATCGGTGAGAAGATCAACCCAACCGGGCGCAAGAAGCTGGCCGCCGCGTTGCAGGCGGGCAATCTGGACTACGTGCGCGAGTTGGCCTCAAAGCAAGTGGAAGCTGGTGCAGATTTATTAGACGTAAATGTCGGCGTACCCGGCGTGGATGATGTTGCCCTGATCCAGCAAGTGGTGACCCTGTTGGCAGAAGAATTCGATGTGCCGCTCTGTCTGGATTCACCTAACCCTGCTGCGCTGGCTGCTGCGTTGCCGCTCTGCCCTGGCCGCACGCTGGTTAACTCAGTCAACGGTGAGGAGAAGTCCTTGAATGCCGTGCTGCCACTGGTCAAGGATCATGGCGCAGCGGTCATCGGCCTGACCATGGACGATAACGGCATCCCGAATGATGCCGAAGGCCGCCTGGCTATCGCCGAAAAGATCATCTCGCGCGCCGCCAAATTGGGCATCCCTGCAGATGACATCGTCATCGACCCGCTGGTATTGACTGTGGGCGCTGACCCGCGCGCCTCTTCGGTCACGCTGCAAACCATCGAAATGGTGCATCGCGAGTTCGGTGTAAACGTCAACATCGGCGCCAGCAATGTCTCCTTTGGATTGCCCGAGCGGGATGTGGTCAACCTGGCTTTCCTGTCCATGGCGATCTACGCCGGAGCGACCTGCGCCATAACCGACCCGATGAAGTACAGCTTGCACATGCGCGCCACCGACCTGCTGCGCGGGCGAGATGCAAATGCCATGCGTTATTTGAAGTATTACCGGGCACATGCACCCAAAGAAAACGGGTAACCGGAATTCCAGTAGACAATAGACAACTCCACCAGGAGGAACGCCAAAGGGGATCAATTTCCCTCACAATTCTTACGGGCAGGCACAAAATGGAGAGGGGCACGGTGAGGTAACACAGAAGGGGGAGTAATATTGCTGGCAACGGTTGGAATATACGCGGCCGCCTACCTGAAAGCAGGAGCTTGACACCCCCCGTGTTTACCAGTATAAGCACGCCATGAAACCGCTTTTTCGGATACTGTTCGCAGGGTTAGCGTTCGTATTGGCTTCCTGTTCAGCGATTCCGTACCCGTTTGGCCGGTCAGCCACGCCAACCACAACCGCCCCCCTCCAAGTACATGCTGCGCCGACGGACACCCCGCCTCCGGCTACAGGCCCAACCCCTACCCCGCTGATACGAATCCAGAGCGCGGAACGCGCCCTGTTCCAGGGTGAATATGAAGTAGCTCGCCAGGAGTTCACGTCTGCCTACCGCGACGGGAGCAGCTTCCAAGTCCAGGCGGCTGCTTTATGGGGATTGGGACGCACCGAATTCAGCGACGACCGTTTCGAACCAACCGTTACCTCCTTGCAGCAGCTATTGCAGGAGTTCCCTAACTCCCCCTTCATCCCATACTCTCAACTGCTTTTAGGTCGAGCATACTTTGCGATGGGCCAGTACTCGCAGGCTGCAGCCGCTTACAACCAGTACCTGCAATTACGCCCAGGAGTGCTGGATAGCTATGTGTTGGAGTTGCGTGGGGACGCCCTCTTCGAAGGAGAAGATTACGCGCAGGCTTTGACCGCTTACGAAGCCGCTTTGAATGCCCAGACTGAAGATTCGCTGGCATTGCAGATCAAATTAGCACAGATGCGCGTAGAGATTGGGGATTTTGCATCCGCACTGGCACGGTATGATGCGATCTTCAATTCTACAGAGAACGATTACGTCAAAGCCCAGATGGACTACCTTTCCGGTTTAGCTCACCTACAAATCGGGCAGACCGATCAGGCCTACCCAAAATTCCAGCATGCCGTTGAGAATTACCCTCTTTCCTATTATGCGTACTTGTCATTGGTCGAATTGGTGGACGCGGAAGTGACTGTCAGCGATCTGGATCGTGGCCTGGTGGATTACTTTGCTGGCCAGTATAATCCTGGGCTGGTTGCCCTCGAGCGCTTTATCGAGGCCGGCTTAGACAGCGATGGGACCGCCCGCTACTATCGCGCCCTGACACTGCGCGAATTAGCGGAGTACGCCCACGCGGTCGAGCAGTTCTCCGACTTCATTGCAAGCTATCCAGACCATCCCCGCTGGACGGACGCATGGGAAGCGAAAGCTACTATCTTGTGGATCAACCTGGGGGATTACCCGGCTGCCGCGCAAACGTATGTCGACTTCGTGGCTGCCGCGCCAGACTCGCCATCAGCCGTTGATTTTTTAATGGGCGCGGCGCGCGTACTCGAAAGGGATAATTACCTCGAGGAGGCAGCCTATGTTTGGGAACGTGTTGCAAACGAATATCCTGATAGTGTTCAATCCCCTCAGGCTTTATTCCTGGCAGGTATCGCCCAATACCGGCGCAGTGATTATTTCCAGGCGCTACCAATCTTCCAGCGCAGCCTGCTGCTCTCGACCTTACCGGAAGACCAGGCGCGCGCCTATCTATGGATTGGAAAAACTCAGCAACAGTTGGGAAACCAATCCGCCACTCTGGCAGCCTGGCAACAAGCTCAGGCGCTGGATCCTACCGGCTACTACAGCGAACGAGCCAAAGAGTTAATGGTCGGGCGCCAGCCTTTCGAAGCGCCTCCAAGCTACGACATCCAGTTCGATCTTCAGGCAGAACGCACCGCCGCTGCTGCGTGGGTTCGCCTGACGTTCAACCTGCCATCCGACACCGATCTGGAAGGACTCGGTACACTGGCCGGCAACATCCACATTGTTCGCGGAACCGAATTCTGGGAGCTCGGGTTATACAACCAGGCTCGTCTGGAATTCGAGACCCTGCGCGAAACCATCGGCGCCAGTCCAGAAGAAAATTTCCGGTTTGCAAATTATATGCTCGATCTGGGCCTGTACCGTTCGGCGATCTTCGCCGCACGTCAGGTGCTGACGCTGGCAGGACTGGACGATCAGGCAGCTTCGCTCGGTGCACCCGCCTTTTTCAACCACGTCAGGTACGGGACGTATTATTCGGATCTGGTTGTATCTGAAGCCGAAAAATATGGTCTGAATCCGCTCTTCTTGTTCAGTGTGGTGCGCCAGGAGAGCCTGTTTGAAGGCTTTGTACGTTCGAATGCCGGCGCACGTGGTCTGATGCAAATCATCCCTGCCACAGGCGCCAATCTGGCCGGTACGATCGGCTGGCCCCCAGCATATACGGAAGAGGACCTGTACCGTCCCAACGTCAGCCTCCGGCTTGGCACGTACTACCTGTCTTCCAACCGGAATGTGCTGGGGGGAGACCTGTACGCAGCCCTGGCAGCTTACAACGCCGGACCCGGGAACGCAGCGGTTTGGAAGGATTTAGCTGGCGAGGATCCAGATCTTCTATTGGAAGTAATCCGCTATCAGGAGACACGTGACTATATTCGCTACATCTACGAAATCTACGCCGTCTACCGAAAGCTGTATAGCCCGATGGAATGACCCGGTAAGTTGCCCGGGAAGTAGGAGATGGAGAGTGTGAATGGTAAGGTCGTAAGGTCCGGCTACAGCCACAGCCGGTGTGGTTATTCGATATTTTCGACGATCTTCTTGTGCAGCGTGGTTGAATCCATGTCCAACACCGAGATCAGTTTATCTCGACCAGTCGCGCCTGCCACAACTTCAACCTGTGATTTCCCCACACCTAGGATTTCTGATAGAAAACCGACCAGCTCTTTATTGGCATATTCTTCTTCTAGGGGCGCCATGAGATGGATTTTGATCGTCCCATCGTGCAGGGCTCCCACGATTTGATTGCGGCTGGCACGCGGAGTAATACGTACAGCCAATGCCGCACCTTTTTTCCCATTGTGGAGTCGGAATTTTCTTTGGGCCATGTTCACCTCAATGCGCTTAGAAATGCGATCAGCGCAGATGACAATACCTGGATCAGAATTAGAAGGATCAAAGGGCTAAAATCGAACATACCGATCAAAGGGACCACCCGTCGAATGGGAGCCAACATAGGTTCGATCAGGTTATCGATCGTTCTTCGCAAAGGGTGAAAGGGATCCAAGATATAGGAAAGGACCACCTTCACGATAATAATCAATACTAGAAATTGAGCAAGTATATTAATCAGACTGATCAACAAACCAATGACCATCATTCTCCTTCGTTGGCCGGCCGCGATCCCAGGATGGCTGTGCCGATACGGACCATGGTAGCGCCTTCCTGAATAGCTGTTTCAAAATCCATACTGGTGCCCATCGAGAGTTCCCGCCAACCTATTTGAGGATATCGTTTTTCCAGCCTGTCACGTATTTCCCGCAGTTTCCGAAAGTACACGCGCGCTTGCTCAGGGTCAGTTTCCAGAGGGGGCATAGTCATCAAACCCCGCACTTCCAGGTGAGGCAAACCCAGGATTGATTCGACTTCCGGTAGCAAGGCTTTTTGCTGCGCGGCTTCTGCTGCCGGCCAGCCATATTTACTGGTTTCGCCTCCCACATTGAACTCCAGAAGAACCGGTAAAACGCGACCGGCTTCTTCAGCTATTCGATCGAGCCGTTCGGCCAACTTGACGCTGTCCAGAGAATGTAAAAGGTCAAAATGTTCGATCACGAGGCGCGCCTTGCGGCTCTGAACGTGGCCGATCATATGCCATTCTACCCCACTTTGGGGAGGTAGCGCCAGAATTTTATTTACACTTTCATTAGGATAGTTTTCACCAAAGATCCGCGCCCCCGCCTGCAGTGCAGCCCGCACGACCTCCAAAGGTCGTGCCTTCGTCACCACAACAAGTTTGATTGAGTCTGGCAAACGCTTTGCCGCGATTGCTGCAGAACCGATACGGTCTAGCGTCTCACGGTACCGTTGCTGGATTTGTAATTGAAGAGAGTCCATCCATAGTATTTTACACGATGTGGAAACGGAATGGTTAGCTTCCCAAAGCCAGCATCGCGCCAAATCGTCCGGTTTTGCCTTTTTCACCGCGATGAGAATACCAATCTTGCAGGTTGCAAGCGGTGCATATTCCGGCTTGTTCGATCTTTTCAACACCAGCCTGCTCGAGCAGGCTCTTATTGGCCTTCCACAAGTCGAAGTAGACTTTGCCCTCGCGGGTTTCGAGTAGTGTCTCAGCTTGCCCTGCGAAGGTTTCACGCACTCGTGCAATCACGTCTGGGCCGATTTCGTAATGGTCCAGTCCGATCGACGGGCCGATGGCCGCCAGCAGATCAGACGGATTCGATCGGTATCGCAACCGCATGGAATCCACCGCAATCCGGGCAGCAGATCGCACGGTGCCCAGCCAACCGGAATGCACCAATCCGATTACCCTCTTTTGCGGGTCATAAAGAAAGATCGGTGTGCAATCCGCAAATCGCATAAAAAGGGTGACCTGTGGGTTGTCCGTTAGTAAAATGTCCGCCTTCTGGTAGGGAGAGTCGAGAGGGCGAGGCGCATCGGCATAGACCGGCGTGGCGCTATGGACCTGCCAGACATCGTGGATGGAATCAGGTGAACGGTCAAGTGCCTTAAAGGAAAGAATGCGGTTCGCCCGCACGTGCTCGAGGTCATCACCGATCGATCCGCCCACATTCAGGGAGTCCCAGGGTCGGGGGCTCACGCCACCGCGGCGGGTAAAGATCGCCTGGGTGATGGTATCGGGAAATGTCTCAAACGAATAGATCCGCAGACCGTCTTCCTGGCGAAAAGGCATGGGGTTATTCCGTGGAACCGGTGACCACCGCAAACTTCTTGATGAAAAATTGGCGGGTCTCGCTCATGGATTCTTCAATGTTGGGATATGCGAACCAAGCCGTCATGAACCCGAACAAAGCGCCTGTAAGCACGCGTAAGAAAGGTGTGCTCTCACGGTAAGGCAGCCAGGCGGCCAGGAAATTCCAGTCAAATTGACTGAACAATTGCGAGAATCCGTCCAGTCCGATCGGGCCCAGACCCAGCACAATCCATACCAACCAGTGCAGTTGCGGGAAGCGTCGACCTGTCACACCAAAAAGTAGACCAAAGAACAGGATTGCACCGTAAATGGCCACGTCCCGTTCACATAATGCCACTTTAAACCCGACCGTTTCATCCCCAATGTACTGGCGTGCGGACAAACGCGCGAGGTTATTGGGATCGTGCAAGCTCACAATTCCTGTAGCACTCTCAAAATCAAGCACATTCTGCAATCCTGCTTCTTGTAATGGATAAAAGGCCTGTTCGCCAAACAGAAAGAATGACCTGAAACCAAACTGGTGGCAAAGCGGGCTGTAAATGGAATAGATCGCGCGGGCAGGAAGCAGTGCTCCGACTTCCATCAGGGCCGGCGCCAGAAAGGGTAATCCGACATAGAGCAGGATGATCACATTCATCAGCGCCAGGTAATGTTTGGAAATCCAATACATGGCCCTGTCGGCCATGCTGATCTCCTGCCCGCGGCGGACGCGCTCTGCGAAGGCCACACCGTCCAATTGTTCCAACTGGACGCGCCTGTCGCTGGCTGCACCAAGCGTCATGGTCAATTTCTGGCGATCAAAGGGCGCTTGAATCCGGTACGGCCCTACCTCAAGCACAGGCACCTTAGCCAGATACATACGTTGTAGAGCCGCATCCTGATCGATATCCACCTCGACCAGGCGATGAGGAAATTTCACTTGTAGCGCCTTGAGATCTTCCTTGGCTTGTTCACACAGATGGCAATCTGTGCGAGTGTATAGCGTAATCGTCAGCATAAGAACCCTCTACCAATAAATCATTTCAGCAGGACTAAAGGCCGAAATCTACCCAAAAACCAAATTGAGCCAGACGCTCGAACGTACCGGAGAAAAGCATGATCCCGACCACCACCAACACCACCCCCATGGCGATCTCAACATAACGCATTACTTTATTGTATTTGCGTAGCGTATAGGATACCCAGCCCACACCCAGAGCCGCCACCAAGAAGGGAATGGCCAGACCGGCAGAGTAGGCTGAAAGCAGCGCCGCGCCCTGCGAAATGGAGCCGCCATTGAGCGCCAGTGTCAGGATTGCGCCCAGCACCGGTCCCACACACGGCGACCAACCGGCTGAGAAGAAAACGCCCAATAAGGCTGAAGAGAGGTAGCCTAATTTCGGATCGGGCAGCTCCTGCACACGCGTATCGTATTCGAGAAAGGGAATGCGAAAGACGCCGATCATATGAAGTCCAAAGATCACCACCACGATCCCACCTACCTTGGCTAGAATAGAGCGCAAATCAAACAACAGCCGTCCAAAGGCAGAGGTCGCGATCCCAAGTAAAATGAAAACCAGGCTGAAACCCAAAACAAAGGCCAGTCCATGGCTGAAGGTCGTCCAGCGCTTGCTGCTTGCCGATGTTTCCCCTCCGGCTGCTCGACCGCCAAGATAACCGACATAGGCCGGGACCAATGAAAAGACACACGGCGAGAGGAAGGAAGCCAGGCCAGCCACAAAGGAAAGGCCAAGAGAAATATTCGAAATGTCCATCGATCAACCTTTCTTACAAAGTGGGTTCTTTGACGATGACCTGGGTGCCCACATTTGGCCATTCCATCTTGACCTCTGATTGATCAAGCGAAACGTAGGGGGTCGACCAGCGGAAGATCCATTTGGCATCCTCCGGACGTACATTGATGCAGCCATGCGAGCGGCGCGTGCCAAAATCATTGTGCCAGAAAACTGCGTGGATCGCGACGCCTTCGCCACTTATGAACGTGGGCCAGGCTACCGCGGCCGTATCATATCCGCTATCGGAAGCCGTGTTGGCAGACATATGGATGGAATACATCTTGCGCCAGGCAGCTAGCGTGCCAAGTGGAGTAGCGAATTCACCCGCACCACTCGAGACTCTGCAAAAGTAAACTTCATTGTTACCCTCATAGCAGGACAACGTTTGATAGAACACGTCCACTACAATCACTTTGAGAGCCGGGTCAATGTCCGGGCTGATGGGGGCCACTTCCTCAGGTGTGATCATCCGGAAAGCCGTACCGTCCGCCCAAAAGATATCGCCGTAGCCATATCCGCGCCCAAAATCCTCATTCCAACGGTACAGGATCTGGCCATTCTCCTGTGTACGGATCTGGTCGATCCAGACCACCTGGCTATAATACAGGCGGGGCATTTGACCCAGGTCAGTCACATAGCGAAAGCCTGGAGATCGTATCGGAGGGTTATCGATGAACAGATCCACAAACGGAATGGTTACTTCCGCCCAAAATCCCGGTTTTCCCTCCGGCAGGGCAGAGACAGGGGTGTTTGGTAAGTTTCGAATCGGCTGGAGATGCGGTTCGTAAATATACCCTTCTGGTGTTTCCACCCAGCGCTTATTGATGCCACCAAAGTTATCCGTACCGATTACTTCCCCTAACCATTCGACAAGGCTATCTTCAGGAATATTGCGGACGGCCGGGGCGAACTGGTGGGGTTTTGATTTGATCTCTGTGGAATAAAAATAAGGGAAGACACTGACACGACCCAGTTTTTCGGCAGTGGGGAATTGCAAAGGAGGTTGCCAGGAAGGGAGGCTTGGCAGCGGATTGAAGGCCATGGCCCCTACCCCCAGACCTGTTAATTTCAAAAAATCTCGGCGAGAAAGTGCACGTCTCATTTCATCCATCCTGAATCATGATTCGAGTAAGGATACTCTTTAACCTACTGAACGTCAATTCTACTATGAGCATGTACTAATGTAGACCCGACCATGGCTGGGTTTCTTACGATGCGGCGAAGAAGCCTTCCAGGCCGCGCAGACAATCTGCGCTCACCTTGTGTCCGACTTCGGCTTCGCAAAAAGTGACGTGCGCACCTGCTTTTTCAAGGGATTCGATCAATTGCCGGGCACGCTCGACAGGCACAAGCTGGTCCTGGGTGCCATGAGCCACAAATAAGGGTTTATCCTTCAAAACGCGAGCCTCGATCAGGTCCTCCACACCGGCCGGTAAAAAGCCGGCCAACAAAGCAACCTTGCCAAAGCGTTGAGGAAATGACAATGCCAGCACTGCCGCCATCGCTGCGCCCTGGCTGAAGCCGGCCATGTCAAGCTGCGTAGCATCCAACCCGACTGACTCAGAGATACTATCGATCAATCCGATCAGATCCTCCGCCGACGATTTCAACTCAGTTAAAGTATGGCTGCCCTCTGAACCTGGCTCAGGGTTCCGCCACGAGAAACCGCCTTCCTTAGCAGGATACGGCGCTCGCGGCGCGGCAATGAACAGGTTTTTGGGCAAGTTGCGCGCAAACACCCACATTGAATTTTCATCCCCTGTATAGCCATGCAGCATCAGCAGGAAGCGCGCGGGTTGCAGCCTGGCTTTCCGCACGCGCACGCACCAACCATTGGTATTCATCTGGTGCGTATCATTCGCGTCCAGCACGTTTTAGAATCCTATCGACAAAGTAGAAAATGGTCAAAATCAACGCCACAGGAGTCAGGCCTGCCATCAAGCAAGCCATGCCCATAAGGGCCGCGCCTTTCCCGTAGATCAAATAAATCAAACCCAATCCAACCACAAAAAGCAGGGCAAATGCTCCCACTGCCAGCCGGAAATTGGTGCTGCGTGCGTATTGGCGCAAATCCCGGCTCATGCATTTCCGCCTATCAGCCGCCGTCGCAGGCGATTCGGCCAAGAAGCCATCTTGCGTAGTGCAGGTAATGCAGCTTCGACCGCCTCTTCACCCCGTCGCGCCACCTCACGCACATTAACACGTTCAAGCAGTTCGATGTCAGATACGTATGGCCGGATGACAACTTCCGGTTTGTCAACTTGCAGTCGATAAGCAGCCATGGCCCGGTTGCCCACATCGACCGAACGCAGAAAGATGTCAAAGGCTTGGGCATAGCGGATGTGCGCCAGGCGATCTAAGATCGGCTTGGGTAATCCACTGGGGACAGGAAGTGCCATTGAGCGTGCCGGCTCGCCCATCGGGGCATGCAGACTGACCGCCACCACAGGCAACCCGGGGGCCAGAGATCGTGCCACCGAGACAGGCACCGGATTCAGCACGCCGCCGTCGACCAGCTCCCACTCTTTCCAGGGAAAGGCCGGGAAGATGCCTGGAACCGCGATAGTGGCCAAGATAGCGTCTTTCAGGCGACCTTCCGATAAAATGACTTCACAGCCACAATTCAAATCCACTGCAGTGAGTGCACAGGGCAACCGCAGGTCCTTAAAAGTCTGCCCCCCCACCACTTCTTCCAGCCAATCACGTACGCCTGAAAGACCCAGCAAAGCCGGTTTCTCCTCGGCCGATCGGCTGTACAGGCGCGATTGGTCCACCTTGAGGAAGGTTTCCAGAATCCTGTTCGGAGAATAACCAACCGCGTAAAGGACCGCCACAATACCCCCGAAACTGGTCCCTGCGACGGCTTTGATCTCGAATCCTTCCTGCTCGAGGCGTCGTAACACACCGATGTGGGCGTTGCCTTTAGCTCCCCCGCCACCGAGCGCGATGCTGATCTCCATATGCCGAGTATTATACTGCGCCTCCTCGGTATAGGGCCAACCACCGGGTGGAAAGGCTCATAAAGTGTGTTGAACTTTTACTATTTGACCTTCTCACGGGTTCAAGGCGCGGTGCATGCCGACCGGATTCTAAGTGGTTGGTACGAAACCCGGCAACCGGTTTATAGTCTCATAACAAGGCGACCATGGCTTCCAGCAGGCGCTCGATATCCCTGCGGTGGTTGTAACCCTGGATCGAAATGCGCAATAACACATACCCATACCAACCGATCAGGGGCACTTCGATCTGGAATTCTTCGTACAAACGCGCCTGAAATACATCCGGCTCGATCTGCGAAGGGAGGGAAACGGAAACCATTTGGCCGAACCATTCCTGTTCCTGTGAGTTCAGCGGGGGTAGACCGGTCAATTCGCCCACCGCAGCCTGTGCATATCCGGCAAGTTCGTGGCAGGCAGCGCCTACTTTTTCCCATTCATGCGCTTGCAAAAAATGAATCGCGTCTGGCACTGATAGAAAAGCGGATAGATCACGCGTGCCCTGCCACTCGTGGTGATCCACAAACTGCGAGGGACCGGGGTGTTCGCTCTGCCAGCCCCACGAGACCACCAGCGGCTCAAGCAGATCCTGCGCATCTTTTCGAGCGTAGAGAAAGCCTGCTCCTTTTGGCGCGCAGCACCATTTATGCAAGTTGCCGGCGTAGAAATCAACGCCTGATTCGTCCAGGTTCAGCGCGATCTGCCCGGGCGCGTGCGCACCATCAACCAGCGTGAGGATACCCTCCCCCCTGGCCCGGCGACAGATTGCCTCCACCGGCAGGACCAGCGCAGTCGGGCTGGTGACGTGACTTATGAAAATGACCTTTGTGCGCTCGCTGACCCCCTGCCAGAACTCTTCTACAAAAGTCTCCGCCGTGGTGAGAGGTAGGTCCACCCATTGGCGGACATATTGAAAACCGTGCTTTTCCGCCAGGAATTGCCAGATCCGGTCACAGGCGCCATATTCGTGCGCACTGGCCAGCACTTCATCTCCTTTACCAAGCTTCAACGAACGCGCCACCGTATTGACCGCCACGGTGGCGTTGGTCATGAACACCACTTCGTCGCGCGTTGTGCCCAGGAAGGCCCCCAGCACCGCGCGGGCTTTTGCCAGCAATCCAGGCGCACGGCGGGCGAGGAACTCCACAGGAGCCCGTTCCAGTTCTCGCTGCCAGCGCTGGTATGCTTTGAACACAGGGCGTGGCGTGGCGCCAAAGGAGCCGTGGTTGAGAAATGTGACTGCCGGATCCAGCAGGAATTGCCGGCGCAGAGAACGCATACGGACTACTCCTTTCTATATTGTGCAGGATTATAATCGCGCCCATAACCTTGCGCCGTACGTACTATCACCCCTCCTTTCCCCAGTTTTTAGACCCAATTTCATCCATCTTTACCCGAATATCGGCTGGGTTGGGATCCTGAGCAGGCCGCTCATCGCGCGCGCCATCGGTCTTGAAGCAACCTCGCGGCTGGTCGCAGTAGTGAACACGTTTGCCGGCCTGGCTATGTAGAAATAGGGGTTGCACATTTGTGGTAATATCGAATCGTGAAAAACGGAAAGGTTGTCGCCACCAATCGTAAGGCAAAGTTCGATTATTTCTTGATCGAAACCTTTGAGGCCGGGTTGTCCCTACAGGGCAGCGAGATCAAATCCATTCGCGCCGGGCGGATCAGCCTGGGCGAAGCCTACGTCCAAACCGATGGCAAAGAGGCCTGGTTAATGGAAGCGCACGTTGCGCCTTATGTACAGGCCAACCGCTTCAACCACGAGCCGTTACGCCCACGCCGCTTGCTTTTGCACAAGAAAGAAATCCATCACCTGTGGGATGCCGTGCGGCAGAAAGGCATGACCATCATCCCCACGCGTGTGTACCTCAAGAATGGGCGTGCCAAGGTGGAAATCGCTCTGGCGCGCGGCAAGAGATCATACGACAAGCGCGAGGCCATCGCCCGGCGCGATCGCCAGCGCGACATGGAACGCGAAACCCGCGTTCGATAGCGAGCAAGTATGGAACCCACTACCATCGGCGGTATCAACAAGCTACCCGAAGAGCAGAAGCGACGTATCTACACACGCGTCATCCCACGCGAGTTACTTGAACGCTTTCACCTCCCGGAACCGGATTCCCGGAGATTGCAGAACTTCTTGCAGTTTAAATTCGCTTCCGGTTCTACTGATGTGGAAATGTCCCTTTTCCATGAATTACGCTTCCCGGACCCGATCCTTTATGGGCATCTGACCGACACTATGAACGGTCAGATCCATGTCCTGCTCTATATCCTGAACGATCCCGATTCGCCGCGCTTCGACGTGGATCGCATGCCGAATGGCCGCAAGACTCGTTTTGGCACTCTGCTGCGAAACCTGGATGCTGAAGAGGCCGCCATGCAGGCCGGACTTGCACCGGGACAGGTGCGTAAAGGCCTACGCCTGCTGCCGGTGGCGATTGATTCATTCGAAAAGTTCGTGCAAAGCCTGGGGCACAACCAGTATTTCGTCGAACCGCTCTACTATCACAATGCGGTCATTTTCGAGCGCTACGGATTTGCCTATCAGATGGGACGACGCCGGATGGAAAGCTACCATACCGGATTCTCCCCGGGAGGGGACCTCCAACCTTTGCTGGACGGATCGTCCCCTTTTCGGCAGCCCGGCGCAGCGAACAGCATTCGGCTGCGCTCATGGGCCATCCACGACGGCCTCTTGGGCGAACCTTTCAGTAACGTGACCATGTACAAACGCATTGGCAAACCAGCCGGGATCGACACTACACCTGGTTGTGACTGGTAACCACCACCCGCTTCCTGACACGCACCTGCCACAAAGATATGCTATGCTGTAGGCGATGGCTGACCGCATCCTAGTCGTGGACGATGAGCCCGCAGTAACCGATTTGCTGGCGTACAACCTGCGCCGGAACGGCTATGTTGTACTTACCGCAGCCGATGGGCTCAGCGCCGTCCAGCTGGCGCAGGAAACACACCCAGACCTGGTCCTCCTAGATCTGATGATCCCCGAAATGGACGGGCTGGAGGTCTGCCGGGAGTTGCGTAAAACCGGGGATGTGCCGATCATTATGGTCACAGCGCGGGGCGAGGAGGTCGACCGCGTGGTCGGCCTGGAACTTGGCGCCGATGATTACGTCGCCAAACCGTTCAGCGTTCGCGAATTGCTGGCGCGCATCAAAGCCGTGCTGCGTCGCAGCCAGGGCAAATCGCAGGCAGGTGCCTCCAACCAGCTGAAGGGACCTTCCGGGCTGATGCTGGACCCGGACGCCCATTCTGCCATGGTCGCCAACAGGCCTTTGACACTTACCCGCCTCGATTTTGAATTGCTCTATTATCTGGTCAAGAATGCCGGGCGAGTGCTCACGCGCGAGCGATTGCTGGAGCAGGCCTGGGGGTACGCTTTCGTGGGGGACACTCGCGCTGTCGACAGCGCCATCAAACGCCTGCGCGGCAAACTTCGAGCCCTTTTACCTGAGACCGAGATCATCGAAACCGTGCGCGGTGTCGGCTATCGCATCAACTCCTGACATGACTACCCCTATCCAAGTACGCCTTACCCTGAATACCCTGCTGGTGCTGGTGGTTGCCATAGCGCTGGGGAGTGGGCTTGCCTGGGTAGCGGTCGAACATCTGTACCTTGACACACAGCGCGAGAACCTGCTGGCCCAGGCGCAACTCATCGCGACTGCCATGGAAGGATCGGCATTACCAGCGGGTCTGGCGGGCCCCTACGTTCAAACGGCCAACGTGCTGCCCGGCATCCACACGCGCCTGTTGAGTGATAACGGCGCGGTGATGATCGGCTTACCCCTGGCGGGGGCAGAGTCCTACGTGCCCGTTCCACTTGCCGAGCAAAGCCAACCGGTAGAGCCAGGAGAATTAATGGGACGGCCTGAGATCCGATCTGCTCTGAGCGGAACCCCTGCAAGTGCCGTCCGGCGCGTGGCCTCTGCGGAAAACCGGCGGGTGCTGTACGCCGCGGCTCCTGTTTACACCCATGAGGGTGTGCTGAATGGCATAGCCTATCTCGCCACCCCCCTGCCCGCCTCCGGTCTACCCCCCCAACTGGCACTGCAACTGCTTGGATCCGTACTGCTGGCGGTCGTACTTGCCAGCCTGGCCGGCAGGAGGCTGGCGCATCGGATCGCAGGCCCATTACAGGACCTGGCCAGTGCCTCTCAGGGTCTGGCTGGTGGAGACCTGCGCTACCGCGCACCCCTGCACACCGCGATCACCGAATTGCAACTGGTCGGCCAGAGTTTCAACCTCATGGCCGATAACCTGGAAAAAGCCGACCGGACTCAGAAAGCCTTTATCGCAAATGTGACCCATGAATTGCGCACCCCCCTGACTGTCATCAAAGGCACTATCGAGACGCTCGAAGATGGCGCCCTGGACGACATCACCGGACGGGTGACCCTGCTCGATTCCATGCATCACGAGACAGACCGGCTGATCCGGCTCGTCAACGAACTGCTTGTATTGGCGCGTGCGGATGCAGGGGAACTGAAGCTCGATCTCCAAACTGTGAACTTAGGTGATTTAGCTCGATCCCGCTGTAAAGCCTTGCGTTTGCTGAAATTATCCAAGAGGGTGGAATTGCTCGTGACCGACCAAACCGGTGGCAATTGCACGGTGCGTGCAGATCAGGACCGGTTGGCACAGGTGCTGGACAACCTGCTCCAGAACGCCATTCGCCACGCCCCAGCTGGCTCACCGGTGACTGTTTCAATAGGCAGGGCGCACGGTGGTTTGGACTGCGCCGTGCACGACACGGGGCCCGGCATCGAAGCCCGGCACCTGCCACATCTCTTCGAGCGTTTTTATCGCATTGAAACCGCGCGCGACCGCAAGCGCGGCGGCACCGGGCTGGGCCTGGCCATCACCCGAGCTATCGTGCAGGCGCACGGGGGACAGATCGCTGTAGTAAGCCAGCCGGGACAGGGCGCCACCTTCACGTTCTGGCTTCCGACGTTTGAGCCTGCCTCAGAACCGCCCGATTCCTGACACGAGATTGCCCGGTTGTCGATGTAGGATGGGGGAAACCACAGGAGGTTCCAATGAAACCGTTCTTCTCGTTCATTCAAACAACCGTGATGGGCCTGGCAATCCTGGCGTTCTTCGCGATCGGCATCCCTGGCGTATACGCCCAGTCGGGCTCCCCGCCTTCAGAAATCACGCCCACCGCCCAGCCTACCGATGAGCCCGCTCCATCTTGCAATGCTGACCGCAGCATCCAGGTCAGCGGTACCGCAGTGGTGAATGTGCGGCCAAATCGCGTACTGATCCAATTAGGGGTGCAATCCAATGGACGCTCGCCCAAGGAAGTGCAATCCGTCAACGCCGCCACGATCAGCCGCGTGACCAAAGCCCTGGTTGCTCAAGGTGTGGCCTCCAAAGATATCGCCACCGACTGGTATGTCATCCAACCCCTCTACGAGGAATATGACTCGATCCGCATCAAAGGTTATCGCATCTACAATGTGGTGGCGATAACCCTCCGTAAGGTGGAAATTGCCAATGACCTGATTGCCGCCGCCTTCCAGGCCGGCGCCAATCAGGTCGTCAACGTCGAATACTACACCAGCGATCTGCGCAAGTATCGTGACCAGGCTCGCGAAATGGCCATGAAAGCTGCCACAGAAAAAGCTGGTGACCTGGCGCGTGCAGCCGGCGCGCAGACCGGATGTATCCTGCACATCAATGAAAACACTTGGTCCTACCTCAATGACTCAGGCCGGTCCTGGTGGTATCGAGGGGGAGATAACAATTTGTGGACGCAAAACGCAGTCCAGAATGTGAACACGGGCGAAACGGGAAGCGCACCCGTAGAAGATGGACCGGTCAACCCGGGGCAGATCTCCATTCGGGCCGAAGTCCAGGCCAGCTTCAGCCTGAAGTAAAGGGCTGAAAGTCGAGGGGACGAGCCGCCAGCCGACGTCAGGCTGGCGGCAGCCGTTATAATGGGCCCATGTTCATTGACGAGATCGAGATCCACGTCCGGTCGGGAAAAGGTGGCGATGGGGTCGTACATTTCCGCAAGGAGAAGTATGTCCCGCGCGGAGGCCCAGACGGCGGCGACGGCGGCAAGGGCGGCGATGTCATCCTGGAAGTCAGACCAACCCTCAACACGCTGCACTTTCGCCAGAAGGAACGCTTTGCAGCAGACGACGGGCGCCCGGGCGGAAAACAGAACATGACCGGGAGATCTGGCCAGGATCTCGTACTGCCCGTCCCACCTGGGACGCTGGTTTACGAACTCTCAGAGGCGGGCGAACCGGCTTTGCTGGCGGATCTGACCGCCTCAAACCAACGCATCGTCGTTTGCCGCGGGGGGCGCGGAGGGCGAGGCAACACCCATTTCAAAAGCTCGACCCATCAGGTACCGCGTACGGCCGAAAAAGGCGAACCCGGCCAGGAAAAGCGCCTCAAATTGGAGCTCAAGCTGATCGCCGACATCGGCGTGATCGGCGTTCCCAACGCAGGAAAATCCACCCTGCTCTCTGTGTTGACCAATGCAAGACCGAAAATTGCCTCGTACCCCTTCACAACCCTGGAACCGAACCTGGGTGTGGCCCAGATTGATGAGGACACCACGATCGTACTGGCCGATATCCCGGGGTTGATCGAAGGAGCCCACACCGGCGCCGGCTTGGGGCACAACTTCCTGCGCCACATCCAGCGTACGCGCGTGCTGATCCACCTGCTGGATGGTTTCTCTGAAGATCCACTGGCCGACTACAGCCAGATCAACAGCGAACTCTCACTCTTCGACCCGTACCTTAGTCAGAAACCGCAGATCGTAGCCCTTAACAAGATCGACCAGGCCCCTGTCAAGGAGCGCTACGAACAACTCAAGAAGGCCTTCAAGCGGAAAAAAGTGAACCTGATGGGGATTTCTGCCCTAGCTCGCACGAACGTGCGCGATCTGTTGGACCAGGCGGCTGCCAGACTGGCAGAAACGCCTGGCCTGGAAGCCGCTGAAATGCCCATGCCGATCTTTTCGGCGCCTGAAGATCCGCGCGATTTCACCATCCTGCGGGAGGATGATGGGGGCTGGCGCATCTCGGGCACCTCCATTGAGCGCTCGGCGGCTATGACGTACTGGGAACACGCCGAATCCGTGCGCCGCTTCCAAAAATTGATGCAACGCCTCGGAGTGGATGAAGCCTTGCGTACCGCTGGTATTGAAAGCGGTGAAACCGTGCGCGTCGCAGATTTTGAACTGGAGTGGCAGGAGTAGTCGCATTCCTGCGACCGGGATTCATTCGGCGCCTACCTGCGCCGTTTCTCGGCAAGAGGCAGTATAATCTTCTTTGACTATGGGCCTTCTGGTACAAGCCTTTTCCATTCTATCCAACCCGCCGGGAAGCATCACCTTCCATCTCTTTTTAGTCGCCACACTGGCGGGCGCGCTGCAGGCCTCCTTTCTGCATTGGCGCGCAAGCGCCTTCCCCCAGGCACGCCGGACGCTGGTCGGCCTGGTCGTTCTCCTGATCCCCCAACTGTTCTTGTTCGTCATCAGCGGACTGGGGTTGAGCGGTATTGTCAATCCGGCCATATTCTTGCCCCCATTGGATCGGGCCATGACCCTCATCAGCCTGGTCTGGCTGGTATGGATGTGGGCCTTCCCCGAACCAAGCGGACTGGCCGACTCAGCCACCTTCCTGCTAACCCTGTTGATCGGCGCCGGATTGGCGTTGTCCCTGGCAACCTGGGGACAGCAGCCGGTTGGCCTGCCCTACAACGTGACTCTGCAGGAATCTGTCTGGCAGCTGGTTTCCCTGGCCTTTATCACGTTTGGTGCCTTTATCATTTTTATTCGCAAACCGAATGGGTGGAACAACGGTATCTCGGTGCTCCTTCTGGCTTTCCTCGGGCACAGCCTGCACTTGGCGTTCGGCCGCACAGAAGGGAATTACCCGGGGCTGGTACGTCTGGCTTACATGGCCATCTACCCCTTCCTCTTTACACTGCCGCAACGCTTCCCGCTCCCGGTCGTGACCGAGCAGCCAAAAGTCACAAAGCAAGATAAACAAGCCGGGGAAAAGAAGCGCGTCAGCACTGATCCCAAGACCTTCCATGCTCTGCTGGACCTGGCGGCTCAGACCAACGCCGAAAAGGTCAGTCACGCCATTACGCGCGGGGTCGCCCAGACGATGCTGGCCGACCTGTGCTTCCTGATGTACCTGACGGACAATAAAAAACAACTGGTGGTTGCCAGCGGTTACGATTTGATCCGTGAGGAGAATCTGGAAGGCACCAGCCTGAGTAAGAATACCATACCAATGTTGACCAATGCCATCCAGCATAGCCGCCCGTTGCGCCTGCCGGCCAGCAGCACATCTGCCGACATCAAAGGACTGGCAGACCTGCTCGGACTGAAAAATCCCGGCCATGTGATGTGTGTGCCTATCGTCACCCCCGAAAAAGAACCTCTCGGCGGTCTGCTGGTGCTCTCCCCCTATTCTGACAGAGCCTGGCGGGCCGAAGACCAGGCTTACCTCAAGAACATCGCCAGCGCACTGGTTCCCGTCCTGCGGCGCAGCCAGCGCTTCTCGGTCATGGAACAGAAATACCAGGAAGGCGAGCGCAACCTGGCCGGCGCAACCAACCGGCTCAAGGAGCTGGAAAAGCGCAACGAGGAGTCGCAATCCAAGATTGCTGAGCTTGAAAAACGGCCTGATAAAGCTCCTGAGTTGGAATTGGAATTGGCCAACCTGCAAACGCTCCACAAGGAAGCCCAGCAACAGATCCAACAATTGCAGCAAGAGAACAAAACCCTGCAGGCCGAAGGTAAAAAACGCTCGCCGGCAGATAAATCGGAGCAGGGCAAATTGCGGGCCGCTCTGGAGGAGATTGCCCAACTACGCGAAGACCTGAAACAAGCCGGCCAGCAAGCAACGGCGCTCCAAACCGAAACCGAAGCCACAGCTGAGGTGGCGCAAGATGAAGATCACCAGCATGAAGTCATCGTGTCGATCTCGCAAGAGCTCCGCCAGCCTCTCTCGTCCGTGGTTGGTTATACCGACTTGTTATTGGGTGAATCGGTCGGCATCCTGGGTTCCCTGCAGCGCAAGTTCGTGGAACGCATTAAATCCTCCACCGCGCGCATTGGCAGCCTGATCGATGACTTGATCCAGGTCACGTCCCTGGATGCAAGCCCAATGAAGCTCAACCTCGAACCGGTGGACCTGAACACGATCATCGACAACGCCATGTCTTACACCAGTAGCCAGATCCGCGAAAAGAACATCACGCTCCATCTGGACTTACCCAAGAAAATCCAACCCATCCACGCTGACCGCGAAGCCCTGCAACAGATCCTCATTCACTTGCTGCAGAACGCAGGGGCGGCTTCGCCCAGCGAAGGTACCATCACGCTTAAAGTGCAAACACGCAGCGAGAAGGATCAGCAATATATCCTGCTGCAGGTCAGCGATACCGGCGGGGGCATTCCTCCAGAAGATCTGCCGCGCGTCTTTACGCGCCTGTACCGCGCCGATAACGTCCTCATCCAGGGGGTGGGAGATACCGGTGTTGGCCTGTCCATTGCCAGGACCCTTACGGAAGCCCAACAGGGGCGCATCTGGGTGGAAAGCGAACCCGGTGAGGGAGCGACTTTCAGTGTGCTGCTGCCAGTGGCCAAGGGAGATTGAAGCATGCAGAAAACGCTTCGCGAGTTGGGAAGCAGCATCCTGCTGGCAATTGTAGCTGTATGCCTTGTCCTGGGAGGCATCTCGCTGGCCTTGGCGGAAGGATTCATTCCAGCCGTATCTAACCCCTTTGTTTCCTCCACACCGAGTCCAGTGATCGGTACAGCGACCTCCCCGGCTCAACCGGTTATCGATACGGTCCCCCCGTTGCTACCCAGCGATACACCAGTCCCATCGGCGATCTCCTGTACACCCCCCTCCGGCTGGCTCGCCATTCGAGTGCAGCCGGGCGACACGCTGGCCTCGCTCGCCCTGGCACACGGGACATCCGCGGATCTGCTCACGCAGGGCAACTGCCAGTTATTTGATCCACTCCTACCGGATACGCTGGTCTATGTCCCCCCACCACCCGTGCGGACCAGTATCCCATGCGGCCGGCCGGCCGGTTGGATCATCTATATCTTGCAACCCGGTAATACGCTTTACAGCCTAAGTCACGCCTACGGCGTGAGTATCGCCCAATTACAGCAGGCTAATTGTATGTCCAGTGGACAGACCGCTCTGAAAGCCGGGCAGCAGTTCTGGGTTCCCAACGTGATCACACGCACTCCCCTGGCCTCTTCCACACCTTCGCTCACGCCTGTTTCGATCATCTTTCCCACACTGACCGCCAGTATGACCACCGCTGTACCTTCCGCCATCCCGACAGCCACCGGGACGCCTACTCCAACTGCCACCGCAACCGCTACCCAAATCCTGCCCAGCGCCACCCAACCACCGACGAGCACTGCTTCGATCACGGCCTTCCCCTGAGGTGCGCGTCAATGCCGGCAGGGTTTCTCCAATGATGCTCCTTCGACCCAAGGCAATACTCGGGTTCTGCGTATTCTCCCTATTCGCTGTGACCTCCGCTTGCAGCGCCCGGAACGCCTCCGCGCTGCCATTTGCACTGGTAACAGCGAACCCGGATGCACCACCCAGCGCAACCCCTTTCCAACCTGCCCTGCAGGCCAGCCCCACCCCTTTCCAGCCGGTATTCCCCACTCCAACCGGCACCATTCTACCCACGCCCACCAACCTGCCGGCATTGTTGACCACGGCCACGCTTGACCCTGCCGCGGCACAACCCAGCCCAGCGCCCCTGCCGTCTCTCGATCCGAGCTTTCAACTCACGCCGGTGACCCCGCTCGACAATCAGGAGACGGTCAATTTCCTGTTGATCGGGTCGGATAAGCGTCCAGGCGGGTCCTTTCGCACTGACACGATGGTGATCGCCATGCTGCGCCCAAAGGATGGTCAGGTCTCGCTGATCTCCATCCCCCGCGACCTGTGGGTCTACATCCCGGGTTGGGGCAACCAGCGCATAAACACAGCATACCAGCACGGTGAATTGTACAATTACCCTGGCGGCGGTCCAGGCCTGCTCAAGGACACCGTGCTGTACAACTTGGGCATCCAGATCGATCACACAGCCATGGTCGAGTTCGACGGCTTCCGACACATCCTGGATACACTGGGCGGCGTTGATGTGCCGGTGGCCTGCCCCTATACAGACTGGCGCCTGATCGACCCGAGTTACAACCCGGAAAATGAAAACAACTGGTGGCTGTACACCGTCGGGCCGGGCGTGGTGCACATGGACGGCGACCTGACCCTGTGGTACGCGCGCTCGCGTATGAGGTCCAGCGATTTCGATCGCGGACGCCGCCAGCAGGAAGTGCTGCGCGCCATTTACGGGCGCGTCTTGCAGACCGGCACGATCGGGCGCCTGCCGGCGCTCTACGACGACCTGACGCGCATTGTGGAGACCGATCTGACCCTGACCGACATGCTGCAACTGGCGCTCTACGCCCCCAAATTGACCAATGCCGACTTTCGCAGCTATTACATCCGCCCGCCGCTGGTGACCTCCTGGATCACCCCCCAAGGCGCCTACGTGCTGCTTCCCAATGAGGGCCCACTATCCCAGATGCTGCAGGAAGCCATGGCACCTTCCCAGCGCGCTGTGGAGCGGCAGGCCCTCGTGGTCGAGATCCAGAATGGGACCGTCTTCGACGGATGGGACGCGCTGGCGGCCTCGCGCCTGAACTACGCCGGCTATGAAACGCGCCTGGCTTCTACCGACCGGCGCGATTACAGCTACAGCTCGTTGATCGATCTGACGACCAGCCCTGACGCCAACCGGAATACCAGCCTGTTGGCCATCCTGGGGCTCTCCCCAGCAAACCTGGCCTCCCTCCCGGATGCGAACAGCCAGGTCCATTACCGCCTGATCCTCGGCGCGGACTACAACCCCTGCTTCAGCCCTGAAAAGTTGTCCCATTAGATTAAAAGTGAAGGCCCCACTCACCTACACGAAGTGGGGCATGGCTCTCCCATCACAGGCGGGGAATTAGACTTCGAGTCAGGCCTCCCTGCCGGTCAGGGATTCTTTGATTTCGGGATCTGGGCGACGGCCTCTCTAATGCGCTCCAGTGCTTTGACCAGGATCAGGCGCGGGCAGGCAATGTTGATGCGCTCGAAACCTTCGCCCTGCGTGCCAAAGATGTAGCCATCGTCCAGATACACCCTGGCCTGCTCCAGCATGAATGCTTTGAGTTCGAGCTTCTCCAGACCCAACCGGCGGCAGTCGAGCCAGACCAGGTAGGTGCCCTGGGGGTGCACGACCTCGATACCGGGGATGTGCTCGGCGATATACGCTTCCAGAAAGGCCAGGTTTCCTGCAATATACTCCAGGACCTGTTCCAACCAGGCTTCGCCCTGCTCGTAGGCTGCCTGAAGCGCAACCAACCCGAAGCTGTTCACCCCGAACAATCCGGCGCTGAGCAGCGTTTGCTTGAACGCCTCGCGTTGTTCTTGATCCGCGATGAAGATGCAGGAGGTCTGCAGTCCGGCCAGGTTGAAGGTCTTGCTGGGCGCCGTGCAGACGATGGCGCGTTTGGCAAATGCCGGGCTGATCTTTGCGAAGGGCGTGAAAGTCTCTCCCGGGTAAACGATATCTCCATGGATCTCATCCGCCACAACCAGCACATCATTCCGGAGGCAGATCTCGCCAAAACGGTCGAGTTCCGCCCCGCTCCACACTCGTCCTACGGGGTTATGTGGGCTGCACAGGAGCGCCATCACGACCTGAGGGTCTCTAGCCAGCACCTCCAGTCCTTCGAAATCCATCCCGTAGGTGCCGTCCTTGTAGACAAGCGGATTGGAGGCGATCTCAGCAGCGTTGTTCAAAACCGCCCAGGAAAAAGGATGGTAGACCGGGGGCTGGATCAAGACCTTTTCCCCGGGTTTCACAAAGGTGCGCACCAGAAAGTTCAATGCCGGTACCACCCCAGGGGTGGTGCAGATCCACTCCGGTTCGGTTTTCCAGCCGTGCCGCCGCTCCATCCAACCCACGGCTGCTTTGAAAAAAGCCTCCGTTGGAGCGGTATACCCGAAGATGCCGTGGGCCGCGCGCTCCTGCAGCGCCTCGATCACCGCCGGCGGGCAACGGAAGTCCATATCCGCGACCCACATCGGCAGCACGCGTCCCTCGCCTTGGGCAGGGTCGGTCCTCTCCCAGGGCACCAGCTCTTCTTCCTGTTGTTGGAACTCCCATTTGACCGAATTGGTGCCCATGCGGTCAATCTCCTCGTCGAATGAACGGCTCATCGTTTCCTCCTGGATTGAATACGAAGGTGCCGTAGTATTATTCCACAAAAACCGGCCATACGCACTTCCAACCTGCGGATAACCGGTTATGGAATAGGGCACAATCCGGAGCCGTTATGCGGACGGTACTGTACTGTGCTCAAGGGCCTGCAATTGTTTGCGCAGCACCAACAGCACGATCAGGCCTCCGATCCCGAACAGGGTATCCACACCTCTCCAGAAGAGCGGGATGCCGCGCAGTGCGCCGAACACGATCGCAAAAGGCAACACGGCCAGGCAGGCGGAAATGCCGTAAGTGATGACCCAGGAGTGCCGCAACGGGTCGCGCACCGCCATCAGGAAGGGGATCGAAATGATGAAATGTCCAAACGCCAGCCAATCGTAGCCATAGGCCAGGAACGGGTAGCTGGAGTAAGTCTGCTCAATCGCTCGCTGAACCAGAGACAACCAATCCGCCATGGCAGGCCAGACGGCCTGGAATGCGGACCCAGGGGCGAAGAACGGGCTGAGCAGGCGCAACCCCTCGCGAGGGAAGATGGCAGTGGTACCACTCCCGATCAGCGCGGTTGCAAACAAGATGAGCCAGAGTCTGGCATGGGTAAGAATAGGTGAAGTCTTCATACCACCAGCATGACACCAGCCAAGTGTCAAAGACTCTGCTCCTGCTCTCAAAAACTCTCAGGGCAGTGCGCCCCTTTGCCCAGCTCGCAACACTTCACAGTTGCCGCGCCACGTCTCCCATGCGTTCGAAATGTACTCCTTCGTATTCCATACAATGCCGGATGAACGCCTCAAGCATCTGCAGGCGATGGGCGCGACCGATCACCTGCGGGTGCAGGGTGAGCGTAAGAATGCCGCCCTCCACATGCGTATGCATCCACTCGAATTCCCCCTGCCAGATCTCCAGCACCTTGCTGGGCGCAGCCGTTCCGTTCTCGTAGGGTTCGAAGTTGAACTGGAAATGCACCCAGTCATCGCATTCGTAGCTCAGGGGCAATTCCCACAAGCGCGCTGCATGGCCTCTCATAAGGGGTTGTTCCGGCCCGACCAGGTCGCAAATCCGTGGGTGGTATGGCCGGAAGTCATCGCCCATCAGGCTGGAATCGTACAGGAAACCGAATTCCTCGACCAGGGCCAGTGTGTGGTCGGAAAGGTCTGCAGAAGGCGAGCGGTATCCCAGCGGCTTGAGCCCCAGGCGTTTGAAGGCAGCCAACGCGCGTTCCATGTCAGCGTGCTCCGCCTCCGGGGTTTGTTCGCTGGGATCCTGGTGGGCGTAGGAATGGTGCGCCAGTTCGTGGCCTTCGCTCAGGATGGCATCGACCGCCTCCGGGAAAGACTCCAGCGTGTGACCGGGCACGAAGAAGGTGGCCGGCAAAGCATGCCGCCTGAGCAGCTCAAGCACGCGCGGCAGGCCCACGCGCACGCCATACTCGCCGCGGTGAAGCCTGGCGGGTGTGATCGGGCCGTACCCAAACCAGACCGAGAGCGCATCGAAGTCGAACGTCAGGCACAATGTGCTATCCGGCATAGTGACTCCATTTCCATTCAGGCTATCACAAAGAGTACGCGCATAGATCCATCTGATGAAGAAACACCAGGCTTCGACCTGGTTCAATCTTGCGCTTCATAGTAGTGGGTACAATCGTAGTAGCCATAGGAAGGGGTGCGCACACGCACGGGCCAGCGCTTCTCATTGACGCCATAGGCTTGCAATTCTCCGCGTACCGCGTAGTAGGCTGCGCGAGCCCTCCAGCGTGATAGGTTGAAAGAACGCCAATCATGCTCCGTGGCCTTTTCGAACGGGTTGAAATGTACGTAACAGAGCAGGATGACACCGATGCGCTCGTGGGTAATTTCGGAATTCGCCGGTGATTGGAACTCTTCCACCAGCGCGGGCACAGCATCCGTCGAGAGCGAGGCCAGATGGATGACGTTCAGATTCTTGCCCTGCGCCACGCGCGGGATATTGTGTTTTACGATGGCCACATCCACATCCAGCAGGGTCAGCGAGATCGCAAAGCCAAGCGAGGCCAGCAAGGTTGCCAGAGCAAAGAACCGTTCACGCCCGAAAAGTTCAAGCAGAACCACTACCACGAATAGGATTCCAACCCACACCAGGAAGACGCGCGGATACAGGCGCAGGCGCGAATAACCGTGCCAATCAATCGCCAGCATGATGCGCTGGTAGGCCGAGACCAGGATGACCAGCACCAGCGCAACCAGCGTCACGTTGAGGCCCGAAAAAAGGCTTCTCTGTCTTGTGTTCTCGCGGCGCGAAACGGTACTCGAGCCGATCACCAGCAGCAGGCTGAAGAAAGCTACCGTCACCAATTCGTTGAAGCCCCGCCGCGCATATTGAGAGTAGCTATAACCTTCCAAGCCAATATTAGCCTGCCCACCAAAAAAATACTGGAACTGGACGATGACAAAGGTCAGGAACAGCAAATTGACACTGACCAGGATCACCACCGATTCCGGAAATCCGAGGAAAGGGCGCAGCCAGGGTTTGTGCTCGCCAATCAGCGCCTCGTCGCGACTGTGACCAGCGGCATGCAGGAAGATCCCGGCCAGCAGGTATGCACTGGCCAGGCTCCAAACCGTGCGGGTGAGATAATCCCCGAGCTTTTCCTGCTCGAAGAAGTCAGACAGCTTCTGATCGAAAACCAAGTCTCCAGACGCCAGTAACGACCCAAAACACAGCACGATCGGCAGGGCGATCAGCAGCCCGCGCAGCAAGCCAAAGTACGGGATCCTACCAACAGTCTCCCCGCTCTCTTTGCGCTCCTTGCGGACGCGCTCGCTGAACGATAGCGGACGGACGATCATGCTGGCGGCCAATTGAAAGAAACCCTTAAGATAATCCAACCAACCGTACTGCATCCAGCGCCCACCCAGGTAACTGACCGCCAGCATCCCCAACGAGATCAGAGAGAAGGCGAAGGCCAGGAAGACTGTCAGCGGTTCCTGGTGTAGAAAGGTCATGGCTGAGAAGAAAATGAACGGCAACAGCCACCACAAACTCCTGGCTGCCGGTCGCAATCCGTAGCTGAATAGCAAGATTACTCCAGCGAGCAGGCTCAGCACGGTGAAGATCGGATAATTCACGCCGACGGCCTGCTCCCAGAACAGGAAATCGAAGGCAAAACCCAGAGCGAGCACAACAAGCCAAAGTCGAATCGGGTGTTTGGTCACAGTCTAACTCCTGGAAAGTTGATATTGTGTGGAATTGTCATGGTATTGTTCGGGATCGTTCGAAGATAAAGTTCACACCTTGCTCTGCAGGCGCATCTTCTTTGCACATTCGTTCGAGCTCCCCAGACTCGAAGAGAAGCCGGCCTTTACGTACATTCTCTGGGAAATCAAGGCTCCATTTTGCCAGGACTTCCTCTGTTCTTGAATAATCCCTGCGCAATTGATCCACAACCTGGAGCATGTGGATCACCATCTCCAGTTCGCGGTCTTGCGGTATGATGGCGCTGATTCGCTTCCAATGCAGATAAGGGGAGGCGTCGAGCAGGTTTGTGCTGCCGGCCCAGTTGTCTCTGGCAGCATACCTGATTGTCTTGACACCCGCCATGCATATCGCGCCGATGCAAAGTGGGCAGGGCTCCAATACCGTGTAAAGTTCCACCGTGCGCATCTCTACGCGCGTCGGGTCGAGCGCCAGGAGCGCATTGAGCTCCGCGTGCGCCAGCTGGCTACCTGTGATCTCTTTATGATTTATGGATGAGGAAACCGATCGACGATTGCGCCCCCGCGAGAGCAGCCTGCCCTGCCGATCGACGACGACCGCCCCGATGGGCACCGAGCCCTCGCAGTAAGACTCCCAAGAAAGAGTCAGGCAAATCTGCCAGGGTTCCGATAACCTATCCCACATACGACCCTCTAAAATAATTCATCAACAATCCCAGGGCCCTCCACAAGCTCCAAAGGTACATCACACCTTAGCCAGGGAGAGGCGTCTGACGAGCCATTTTGGTTCACCTACAATCCCCCTGGAGTAAGTGTACTTCTTTCAGTATAAGCATAATTTGGGCGACAGAACCTTATAATTCCCCTACTGCAGGCCGACGATTGCGCTATGCTGCACCTGTTTTTTTATTCAAATGCCGGGCTGATCTATGCTGGAGTACAGCTGGAACGGCCCCAGGTCATCCCGCCCTTCCACTTCGAAGGTCATGCCGATCTTCTCGACCACCCGGATCGAAGCCCGGTTTTCGCAGTCGATCGGGCAGGTCAGGCGCGAGGTATCTAGGATCATCATTGGAGAATTTATATTGGCACATCTATTCGTCGGGATTGGCTCCCGGAGAAAAGGCGTCTTCAAAGAAACGCTTTCCCTGGTCCTCGAGCAGCGCGCCGATCCTTGCGACTTGCACCGCCGCGTTCCCTTCGTTGAGCTTGAACCAGTGATCCTCCCCAGGCGCGCGCGCGCCCAACCGCAACCGCCCCCTGTAACCCAGGTAACCCACGTCTAGTTTGTCTTCCGGGATGGTCTCGCCCCAGGGAGTCTGAAAATCACCGCGAGGCAGGCTGCCGATCTCGATCACAAATCGGTCTTCACCTCGTCTGTCGAATTGCACGTTCAACAGATCAAGTCGACCGGGGGTTTTTCTCCGATAGTAAGGATACTTGCCGGAAAATCCGTGTGCCTGCAAGACAGGATCCAGAAGTCCCTTGAGACGCTTTCGCAGTGGTTTCATGAGGGACACAAAAGGCCGGGTTGTTTACACTTGAAAAAAGGGGTGATACCTTTGGGGCCAACCACCTGCAAACAACCTGTTAACCCCTTGGCCAACTGACCGTCGTCAGGGCTTCGGCACGGCGTTTGATGCCGAGCATGCATTTGCGCATCATTGGCAGATCGAAGAACTCGACCAGCAGGTTGAACGGGCTCGAGAGGGACAACCAACGGTACCTCATGCGAACACGCGTGATCAGCCGGCACGATTGATCCCCCTGCGGGACGATCACCCACACCCAGGAGGTGTCACCGACCTTGTCCCACCACAACATCCAGCGGTCCCGTTCGAAGGCCTTGACCCAGATGCCGTGTTTTCCGTCCGGGCTCATCGGCACCAGGTCTCCAGTCTGAAGGTTCTGAAACTTCAGCAGCAAATTATCAGCACTTTTCCGGCCCAGGTTGTCCAGCAGGTCGTAGCTGTACCAGCCGGCGCGGTTGATGCCGATCTGCATGATCCAGGGAAAGACGCTTGCCGGCGGCGCCTGGATCGTCACAGCGCGTGTGGCATCGAAGGAGGGATTTGGGACAATATCGTCCCCGGGCAGGGAGCGCTCGACTTCAGCCTGTGTGGCCCCCCAGGTCAACTGCCAGTGCCGGTAGATCCTGAAGTACAGCACGCCGAACAGGATGAGAATTGCTAAGACAAGGAAGAGGATTGGCCACATAAGCAAGGCTCCTGAATTCGAAGGATAATCCTTGTGATCAAATCGCTTGCGTTCCTGCGCCTTTGGGTCCAGGCCTGCAAGGCATTGGTATGGCCTATTATACAAAAAAGTTCCCCCAAGTGATATAGTCAATCGGTTCAGGCACCTGCGCTGCCTTCCTAACCGGGGTTCACCTGATGAGTCGGCCGCTCGTGTTACGTAGCCTGCCCGGATAAGTAATACAGCCATACGGAATGCGGAACACAGTGGGATACAAAATCGAATCCAGTATGACACAAAACGAATCGCAGCACTCAGTAAGAGCCATGCACTTTGAAAGTACGTGGCTTTTTAACTGGAAGTATCTCTTGCGGGATTGAAAAAGCAGGCATCCGGTTGGCTCGACATGCTTGGCAAGGTTAACAAAGCCTTTACAGCGCTCTTATGTCTTTCCTACAATTCAGGGCTAAAGTAAGATCTGAAAAAACAACCACCCATCAAGAAGGAGGTACATGCCATGCTTCGACGTTATCCAAGAACCAACCTGTGGCGGGAAATGGGCCAGTTGCAGCGCGAAATGAACCGCCTGTTTGATTCGTCCCAACAGGGACGCCTGTTCACTTCGCCCAGTTACCCTGCCATAAACCTGTGGACCAATGAGGACGGCCAAGTCATCAGCGCCGAAATGCCCGGCGTGCGTATGCAAGATATCGATATCAGCCTCACCGCTGATGCGCTCTCGCTCTCCGGCACGCGCCACCCGGACGAGGTGGCCAGGGACGCGCATTTCCACCGTCAGGAGCGCAGCTACGGTACGTTCAGTCGCACCATCCAGCTGCCCTTCATGGTCGACCCGGACAAAGTGGAGGCCAACTTCAAGAACGGTGTGCTGACCATCTGGCTGCCGCGCGCCGAAGCCGACAAGCCCAAGACCATCGCCATCAAACCCGGCAAGTAGTGAAACTGGAGGAACTTATGGCTACGAAGAAGGACCAACTCGAAGTGCAACCCCGCGAAGAGGTGGAAACACAGAACAGCGAGCGCACGCGCGCCCAACGTCTCTTCGTCCCTCGCGCCGATATCTACGAGACCGATAAAGTGATCATGGTGGTGGCCGAGATCCCCGGCGCGGACGAGAAATCGGTCGATGTGGTAGTCGAGAAGAATGTACTGACCATCAACGCCTACATCGAGCCGTTACAGCCCGCCGGTTACGAACTGGCCTACGCCGAGTACGAACAGGGAGATTACCAACGAAGCTTCCGCCTGTCGGATCAGATTGACCGCGAGGGGATCAAAGCCGTGGTCAACGATGGGGAATTGCGCCTGACCCTGCCTAAAGCGGAGGCCGCCAAGACCCGCAAGATCAAGGTCGTGGCCGCCTAGGCTGCGCATACATCCAATCATAGTGAAACAACGGGAGATTGTCACTACCCGTTGTTTTTTGATTTCGCCTAGAGCGCAGGCATCTGTGCAGATGCTGTCTCAATTTCCCGCGGCTGGCGAGCAATTGTACTGCGAGCCGGATGCAGTTGAAGTACATCCGGAATTCGTATTTTATATTCATTATCAATAAATTGATCACGCTTGCGAAGTCCCTGTAAGAGGCAGCGTGACAATCATTCTTGTTTTCCCGGCTTGCACAGCATCTACAACATAAAAATGCCCGCCGCTGGGTGAGGGGGGCACCCAACGACAGGCCCGCATATTCTACACGATAAGTCGGGTTTTGGGAATGGGTTTCCCGCGAGTCGCCATCAGCAAGCTTCTAACATGTGACGAATGCCCGTTTCGTGAGAATTTCTCTTGTAAATGGCGGCATTAGAATTTCGGCATCCCATCCATTGAGTCACGCATGCGCTCAACATACACACCCAGAAAAGCGCCGTCTTCGATATACCCACGTACATTCGAACCGGACCACGGCCCCCAGACCTCCTGGTTATCCATATCCTTGCGGCGGATATCGATGACCGGCAGGGTTCTTAGCGGCAGATCAGAGCAGCATCTTGAGATCGACGCCTGCGCACCCAAAACCCGTTCGAGCAGCGCTTCACTATCCCGCCAGAACATCGGGTCCATGCCGGAGCAAATGGCGCAATCCCCGATATTATGCACGATATGCGGGGTCTCACCCGCCAGGTAAGGCAGGAGGCTGCCGAACGAGCAGGTTGCGTAAGAACCTGATAATTCAACTACCAGCAGCCACCACCACTTGCCCCCGCGGTCCCGGAAAGCCTGGAGCGCCTCCCCCACCTGCGCCGTGCCTGGTACCAGGATGTGTTCACTGCCATACTCTTGCACGAACTCCCTGCTGATTTCCATAGAATTCTCCTAACGCATTGTTATGCGTCCTTCGCTACACTCTATCATACAACCTCAAAGCCGAGACCGTCTGGGTCCGGAAGGCAAATGGCAGTCTTCAGCATATTGACATTCGCCCTCTTCTCCGCTAAACTATACGCAAAGACTACACGCTATACACCAAAAGGAGGCGCGATGACCGCCGACTCCGCTTCTGCACACCTTTCCGCCCAGACGCCGCTTCAGCCAGCCATTCAGGCCTGGGAGATGTACCTGAACGACCAGGGACGATCCCCAAACACAGTCAAAGCCTTTCTCTCCGACGTACGGCTATTGACCCAATTCCTGCCGCCGGATCGCACCCTGGGGGCCATCACTACCAAGGATCTCAACCGATATTTCGATTGGATGGAAAATGAGCGCCCCGTCCCATGCAGCCCCAAAACGCTGGCGCGACGCATCACCTCCACCAAGTCCTTCTTCCGCTGGCTGCAGCAATATGGCGTGCTGCTGGTAGACCCGGCCGAAAAGGTGTTGCAGCGCTCCGTGATGAGCCCGCTCCCAACCGTATTGACCGGGGCAGAAGTGGAAGCCGTGCTAGGCGCCGCCGACCGCCTGCGCCGTGAGCGTAAACCGGACGCGCGCTCCTACATACTGGTACGCCTGTTGCTGGCCACCGGCATCAAGAAGAGCGAGTGCCTGGGTATCCACCTAAATCACATCGATCTGGACGCGCCGGACGGTCCCCTGGTCTTCATCCGCTACGCCAGTCCGGCCAACCGCTACAAGGAACGAAAAATCCCACTTCCCGATGAATGGATCCTGGCGTATAAGGAATACCTTGCGCAATACCAGCCTGTCGACCAGCTCTTTCCCTGGTCACCGCGACGGCTCGAGTACCTGCTGGAGGATATTGGCGAGGCGGCCGCGCTTCAGGAGAAGCATCTTTCCTTCGATATGTGCCGCTGGACCTGTACCCTGCTGGATTTCCGTGACGGTATGGAACCGGAAAGAATTCGCCAGAAATTGGGCGTTTCCAAGATCCAGTGGCGCGAAGTGTTCATGAAGTTGAAGCAATTGGATGAGGGCGTAGCCTGAGATCCAGTGTAAGAAAACAAAAGTGGGCGAGCGGCGCTTTGCGCGGGCTCGCCCACTTTTGTTGTATCTCAGGTCTCCTCGCTTATCAGCGCAATCGCCAACACCTGTCGCGTTTCGGGTGTCAGCCGGTGGGAGTGGGCGGGGCGGTAGCCCGGAATCCACAAGATTTCGTCTCCTGCGCACAGCAAAGGCCAACCCGACCGCGCCCGCCGTGGCAGTTTTTCATTGATAAAGAAATCGGAAAGTTTCATTGTGCTCCCGTCCATCCCCAACGGTTCAAAGCGGTCGCCCGGTCGGCGCCGGCGCAGTTGTAAGGAGTCTGGCAAGCCCTTCCCATCCAACCAGGCCCTGAAAGGATCTTCCGCATGCAGGATACCGTTCAAGTCCAGCCCGTCCACAGACCGCAGTTCGCATTGCAACTGCCAGTTCTCCGGCAGATCAATCTGGCACGGAATGGGCACTTCCATGGCAGGCGCGGCCAATTGTGGCCAGGCCTCGCGCGGTACATCCACACTCTGCTTGATCACAAAGACGCGTTCGCCTTCGCACACCAGGTTCAGGCCACCGCTCATGTCGCATTTCCCATCGCGCCGGCCAGCCAGAAAGGCAGTACCCCTTTCCAACAGGTCAAACCGCAGGTCGATCGCATTGCGTGCCAGGCGTTCGAGCGCTCTACGCAGCAGGTGACGTTGTTCACCGGTGGAGAGCGCCCTCAGGGCACTCGCTTCGAAGGCGATCATATCCGGTTGCTCCTCCAACACACAGGCACGCCATGCCGCGTTGATCACATCTTCCAGGATGGCAAAGTCGTCGGCCAGCGTACGCGCGTTGCGCCAGAGCGCCGCGCGGATGCGGGGGTTATACTGTTCCAGCTGCGGCAGCAATTCATGCCGTACCCGGTTGCGCAGGAACTCCGGGCTGCTGTTGCTGGGATCCTGAAGAGGCTCGAGCTTATTCTCCTGGCAGAAGCGCTCGACCTCCACCCGCCAGACGCCCAGCAGGGGCCGCACCAGCGGGAGCCCTTTATCGAATTGTGGCAGGCAGGTACGGTACGGCATGCCCTTCAGACCAGTCAGGCCCGCTCCGCGCAGCAGGTGCATCAATACGGTTTCAACCTGGTCGTCAGCGGTGTGTCCTACTGCCACTGCCTGCGCTCCCTGCGCACGGGCCACATGGAACAGGAACCGGTAGCGCAATATGCGTGCGGCCTCTTCGATGGAAAGCCCTTCGCTACGCACGAATGCACGTACGTCTCCGCTCTCTACCACCAGGAAGATCTCACGCTCTGCCAGCATGGAAGCCAGTTGTATCGCTTCCGCCTGTGATTCCGATCGCAGGCGATGATCGAAATGCGCGGCGACCAGGGGGTATCCGGCCTGCCGCAGAACTTCCAGCAGGCAGAGACTGTCCGGTCCGCCGGAGACTCCCACCAGCACAGGCCGGTCAGGATCCAGCCGGCATTGTTTTGTCAGAATCTCTTTGAGTTCAGGAAGCATGGCGCCCTGCAAACAAGTGGAGGAGTCCCCAACCGTTACGGCCGGTCAGAGCTGGTAGATCTCTACCAGCACACCTGCTGTACTCTCGGGATGGATGAAGGCATACTTTCTGCCATCCTCGCTTTCCCGCGGTTCAGCATTGATCAGACGCACACCTCTGGCCTGCAGCTGCGCCAGCATACCTTCGATATCGTCCACTTCCAGGCAAAGATGGTGCATCCCGGGTCCGCGTTTGTCCAGGTATTTTGCGATGCCGGAGTCTACACTTGTCGGCTGCACCAACTCGACCTCCGAGCCGCTGAGCGGCAGGAAGGCTACCTGCGAAGCTTCTACAGGTACGTCGCGCAGTTCTTGCAACTGCATTCCGAGCGCGTCGCGCCAGAAGGATAAGGCTTTCTCCATATCGTCCACCACAACCGCCACATGGTGGATGCGCATAATCGTTGGCATACTCTCTCCGTAAGTCAATAAGGCAGCGTCAGGACGCTGTTTGTTCGATCAAGTCCATGTAGGCGCCTTCAAGCAGGTCCCCCTGTTCCACCCCCAGTCTTTGCATCAATTCCGCCGCGACGGCCCGGCCTTCGGCATCGCTCTGACCGTCGCGCAACACGACCTCCAGTTCAAGGAAATTGCCCAGCCCCTCCACATCGTCCAGGTGCAGGCGCGTTTGTCCCACCATGTACAGGTACCGGGTCTTGCGAACGACCCCGCGCACTCCCAGGGCCTGGGTAAGAGCCGTCTTCAGACTGACCGGATCATGCGTCTCTGCCAGCGTGTACTCCGAGCGTTTGGGCCCGTCCTGGTCAGGGCGCTGATAGAAGATCAGGGTGCCCAGGTCTGGAGCCAGGGTACGCAACTTCAGACGCCCGAGCGGTACATGGAAGAAAGTATCCTCTTGCGGGATGATTTCGACTGCCCGGTCACTTAAGGCCACCGCTACCCGTTGCAAGACTTCGAAATCTTTGACACGCGCCTTGACCTCAATGTTGGCAGGCATTCTGCTCTACAGGTCCCCCAGGCTATTTTCTCGTGAGGCGCAGCTTTTGTTCGTCGTCATCAGGCAGTCGTTCGATTTCGCCGCGGGCTTCCATGTCCAATTTCACCGTGGTTACGTACCACGGCACCGAACCCTCGAAACGATTGCGCAGCGAATACTCTACCAATGAGACCAGCCCCTGGTAAGTGATGACGCCCTGTGAGCGGATAGCTTCCATGATCGCCTGGTGAACCATTTCATATTTAGACCTGCTGATGTTCACCCCTTGCTTACCTTCCGGGTGCTGTGTCAAGATCTTTTCTTCCATACTACACCTCCACAGAAAGTTTACCATATTGCGCCTTGACCCAATGTCGGGCACGCAGCCTATCAGGCAGGGTTTTGGATTGCGGGAACGATCACAATCGTGGATATAATTGCATCCTGCGCTTCATCTTGTATTTGCTACCTTTCTAATCATAACCCTGGAGACCTGCTTCACCTCATGGAACCATCCGCGAACGAACCACGAGGGTATGCCATCGCCCTGGCCGCCACTTTGTTGTGGTCCACCACCGGTATCCTGATGAGTTACCTGAGCCGAACCTATGCCTTGCCTTCGCTGGTACTGGCCTTCTGGCGCGATCTGTTCGTATCGCTCGGATTGGCGGCCGCCTTCCTTGTGTTGGGAACGACACGCTTCAAGTTAGAACCGTTCAATTGGGGGTTCCTGGTGTTCTATGGCCTGATCCTGGCCCTCTTCAACTCCATGTGGACCTTTTCTGTGGAGTTCAACGGCGCGGCTGTGGCAACGGTGCTGGCCTTCAGTTCACCGGCCATGACTGCCGTGCTTGAACGCTGGATCTTCAAGGCGTCTATTGACCGGCTGCGGCTGGTCTCGATCCTGCTCGCCATCACCGGCACGCTACTGGTGGCCGGCGCGCACGATCCGGCTGCCTGGCAGGTCAACCCGGCAGGCATCGTCTTCGGGCTATCCACCGGCCTGTTCTTCGCAGGCTACAACATGATGGGCAAAGCTGCTGTGAACAAGGCCATCGACTCGTGGACAGCCCAGTTCTACAGCTTCAGCATCGCGGCAGGATTCCTGCTGCTGTTCAACCTGATCATGGATCTGCTGACCGGGCGTTCCGCCCCGGGGGACCTGTTCTGGCTGGGAGGTGCGTGGTCCGGGTGGGGCTGGTTGCTGCTGCTCGGCCTGGGACCCACGCTGGGTGGGTTCGGACTGTATACCATGAGCCTCAGGTTCCTGCCGGCCACAGTGGCAAATCTCATCGCGACCCTTGAACCTGCCCTGACCGCCATCTGGGCCTTCTTTCTCTGGGGCGAACAGTTGACGGGCGTGCAGATCGGCGGCAGCGTGTGCCTGCTGGCGGGCGTGGTCTTGCTGCGGCTGGGAAAACGAAACCGCAAGCCCAAACCCGTCAGGCCGCTCTCCAACTAGTCTGCACCTTCCCAAAACATTTGGTACCTGCAGATGCGGAAGAGTCGCGCTGGGGGATATCCGGCTTGCTCTCTGCAATATATCCCTAACAAAACTGTAACCGCTCCCTACAAGTCTGTTGGCTGAAATTTCCATCCTATCCAATACAATCAGGGCAACAACGACAAGCCTTTTGTTGATGCTGAAGGGAAAGCTGGAAAGGTCTGGAGAGGCCCCCCGTCAAGAAATGAATGAACTCGCACGAGTGAAACCATACCAAATAAGAAACCAAAAGTGGTGCGAGCAAGAACATAAAAAATGAAAAAACAAAAACCTTTACCTTTGAAAATCAGTTCCACCCCGCTCTTGATGCGGTTGATTTCGATTCTGTCCATCGCGAGTCTCTTTTACTATCTTTTCTGGAGGGTGACATCCACCTTCAACCCGGAAGCTCCGGCTTTTTCATGGGTGCTCTGGTTGGCTGAAGCCTTTGGGGTCTTCAACTACCTACTCTTCGCCTGGATGACCCAGGATGTCTCCCCTACATTGAAACACCGACCACCAGCTCCTGGTCTCAGCGTGGATGTCTTCATACCAACCTATGACGAAAACCTGGAGATCCTGGAAGCCACTCTCATTGGATGTAAACATATCTGGTATCCGCACACTACCTATGTCCTGGACGATGGCAAACGCGAGGAGGTCCGCCAACTTGCTTCCCGATCGGGGTGTGAATATATTGCACGTCCCACCAACGAGCACGCAAAGGCCGGTAATATCAATTATGCCCTGACCAGGACCAGAGGAGAATTCATAGTGGTCCTGGACGCGGACATGGTTCCACAACCCGATTATCTCGACCGGACCCTGGGCTACTTTGCAGATGATAAATTAGCCTTCATTCAATTACCTCAGGAATTTTACAACCAGGATTCTATCCAACACGATGCCAAGACGCGCTTCTGGCACGAGCAGTCCTTGTTCTTCCGCGTGATCCAACCCGGCAAGAACCGATCCAACAGCGCCTTCTGGTGCGGTAGCCCTTCGATTTTACGCAGGACCGCAATCGAAGCCCTCGGAGGGGTCGCAACCGAAACCATCACGGAAGACATTCACACGTCTGTACGGCTGCACAGCCGCGGATGGTCTTCTTATTTTCTCAACGAAGCGCTGGCGTTCGGGATCGCTCCACAGACCATCAAGGCCTTTTTACTCCAGAGGTTACGCTGGGCGCAGGGCACCATGCAACTATACCGCAGCAAAGAAAGCCCACTATGGATCCCCGGCCTGACGATCAAGCAGAGGCTTTCCTATCTCGCCAGTTTCCTGGCTTATTTCGAATCTTTTCAAAAGCTGGTCTTGATCCTGACACCCATCTTTATCATCCTGTTCAACGTCTTTCCGATGTCGGTCGACCCGGTGTCCTTCTTATGGCATTGGCTCCCTTACTACTTCATTTCCATGCTGGCAAATCTGATCGGCGGCCGCGGGTATTTCAAACACTACCAGACCGAAAAGTTCAACTTGCTAAAAATGGTGGTGTTCATCCAATCTTCGCTGATGCTGTTCCTGCGAAAGCCATTGCGCTTTCAAGTGACGCCCAAATCCGTCAATCAATCTGTCTATCGTGAGGAACGCCGGACTATGCAGGTGTACATGGCAACCCTGGGTTTCATCACCGGCACGCTTATCTTTGGGCTCATCAGACTGCTGGCGCGCGACAACGCGGTCCTTTCTCTGGGGATCGATACCTATTTGATGGCTTACTTCTGGACCTCCTACAATGCCGTCCTGATCTTCGTTGGCATCCTGGAAGTCCTGCGCAAACAGCACGAGCGTCGCCAATATCGTTTCCCGGTCAGGCAGGTTGGCGAACTTTTCGACCAGAAGTGGTGCACAATGCTGGCTTCTGCCAGCATCAGCGATATTTCGATCACAGGCGTGAAATTCTCTTCAGACCGTATCCTGAACGAGCCTGACCGGCTGATGATCCATTTTATGGCGCCCAACTTGGGGTCGATCCACATGCCGATCGCCAAGATTCACCATACGCACAAGAGCTTTTCGAATGGCCCGGCCAATGTCGGCGCTTCCTTCGCTGACCTCAAGCCTGCGGATCGGGAACGGCTATTCGCCTTCTTGTTCGTGGTCCTCCCGCGTCAGATGAACCTGGAATCCCCCGTCAGCTCCAGCGATGTGTTGGCGCCCAGGCCAAGGCTTTCCCCTCTCCCAGATCCGTTCAACTCTGCCTATGCACAGGCAAGGGTGCATTTTCGCAAGCCTTTGACCGTCCCTGCCAGCCGCGAAACCCTGGAGCAGGCATTGATGTACCAGAATCACCCGCAATTCGAATCGCGCCCATAGCTTCATCAGCTTTCAACAGCCGCATTTCAAGTCCCCATCATGGGGACTTATTTTTGGTTGGAGCCGGTCGCATTCCTTTCCCGCGATCGGGGGTTGGCTCTTGTCCGGAAACCGGATTTCCGCTATGCTTGGATCCTTGAACAGGTCGGCTGCACTGCGCTCTACCGTGGATTTTGACGCGCTGGTACCCCGGGAGATTCAAATGCACACACCGGCCATTTGAACCCCTCCCTTCTTGCAGGCCTGTGAAGCAATTTATGCCTTTTTCACGGGTACCATATGAGGGTGGCACACTCTCACACCGCAGAAAGGCAGCGCTCAAAGGTCACACCAGGAAAATGTCGTGCCAATGTCGTGCGTACGACATGGTCAATCCCGGTTGAATTCCTATACTGGTAGCAGTAACGAAAGGAGCAAGCCATGCAACAACCCGATCTTGGAATAAAAGTCAACACTTTGCGCCAGCAGAAAGGATTCACCCAGGAACAGTTGGCAGAGAAATGTGAGGTCAGCCCGCGCACCATCCAACGCATCGAAAGCGGAGAGGTGGACCCGCGCGCCTACACGCTGCAATGCCTGAGCGCGGCTCTGGGCTTCGACTTCATCGAAGAGGATGTTGGAAATGAGAACCTGTGGCTGGTGATCCTGCACCTGAGCAGCAGCATTCCGCTGCTGATCCTACCACTGCTGCTGTGGTCCTGGAAGAAGAACCGGAGTTACAAGATCAACCAGCAGGGGCCTGAAGTGCTGAACTTCCAGATCACCATGATGCTGTTCTTGTTCCTGGGCGGTTTTCTGCTTATGCTGGGCCCGGCCGTGTTCACCCTGGTTGGAAACCAGGTCGACCTTGGATTGAGCATCGGACTGTTCGAATTCATGTTGATCTGCGCGCCCATGCCCGTGATCCTGATCGGCCTTTTCTGCACCTATCAGGGTGTCCTGAACGCCATGCGGGCGCTCTCCGGCAAGCCCATCCGCTACGCGCTCAGTATTCCCTTTGTTAAATAGCCTTTTCGCTGGATCACTAAGGCGTTAAACCTGGATGCCGCTAGTCCGCCAGTCCCACAGGCACATCCAGCGTCTTCAAATTCCTCATCTCCGGCCAGGCCCTGGCAACCGTCAGCACGACCAGGATCGTACCGATCCCGCCAGCCACCACGGCCACGATCGGACCGAGGAGCGCGGCCGCCATACCCGACTCGAAGGCGCCTAACTCGTTGGAGGTGCCGATGAAGATGCTGTTCACCGCCGCGGTGCGGCCGCGCATCTCGTCAGGGGTGAAGGTCAGCAGCAGCGTACTGCGGATGATGACGCTGATATTGTCCAGCCCGCCCAGCAAGGTCAACATGGCCACCGACAGGATGAAATTCTTCGAAAACCCGAACAGGATCGTGGCAACCCCGAAGCCGGCCACGGCCAGCAGCAAGGTTTTTCCAGCACGTTTGAGGGGCGTCAGGTACGCCACGAAAAATGCCATGACGATCGCGCCTACAGACGGCGCGGCGCGCATGATGCCAAGCCCCTGTGGACCGACCTGCAGGATGTCGGTCGCATAGATCGGAAGCAGGGCAACCGCCCCTCCGAACATCACCGCGAACATGTCCAGCGTGATGGCGGCCAGGATGACCCTGGTGCTTCGGATGAACCGGAAGCCTTCCAGGAGAGAATCCACCGTGGCCGCCTTGCGTGAGAGCGCCAGGGGCCTCCCTTTGATCAGACCCAGCAGCATCAGGAAGGTCAGAGCGGCAAGGGCGTCAAACAGGTAGATGATCGTAACGGTGTTCGAGAGCGCCACGATCACACCCGCTGCAGCCGGTCCGGCGATGGACGCCAGCTGCCACGCGCTGCTGGTCCAGGTGGCCGCGCTGGCGAACAGCTCGGGCGGGACCGCCTCCGGCACCAGCGTGGAAGCGGCCGGATCATTGAAGGCGCGCGCGATCCCGATGCCCAGCAAGCAGACATAGATCAGGACCAGCGGGCCTCGCAGGTAAGAGAGCACTCCCAACCCAAGCGAACAAAGCGCAAAAGCCACCTGCGTGAAGCCCACGATCCGCCGGCGGTTATGCTGGTCTGCCACATGCCCCGCCGGTAAGGAGAGCAGCAGCACCGGTACCACCTGCACCAGTCCAACCATCCCCAGGGCAAAGGCGCTGCGCGTGCGCAGCCATAGTTCCCAGGCGATTGCAAAGGTCAGCATTTCATTTCCAAAGGAGGTAATGAAACGGCCCGTCAACAACAGGCGAAAATCCCGCGAACGCAGCGCTTTATAGGGGTCATGGTTCGCCTTCGCAGGCTGGATAGTGTCATTGTTTCTCGTCATCTTTTTGGAGCCAGTCACTTTTAAGGATGGTATCGTGCGAAGAAGGGATTATACTGCTATCCATTGGTTTTTTCGTGACCCTAAGTACGGCTCCCAAGGACGATGCCATGCCCCCTACCATCAATAACCGCATGTACAGCGAACTCGCTGCCCAGTGGTGGGACGAGAACGGTCCCCTGCACTTGCTTAAGGCCATGGTGAACCCCTGGCGAGTGCCCTATTTCCAGGGGGCGCTGGGGGAACGCTTCGGTGCAGACTTGAGCCGGGTGCGCCTGCTGGACGTCGGTTGCGGTGGCGGGGTGCTGGCGGAGGCTTTCGCTCGCCTGGGTCCCCGGGTGACCGGCATAGACCTTTCCGAAGAATCCATCACTGTGGCTCGCGCGCACGCGCAGAGCGAAGGCCTGTCCATCGACTACCGGACCGGTTCCGCCACCCGGCTGCCTTTTGGCCCGGACAGCTTCGAGGCCGTCAGTTGCTGCGACGTGCTGGAACACATTCCAGATTGGCGCCGGGTGCTCCGCGAAGCCGGACGCGTGCTCACACCCGGCGGCCTGTTCCTCTTCGACACCATCAACCGCACTTCGAAGAGCAAGGTTACGTTCATTTTCGGGTTGCAGGAGTGGCGGTTGACCAGGCTCTTCCCCCGCCATACGCACGTGTGGGAGATGTTCATCACGCCCAAGGAGTTGCGCCAGGCCCTACAGGAAAACCGCATGGAGTTGGCGGACCTGCAGGGGAGCGCCATTGCCGGGAGCCCGCTCAGTACACTGCTGCAAGTGCTGCGCCACAAACGCGGGAAGATCAATGTCGCTGAACTGGGGCGCCGGCTGCAGCTCAGGCTCGACAGGGATCTGTCGCTCAATTACCTGGGTTACGCGCGGAAAACGGCGGCCTGAAGGCTTCCCAAAGGATCTGCCGTAACCTCCCCTGGCCAACGCTTCGCGCTTGTTATAATCAGGTATGATAGGGCAGGTATCTGTTCGCCCAGACGCCTGCCTGAGGAATTCACATGCAGAACAAGACCCAAAAATCTCCCCCGGTTGCGGGAGTTCTTACAAGTGCGCTGCTCGGTGTCTCCGTTTCCATCACGCTCGCAGTCCATTTCTTTGCGCTGGACAGCTATGAGATTACAGATCAACTGTTCCTGATCTCAGTGCCTGCGTTCGCCATTGCCATCCTGGTCTTCACCGCATGGGGGTACCTGCGGAAGGCTTTCGAACCCGCTCCCGTGCGCATGCGCTGGACGCTGGTGGCCGCTTCCGGTCTGATCGCCCTGCTCCTCGCCCTGCCCCTGAAAAGCCTGGCCTTGCTGTTCTGGATCGCCCACCTGGTCAGCATCTGGGGGGTCGTCTTTGGCTTGCTGCTCCCGACGGCCTCCCGGCTCGAGGCGATCCTGACCAAGAAACGCTGGAACCTGTTTTCAGGTTGGCTGCTGGGGGTTGGTTTGAGTTTTCTGGTCGTCAGTTTTCTGAGCAAGTTCTTTTTCCAGGCCACCCAGATCATGGCGCTCAGCCTGTGCTACATCCTGCTTTTCAGCGTTGCGGGAGCCTTCCTGGCGCCCAGGTTAAAAGGGATCCTGAATGCAGGCCTTTCCACCCGTTGGCTTGAGGGGGTGCTTTTCGTGCTGGTTTTGCTTTTTTTGACCATCATCGTGAGCATCACCAGGCCATTCCTGCAATTATTCAAGGTTGAATTCGTATGGCTGCCCGTCCGGTGGTTGCCCCTCTTCCTGGGCAGCGCCTTGTTCTCAGCCTTCTTGTTGCTCGCCCTGGTCCCTTATCTTCAAGACAGGCTCTTCCTGCGGACCCCCGAGCGCTCGCGGCTGGTCACGTTCGTGCGTGAGAACCTGGCCGGGTTGGCCATGGCAGGCCTGTTCTTCCTGGTCTACTTCTTCATCGCCAGCACTTTGAACCAGAAACAATTCTTTACGGACGATATCCTCTTCGATATGGATGCAGCCACCTGGCGCATGCGCCTGACGTCAGACTCCTGGGAGGACCCTTATTGGCGGGCGATCCACCCCCTGGCCTTGCTGATCCTGCGGCCGCTTGTCGGCCTAGCAGCGCTCATCTTCAACGGGAACAGGTTGTACGGCGCCATCACGCTCGTCAGCGCGGCAGGCGCGCTTTGCGTGTTCTTGGCCTGGACCTTCGTAAGGCATGCCACCCAGGCGAAGCCGTACGCGCTTCTGATCGCAACGTTGTTCGGGGTGACCACCGCGGGTTTGGTGTTCGGATCGACTATCGAAACCTACGTTTTCTCTGCGGCAGCCCTGATGCTCTTTTTCGTCTTCCTGCTTCAGGAGAAGTGGTCGCTGTTCTACCTGGTACCGGTGGGCGTGGTGACGTTTGGACTGACCGTGACCAATATCGCCCAGACCCTGGTAGGGTTGTTCGTGTTCAAGCCTAACATCAGGCTGGTGGTGCGCTATACAGCCCTGGCGGTGGCGCTGGGCGTGGTCCTGAGCCAGGTGAACAATCTGGTTTATCCGGAATCCAACCCTTTCTTCTTCGTGCCTTCCCGGCTGCTTTACGAAGAGCGACACATCAACAAGATCACATTCCGCAGAGCGGAGATCGTCGCCAGGGAGGCCTTCCTGTACAACATCGTCGCGCCGGAGCCGCTGGCCTTTTCGGAAGGGCTGCCCACACCGAAATTCTGGTTCTACAAACGCATCATCATCCGCAAGGTATCCATGGATGATAAATTGAGCGAGTACGAGGGCGCCCTCAGTACCTTCACGGCGCTGGTATGGGTGCTGTTGCTGGCGACCGCGGGTGTTTCTTACCTGAGGTACCTGTTCCGGAGATCTTCGAGCGCAAAGATCTCGAGTGCGCTGGCGTTGGTCGTCGGGATGAATGCCGCCTTGCACCTGACCTATGGCAAAGAACTGTTCCTGTATTCGGCCAACTGGACCTATGCCCTGGTATTGTTCGTGGCGCTTTCACTGAAGGGGCTGGTTAAATTCAGGTGGTTCCAGATCGCCCTGGTTGGATTCCTGGTCTTGGTGATGATCAACAACGCCAGGCTGATCGATTTCCTATTAACCACCACCACGCCATTTGTGCACGTCGCTCCCTGAAGCCTACCCAATGCTTCTGATACAAGTGTGCACGATCCCCTGTCGAATGAGCTCGCGCGGGAGTCCGCATGCGGAGTAAGAAGCTCCTGGTGGGTGCGCTCTTTGGCGGTTTTTTACTGCTCTACCTGTGGCTCAACGCGTCCAGCGTCCGTTCGAATTCCTACCGCGAGTACACCTTCGGCGCAGACGTCCCCCGCTATACGGCCATCTTCAAATATGGCAAGGTCAACAGCGGGAAGATCGCCACAAGGCACCCGCTTCCCGTCGCGATCAGTATCACCTTCAAGCAGGCTCTGGCCCCTCTGGAGCGGCAGATCGGCCTACCGCTCTACATGAAGGCGCCCTACGCCCTGTTTGGGGCGCTGGCCGTGCTGGTGGCCTACGCCGCCTGCAAGCACGTCCTGGGAGACACACCCCTGGCGCTGATGGGCGCCGCACTGTTCGGTTTTTCAGGCGCGGTCCTGTACTTTGCAAGCGTACCGGAATCCTACATCATCACCACTTTTTTCTCCTCCCTGTTCATCCTCGCTTTCCTGAAACTCACTCAGGAGGTTTCCGCCAAGAACCTGATCTTGCTCACCCTGTGGTACCTGTTGAGCGTGCTCAGCGAGGCGCTCACGGCGGCGCTGCTCGTGATCCCACTGGTCTACTTCGCCAGAGAGTTCGTCACGGACGCGAAGACCCGGATCCCTCTCTCCGTAACCGTACTCGCCTGCGCGCTTTTGGCATTCGGCTCCCTGAGCCTGAGCATGCACCTCGTCAGCGGGGACGCCGTGATCCCCTATTACTTTCAATTCAAAGGGGAGCAGTCCGCGCCTGCAGTTCCCTCGTTGAACGCGCTCGGCGAGGTCGCATTGAATTTCACCTTCTTTGGGATCGGCTATCCCGGCTACGCGGTCACGCACGCCCTGGTCTGGGAACCTTCCTACAGCGGATTTTTTACCCCCTCCTTGCTGGAATACTTTAAAACCAAGTCGGGGGGCGCCTTTTTCCTGCTGTATGCCGTTTTGCTCTACCTGCTCGTGCGGGGCGCGTCGAAGAATACCCGCTTGAAGGCAGCCCTGCTGGCGTACATCCTGCTCAGGATGGTCGCTGTGCTTCTCATCAACCCGTGGGAATCCTACCTGTACCTTGCCCCGCTCGTGCTGCCCTGGCTCGTGCTTCTCCTGGAACCGCTCAACAGCTACCCGCCGAAGGCGACCAGGGCCTTTACGTTCCTTTTTTTGTTGGTTCTGGCGCTCAACAATTCCCTGTTCTATATACTATAATGGGCGCTCGTGAACCCTCCCGGCCATAGGAGTACGTGACCAGGCCGCCTCTGGAGCCATGATGAAGGCAAACCGCTCGCAAACCCTCATAAGGATCGGATCCGTTCTGAACTGGGTCCTGCCGGTGCTCGCATACCTTACCCTGCTGGTGGTCCGGATCCCTTACACCAGCACGGCATTCTTCAGGTTCTATTCCGCCCCACTCTTCCTGTTGGTGCTGACGGTGTACTTCCTGCTGTTTCGCTTCGCCGGGAAGTTCAGCTGGGTGGCCGGTTTCCTGTTCACCATGGCGTTGTTTTCCCTGGCCCTTTCGTACATGTGGAATTCAGGATTTTCCGACAACGGCATTCTGGGGGGTCTTCTGCCCTACAAAGACGGCTACCACTACTACAACGGCGCGCGCCTGCTTTCGATCGGGCAGCTGCTGCCCGGCTACAGCGTGCAGGCCGCTGAACGGCCGTTGTTTCCGGGGTTCCTCTCCGTGGTACTTGCCCTGACCGGGGATAACCTGCGCTGGACGCTGGCCATGCTGGTCGGGCTGGCGGGAGTCTCAAGTTACCTTTCAGCCGGGTATGTGTACAGACATCTCGGGGGGCTGGCCGCCAGCGCCTACCTGACCCTGCTCTTCTTCTACATCCAACCTTACATCGGCTTCTCTTTGACCGAAATGTTGGGGTTCGTGTTCGGCTGCCTCGGGATGGTCCTGCTGTGGAGGGCGGCCGAAAGGCGCGCCTTCGGGGTTCTGGTGTTTGCGATCTTCGTGCTGATGGTCGGTGTGAGCGCCCGGGCAGGCGCCTTCTTCGTCTTCCCGATGCTGGCCCTGTGGGCTGGCTGGCTCTACCGGGACGGAGCCAGGTATTCCCTGCGCATGGCCGGGCTGACCCTGGCGGTCGTGGTCCTGGCCTACCTGAGCCTGAACACGTTCTTCGCCAGGTTGATGGTGGAACCCGACAACCAGACTTTCGGCAACTTCACCTATATGATCTACGGGCAGATCGAGGGGGGCGCGGGCTGGCACAAGGCCATCGAGGACCTGGGCACTAGAGACCCGGGCATCGTGCTGCGCGCTGCGCTGGGCAACTTCCTGGACCACCCGCTCAGCCTGGGGATCGGCTCCGCCAAGGCCTACCGCGATTTCCTCTTCCCGGGCGAACCGGGCATCTTCAGTTTTCATTCCCCCCTCCGGTCCAACTGGCTGAGCGTTCTGTTGTGGTGGATTTTTCTTGCGCTCATGGTCTGGGGATTCGTGCGTTCGCTCCGCCAGATAGCCTCCCCGGCATTTTCCCTGTGGGCGGCGTGCTTCCTGGGCATTCTGCTCTCCATCCCCTTCCTGCCGCCGGTCGACGGAGGCAGGCGCTTCTACGCCAGCACGATGCCGTTCGTCTTCATCCTGCCGGCCGTAGCCGCTGCCAGATTGCTCCCGAAACGCCAGGAGCCTTCCGCCTTTCCGGAGGTCCTCGGCGCCGTGCAGGCCACAGCGCTTCTTTTACTGGCGAGCACCGTCGTTGTGTCCGTGCTGCTTCAAAACCTGAGCCGCGCGCCGTCTTTCCCCGTACCGGAATGTCCCCCTGAACAGGCACCTTTCGCGGTGAGGCTCGACCCGGGTTCGTACGTCGACCTGGTCCCTGAGGGAGGGGGCGCCTGCGGGTCAGCTCCGGAGATCTGCCTGCAAGATTTTCAGGCCAACGGCACCGAGAAGACCATCGATGATTTCTACCAGGAGTTGCTGCGCCAGTCAGAGGCGCTGGGGACGACCAGCCGCATCTTCACAGCCGATGACCTGATCGATGGGCGCTTTTATTATTACCTTGGGGCTGCGAGCGAATTGCGAACGGACGCCGCGAACCGCGTCCTGACGGGATGCGCGCAGGTGATCGAGATCACCACCCAGACGCGGCCCACAATCTATAAGATCGAATCGATCCAGTCAGCCCCTGGTGAGCCTTAGCAGTCTCTGCGTTTCCTTTTTCACCATCGGGGGAAAGGTTTACTTCAAATACTCGTCAAAAAAGGCGATCGTACGGTCCATGGCCTGGGTGAAGGATTTCGAGATGTTGTGGTTGTCGCCTTCGTAGGTATACAGGTCGGCGGTGCCGCCGGCGGCGCGCACTTCTTCCGCCAGGCGTATGGAAAAGGCCAGCGGCACGTCCTCATCCGCCGTGCCGTGGTGCAGTTGCAGCGGTCCTGAAAGGTCGGCCACGTACGTGTTGGCCGAGACCGCCGCCCAGAAATCGGGGTTCTGCTCCGGGGTGCCGTAGGTCTCGATCCAGCGCGTGCGCCAGCCCACCCCGCGCGAGCTGGGCGAGGGCGTGAAGGAACCCGTGCGGCGCCAGTTGTAGAGCAGGTCGGGATAGGAGGCGACTACCCCGGCCCAGATCACGCCGACCTTGACGTCCGGCGAAATGACCATGGCGCGCAGGGTCAGGTAACCGCCCATGGAATGCCCCCACATGCCGATCTTCTCGGGGTTCACCTTGGGGTGCCCCTTGAGCGAGGCGAGCGCGTTGAGCACGTCGATGGTATAGTCCGGGCTGCCGTAGGCGCCGTTCGCCTCACCCTCCGAGCGGTCGTGTCCGCGGTAATCGATGCGGTAGACCACGTAACCGGAGCGGGCCAGCCGGTCCACGTAGGCAATGTAACGCTCGGTCGTGCGGTAGACGTCGGGAGGGATATAGCCGTGATTGAAGACGATGGCCGGCCAACCGCCCTCCGGCATCTCGCCGTCGGGGATGGTCAGCAGGCCGTAGATCTTCAACCCTTCAGACAGGTACCAGGCGTAATACCGGCGGTAGTTGGCGCCGCGCTCCAGCTCGCTCTGCACCACGATCTCGCTGCCGGGGTACGACCCTGCCCGCAAGGCGGCAATGGTCATCGGGTCGGGGATGGGCGTCGCGCTGGGGGGAGGGGTGGCGCTGGCAGGTTGGCTGGGAACCGGTGTGGGGCTCGGGGTTTCCGAAGGAACCGGCGGGCTGGCGGCGAGCGTCGCGGCCGCCTCGGGCGCCGGCGCGCAAGCTGACAGCAAGGCGAATGCGAGTACCAGGTAAGTGAGTTTATGCATGGTCAATGCCCTCACAGACGCGACGAACCCCTCCGGGCTTACAAAGGCCTTTCCGCGTGAGAGCCGCCGGGCGCCCGGGTCAAACCATCATGCTCACCAATCCCAGGAAAAAAAGAAACCCGAAGGTATCGGTAAAGGCAGTCACGAAGGCGGCCGAAGCCAGCGCCGGATCCACTTTGATCTTCTGCAACCCCAACGGGATCAGCACCCCGGTGGCGGCCGCCATCAGGAAGTTGAGCACCATCGCCAGGCAGATCGCTGTCGAGATGCGCCAATCCGCCTTCCAGAGCTGGACCACCAGCGCTGTGCCTAATCCGATCAAAGCGCCGTTGGCCAGCGCCACCCAGAATTCCTTCCGCAAGGCGCGCCACACATCGCGAGGCGCAATTTCCCCAAGCGCGATGCCGCGCACCACGACCGTGGCGGTCTGGCTGCCGGCATTGCCGCCCTCCCCCGAGACCAGCGGCAGGAACACCGCCAGCGCCACCATGCCGGCGATGACGGCTTCGAAGGCGTCCACGACCGTGATGGCCACGAACAGGGTCAGCATATTGATCGCCAGCCAGGGCAGCCGTTTGAGGATCGAGACGCGCGCCGGGCCGAGGGCCCGCTCTTCGCCGGTGATACCCACCATCAAATACATGTCCTCGGTGGCTTCGTCCTCGGTCACTTCGATCAAGTCGTCCGCGGTGATGACACCCATGAAGCGCCCGATCTCGTCCACGACCGGCAGGGCCATATAACCGTGCCGTGAAAGCGTGCGGGCGCATTCCTCCTGGTCGGTGGTGACCAGCACGGAGACCACATCGGTCTTCATACGAGCTGCCACGCGTGCATCGATCGGCATGGTCACCAGGTCGCGCAGGCCGATCACGCCGAGCAGGCGGTCCACTTCGTCCAGCACGAAAAGATAGTAAGTGCTCTCCGATTCGGGCCCGATGCGGCGCAGTTCCGCCAGGGCCTGTCCGGCGGTCCAATCCTGGCGCAAAGTGATCACCGCCCGGGTCATCAGGCCGCCGGCCGTGTCGTCGGGAAAGCGCAGCAGCGGGATGACCTCATGGGCTTCGTCCATCTCACGCAGGGTTTCGGTCACCTTTGTCTGAGACAGGTCGCCCAGCACGTCGGCGGCCTCGTCGCTTTCCATCTCGTCCAGGATTCCGGCCAGCTGGGCAGGAGGCAGCAGATCGGCCAGCTCGGCGGCGTTTTCGTCCTCCATCTCCTCCAGGACGTCCGCGAAGCGGGTGGGACTCAAGCGCGTCAGCAAGGCGATCTGATCGGGCGCCTCCAGCTCCTCAACAAGGTCAGCCTGGTCAGCCGGGCGCAAGGCCTGGATAAGCCGGATCGCACCCGAGAGGTCTTCTCTTTGGAGCGCATCGCGCAGCTCAGAGAGCACTTCATCCAGATCGATTTCGATGGTCATGGCAACTCCTCGGGCAGGCCTTTACGGCCCGGCGATGCAATAGGTGGGGCGTCCGGTTTCCAGCGGCTGGGGGGCGCGCACCAGGTAGCGCGCCGGGAACATGGGCAGCCAGAAGGGCACCCGGTAGACCTGCGCGACCGGGTCGCGCGGGTCATAGGCGATCCCCAGGGCATCGGCCCGGTCGCACAGCTCGAAGCGCAGCGTCTCCCAAAGTGCCCGCCCGGCCTCGAGGTCTCCTTCACGAAACCACAGGCGTCGGGCCGTCAGGACGCGCAGCACGCCGGACCGCGGCAGCACCCCCAGCCAGGCTCCCAGGATGCGCAGGAGCCAGGACGCCCGGGTGATACGCATGCGCACCAACCCGGTGCGGTCTGACAGGCTCAACCCGGCGGCGATCTCCCCGCCGCGCGCGGCGAGGTAAAGCTGGTTGGGCCGGACGCCGGCGACCTCCCGGTCCAGGAAGGCCTGCAACGAAGCGGGGCTCACCGGGCTCCAAAAGTTGTGCTCGCGGTAGAAGCGGTTCATACCCCTCGCCATGGCAGGCAGATCCGCCGCGCGCGCCAGGCGCACTTCCAGGTCCGCTGGTAGGCCCGGCGGTCTGCGCCGGAGGGGCACGACCCCACCCCGGATGGGCTGTGTGGACTGGAAACCGAAGCGTTCGGCCAGCTTCAGGCTGAGATTGCCCTGCATGATGGCGGCGTAGAGCACGAGTTCAGGACCATACAGGCTGGACAGGTGGGCCAGGCCCCAATCGGCCAGGCCGCCGGCGATCCCCTGGCGCCGGTATTCCGGATGCACGGACAGGTGTGAGAGGTAAGCGCCGGTTTTGACCCCCCCGGAAACCTGGATTGGATGCACGTCCCCAAAAGCCGTCCCGACCAGGCGATCGTCTCGAAGGGCAACCGCGCCCTGCAGATCGGTCGCCAGGGCCCTATGCACCGCAAACAGATCGGCGCGGTACTCGTCGGTGAAGCCGATGCGCCCCGAGTCGGCCGTGGCGGCGATGAGCGCCTCCAGGGCGGGACTGTCTGTGGGTCTCACCAGGCGGAATGTGGTTTGCTCAGGCATAGGCTAATCGATCCTAGAAATGATTCTACCAAACCGGGCCAGGCCAACCTGGCTGTATAATGAACTCGAATCAAGGAGGCGCCCATGCCCATACGATACCGCGTCGTCCCCAAGAAGGATCCCCGCGACCTGACGGCCCCGCCCAGATACTATCCCACCGTGGTCAGCAGCGGGCGCACGGACCTGCGCGCGCTGGCCGAGCGCATCGCGAAGACTTCGACCGTCTCCACCATCGACACCATGGCCATGCTCGAGGCGCTCCTGGTCGTCATCCCGGACGAGCTTGCGCACGGGCGCATCGTCGACCTGGGCGACTTCGGCGCCTTCCGGCTGACGATCCGGGCCAGTGGGGAGGATTCCCCTGAAGCATCCGGCGCGCACAATATCAAAGACGTGCGGGTACAATTTCGCTTCGGGAAGGGCTTCAAAGAAGTGTTGAAAGCGGTGAAATTCACACCGGCCAGGCGCTGAACTCTGTAAGTACTCGAAGTCAAACGAGTCCGTACCGGATCACAAGCCTGTACGGACTCGTCTCCCAACAAATGCGCATTTGTTGTCCATTAAATGCGCATTTGTTTGTTAATAGATGCGCATCTCTTCCTCAACGAGTCTGCACTCGACGCCAAAAAGATGTGCATCGATTCAAGCGTAAGAGCGCACAGGGTTGGTTAACTGTACTGAGTCGCGCGAGTCCTTCTCGTTTCTCGCGGTGATGCAGCCGGGGTAATGATCGTCCTTCGATTGACCCCACTTCCGCTCCCCCCATTTCAAAGAGCGAAAATGGGGGAGTGTTGCGATACTTGCCAAGAAGAAGGGGTTGACAATATCATATGTTAAGAGTAACATATGGTAAGTATATCAATTCTGAGTAAGGAGATTCTCCATGTCAATCAAATATGTTGTTTTGGGGTATTTAAGCTGGCGACCGATGACTGGATATGATATCAAGAAGATCATTTCTGATTCGGAAATACTTCCCTGGTCGGCCAGCAACAACCAGATTTACCAGGCCCTGGTTGATCTGCATAATGATAAGTGGGTCACCAAGAACATTGAAGACCAGGTCGGTGCACCAAATCGTCATGTTTATACGATCACTGACGCGGGCATAAATGCGCTGAGAAAATGGGTAGTGAGTGAGCCTGAACCGCCGCACACCAAAAAGCCATTCCTGAACCAGCTCATGTGGTCCGATAGTCTCGATGCACAGGAGCTGGATGAGTTGCTTGAAGCATACTTGAACGCGGTTGGTGAAAAGCTATTCTTAATGAGGGTGCAAGCTGATCAAAGACCCAATATGCCTGAGCGAACGCCGCGCGAAAAATATCTGTGGGATATGATCCATAAGAATTGGATCGATCAGTACGATGTTGAACTCAGTTGGATTCGACAGATGCGCCAGGAGTTATTAGAAATGGAAGCTGGTCGCCAGTGGGCTCTGTCGTGACAGAAAAGGCGCAGGAATAGGGATTGTGAGTGCTTAACACCTTACAATCCCTATCTACGCCTTGCTCCAAAATAGCTATTTGCACATAGTAGCCATTGCTGATGTCCTAATTGAACTGGATCGCGAGACCCACGCTTACAGCATGTCAATCGATAACCAGGCCTCCAATAAACTCCCGGATGACGGAATCTTTCGGAACAATAGAGTCATCCGGGACAGGAATAATGGTTTCGAGCAAGGTATGAATACGTGAGGTGCGCGTAAAAGCGTCCTGCCAAAGAGGGTCATCCCGGTTGCGCGCCACCCAAGAACGCGCAGTATTTGGTAATGGACGCCTGGAGATGATTAGAGTACGGGAGATGACACTCTGTAAGAAGAGTTTGCGGGAGCAGTCACCTGATCCCTAGTCTGCTACCACCACCCGGTTGCGCCCATCTTGTTTGGCGCGATACATGGCTGTGTCAACGGCTTTCAGGATTAGGTCTTTCGTCGCGCCATGAACGGGGAAGATGGCAACACCCAGCGAGAGGGTAACCGCTTCCAGAGTCTGCCCCTCATACTGCACATGGATGTGGCTGGTAACCTCCCGCATATGCTCGGCGCGCATTTTCGTTATTTTCTGCGAAGCTTCGGGCAGAACGAAAATGAACTCCTCACCACCGTAGCGACAGGCAGCGTCTGACGCACGGACGGTTGTTCGTAAAAGGTTGCACACTTGAACCATGACCGCGTCGCCCGCCGCATGGCCATGGGCGTCATTAAACCGCTTGAAATGGTCGATATCCGCCATGATGATACCGATCGGATATCCTTTGCGCTCGGCCCGAATTATTTCGAGCGCCAAGATCTCTTCCATGTAACGCCGGTTGAAAAGTCCTGTCAGCGGGTCGCGGACGGACAACTCGCGTAGACGCTCTTCACTCTCAACAAGTTGCAGTGTCCGCCAATCGAGTTGCTCGAGGTAGCGCTGTCGGAGGGCGGTCGCCAACACGACCAGCCCGCCAACTGCCAGGATGAAGACTAACGCATTCAGTCTGTTCGACGTGGAAGTACTCGCTACAAATACGGGGAGTAGCAACACGCCAACCATCGTGACGAAGAAGACGGCTGCCGTAGCGCGCGTCGAGAGGAACAGACTGCCGATTAATCCGCCCAGGACCAAAAAATAAAGAAACTGAGGATCCTGCGGATCAAGTAATGCGATCGTAAAGGTTCCACTCAACACGATGCCGACTGTCAACACTTCCGCCCACAGGAAGTACCTGCTTCGGCACAGGCCATACATAACAGCCAGCAGCAGAACAACGGCCAGCGTGAGCCAACGGTATCCTATTGCCACCGTTTCTTGCTCCCCGGCTTCGCGGAAAAAACCGAGCAGCGACAAGGCCAATGTAAGCAAGCTAAGGACAATAAGCACGAGCAACATTGACATCAGGACGCGGACTTGATACCGCTCCCCGCGCTTATCGATTGAAGCGGAAGGCTCGGTCAGCCAGCGCCACATGGCGGCCAACATAGGCCGCCAGCGCGAGGTATTGGTTGAGGTGTTGGTAATTGTGGGTTTTTTCATCGCGATCTCTTATCTACAAGAGTATAACCAAGCAGAGCGACCCGGCTCCATGATGCAGGAAGCCCAACGGTTTAAATTAATTGCTGGTGAGCGAGCGCGGACAATGTTCATTTTTGTGATACATGCTAAAGCCAGAACCAACTCAATATAGCGGGGCGATCGGGCGAGGGAGCTGTCCGATGTGACCGCACATGTCCCAGGAGCGCAGCGGATGGGTGACCCCATCCCCGCGCGTGGGCGCCGGGGACAGCCCCGTCGGGTACATATCGCGACCATTGTGCCCGCCGACTGCGCAGCGTCCCCGCCGAAGGTCCCCGTAGGGGGGAAAGAATTGTAGGGGAAGATCCCTCGCGTAGCACCGTTCGTCTTCCCGAAGGACATCGGGACGATGAGCTTGACTGGACACCCGGAGAGTGCGAAGGGGGCTTTGTTAGGCGCTGCTCGTCATTTCTGATAAACCTACACCCTTTCGTACCAAGATATGGTAGTACCAAATCTCCCCATTCCCTTCTTTGAGAATTTCAAATCCAGTTTGTTGAGCCCAATCCTTAACCTGTTGATTAGTTGGATGGTAATGATAGATACCTTCATCAGGCCACTCTCCATAAACAACTGGTTGCCCAGCTTGTTGTGTCCTTTCGTAGGCTTCCTTGATTTCATTCTCATCTGCTTTTTCGATCGTTTCCGCTGTGAAAAAGAGGTAGCCATCCTATTTTAGCACCTGTTGGAAGTTGCTGAGTACAAGAGGCCAATCTTCGGGACAAATATTTTCCATGGCATCCATGCATATTACGCCATCGAAAACCTCTTGATAAGCCATTTCCTGCAAACCAACTTTCTCGAACTGAACACCAGGGAATTTCGCTTTGGCGCTTGCGGGCATCCCTTGTGATTGATCAATCCCAATGACGGAATGCCCCTTATCGAGAAGGAATGGTAAATACCTACCAGCCCCACATGCTGCGTCAAGGGTCATGCTACTTTGTGGAAGAAGGCTCAAGAATTCTTGCTGGCATACACTCCCAGTTCACTCTTCAGGGTAATGGCGATGTTTCTTCACATCTTCCGAGTACATCCTGAATTGCCTCAATGACCACCTCGGGGTCTTGAATCTGAGGATAATGGCCACCTTCATAAATTCTGATCTCGCTATTCTCACTGAGTGAGAGCAACTCCCGCT
>CAZULT010000021.1:0-56981 GCA_964621295.1 uncultured Anaerolineaceae bacterium | reverse complement strand
TGAGTGGAAAACAGGACCCCATGGTCAGGCTTTGGATGATCCGATATTTGCTGCAGCCTGGGAAGAACAAGGAAAGCCCGGCGCCTGCCTTGTTTGCCACACCACCGGTTACGATCCGGCCACAGGCGAATCAAATGCCGAAGGCGTGAGTTGCGAGGCCTGCCATAGCCCGCTTCCTTCCAATCATCCAAATGAAAACATCCCGGTGGATAACACATCGGATCTGTGTGGCGGTTGCCACAGCGATCCGCGTTTCGCGGTTGCCAACTGGGAGTTGAGTGCGCATTACCAACGTAATATGAATTGCACGGTGTGCCATGACCAGCATTCCGCGGGCATGAAGACCATAAAAAATGAGGACACATCTGCCCCAGACGCATCGGCCTTATGCGCGAACTGCCATCAAGACGCCATGCAGAATTTTCCAACTTCTACACACGCTGAAGCTGGCGTAACGTGTGTCAACTGCCACCTCGGATTCAATATCAATGGCAGTGAGACAACAAGTGCAGCAAGTTTTGATGAAATTCACAAAGGCCCTGACCACAGTTTTGTGGCCACAGTCAGCACCTGCAACCAGTGCCACTCAAAGCAGATGCACGGCCCGGGTGAAGCCGTTGCTGCAGCGGCCATAAAAATTGAGCGGGCTGGTGGAACTGCTACCCCCGAACCGACGCAAGTCATTACTCCGGTTCCACCTGTTTCCGATCAACCTCTCCCAGTGAGCCCGATTGGCTTCGCTGCCATCGCTGGCCTTCTCGGTCTGGCAGGCGGCATGGTGCTGGCTCCCTGGTTAGAACGCGCGTATCGACATTACGTAAAGGAAGGCAAAAATGACTAAAACTACAGTTTCCCGCCGAGATATGCTCAAGGTCACTGGAGTTGCAATTGCAGCCGTTGCTGGGCTACAGGTTGTCAATGATGTGACCGCCTCTGAAAGTGCGCCTAGCGGCGGACGCAAATGGGCAATGGTCATTGACCAAAGCAAATGCACTGGCTGTGGATACTGTATCATGGCCTGCCGTGCCAATAACGATGTGTCCCCTGATATTACCTGGAACCCTGTATTTCAGACCGGGCAAGTTGGCGACAAAGATGTATATCTACCACGTCCCTGCATGCAATGCGAGAAAGCACCTTGCGTAGAGGTATGCATGGTAGGAGCCAGCTATTACCGCTCCGATGGAATTGTCATGATGGACTATGATAAATGCATTGGATGCAGGTACTGTGAAGTGGCCTGTCCCTATCAGGCGCGTTCCTTCAATTGGAAAAAGTTTGATGGACCGAACCCGGCTGTACCGGAATGGGGTGAACCAGAAGTAGAGCGCCGCCCCCGTGGCGTTCCCGAAAAATGTTCCTTCTGCTACCAGCGCATCGACCGGGGACTTGCGCTCGGCCTGGTTCCGGGTATTGACCCGCAGGCAACCCCGGCATGTGTGGGAGCCTGCCCAACCGGTGCGCGTGTTTTTGGCGACCTGAACGACCCTGATTCCCCGGTCAGCAAGATCCTACATGAACATCCAAGTTTCAGGTTACGCGAAGACCTGGGCACGGGTCCGCGCGTTTACTACCTGGCTGCAAATCCTGAGGAGGCCTAGCATGAACATGACCACGATTAAAACCTTCTTCAATTCAGCCTGGGGCAAGTGGGTTACCTTCTTAGGGTTCTTCCTGGCCATTGGTTTGAGTGGCGGCCTGCTGGTCTTCTGGAAAGGGCTTTCGGTCACTCACCTGACAGACTTGGTGCCCTGGGGTCTATGGATCACAATCGACCTATCCTCCATTGCGCTGGCCGGTGGAGCCTTTTTCTTGTGCGCAGGTGTGTATCTGGTTGGATTGAAACAGTATGAACCTGTTGCCCGAACTGCCACCTTTGTAGGCCTGGCAGGCTACACGATGGCCATGCTTGCCTTGATGCTTGATATCGGCCGCCCTGATCGATTCTGGCATGCCCTGGTCTATTGGAACAAACACTCCCTGTTATGGGAAGTGACCATGTGTGTGTGTCTCTATCTGACCGTGCTCGTGCTTGAAACCATGCCGACCCTGGCGAACCTCGAATGGTTACGCAGTCGATATCCGAAATTGGCGGCAAAACTGTCACACGTCCATCACTACGCACCCTATCTGGCCATAGTGGGATTGTGCCTTTCTATGCTGCACCAATCCTCACTGGGAGCCGTTTATGGCGTACTGAAATCACGGCCCTTCTGGTACAAGCCTGATGTTGCCGTGCTGTTCATCATGTCAGCAATTGCCGGCGGCATGTCCCTGACCGTGTTTGCTTCCATGCTTTCAGCCCGATTGACGAAACGCGCCGTCGTCAAGGACAAACTCCTGGAGCGCGTTGCCTATTTCACCGGATGGCTGATGGTGGCTTACCTTTACTTCCGCTTCTGGGACGCCCTCTCGATGAGTTACACCTATCAGGCAGGACGTACGGAGGGTCTGGCGCTCATTACAGGTGGAACGCTCTCCTTTAACTTCTGGTTTGGCGAGATCCTGTTAGGCGCAGTCATACCGATCATCCTCCTCCTTAATAAGAAAACTCGCATAAACCCAACGCTTCGAATGCTCGCACTCCTTCTCGTGGTTGGCGGCGTGGTGGCGTACCGCTGGGATACCAATCTCTCTGGTTTGCTGGTGCTCGTATCTTACCTGCCAGGCGCACCCACGGTCGCGTATACTTCCTACCGACCTTCCCTGGTGGAGTGGATGGCAGGCCTGGGCATCATTTCCTACGGGCTGATGTTGTTCTCCTTAGGTGTACGCTATTTACGGGTAGTCGACCACCGCCCGGCGCTTGAAGTACGAGAACCAATCGTAGTCGAAGCTACCGACGCGGTCACCGCCTGAAGAAAGTGCGCAAAGAACCGAACGAGCCGACTCAGGTGAGTCGGCTCGTTTTGATTTACGGATCGCGATCGGGCTATTTCTCGGGTGCGTCTGCGTCAATCCATTTCTTAACAGTTTCCAGTTCGTCAGCCGAGAAAGTGGCAAAATGCTGCTTACTTTGGATCTGGACAAGCAAACTGCCTTCCGCATCCCCTGGCAAAATGACCGCACCATCGCTACCGCCCTTCATCGCGTCGGAATAGGTTGAGAGATCAAGACCTTTTTGCGGTGATGAGCCGCCATGGCAGACGGTGCATTTCGTAGCCAACAGCGAGCCAACGTATGCATCAAAGGTCGGGGTATCCGTACCGGAAGGAGCCAACCCGGCCGGAGCTGAAGGGGGCAACTGCTCTTTCAGGATCTCGCGCAGCGCGGGCGCATCGAAGCCGGCATAGGTGTAGACATTGCCGTGGCAGGCGCTATTCGAGCAGAAGGAGGTGTTGCTGGTACCGCCCGGGTCTCCCATGGTATGACAACTTTCACAGGCAGCGTTGAAAGCCTGGTTGTGCAGGTTGATCCAGTTCGGATTCAGATGCGACTCGGGTTCTGGCCCGCGGCTGATTTCGATCTTGGTGACAAAATCCTCTGCTGTCGCCACCACCGGGATGGAGTGGCAGAGGTTACATTCAAGACGAATGGCCTGCTTTGCAGTATCCAGATGTTTTCCATCATGACAGCGGAAGCAGCCCGGCGCATTGATATGGCCGAGGTTGTTAGGATGAGTGGTCCAGGTAACTTTCTGGTCAGGGAAGAAGGTCAGGTCATAAATAGCTTTGATCTGCTGAACCGCCTGGCTGATCTGGTCGCTATGGCCCTGGTAGTAATCGGTAGTCTGGTAATACTTGCCTAAGCCTTCGATAGCAGTCATCGCCGCCTCGCGAGTATCATACGAGCCGTATAACACCTCCACCGCACGATAGTGAATATCGGGGATATCCGGATTGATCAAACCGCGCGCCATGGCCTCATCCACCGAGACTTGTGGGGGCTTGAAATTATGTGAGACGCGGTTGTGGCAGGTAGTGCATTCCATCTCTTTCAACTTACTCTCGTCAATTGTGGCAGGATCAAAGCCAGACTCAACATCCTTATATTCCGTATACGTCCCGTCCTCATTCATGACGCGCACATACGGTATGACCTGGTTCTCAATGTCATTCGAGTAATAATAGACAGGATTGATGATGTGCCAGTGGATGCCTCGACCCAATCCCTCATGCTTGGCACCTCCGCCGGTCTTCAAGATCAAATATGTGGTCGTGGCAGTGTTGTTTAGATCATTTGAAAAATGCGTGATGCTCTGCAGCGAATCGAGCGAAAAGGTTTCCGGGAGGTGGCATTTTTCGCAGGTAAGCAGATCGGGTTTGGTGCGTGTCGCGCGGATCGGAAATTCGTAGAGATGGAATACGTTTGAGACAAGCTCGTAGACATCTTCAGATTTACGCGCTAGTTGCTGCCCGACAAATGCGCGCCCAATGTGACATTCGGTGCAATACACGTTGGCATGAGGCGAGACTTTGTAGGCGGCATCTTGCGGCGGCATCGTATGGCAAGTGGTGCCGCAGAATTTTGGCGAGTTGGTGTAGTCCCAACCATACACCCCACCAACCAGTAGCGAGATAGTCAAAACACCTAGAATAGTGTAAGGCAGAATGAACATCCAGCGCGATGAGCCTCTGGGCGAAAAAAAGAAATTTCGAACTTTACTGCGAAAATTGGTCATCTACTGAAATTCTCCAAATCAGTTTTCTTGAGCGCCAGCGGTAATCCAGTCCAAAATGGTTTGAACATCGGATAGAGGTAATTCTCCGGATGGCGGCATGAGTTTTCCTTTACCTTGTACCAGTTGAGCCAGCAAACTGTTTTCAGGATCAGCAGGAAGTATCACAGGGCCATTATTCCCGGATTCCATCACAGACTGGTAAGAGGTTGAGTCCCAGCCTCCGATAGAAATCTGTTGATTATGGCAAACCTGGCAATTTGATTGAAATATAGGAACCACCTGAGTGGAGAAGCTGACCGTGGAAGTCGTTGGGGTTGCGCCTCCAAGAACTCGAATATATTGAACCAGCAGGTTGATCTGCTCGTCAGATAGGTTTTCACCCCACGCAACCATTGGAGTGGCCGTATGCCCATTGCTGATCGTATCAAATAGAACCTGGTCGTTATATTGGTTCTGGAATTCCTGCGTGCTGAGGGCAGGGCCGACATCTCCTTCTCCCTTTGCCCCATGGCAACTGGCACAGGCAATGGCAAACAATTGGCCGCCGGTCAGGCTGGGAATGGGTTCCGGAGTCGGGACGGTTACTTCGGGAACTGGCGGCGGACTCGCCGGCGGCTCAGATACCGGTGGATTCGATTCCCAACTGCGAATGAATTCAACCAATGCATCGATCTGATCATCATCCAGCGGCCCACCATTCGCATCCCCAAATGGAGACATGCCAAAATCGGGCTGTCCTTGCGAAATGATGCTGCGCAGAGTGGCATCATCGCGAGTGGTCAGATATTCTGCGGAACTGATCGGTGCAATGATGTCACCTGCACGAGCAGGATTCGGACCACCCTCGCCAAACTGGCCGTGGCAGACGCTGCAGTTCTGGGCAAAGAGCATTGCTCCAATCCCGGTACCTCCGCCTTTGCTGGCCTCATAGGTATATTGTACAAGCGCATCCAGTTGCTCAGCGGTAAGAATATTGCCCCAAACTGGCATGGTCATATGCGCGCCACCGCTACTGATGATCCTGGTAGCGCTTTCTTTATCCGGTGCAGTTGGGACAATTTCTCCATGACAGGCCGCACAATGCTGCCCAAAGAGCGCCTCGCCTGCGGGTGCAGACCCGGGATCCACCACATAAGAAGCCAGGATATCCAGGTCACTATCGCTGAGAGTACCCTTCCAGGCAGGCATGGACAGGTGCTGTCCACCTTGAGAAATCAAAGTGCGCAGTTCTTCCTCGGTGCCCACAAAGGCCACACCCTGACCATGGCATCCAGAACAATTGACAGCAAACAGGCGCTGTCCATCCGGCGCAGCCAGGAAGTTCAGCAGGGCATTCCTCTGATCCGCAGTAAGCGCTGCATTCCAATCGGGCACATCCACCCCTTCATGGCCGGAATAATTTTGGCCTTCTGAGAAAACGCGCTGAAGTTCCAGCGGATTTCCAACAGCCTGGACCATCTGGTCGTGGCAGGTTTCGCATTGCTGGGTGTAAATGGCGCTGCCGTTGGGTGAAAGGATGAACCCGGCCAGTTGGTCGATCTCATCGGTGCTCAGATCGCCGCCCCAGGCAGGCATGCCTTTGTGAGTACCAGCGGCGATCACCTGATGCAGATCCGTGCCAGGTGGCACGTCAATGCTTTCACCGTGACAATTGGCGCAGTTCGCGGCATATAAATCTGCAGCCTGATCGACGATCACCGATTCTTGCGGTGGCGGCGCCTCAATCGCAGCCAGAACGGTCAATAAACCAATTCCAGCCACAACGCCCAGGGCAGCCAGAGAAGCAAAAGGACGGTTGAGAAAGTGGCGCTTGGCGCTCTTGTCGAGAAAAGGCAGGGCAATCAAAAGCAGGATCAACAATCCAGGCAAGATCATCGCCCCGATCACTTCCAGATTGCCTGGAAAATACTTCAGTAATTGAAAGAGGAAGAGGAAATACCATTCGGGGCGCGGTGTATAGCTGGTATCGTTGGGATTGGCGCGGGCTTCAACAGGCGCTCCTACAAAATAAGCCAACGCAACCAGGATCAGGAAGATGATCAAAGATACTACTGCATCTTTAAAGATGATATCCGGGAAGAAGGGTACCCCTTTTTCCTTTGCTTTCTTATACTCTTCCAGGTAGTTTTTTTTCTCTTTTTCATTCATGGCTACTCATCCTTCTCTGGCACTGCAGAGATACCGATGCGGATGATCAGATAAAGATGGACACCGACCAACGTCAGTAAACTGGCGGGTAAAATCCAGACATGCGTGCCAAAAAAGCGCGCCAGTGTGACAGCCGACAACTCGCTGCCGCCTCTTGCCACTCGTAACAGCCAATCCCCAATGCCTGGCGCCACCCCGATGATGCGAGTCCCTACTGTGGTCGCCCAATAAGCTTTCTGATCCCAGGGGAGCAGATAGCCTGTAAATCCAAAACCGATCACAACAAGCAATAGGAATACGCCTGTGATCCAGGTGACTTCACGCGGATACTTATAGGCTCCTAAAAAGAACACACGCAGCAGATGCGCAACCGTCAACACTACCATGGCGCTGGCCCCCCAATGGTGCAGCCCGCGAATGAACCAACCCATCGGCAACTGCGTTGTGATGTAAACCACGCTATCATAGGCGCGAGCGGGATCCGGTACATAGTACAACGTCAACAGTATGCCTGTGATCCCTTGCGTGATGGCCACGAACAGCGTAGCGCTCCCAAGTGTATACAACCAATTCACATGCGGAATCTTGCGCATAAAGATGGCTTCCCATACGGTCCGCCAACCAAATCGCTCATCCAGCCAGTTCCCAATATTTGCGCCCATGCTAACCTCGCTTTACGTAGATCATCCCATCCTCAACCTTGTATTCAAACCGGTCCAGAGGACGAGGCGGCGGGCCATCCACAACATTGCCATCTTTGGTGAACACACCGTTATGGCAAGGACAGAAGAATTCACCCTGATCAGGGATCCAGCGCACCCTGCAGCCTAAATGAGTGCAAATATTGGACATGACGGAATAATCCTGTCCATTCTCTGTCAAAACGTAGACCGAGAATTCCTCTTCCGCGCTGATCCAGCCCGTCTGGGTTTCGATTGTGGTTTTGAACAAAGTCGGGACGTTCAATTCGACTTTACTCAGCGCCCCCAAACGAATCCAATCTGCATTATCCTGTTTCTGGGCCGGACCAATGATATAAGGGATGGCCGGCAAACCGATTGCACCACCGATGACTCCCCCTATGGCGATAATGGCTGTTTTCATAAAATCACGGCGATTGACCTTTTCATCTTTCGATGTAGTCATAAGAGTGTACCTCCACTGGCGTACAGGAAAAGGGTGACCTGCCTTCAGCGCTTCGATCAGATGGTCTCCAAGTAACGCCCCGGCAGATATGTTATTTTAATTCAAAAAAGCGTACTATGCACGCTGAGGTATGATTATATAACCGTAACACGACCTTGTTTAGGCGGAATGTAAGAAATAGTACCGTGATGATTGTCACTAGAAATTGTTTTTCAGATGGATTGAACCTTATCGCATCTGCTCTTCTAATGAAGCAGAGACAGCTCAGAGGAACTGTCTCTGTCGAAAACGTTTGAGGCAGAAATCAAAGAGCTACTTTTCCAAAGCGCCTGAGTCAATCCATGCTTTGACCAGTGCAATTTCGTCCGGAGTGAGTTGACCCGGATGCCCGCCCGCTTCTTGCTTGGCAACCAGGATACTGTTCGTGCTATCTCCTGGCAGGATAACCGAACCCGCCGTTCCGCCTTTGAGGGCATCGGCGTACGTGGACAAATTGAGCCCACCCATTTCAGCCGGGCCGTGACAGGTGCTACATTTTTCCTGAAGAAGTGGTGCAATCGTACCATCCCATACAGGTCCGGAAGCCGGTTGGTTCGTTTCGACCGCACCCGCATCGATCCAGGCCTGGACGATGGCAAGTTCATCTGGTGTGAACGTACCCGGATGACCCCCGGCAGCCTGCAGGGTATACAAGATACTGTTCGCGCTATCACCCGGCAGGATCACCGGACCGTCCTTGCCCCCTTCCATTAAGTGACTATAGGTATCCATAGCCAGCCCGGTCATGTCTGCCGTGCTATGACAGACCGCACATTTGGCAAGGATCAATGGGGCAATATCATCCCAGGTGTATCCAGCGGCCTGTTCAGCTGATTCTGCGACCTGACCTTCCGGAGTAGCCGTGGAAGGAATAGGCGTTTGCGTTGGAGGGCTGGTAGGAAGAGGTGTGGGAGTCTGGGGCACATAGACCGCGATCGGTGATGGCTGCGGGGGGATGGTCGTCAAGGCCGTCTGCTCTGTATTCACAAAGCCGTACACACCGGCTAACATGACTCCTGTCAATAGGCCCGCAATCGGAAAGTAGATCCTCTGTCGTTTGCGCAGTATTTCGGATGGGGGCTGTCGACCGGCGATTCCGGCTTTAAGATCAGCCAGTTCCAGCGGATGTTCGTGCAGCATCTCCTCTTCGCTCAACTTACCCGTCCACATGGACTTGTTGAAACGCCGCAGGTGCACACCGTACATGTGCCAGATGATGATCGCCAGCACAGCCAACACTGCTTCGCCACCGTGGGCGGCCTTGGCTGCAGGAATCCATTCACCGGGAAGGATCTTGGAGGCTGTAATCGGGTTCCACATCAGGAAACCCGTCAAACCCATCACGATCGCCCCCCACACGAAGGCCCAGTATTCCAATTTTTCTTCAAAGGTAAAACGCCCCATTTGCGGGAATCTCTTTTTCAGGCCGAGGTTATACAGCAGAGCTCCCCAGCCATCCTTCACATCCTGCAAGGATGGGAGCATGCTCATTCTTTCACGTAACACAAAGAGTTTGTACCCGGCCACGAGGATATGCCATGCTGTTCCAAGCATCAGGACCGTCGCAGATACATGGTGAACAACGCGCAGGTTCTCGATGCCACCCAACAACTCGACAAACCAAACCGAAATGCCTGCAAGGGGGTATTTTTGAGGCAGGCCGGTCAACCCCAACATCCCAAAGGAAAGCAGCATGACAAGATGTTCGATACGACGCGCCAAGGGGAAGCGCTGGTAAATCGTGGCTTTTTGGGTCATGAGTGCGCTCCTGCTTGCTTACGGGCAATGAACCGGCGGTAGATATCCGTAAGTACATAGAGCGCCATCCCGCCCAGCACCGTGGGAATGAGTATCTTATAAAACAGGTTCACGTAGTAAACGATCGGATAATGTTGCGGGCTGGGGATGTAATGGCTCATCCATGAGTCCGGGAAATTGGCGGTTGCATCCGGGTGGCAGCGCTGGCACTTGACCAACAGGTTTTGTTTGAGAGCGATGCCGGCCTGTGGATCATTGACATTCTTAATGTCGTGCACGCCGTGGCAGTCGGTGCAGACCGGTTTATTGGTGGGCAGATTCGGGTCCGTTTCCTCGAACAGGGTCACGGTGGTGCCGTGAAAATCGGACACATACGTATCGATGACATCCGTTGAGATGCCATATTGTTTCATGATGACTTCGTTGGTATGGCACTTGGCGCATAACAAGGGTGTATCGTTGCGGAATTTAGCCGTGGTTGGGTCCTGGATATTGTGCACCCCATGGCAATCGATGCAGGTGGGCACATACTGATTGCCTTCTTCCGTCAGGGCCGCTCCGTGGACGCTTTCCTTATAGGTATCGTAAATGGCGCTATGACAGCGGGCACAGGTTTGCGGGATGTGTAAGCGTGCGCCCAATAATATTTCACCTGTATTCTTATCGGTTATGCGCGTTTGGGTGTGCGGGTTATGGCAATCTGTGCAGATAGCTGCATTCTCATCTCCACCCGCCAGAGCAGTTTGATGGACGCTGTCCAATGTGTTTGTGTACTGCTCCAGATGGCAATCTTTACAGACGGGATAAAGCTCGAATTTCGCATCCCGGATCGTTTGAACTGCCAGTTTCGGGTGAGGGATCTGGGCCATGGCCTGGTGGCAATCCACACAGGCAAGCCCTTCCTGCCCATGCACAGCCTGGCTGAACTTGCTACCATCGATGAAAAGGGAAAGCTCCTCTCCACTGGGGAAAGGTTTGACCATGGATTCGTTCGAGTGGCAACCCAGGCAGGTCTCGTTTGACACTTCCTGCGCTGGGGGGGATGCACCCACAGAACCAGCCGTAAGCCCAACTACTGCGACGGTCAGCAAGAGTATTCCAACTGTCAGGAGGAGCAGCCTGCGATCTTTTCGCACGGATGGGGGGAGTTGCCTCATAAACATTGTCCTGTCTTCTCCAAATTCGCCTTTTCCGGTATGAGACTCCAGGGCAGTTTAATGTCCTGGGGCTAGATCCTTGATCAAATCCAGCCATTACACATATGCGCTCGTTCAGGATGGTGTTTACTCATAATCGCCCTATCGAAATAGGGCATCCTGCCCATATTCTAGTGGGTGATTTGCCCCACGCGAAGTGCATTTTATCACGAATTCGGTGTGATGATGAGGGGGTATACGAAAGCAGGACTGCCATATGACAATCCTGCTTTGCAGACGGTCTTATTTAGCTTGGCGCGAGTTACTTCAGGGCTTCCAATGCGGCATCGAGCAAGGCATTGGTAAAGGTCGAGTTGTGGACGCCCAGGCTCTTATCCTCTTCAACAAGCAGGAAATTCCACAGGGCAGCCGCCTGATCTTCGGGGTAGTCACCAACAACGATCGTACCCTCTGCATCAAGCAGACCCTTGGCTGTCAAAGCAGCCTTGACTTCTTCAAGCTTGGCCTCAACCTCGGTCTGCACGCCGTTGATGTCAAGGCTCGTGGCATCTGCATGGCAAACCGTGCAGGCGTCAACAGTGGGCATAAAGCTGTGGTTCGCGCCATCACCCAGGTGGCAGTGCACGCAGGTATTTTCCACTGTTGAGTAATGCGCACTAGGGCTGCCTTCAACCCCACCGCCGCCACCGGTGCCGAGAAGCAGCACGGCCTCTGGGCCGTGGTGGGCACCCCAGTGGGTGCTGGAAACCGTGACCATGCCATCCGTGGCTTCGGGGAACGCGGTGCGAGGCTGGTGGCAGTTGGCGCACAGGTTGCCCTCGCCGCCATCATAGGTATCGCCCGAAGCAATGAGCGTTACCGGGTCGGTGGTCTCCAGGGCCCAGTCATCACCCGTATAGCTGGTATGGATCTGGTGGCAGGCACGGCAATCCGGGCGGCTCGGGTTTACATCTGCGGATTCTTGCGGAGCAGCATTATCGATCCCGGCTGCGATCGCGGCACTAAAACCATTACCTGAGTGACAACCAGCGCAGTCAGTTCGGCCACCCGCATAAGCGGTAGCTATTCCGCTACCATGAACGGAAGCTGCCCATGAATTGGCCTTGCCATCGATCACGTTGGTGTCATTGTGGCATTCGGTGCAGGACAGGTCGGAAGCCATGGCGGGCGGGCCGGCAGGGCCCTCAGGGCCAGCAGGGCCGGCAGGGCCGGCAGGCCCCGGCGTACCACCACAGGCTGCCAGAAGGACAGCTGCAGCGACCAACGTGCCAAGTAAAAGTAGCAATTTTTTGAAAGACATCGTTTGCATTCTCCTTAAATTGGGTTAGTAAGGTTTATAAGTTGGAAATCTAGTAAAACCGGCACCTCCTTTGGCTTGATATTGTCAAATTGCAATTGGGCAATATATCCCAATTTATAAATCCGAACAACCTTAAAATCAAGTTAATTTAGGGTAAAAGACGTGTGACGAATGTCACAATAATTCTACTCGATTATGGCACTTTACAGTAGGTTTTCGAGAAACAATTGTCATGATATCTGTCCTGCATTGGATATGACAACCCAAACGTGAAAAAAGGGGCAATACCATGTAAGATACAAGGAAGGGATCAAGATGGATCTATTTCTCTTCCTGGTGTACTTCGTTTACGGCCTGGCGTTTTTTGCGATGGGCATCGCCATGTGGCTCGAAGCCGGACGTTCCCCCGCCCTGGCAGAGGCGCGCATGCTGCGGCCGCTGGCCGCCTTCGGTTTGCTCCACGGCGCTCATGAATGGCTGGAATCCTACCTGCTGCAGGCAGCCCCCCTGGGACTGATACCTCCAGCCTGGCTCTCCGCGATACGCGTGAGCCTGCTGGTCTCCTCCTTTGTCTTCCTCTTTCTCTATGCGGTCCAGATGCTGCTGTACGTCTCAGTACGCGATGTGCGCTTACGTTTCTTCCGCTTCAGCATCTTTGGCGTCTACGCCGTTCTCATTCTCGCCAGCGGAATCCACGCTCTCCAGATCAGCAACCTGTCCTTGTCGGATTTTATGGATGCATTGTCACGCTACCTGTTAGCCTTCCCCTCCGCCTTTCTGGCAGCGCTGGCGCTGCGTGCGCAGGCCAGACAAGCGGATCAGGAAATTCGCATACGACTATCACAGAGCCTGATCATGGCTGCCATTGGGTTTGGGGTCTACGCCCTCGCACAACTCTTCGTCCGTCCTATGGAGATGTTCCCGGCTGAATATCTCAACGCAGACACCTTTAGCACCTGGGCCGGCTTCCCCATTCAACTCGTGCGCACGCTCATGGCCATTTTGATCACCATCTCGTTGCTGCGCGCCACGGGTTCTATCGAAGCGGAGCGTAAGAACCAGTTGGTATCGGCCCAGCAGGCGCGCCTGGAAGCGCTCGAACAACGCGAGGTCCTCCGGCGGGAACTGCTGCGCCACACCGTCAATACGCAGGAGGAGGAACGCGCTCGCATCGCCCGCGAATTACACGATGAGACCTCACAATTGCTTTCCGCCCTCACACTTGAAATCGCGACACTGCGCACGCTCACACGCCGCAAACCGCAAATGCAGGCTTCACTCGATAGACTACAAACCCTCAGCCGGCAGATGTCGCAAGGGCTGTATGAGCTGGTCTACACCCTGCGACCCGCGCAACTGGACGATCTCGGCCTGGTACCCGCCCTCAAATCATTGATCGGGAACGATTTCCAATCCAAAGGGTTGCAAGTATCCTTTGATGTCATAGGGAAAATCCGCAGAGCGGAGCCTGTTGTCGAAATCGTACTTTTTCGGGTCGCTCAGGAAGCGTTGAATAATGTCAAGCGCCATGCCCAGATTGGAGAGGCTTCCATCGAACTGGAATATGCCAAAGAGCATATTAAACTGGCCATCCATGATGCAGGGCGAGGCTTCAACCCCGACCTGCCTTTAAGTCCCCCGCGCGGCTGGGGTTTGGCTGGCATGCGCGAACGCGTCGAAGCAGTGAACGGCCATTTCAGCCTGTCTTCTTCCCCCTCACAGGGTACCACGGTTGAGGTGGTCATCCCGACCCCATAGGAGATTGTGATGGAAACGATTACGTTGATGCTTGTGGATGACCATGAAGTTGTACGCACAGGGTTGCGCTCCTTCCTGGAATCGCAGCCCGGCATTCAGGTGGTTGCTGAAGCCAGGAACGGCCTCGAGGCCCTTGAAAAAGCCGCGCAAACCCACCCCAGTATCGTCTTGATGGATATCACGATGCCAGATATGGACGGTATGGAAGCTACGCGCCGATTGAAAGCGATCGACCCGGAGTGCCAGGTCATGGCCCTCACAGTGCATGCCGATAAACAATATTTCATGGAAATGCTGGCTGCCGGCGCCTCCGGCTACATCACCAAGCGGGCCGCAGCCGAAGAGCTTGTGGCAGCTATCAAAGCCATCGCAAGCGGCCTTGTCTACCTGCAACCAGCACTGGCGCGCTGGTTATTGGATGATTACCAGCGGCTGGTCCAGCAAACCGGCGTAACCGTCCGGAATAAAAAACAGGAAAAAGAGCGCGCCGCAGTCAGTCTTGACATCCTCAGCCCGCGCGAGCGGCAGGTGCTCGAACTGGTCGGCGAAGGTTTGAACAACAATGCCATTGGTGAGCGGTTGAATCTCAGTCCAAAGACAATCGCGCGCCACCGCGAACGCATTATGAACAAGCTCAATATGCATTCGCGTACGGAACTGGTCAAATTTGCGATCCGTACAGGATTGATCTCACTCGAATAGCATAAGAACAGACTGTTCTTTCGCTACTCGTGCAGAAAGGGACAGATTAGGGGGAGAGGCGTGACATTCGTCCCTGCCCTTCTCAGCCTGTATTAATCTAGATGTGTACAATGGGTAAGGGTACAAAGCTTACCTTATTATGCAAATCTATCTGGAGGTCTTTTAATGCAGCGAACGAAATTCATCCTGGGGGGGCTGTTTATCCTGGCAGCAGTGATCTATCTGATCGTATCCTCGACCCAGGCCAGTGCCGAATACTTTATGACGATCGACGAGGTCAAGGCCGAGGGTGGGAGCGTGATCGGTAAGAGCTTACGGGTTTCCGGCGCAGTCGTCGGAGATACGATCGAGTATGATCCTCAATCCCTGACGCTTTCCTTCGATGTGGCCCATGTTCCAGGCGATAACGCAGATATTGAAGCCCAGGGAGGCCTGGCAAAGGTACTGCACGAAGCGGTGATTGACTCCACACGCGCGCGCATCAAGGTGGTCTACACGGGCCCGAAACCCGATCTATTGCGCGACGAAGCCCAGGCTATCATGACAGGGAGGCTGGGTGAGGATGGCGTATTCTATGCCGATGAATTGCTGCTCAAGTGTCCAACAAAATACGAAGAAGCAGTGCCCGAACAAGTAGAAGGATAGCCATTGAACCTGACAGACTCTCATTGCCCCAATCAAAAAGAGAAGCCCTGTCAGGTTTTTCTTATCTTAGGAGTGTTTTATGCTGGCTGATTTTGGTTTTGGCGTATTGGCGGTGACATTTATCGTCACGATTTACAGCGTTGTGACGGCTTTCCTGGGAGATAGGCGGGGATCCTCGGAAATGGTCGAAAGCGCACGACGCGCCCAACTACTCACCTTTCCTTTGATCTCGCTGTCGGCCGGGATCCTGATCTACCTGCTGGTCACCAATCAATTCGACGTTTCTTTCGTCTACGAGGTGACCAGCCGCGGCATGCCTGCCTACTTAAGGGTCACAGCCTGGTGGGGCGGCCAGGCAGGCTCTCTGCTGTTTTGGGCCTGGTTGTTGTCGGCTTTTACGTCTGCCGTCACATTGCGCAAATGGGAACGCGACCGCGAATTCCTGCCGTGGGTGATCGTGGTTTCATCGATCACACTGGCCTTTTTCCTCTCGATGAACCTCTTTTTCGAGAATCCCTTTGCACGCTTTTACCAGACCGCCTCCGGCGTAGCTGCCTATACCTTCCAACCAGCAGGTGGTATCCCGGTCACACCGCAAGACGGACGGGGGCTCAATCCCCTGCTGCGCCATCCGGGCATGATCATCCACCCGCCCATGCTCTACCTTGGTTTCGTCTCCTTCGTGATCCCTTTCGCATTCGCGATCGCCGCACTTGTCACCGGTCGCACCGACGACCGCTGGACCCGCGTCACGCGCCGCTGGACGCTGTGGGCCTGGACCTTCCTTTCGCTTGGGCTGGTGCTGGGCGGTCGCTGGGCGTACGACGTGCTTGGTTGGGGCGGCTACTGGGGCTGGGACCCGGTTGAGATCGCGGCTTTTATGCCCTGGCTGAGCGGTACGGCTTTTCTGCACTCGGTCATGATCCAAGAAAAACGCGGCATGCTCAAGCATTGGAACATGATCCTGATCATACTGACCTACGCCCTGGTGATCTTCGGTACCTTCCTGACGCGCTCAGGCGTGCTCTCTTCGGTGCATGCCTTCGCACAGAGCGCGATCGGCCCTATGTTCTTCGCCTTCATCGGCCTGACCTTCATCACGTCCGTTTCTTTGTTGATGTGGCGCTGGCCCGATCTGAAATCCGAGACCGAGATGAAGTCCATGCTTTCTCGTGAGGCCTTCTTCCTCCTGAACAACCTGCTCTTCCTGAGCGTGCTGGTGGTCTGCTTCTGGGGGGTCATCTTCCCGCTGATCTCCGAACTCACCACCGGGCAGAAGGTGACCGTTGGGCCTCCCTTTTACGAACGCGCGAACGCGCCCATCTTCGGCACCTTGATGGCGCTGATGGGCATCGCCCCGCTTTCCGCCTGGGGCAAGTCTACCGCCCTGACGCTCGGCCGGGCGTTGTGGAAACCCACCCTCCCTGCACTACTGGTGCCCATCCTGGCCTACCTGGCCGGCTTCACCAACTGGATCGCATTGACCGGTTTCTTCCTGGTGGCTTTTGTCATCTTCGTGACCCTCTTTGACACCTATCGTGGCGCGCGAGCCCGGCAACGCGCTCAGAACGAGCATTTCCTTACCGCCTTGGGACGCCTGGCCAGCCGAAACCGGCGGCGCTATGGCGGTTACCTGATCCATATCAGCATGATGCTGATGGCCGTCGGCATTCTGGGCATCGAACTCTTTCAGACCGAAACCCAGGGGACCCTCGCGCAAGGAGACTCCCTGCAGTTGTCTGGCTACCAGGTGCAATACAAGGAAGTGGCCAGCTGGGACGACCAGGCTGCAGGGGTCAACTACACCCGCGCAGTCGTGGAAGTCTACAAGGACGGCAAGTGGCTGGGGGAGCTGCACCCTCGCATTGATCATTATTTTGACTCGCAACAAACTATGACCATTCCCGGCTTGCGCAGCACCCTGCAGGATGACCTCTACATACTCCTGGTCGACTGGCAGCCCGTTTCAGCGGGGGGAGCAACTTTTAAGATCTACCATAATCCGCTGGTCAATTGGCTGTGGATCGGCAGCCTGGTCTTCCTGGCCGGCATGCTCTTCACATCCTGGCCGGACCGTGACCCCAGCCCAATCCCGGTTCGGGCGGGTAAACACGTCCGACAGCCGGCTGCCGCGGACTAGTCGGAGGGATGATGAAACGGTACCTTTGGTTTGCCCTGTTGTTTACCCTGCTCACTGCGTCGATGGCCTTTTCAGTTCTTGCGCAGGGTTCGTCACCGACTGATGACGAGGTCAATGCGATTGCCAAGCAACTGTATTGCCCGGTGTGTGAGAATACGCCGCTCGATGTGTGCCCTACCCTGGCCTGCAAGGAGTGGCGCGAGGAGATCCGCTCGATGCTGGCCGACGGCAAGAGCGAAGCTGAGATCAAGCAGCACTTTGTGGATTACTATGGCGCGCGCGTGCTCGCTGAGCCGCCGCGCACAGGCTTGAACTGGCTGGTGTACGTGGTACCGCCGGTATTGATCGTGGCAGGCGCGTTTGTATTGTTCCGTGCGCTGCGAAACTGGAGCCGGCCTTCTGACCCGGAGGCGGACACCGCCTCGGACGAACCGCAACCCGCGCCGGACGACGAGTACATCGCGCGGATGGAAGCAGACCTGAAAAACAAGCGCTAATCACTCAAACCTGTCCCCTCTCCCCGGGGGAGAAGGATAGGATGAGGGTAGGAGAACGCTATGACTGAGAATCTGAATACAACGCCCGTCGAAAAGCGCAGCGTTCCTATGTGGGCGCAGATCACGATCTGGGTAATCCTGGTCGGGCTGCTCGTTCTGGTGGGCCTGGGCTTACGTAAGGCGCAAAACCCCATCATCAGCATTGGCTCGCAGGTACCGGATTTCACACTGACCACCTTCGATGGATACGCCTACCAGGATCGTCCGGAGATCAACCTGTCTGATCTGCAGGGGAGGGTGGTGGTGATCAATTTCTGGGCTTCCTGGTGCAAACCCTGTGAGCAGGAGGCCGCCGAGCTCGAACAAACCTGGCGCTCCTACGAAAGTGACGACCAGGTGGTATTCCTGGGCATCGCCTGGACCGATACGCCTTCCAATTCAGCAGACTATTTGGAACGTTTCGAGATCACCTATCCCAACGGACCCGACCTGGGTTCGCGTATCTCATCCATCTTCAACCGCAACCTGGGCGTGCCGGAGACGTATTTCATCGACCGCGCCGGGGTATTGCGCCAGATCAAGATCGGGCCATTCACCTCGGTGGGCGAGATCCGCGCGATCATAGATCCGCTGCTGGTAGAATGAGGCTCGCATGGATATCGCAGCGTTGTTTTTCACCCTCTCCGTCTTGACCCTGGTAGGCGTCTATATCGCTCAGCCCTATGTGCGAAGAGGCAGGCGGCACGGCAGACGCGAGGATCATGAACGTTCCGCCTTGCTGGCTGAATACGACCGCACCGTGAACGCCTTACAGGAGATGGATTTTGATTACACCCTGGGAAAAATACCCGAAGAGGACTTTTCCAAAAACCGCTCTGAACTGCTGGTGCGAGGTGCGGACCTGCTGCGCCGCTTGGACGCGCTGCAACCCCAGCCGGAAGGCCACGATGCCCAAGGCCGTGTGGAAGCCGCTGTGGCTGCACGCCGTGCGGACGCCGCTGCCAATGGTCCGGCCCTCGCCCCTGAAGATGACGACCTGGAGGCCATGATCGCCAGACGCCGCAAGATGCGCAAGGAGAAGTCCGCCGGATTTTGTCCTAAATGCGGCAAGCCTATCCAGGTCTCCGACCGTTTCTGTCCTTCTTGTGGGAAAGCCGTGGGGTAGTCGGCTACCAGAATTTAGACATTAGATTTTAGACTTTAGCAAGGCGATCCCATCGTCATAAGTCTCTGCGCTCTCCGAGGAATTTATGAAGTATCGATCAACCCTGTTTACAACCTTTATCGCACTCATGCTCGCGGCCTGTAGCTTGACCCTGGCAGAGGATGTCACCCCGCCTCCAGGCGCCGTCCAACAGGTGCAGCCGACTCACAGTCCGGTTTATCCGGCCAGCGCCTTGGACCTGACGACTGGAGCGGCAATCTACGCCGAGAAATGCGCTGCCTGCCACGGTGAGCGCGGTTTGGGCGATGGCCCCCAGGCGGAACAACTCCCAGTACCGGTGGCTGCCCTGGGCTCTCCCGATGTAGCGCGCGGGGCTTCTCCTGCCGACTGGTTCCTGACGGTCACGCTCGGCAATATCAACAACTACATGCCGCCTTTTGCCAGCCTGAACGACCAGGAACGCTGGGATGTGGTGGCTTACGCCCTCTCTTTGAACGTGACCGCCGGGCAATTGGAGCGCGGAAAGTCCCTGTTCGAGGAATTGTGCGCGGACTGCCCGCTCACGTACTTCAAAAACCAGCAGTCCATGGCAACCCTCTCGACCACTGACCTGGTCGCCCTGCTCAGTTCGGGTGGCGAGGGGATCCCTGCGATCGGCTCGTCGCTGCCCGCAGAAGACCAGTTGGCGCTGGCCGCTTACCTGCGCACCCTTACCTACGCCCCCACCACCACGCCTTCGCCTACTGTGGAAGCGCCAGTAGTGGTGACCCCATCAAATGAAACCCCTTCGGGTGACCTGACGCCTACTGAAGGCACTCCGCAGTCCGAGACCACTCCCGAACCGGTCCCCGAGGAAGGTGTAGGCCCTGTCAGCGGGAAGGTCTCAAATGGCAGCGGCAGCCCCCTGCCTCCCGGGTTGACTGTCACGTTGCACGGCCTGGATCACGGTGTAAACGCCAGTACTGCACCGGTTGAATCCATCAACGTGAGCGCCGCTGTAGACGCAGATGGCAACTACCATTTCGAACGGGTCGAAATCCCGGAGGGGCGCATTTTTTACACCGAAGTGACTTATGAGGGCGTACTGTTCCAATCCGATCCGGTTATCGTTGAAGCCGGCCTGAACGAGATCGTGCTGTCTGACCTGACGATTTACGATAGCACCACCGAGACCAGCGCCCTGGTTACGGAAGATCTCTTTATATTCTCAGAGTTCAACGCAGATGGCACCGTACGCATCTTCGAGCAATTCTACATTTCTAACCAGAGCAATCGCGCGGTGTTAGTCGAGACAGACGGGAACTCCATTCCCATTCTGCCGATGCCCGCCGGGCTGCCAGACCTGGCCTTCCAGCCTACTCAGGACAGCGCCCCCTTGCTGTCCACGGATACCGGGTTTGCCATACCGCCCAGTACGCAGACCTATGGCCTGATCGCCTTCTACACCCTGCCATACGAGAAGGTGCTGGACCTCGAATTGCCGTTCGCCCTACCGGTCGCCTCCATCAGCGTGGTGGTGCCGGAAGGCATCCGGGTCGAAAGCGAAAGCCTGACAGACGAAGGCGTGAGAGAAATGCAACCGGGCGCCAGATTCCAGATCTACTCCGGGAATACCCTGGAGGCCGGCCAGACGCTGGACATGACGTTCACCGGCAAGGTAAAATCCGCCTCCACCACCAGCCTGGTAGGCGATAACACGCCGCTGCTGGTAGGCATCGGCGCCTTTGGCGTCGCGCTGATCCTGGCGGGTATCTGGCTCTACCTGCGAGACCGCAACGCCGAAGGGGATGAGTTCGAAGGCGAAGAACCAGAGAACGGCTTCGAAACCTCCGAGGACGTCATGGATGCCATCATCGCCCTGGACGATCTGCACCGTGCCGGGAAGATCCCCGACGAGGCCTATCGGGCGCGCCGGGCAGAACTCAAAGAGCAGTTGAAGGATCTGGCCTAGCACAACCAGGACAGCCATGATCGAAGTCAAAGGACTTGTCAAGCGGTTCGGACTGAAGACGGTCCTTCGCGGCGTGCAATTCAACGTCGAGCCAGGCGAATTCGTGGCTCTGCTGGGGCCGAACGGCGCCGGCAAGACGACCTTCCTGCGCATCCTGGCCTCGCTTTCCCGTCCTTCGTTGGGCGAAGTGCGCATCGCAGGCTATAAACTCCCGGGCCAGGCCGCAGCCGTGCGCGCGCGCCTGGGGGTGGTATCCCATCTTCCACTGCTCTACGACGACCTGACCGCCGAAGAGAACCTGCGCTTCTTCGCGCGCCTGTACGGGTTGCAGGACTTCGAAGGGCGCATTTCGGAGGTGCTCGACATGGTCGGTCTCGAGCCACGGCGCCGCGACCTGGTGCGCACTTTCTCGCGCGGCATGGGACAGCGCCTGGCCATCGGCCGCGCCCTGTTGCACGATCCGCATGTAGTGCTCTTCGACGAGCCCTATACCGGCCTGGACCAGGACGCTTCGGCCATGCTCGATCAGGTGCTCAAGTCCGTCGCCAGCCAGGGCCGCACGGTCGTCATGACCTCCCACGACCTGGCGCGCGCCGAAGACCTGGCCACCCGCTTTGACATCCTCTCGCGCGGGGTGATCGCCGCCTCGGCCGCACCCCGGGACCTTGGCAAACGTAATCTGCTGACCTTTTACAGACAGGCTCTGGCGAATTGAGATGACCACCAGCGAACTCAGTCCCACCCACCTGCCGGCTCGCGCTTCGTTCCTGCGTGCGGTGGCCGCCATCACCTGGAAGGACCTGGCAGCCGAATTGCGCTCGCGGGAATTGCTCTCGGCCATGCTGGTCTTCTCGCTGCTGGTCATCCTGATCTTCAACTTTGCCCTTGAACTGGATATCGGCACGCGCCGCTCCGTCACCTCGGGCGTGTTGTGGACGACGTTCGCATTCGCCGGCACGCTCGGCCTGAACCGCTCCATGGCCGTCGAGAAGGACCGCGGCTGCCTGGATGGATTGCTGCTGGCGCCCGTCGACCGCTCCGCGATCTACTTCGGCAAGGTGCTGAGCAACCTGGCCTTCATGCTGATCGTGGAAGCCATCGTCCTGCCTGTGTACAGCGTGTTGTATAACCTCAACCTGTTCCAGCCGGGATTGCTGCTGGTCATCCTGCTCGGTTCCGTGGGCTATACCGCAGTCGGCACCCTGCTTGCCAGCATGGCCGTCCAGACTCGCACGCGGGATGTACTCCTGCCGATCCTGCTCTTTCCGGTCGTCGTCCCGGTCCTGATCGCCGCGGTCAAGGCCAGCGGCGGGTATCTGACCGGGGGAAGCATGGATGAGATCCTGCCCTGGCTCAACCTGCTGATCGTCTACGATGTCATCTTCACGTCCATCGCATTCATGGTATTCGATTACGTAGTAGAGGAATAATCGACAGAGAGTAGTGGATCGATACCGGTCAGGCAGGGCCTTCTCGCCACTCTCGGAGTTCTCATCACCTTATCTCTCCAAAGGAGTCCTATGCAAGCCAAACCCGTAACCCTTAAAGTCCTTGATCTCGTTTCCCTATTACTCCTGGGCGTCTCCACCTACCTGGCGCTGGTTTTTGCACCCACCGAAGCTGTGATGGGGCAGGTACAACGCGTGTTCTACTTCCACGTGGCAACGGCCTGGGTCGGTATGCTCGGTTTTATCGCCGCGGGCGTAACCGGCATCGCCTTCCTGCGCACCGGAAACTTAAGATGGGACCGCATCGAGGTCGCCGCAGTTGAGATCAGCCTGGTGTTCTTCTTCATCGCGATCGTGCTCGGCTCTATCTGGGCCCGGCCGGTCTGGAACACCTGGTGGACCTGGGATCCGCGCCTGACGACCGCCGCCATCACCGAACTGATCTATGTGGCCTACTTTATGCTTCGCCAGGGCATCGAGGATCCCGACCGCCGCGCGCGCTTCGGAGCGGTCTACACCCTGGTGGGCGCCGTCAGCGTACCGATCACCTTCATGGCCATTCGCCTGTTCCGCACCATCCACCCGGTCGTGATCGGAACCGAAAGCGCTGAGGCCCAGGGTGGCTTCAATATGACCGGCGACATGCGCATCGCTTTCTTCTTCGCGCTGTTCGCCTTTACGGTGATCTTCGTCGACCTGTTCTGGAACCGCATCCGTATGGGGGAACTGGCCGATAAGGTCGAACAACTCAAGCTCAATGTCATGGGATAAGAGGTCAACATGTTTTTATTCGAAACCCCTCCAGATACCTCCCAGTATATGATTGCCGGGTATGCGATCGCCTTCGGCGTCATGCTGGTCTACGTCTTCAGCCTCTTCCTGCGCTCGCGCAACCTCAGGCGTGACCTGACCGTGCTGGAAGAAATGGATAAAAAGAAGTAAATGGTTGCATAAACAATGGAGTCCGCTATAATGAAAGCGGGCTCTTTTTTTCTATGGAAAGCCAAAAAGCCAGGCTACATCTCGCGCTTGTGACGGCGAGCATACTGCTCGTCCTGGGGGGAAGTGCCTTCCGCACCTCCCCTAGTCCTGCTGCGGATACACCGCCCGGTCCCGACCGCTACGCCACCCTGCTGACCGATTACACGATTAATGAGTGGTGGATGGCGCGCTTCGACGATGGATCCCTCACCTGTGAGATCACCATCGACCATGAAGGGGAACCCACCCTGGACGACGTCTTCGTCGATTGCGGCGAGGATATCTTCGATGATTGGGTCGCCCAGGCACCCTGCTTGAGCTATGCGACCGAGTACTGCGATGGGTACTACCTCTACCTGGTGCGGAGCGAGCCGGCTGAGCGCGAAATTGCCGTGGCGCTGCCGACCGCCACGGCCTGGGTATCACTCGAAGATTGTGAGCCGATCTCCACCAGTTCCACCAACCTGTGCGCTTATATTCCCAAGCTCGTCATTGACGGGCATGAACCGCTGCCCAATGAAGAGATCACCGGCATCGGCGGAGAGATCGATGGGGAACCGTTCACCTGCGGTTCCCCCTGCCGGATCCGGCTGGCGCCTACAGGCGAGGCGGGGGTCACCGTCTCATTCTGGGCCTATTCCAGCTATGGCGACAGCAGCGAAGCCTACACAGCCCAGGTGCGCGTGGCGGAAACCGACGAGGGCGATCCAGACCAGACCTACTGGTATGTGGATGTGCTCAGCAGCCAGTGGACGGGCACCCCGGTAGCCAGCTGCGCTGATTCCTGGGACTCCTTCCCGCCAGTCGGCGGCCCGCCGGCCTGGTTGACCACCCCAAAACGGGCCGAAGACCTCACCACCGAGGTCCCTTACAACTACCTGTCCGCCAACCTGATCCAGGCCGGCGTGGTCGATGCCAGCGCCTGCGAGAATGGGGGCTTACTGGAGGATAGCTATGGCGCCAACGCCTGCGGATTACAGGCGGCCCGGCCGGCTGTGCTCGACTGGCAGAATCGTTTTGACAGCCTCATCCTCGACATCGCACAAGAAACCGGCGTACCGGCGCAAATGCTCAAAAACCTCTTCGCCCGTGAAAGCCAGTTCTGGCCGGCCCTGTTTGTCGACAGCGACATCGGCCTGGGGCAACTGACCGAGAACGGCGCCGACACCACCCTGCTCTGGAACCCCTCCTTCTTCTACCAATTTTGCCCGCTGGTGCTGCCGTCCGCCCAGTGCGACCTGGGCTACCTCCATCTGGCAGAAGAGGAGCAGACGCAATTGCGCCTGGGTCTGATCCACATCGTCGACGCAACCTGCGCGGATTGCCCGCTGGGGATCGATCTGACTCGCGCTGATTTCAGCGTGCGCGTCTTCGGGCATACCCTGCTGGCCAACTGTGAACAGGCCGGGCGCCTTGTGCGTAATGTGACCGGAGGCGCTCCCGGGGAGGCAGCCAGCTACGAAGACCTGTGGAAGTTCACACTGGTCAACTACCACGCCGGGCCCGGTTGTCTCGGAGAGGCCCTGGATCTGACCATTGAACAGGACCGGCCCCTCGACTGGGCGGACCTGTCCGGATACCTGCTGGGCACCTGCGAGGGCGCCGTCGAATACGTGAACGACATCAGCCGTTAGGCCAACCCTCTCGTTTGGCTCGTTGCAGGCTCGATCCTTTCGCGGTGGAGGCGCAGCACCCGGGTGGACTGGTCCGCTGTCCGGGCGCGTGCCGGTCAATACGATCCTACCGTTAGGGTTTCATTCGAGACTTCCGGAGTCTGAGAGACTTCGGAAGTTCATTCTTTCATGGGCTCCCCCCGTTTTACAGGTACGCACTCGCGGTTCAACGGATGCAGATTCGTGGTTCAACGGATGCAGACTCGTGGTTCAACGGGTGCGCACCCGCCGACCAACAAATGCGCATTTGTTCGTCATTAAATGCGCATTTGTTGACGAAAAGATGCGCATCTTTTTAAAAGAAGATCAGTACAGCGGCAAGTGGATGTGCGCACTTAACAAAAAGGGATCCCTACCTTGTCGCGAGGAACCTGCGACAGGCACATCCGGTAGCGATAGTGCGAAAAATGGGGTGCGGGGGCGCTTTGCGTTCTCCGCACCCCATTTTTCGCTTCTTTATCCCCCTTCCCTAGGGAAGAGGGCCAGGGGGGTGGGGAGATACCCCCACGACCGACCCGGTTCGAAGCAACTGCCAGGCTTTGGGAAAGCCATGGCTCCATGATCGATGAACATTTCACTCCAAAACAAGCTGTGTTAAACTTACCGGGCTATCGGCAGACACTCCATCGAAGGAGCACCTTATCTATGCTGACGCTCGTCGAGAAACTCTTATTTGTATTCGCCGTTCTCCTTTCCCTCACGCTCACCTGGCTGGGCGTCCGGCGCATCCTCAAGATCATCGGGCGCGGGCAGGGCCAACCCGATTGGAGCCTGATCCGTAAGCGCCTGTGGGGGGTTGCTCTCAAGGTCGGGACGTTCCGACCGCTGTTCCGCTTCCGGCTCGGGCCGAGCCTGATGCATGCCCTGATCGGTTGGGGCTTCCTGTACTTCCTGCTGGTCAATCTGGCCGAGCTACTGCAGGGCTACATTCCAGGATACCGCTTCCTTCAGGATACTGGTTTCCTTGGGGACCTCTACCGCCTGCTGGCGGACCTTTCCACGCTGGCGGTGCTGGTCGGGATCACGGTGATGGTTGTGCGACGCTTCCTGCTCCGACCGGTGGAATTGACCACGCGCGAGTCGACCCTGCTCGATCCACGCGCACGGAAAGGCATCCAGCGCGATTCGGCCATCGTGGCCGGGTTTATCATCGTGCACATCAGTGCTCGGCTGCTGAGCGAGTCGGTCTACCTGGCGGGTCACGGCCCGGATCTCTGGCAGCCGTTCACAAATACCGTGGCCGGCCTGTGGACCGGTACGGGCGCTGGCACCCGCGCCCTCCTGGAACACCTCGGCTTCTGGTTGTCGTTGGGCTCGATCGTGGCCTTCCTGCCTTATTTCCCCTTTACCAAGCACCTGCACCTGTTCTTCGCGCCGATCAACTACCTGCTCAAGCCGGAACGCAGATCGATCGGCGCGCTGAACTACGTGGACTTCAACGACGAGAGCCTCGAACAGTTTGGCGCCACGCAACTGGAACATCTGGGCTGGGAACAGCTCATGGACAGCTACGCCTGCATCATGTGCATGCGCTGCCAGGAGGTCTGCCCGGCCTACCAGACCGGTAAGGTGCTCTCACCGGCCGCGCTGGAGATCAACAAGCGCTACTACCTGAACCACGCTGAGGGCACAAAATTTGCAAACGGCGAGCCCAGCCAGTCGTTGACCGCCTTCGCCATCAGCGAGGAAGCACTGTGGGCCTGCACCTCTTGCGGCGCGTGTGTGGATATCTGCCCGGTGGGCAACGAACCCATGCGCGACATCCTCGATATCCGCCGCTCGATGGTATTGATGGAAAACAATTTCCCAAAACAATGGGAGAACGCCTTCAAAGGCATGGAGCGCAACGTCAACCCGTGGAACGTCTCGCCGGCCGAACGCATGCACTGGGCGGAGGGGCTGCTCGTGCCAACCATCGCTCAGAACCCGGAACCTGAAATCCTATGGTGGGTGGGCTGCGCTCCCGCCACGGACGCGCGCGCGCAGAAGACTGCCCAGGCCTTTGCCAGCATACTGAACGCGGCCGGCGTAAATTTTTCCGTGCTCGGGCAGGAAGAAGGGTGCACCGGCGATTCAGCACGGCGCGCCGGCAACGAGTACCTGTTCTTCGAGCTGGCCTCGGCGAATGTGGAGCTGCTGAACGAAGTCAAACCGCCGCGCATTGTGACCACCTGCCCGCACTGTTTGCACACCCTCAAGAACGAGTACCCGGCTTTTGGCGGAAATTACGAGGTCATCCACCACACCCAACTGATCAACGAACTGGTCGGCGCAGGCAAGATCCAGTTGGAGGTCACGGAGCAGGACTTGAAGGTCACTTTTCATGACCCCTGTTATCTGGGCCGACACAACCACATCATCGACGCCCCGCGAGCGGCTTTGAAAACCGCCGGGGTGCTCACCGTCGAAATGCCGCGCCATGGAGCCAAGTCCTTCTGCTGCGGAGCGGGTGGCGCGCAGATGTGGAAGGAGGAGGAGCAAGGCGAGACCAAGGTCAGCGCGAAGCGCTTCCGGGAAGCCAAGGCCACCGGTGTGCACACGCTTGCCGTCGGCTGCCCGTTCTGCATGACGATGCTGAACGACGCGTCCAATGCGGATGGCGGCGAGGTGGCGGTCAGAGATGTGGCTGAGATCGTGGCAGATCGTCTCAGAGCACCGCACCCTCGTCAGGATTGACCTTTCAGGACACATCCATCCGCGACCACCCCTGCCTGCCGGTCCTTGAACGGATGCGGTCCTGATACCAGACGCGAATCGAATTGCCCTCCAGTACAGATAAGGGAACTGCCTCTTGTCCCTGCTTAAACGACTTCCCAAACCAGACCAACTTTTCCCCGTTTACGCCACCGGCGTGGTACTGATCTACTCGTGGAGCCTGCTCTGGTTCTTCTGGAAGATCCCCAGCTGGTTGTTCTACCTTCAATTCGGTGAAATCCTGACCAGCTTCGCCTATATCCTCGCGACCAACTTCCTTGAATCCCTGCTCGTGGTGGCAGTGCCTGTGCTGGTTGGCCTGATCCTGCCGAGGAAGTGGTTCCTCGAAGCCTTTATCGCCCGCGGCGTCACGTTGGTGGCATCCGCCCTGGTTTACATCATGTACATCGACTACCGCTTCCCCGCCAAGGATGCACCACCCGAACACCTTTTGACCGTCCGCACCCCACAGGTGTTGGTGGTGACGCTCGTGCTGGTCTTCCTTGCCGGCAGGCTGCCTTTCCTGCGCAGACTCATTGAAACCTTGGCAGAGCGCGCCACCGTCTTCCTGTTCTTTTCGATCCCCGTGAGCCTGATCGCCGTGCTGGTCGTGCTGGTCAGGAATCTCATCCAGGTGTAGCCCGTATGCCAAAGCTCTCCCGTCGCGACTTTCTAAAGCTCTCATTCCTGTTGCCGGCCAGCCTGGCTGGCTCCCGCCTGGCCTCCAGATGGCCGCGACCGCGTTTCTCCCAACCGCGCCCGAACGTGCTCATCCTCATCCTGGACGCCATGAGCGCCAGGAATCTCTCCCTTTACAACTACGCGCGCGATACCACGCCCAATATCAATCGCTTTGCAAGCCGTGCAACCGTGTACCACAACCACCATTCCGCCGGCAACTTTACCGTCCCGGGCACCGCCTCCTTGCTCACCGGCCTCTACCCGTGGACCCACCGCGCCATCAATATGGCAGGCTTGATCAACCGCGCCCTTAGCGACCAGAACCTCTTCCGCACCTTTGGCGGGGATTACCATCGCCTGGCTTTCTCCCAGAACCTGTGGGCGAACCAGGTCTTCAACCAGTTCTCCTCCGACATTGAAACGATCCTGCCCCCGGATAGCTTCTCGGTCGCTTCCCAGGTTGCAGGAGATCTCTTCAAAGGCGACCTGAATGCGGCCTACCGCACCTACGATGACTTCCTGTTCCAGGACGAAGATCCGCCCGGTTCCCTGCTTTTCGGCCTTCAGGAACGGCTCGCCTACAACCGGAAGACATCGCGCCTGCATACCCAGGCCCAGGATTATCCGACCGGCATGCCGCAAACCGGACTGTTGCCGATCTTCTTCCGCCTGGACCATCTCTTCCAGGGGCTGGGAGAGAGCCTTTCCAGGCTGCCCACCCCATTCCTGGCGTACTGCCATCTGTGGTGCGTGCACGAGCCTTACCGGCCTCACCAGGATTTCTTCGACGTCTTCGAAGACGACGGTTTCACGCCGCCGGAAAAACCCATGCACCCGCTCGGGGGCAAGTTCCCACAGAAGACATTGCGCAACCGCCGGGTGCTTTACGACGAGTACATTGCCAGCGTCGACCAGCAGTTCGGGCGGCTCATCGATAGCCTCGAGCGCTTCGGCCTGCTCGAGCAGACGATCCTGGTGTTGACATCCGATCATGGCGAAAGCTTCGAGAGAGGCACTCTGCGGCATATCACCCCCCTGCTCTTCGAGCCTCTCGTCCACATTCCCCTGATCATCCGCACCCCGGGTCAGGCGGAAGGCGTTAACGTGCTGGACCCCACCAACAGCGTGGATGTACTGCCCACGCTTGCCCACCTGGCCGGCAGGGAAATTCCCGGTTGGTGTGAAGGCCAGCTGCTGCCGGGACTGGGCGGAAGCTACGACCCCAGGCGCAGCACCTTTTCCGTCGAAGCCAAGAGCAATCCGGCTTACGAGGCCCTCCGCACGGTCTCGATCGCCATGCAGCAGGACCGCTACAAGCTCACCTACTATACTGCCGCGGACTACGACTTCTTCGAACTGTACGACCTGGAAAACGACCCGGAAGAATTGACCAACCTGCTCGAGAGCCGGCCGGATCTGGCCGGCCGGATGCAAAGCGAATTACTGGCCAACCTCAACCGGATCAATCAACCTTATCTGGATCGGCGCTTCAAATAGAACAGTACTCCATACCGGCTCAGATGGTATGCGTATTGCCCGGTAGTTCGATGGATGGACGCAAGCTACGTGCCTTAAACCTAACAAGAACCTACCAAGTAGCGATCAAACCCGCATGATCTACCTATCAATTGGACCCATTCATTTCCAGAAAAGGTTACAATAAGTCTACAAGTCATCTCAAAAATGTCATCCTGAGCGACACCTGCACTGCACCAAACGCACACCGTCCCGGTATCCTTCGGGAGTGCGTTGCAGGTGAGCGAAGGATCTCCCGTTATAGAATATCGAGACTCTTCGGTCGCACACCTGCCCTGGCGGGTGGTGACAGGGACAAATGCTCCCTCACACTGTCCCGCGCAGTCCCTGGTGTTCTTCCCAGGGGGTGTCCTTCGGGAGAGTGACATAGTATTTTTGAGATAGGTTCTACTAGAATGATAGCCAACAAGGTGCCGGCGAACGCTCACATCCGATCGCTTTCTCGCCAGAATTGACTCAGAGAGGCGATCGATCGCGATAAGCCACGAAACCAGATGTGAGCGAGGCAGCATACGCACCGAAAGAGTGATGTGTGGTTACGCCAGACCCCCTTCCACGGCGGGGACCACTGGCGAGACATTGACTGGAGAGTCTGATGAACGTTTTATTGATCTACCCCGAATTCCCGGATACGTTCTGGAGTTTCAAACACGCCCTGAAATTCATACGCAAGCGCGCCTCCCTGCCGCCCCTGGGACTGTTGACCGTGGCGGCCATGCTGCCTGCCAAATGGGAAAAGCGCCTGGTCGATGTGAACGTCAGGCCGCTAAGCGAAAACGACCTGGCATGGGCTGAGACCGTGTTCATCAGCGCCATGGTCGTCCAGCGCGACTCGGCCCGAAACTTGATCGCGCGCTGCAAGGCAGCCGGTCTCAAGATCGTTGCAGGTGGGCCGCTTTTCACCGCCGAATATGACCAGTTTGCGGATGTGGACCATTTCATCCTAAACGAAGCCGAGCAGACCCTGCCCGCCTTCCTGAGCGACCTTGAACAGGGCCGGGCCGGACACGTATACGACTCGGAAGGCTACCCGGAAATCGAGCACACTCCGCCGCCTATGTGGGAACTGATCGACTTGAAACACTATGCCACCATGGCAATCCAGTATTCGCGAGGCTGCCCGTTCGACTGTGAATTCTGCAACATCACCGCGCTCTTCGGACACCGCCCGCGGATCAAAACTGCCGGGCAGATCATCCGTGAACTGGACGGACTTTACCGGCTCGGATGGCGTTCGGGTGTGTTCTTCGTCGACGATAACTTTATCGGCAATCGAAGACATCTCAAGGAGAAATTACTGCCCGCCCTGATCGAATGGCGCAAGAACAAGGTCGGGATCAGCTTCCATACCGAGGTCTCCATTAACCTGGCGGATGACCAGAACCTGATGGACCTGATGGCGCAAGCTGGATTCAATGCGGTCTTCATCGGGGTTGAAACGCCTGACGAACAAAGCCTGGCGGAGTGTAACAAGAAGCAAAACAAGAATCGCGATCTGGTGGAGGATGTGAAGCGCATCCAGCGCAGCGGCATGCAGGTACAAGGCGGCTTCATCGTCGGCTTCGACAGCGACACGCCATCGATCTTCCAGCGCCAGATCGAATTCATCCAAAAAAGCGGTATCGTAACAGCCATGGTCGGCCTGCTGCAGGCGCCGCAGGGCACGCGCCTGTACGAACGCCTTTCGAAGGAAGGTCGCCTGCTGGGGATGTTTTCAGGGGACAATGTGGATGGTCGCACCAACATCATCCCGAAAATGAACCTGGACGTGTTACATAAGGGCTATAAGACCGTGGTGGAAACTCTGTATTCCGCCCCTCATTATTTCGAACGCGTCAAGACTTTCCTGAGAGAATTCCGGGCACCAAAGATCACCGTTCCACTCAACTTCGAGTACATCCTGGCCTTTTTCCGTTCGATCGTCCAGCTGGGCATCATCGACAAAGAACGCGGCCATTACTGGAACCTTTTCTTCTGGACCCTCTTCCGCCGCCCGCGACTGTTCCCCTATGCAATCACCTTTGCAATCTACGGGTACCATTTCCGTCAAATCTGCAATCTGCACATCCTTTAATTCAAGGGACGACAGAGACAGCGTGGTGTATGGACCTCAATGTCACCGGAAAGGAGGCGACCATTGTCCGGTCGCCTCCTTTTTATATGCATTTCCAAAGGAAAGAGTTTTACAGCGCAAGTTCAGCTTCGATCTGCTCGCGAATATGGCTGAAGACCACGCTCAGCGGTTGGTGTTGCGGGCAGGATTGCTCGCACATCCCACAACCAGCGCAAGAGACCAGCCAGTTCACCAGGTCTTCTCGCACGAAACGGCCGTCCTGCGTCTTGCGGGGGTGATCCAAAGCGCATATCGGGCAGGCCTGCATGCAGCTTTCACATGCGCCGCATCCCTCGAACTGATCCAACAGCGCATTCAGGTCGGACGGCAGATCCTGCTCCAGACCCTGGATGACCCGTTCCCGCGTACGCCCATGACGCTCGGCGATCTTGGCCAGCATGTGGTCCCGCTTCAAGGTCAGGCCTGCTTCCGCTGGCCCGTTCGCGAGGCCCTGCAGCAAGACATCGCCATTGGTGGCATTCACCTGCAAGAACTGGCGCACCGGCAGGCCGAAAACACCGATGTTGACGTCTCCGTCCGTGGCGCCGGGCTCCGCACACATCTGGCAGGCCGGTCGATAACGATAGGCGGCTATACCGCCCTGGGGGGCGAAGCGCAACGCTTCGCGGGTCAGTCCCTTGCTCGAGCGCTCTGCGCGCCACTCGAACTCCTCCGCCGGGAAGGTCCCCAGGCAATCTACGCACACCGCCAGCACGTCCTCACGACGCACCGCCCCGCGTGCGGCCATCTCATTTAGGGCGCGCATCTCGCAAGGGCGCAGCAACGCTCCCAATCGCTGGCCAGGGCGTTGCCTGGCAACTTTAACCACCAGAGTGGCGGTGTTCAACCTCATCAACGGGCGGAACGGGTTGACGTGCGCCAACTCGTCGGGCGAATCGAGCGTAGGCCCATTCCCATCCGGCGCCACGATAAATGCCTTCAGGTCCGTCTGGTGCCAGAGCATTTGCAGGAAGGCCTGCAACGCTTTTAACGGTTCTCCATGCGTATCAAGCTTCCAGTTTGTATTCATGGACTACCTCCAATTGCACACCGGCGCCGGTTTCCAGTGGAACCGGTTATCCGGCCGCATCTCCATCCATCTGTCTTTCCAGTACTTCCACGATATCCAGCACTTCGATCTGCTCGCCCAGGCCTTTGGAGCGGATGGCATCATCGAACATCAACAGACAATACGGACAGGCCGTGGCCACCACCTGCGCCCTGGCATCCAGCGCATCGTTCAAGCGGCGATGGTTGATGCGCGTGTTCGCATCCGTCTCGAGCCACATCTGACCGCCGCCGCCGCCACAACAGAATGAATCCTCTCCACGGCGCGCCATCTCCACCAGGTCTACCCTAGCGTCCTTCAACAGGTCGCGCGGTTCCTGGTAGATGTCGTTGTAACGACCCAGATAGCACGAATCGTGGTACGTCACACGCCCCGTCACCCCTCCCCCCTCTCTTTGAGGAAGTGCAGGCGGGGTGAGGGTGAGGTCCAATTCCGCGAGCAGTTCGGTGTAATGCTGCACCGGGAAATCCGCACCCATTTGCGGATACTCGTTCTTGAGCGTGTTGAAACAGTGCGGGCAAGCCGTCACCACCCGGTTGAACCTGACCTTACTGAGCGTTTCAAGGTTCTGCCTGGCGAATTCCTGGAACAGGTATTCATGGCCCATGCGGCGGGCGGTCTCTCCGCAGCACATCTCGTCGAAACCCAGCACGGCGAAGTCCACACCGGCACTCTGCATCAACCGCACAAAGCCTCTCGCTACCTTCTTGTTGCGTTCATCAAAGGCAGCCGCACAGCCTGTAAAGAAGAGCACATCGGTCTGCTCACCGGGCCCCAGTTCGCGTACTTCCAGACCTTCAGCCCAGGCCATACGGTCTTCGGGCGGGATTCCCCAGGGGTTGCCCTGGCGCTCCATATTGCGCATGGTATCGCCCACCGACTTGGGCATCTGCCCGGTGGTCAGCACCTGGTAACGGCGCAAGTCGATGATCTCGTCAACCGGATTGATCAGGATGGGGCATTTTTGCAGGCAAGCCCCGCAGGTCGTACACTGCCAGGCATATGCCTCAGGAATGAACGTACCCAACAACTCTTCCCTTTTTCCTTTACCGTCCCCAGATACCAGCGTCTCCTGCATGGCCATGCGCAGGGATTGGATCAATTCGCGCGGTGAGTATGCCATCCCGCTGAAGCTGGCCGGGCAGGCCTCCTCGCAACGTCCGCAGCGCACGCAGGCATCGAAGGAGAGCAACTGCTGGGAGGTGAATTCTTGGACCTTCCCTACGCCAAGCAGTTCGGTCGTTTCGATGTCCTCGATCTTTTCGAGGACGCCGGACTTGCGCAGGCTGCGCGTCAGGATGTTCAAAGGCGCGTTGAGCAGGTGGCGCATCTTGGTGAAAGGGATGGAAGCTACCAGCGCCAGCGCCAGCAGCGCGTGCAGGGCAACCAGCGCGTCATGCCAGTTCGCTGCCTGAACAGGCGATACCCCCGTCGCCGCGAGCAAACCAGCCAGCCAGTTGCCCACCGGCGACCAGGTCGCCCATTCAGGGCGGGTCGCCAGCAAACGGGTGGCTTCGTTGCTGAAACCGACCAGCACGATCAGGGTCAGCATCAACAGGGCGTAACCGTCGTCCCAGTTCGATTCCAATATCTTGGGTCGCAGGATATAACGGCGGAAGGCAGCCATGCCCACCCCGACCAGTATCATGATCCCGGCCAGGTCCATGACCAGCTCGTAGGCCAGATACCAACCGGAACGCGGCCATGCGATCACCCACGGCAGGAAGAGCGCCATATTCAGCAAGTTCACGAGCGTGCCGAAGAGCTGCAGCCCTACACCCCAGAAGAGCATGAAATGCATCACGCCCGGGTAGGCCTTCTTGAGAATGCGGGGTTGGGCAAAAACGTGGGTAAGGAAGTCGCGCACGCGAGCCCAGTTGATGCCCGGCGATCGACGACCAACGACCGTTTCGGTGGTCATGACGCACCTCCCACCTTGACATAGACCTGGCCTTCAACGACTTCCGCCACCAGCATGGTCAACGGAGAAGGTGGGGGGCCGTCCAGTACCGTGCCATCTTCGGCGTCGAAGTAGCCGTCGTGGCAGGGACATTCCAGCCGCCCCGTGTCCGGGTTCCACTTGACGATACAGGCAAAGTGCGTGCACACGGCTGAGTACGCCTTCAGCCCAGATTCGAGATGCAGCACAATGGCAGGGTAACGCCCAAATTTGACCGTCCGGGAGGTGCCCAGCGGTAATTCCTCTTCTGCACAGACCAGCACTGGTTCTGAGGGCATTTCTTCCAGCTTGGGCGGGTAGAAATAGGCCACGACCGGGGCAGCAACAGCGCCCACGCCGACAACGGCGCCTGTGCCTTTGATCAAATTGAGAAAGTCTCGTCGAGTCACATCATCCATTTCAACTTACCTCCCCCCAGATCGTCAATGCGATCGCTAGGATCACAGCCACGATTGAGAGCACAATGCGTATGCGCATGGCATTCTTATTGTCTGGCTTGCGATCAAGGAAGGGCCAGAGCACAACCGCCAGCACTGCCACGACCATCATGACCACTGCAAACATAGGGCCTTCCATGCCCAGAATGGAGGACGGCACGAATTTGAGCATCTGGTACAACGCCAGGAAGTACCACTCAGGCTTGACGTGCAGCGGCGTGTCCAGAGGATCTGCAGGCGGCTGTAACCCGACCGGGAAGAACATGCCCAGCCCTCCGATCACCAGCGCCAGCACCCCGATGCCCACCACCACATAGAATTCGGTGCGGAAATGGTCCGGATAAAAAGGGACGCTGTCTTTTTTTTCTTCAGGAAGTGTGGTTGTCATGGTTTGCTCCTAGAGTGGCCGCGCGATGCCGAGTTTGCGTATCATCAAAAAATGCGCCAGCATGAACCCGAGCGTCAGAATGGGTGTGACAATGATGTGCAGACCATAGAAACGACCCAGGGTGGCCCCGCTGACATCCCACCCGACACGCAGGAAGATCAGGATGAGATTGCCAATGGCCGGGAGCGCACCGCCGATGTCCGTACCGACCGTAGTAGCCCAGTAAGCACGCTGGTCCCAGGGCAGCAGGTAACCGGTAAAACCGAACAGCAGCGTCAGGAAGAGCAGCAGCACGCCGCTGACCCAATTCAGTTCGCGCGGTTTCTTGTAGGCTCCCATGATAAAGACGCGCAGCATGTGAGCCAGGCACATCACAATCATGCCGTTGGCCGCCCAGTGGTGGATCATGCGGATGGCGGCCCCAAACCGGACCTCATTTTCGATGTACTGGATGCTGGTGTAGGCCTCCGCGGCGGTCGGTTTGTAATAGAAGGCCAGCATGATGCCGGTCAGGCCTTGAACGACGAACAGGAAGGCGGTGATGCCCCCCAGACAGTACCACCATTTCATGGCGAACCTTGGCACGGGCTTGGCGGCCAGCTTCGAAAGCACAGGCGAGAGTTCGTAGCGTTCGTCCACCCATTCCACAGCACGGGTGGTGAGCGGCTTCCAGGCTTTACGTTGCGTCCAGACGCTGGCTGAGCGGTAGACCCCAAATACGAAGGCCAGCCCGAATGTCCCAAAGACCGTCCAGCGCGCAAGCGGCGTCCACAGGTTCTTGTTTTCGCCGCCGATGTGACAATGCAGGCAATCGTCCTGGTTGGGGGGTGGGAGTTCGACCGAGACCAGGTTTTGAGCGGCGCTGGCATTCTGCAAGCCCGCGGCTGATGCGCTCGCGCCGTGTGCGGCTACGGCGACTGCCAGCAACAACACAACGCCTGCAAGGACCAGCGTCAACTTCAACGGTTGCTTGAATAGGGTCATGAGCCACCTCCAGATAGGTGAATGGATGACTTCATCTTACAGGTTCTACAAGAGGTTGAAATCAAGCCCAGGCCTGAAATACCCTAGGGTGCAGGCCTTAATTGTGCCTAATCACTGACCTACCGACCGGTTGGTAGGCTGGTTTCAAGCATTCTCCCGCCCAATCGGATGAAAACCCATCAGGTATAATCCCTGCAGGACCTCATCCAACGAAAGGAGTCCAGCCTGCCCGACCCCCGCATCACCAAACTCGCAGCTATCCTGGTGCACTACTCCCTGAAACTACAACCTGGGCAACTTGTGCTGCTGCAGACCACCCCCCTGGCGGACGAGCTCTCCCTGGCGTTCATCGAGCAGGCCACCCTGGCCGGCGCCAACTTGCTGACAGTGAACGCCATCCCGGGCGAGCAGGAAGTCTTTTTCAAGAACGCTTCAGAGGCGCAGCTGGACTTTGTGAACCCCATTCGCCAGAACATTTACGAGACTTTCGACGCGCGCATGGTGATCCAGGCCGAGTCGAATACGCGCGAACTGGCCGGCGTGGACCCAGGCCGCCTGGCCCGTCATCGCAAGACCTACGGGCCGCTGTTCAAATTGTTCATCGACCGCCTGGCAAAGCACGAAATGCGCTGGTGTATGACGGTCTATCCCACCGCAGCCTCCGCCCAGGATGCAAACATGAGTCTGAGCGAATACCGCGAGTTCGTCTACGCCGCCGGCATGCTGAACGAGACAGACCCGGTCGCCGCCTGGCAGGAGAAAGCCAGCCGCCAGCGTCAAATGATCGACTGGTTGAAGGGCCACGAACAGGTTGACCTCAAAGGCGAGAACGTTGACCTGCGCCTGTCGGTCGCTGACCGCGCCTTCATCAGTTGCGCAGGTGAGGAGAACTTCCCTGATGGCGAGATCTACACCAGCCCGGTCGAAGAGTCGGCGGATGGTTGGATCCGTTTCAAATACCCGGCCATTTACGGTGGGCAGGAAGTCGAGGATATCGAGCTGTGGTTCGAGCAAGGCCGCGTGGTCAAGGAACAGGCCGGCAAGAACCAGGCCCTGCTCACCAGCCTGCTCGATACGGACGCGGGTTCGCGCTACCTGGGCGAGTGGGGCATCGGCACCAACTACGGCATCACGCGTTTCACCAAGAACATGCTCTTCGACGAGAAGCTCGGCGGTACGATCCACCTGGCGCTTGGGTTGGGCTTCCCGGAAGCGGGCGGCCACAACGAATCCGGCCTGCACTGGGACATGTTATGCGATATGGCCCAATCGGAAATCACAATCGATGGGGAAGTCTTCTACAAAGACGGTAAAGCGCTCATCGAATAGGTCAAAACGGGAAATCCAACCTTCCCAAAGAGTGGAGGCGCATGTCCATTGAATTTTTCACAGCTATACACGCAGGGAACCAGGACGAGGTACAGCGCCTGCTGCTCGAAGATCCGGATCTGCTGGACGCCCGCGACCAGGACGGGCTCTCGCCCATCCTGGTGGCTGCCTACCACCACAAACCCGAGTTGGCACTCTTCCTGTCCGAACGCCAGGTGGTGCTGACGATCTTCGAAGCTGCCGCCACAGGCAAGACAGACCGCATTCTGCGCCTGCTGGCCAGAGATCCCGGCCTGGCCAATGCCTACTCGCCGGACGGTTTTCAACCTCTGGGGCTGGCGGCTTACTTTGGGCAGGAAGAAGCCGCGCGCATTCTGGTGGAAGCCGGCGCAGACGTGCACGCGCCTGCCAGGAACACAATCGAGGCCACGCCGCTGCAGTCCGCGGTGGCCAGCCGGAATGCCGGCATCACGCGCCTGCTGCTCGAAGCCGGTGCGGACCCCAACACGCCCGAGCGCGGCGGCTACACGCCGCTGCACACGGCAGCCCATCACGGTGACGTCGACATCCTGCGCGGTCTGCTTGTGGCCGGGGCGGATACACAGACCCAGAACGAGGACGGGAAGACCGCCCTGGAAATGGCAGAGGCAGCCGGACATGAACCGGCTGCGCGCGTGCTGCGCGAATGGACAACCAAAACGTAGTGAGGGTGGGAGCGCACAAGCGCCATCCCAGGCGTGCGACTTCCTGGCGAGTAAGACGTATATGAGAGAGACAACATTGCTATTGATTCAGGAGGAGAACAATGACTAAGATTCAGAAAGTGCTATCCATGCTGGTTTTGCTAACCGTACTGGCTTTTGGGCTTGCGACACCAGCTCTGGCTTTTGACGGTCGTAGCGGGGAAAAGGTCATCATCGGCGCCGACGAGGTCATCGACGACGACCTGTACGTGGGCGCCAATGAATTTGTGCTGGACGGAACCGTCACAGGCGACCTGATCGTCGGCGGTACGGTCATTACCATCAACGGCACGGTCGAAGGCGACCTGTGGGCCGCCGGGCAGGTCATCATCATCAACGGCACTGTCATGGACGATGCCCGCATCGCCGGAGCTGGCCTGCAACTAGGACCTGACGCCCACGTAGGCGATGACCTGCTGGCCGCAGGCGCCAGCCTGGAAACCCAAACCGGCAGCATGGTCGGCGGAGATCTGCTGGTAGCCTCCGGGCAAACCTTGCTTGCTGGCGATGTCGGTGGTGATGTCATGGCTGGAACCGGCGCGCTGGACCTGCGCGGGAGCGTCGCTGGCGACGTGAAAGCCTACGTAGACCAGACCGCAGAAACTGCAGCCAGTCCTTCCCCCAACATCTACATGCAGCAGAACATCCCGCTCGCGCTACCAAGTGTGACGCCTGGCCTGACGGTGGACGATGGTGCCAGCATTGGCGGCGACCTGGAATACAGCAGCACCTATGATCTGACCTTCCCGAGCGGCACGATCTCCGGGCAGGTGGTGCGCGTCGAACCCAAGGTCAATGAGACCACGTACGTACCACCCACGCCGGCAGAGAAAACCCTGAAATGGGGCCTTGACCTGCTGCGCACTATGGTGACCCTGGTGCTGTTTGGCCTGTTAATGGGCTGGCTGGCGCCGCGCTTCCTTAAAGCTACAGCTGACAAGATCGAAAAGCAAACCTGGCCGAGCCTGGGATGGGGCGCGGTGACCTGGGCGGCCTTCTTCTTCGCCCTGCTGCTGATTGTGGTTGCCATGGTCGTGGGCGGGATCCTGTTTGGCGCGCTCACGCTTGGCAAGGTCACAGGCACGATCATCTGGCTGGGCCTGCTGGCCATTTTCGCTCTGATCGTTCTCTTCGCCCTGGCGACAGCCTACGTCACGAAGATCGTAGTCGGAGCCGCGTTGGGCAAATGGATCTTCAGCAAGACCAATCCTGCCCTGGCCGGGCACAAGTATTGGCCTATGATCCTGGGTGTGGTGCTCATCGTATTGGTGGTTGGCATGTTCCGCTTCCCGCTGCTGCCTCTGGGCTTCTTCAGCTGGTTGCTCAACTTCGCCGTGGTGCTCTTCGGTCTGGGTGCGCTCTGGTTATGGGGGCGCGACCGGGTCGGTAAACCGCCGATTGGCTAAACAACTGGACGATCGAGACAAAAAGGGCGAGCGGCGATGTGCGCCTGCTCGCCCTTTCTTGATTTGCGCCTCTCCCGTCATGGGGTGACGTGAGAGGTCTCAAAACCTCACTGGCAATTGGTCGTATAGGTCACCAGACCTTCGATCTTACCGCTGCGGCCAACCGAATCCCCATATCGGTTCAGGCCAACAAACTGCACATCGAACCAGCCCTGATCCTTACGGTTGTCAGCGTTCACTGCCTCTCCGGAGTAGGTCATCCAGAAGTGATCGCCTCCGTCTGTTTCCATGGTGCCGCCCAACGACCACTCCGGCACATAAGTTGAATGCTTGTCCCGGATGCGATAGTACATATCCACCCGCGTGATGTACACGTCTGTGGCGTTCAGGTCGAACGAGATCTCCTTGGGGCTGCACTTCAAAGAAAAGCGGTCCCCCGAAAAACTGATATTCGTAAATACCTGCCCGTTCATCTTAGAGTCGATATAAACCACATCGGAAACCGGCGCATTGCCAGGTGCCGCCGCCTGTACAGGGGCCTGGGCTGGAGCTTCTGCGGGAGGCTGCACGGTAGGCGGGACTTCCGTCGGCGGTAGCGGCGTCACGCTTGGGATAGGCGACGGGATTGACTCAGCTTGAGCAACTGTCACCAGAACGGTTGCGATCACCACTTGCGGCGTGGCCAGTGGCGGGGTTGGAGGAATTTCAGCGGCTGGCGTCGCAGCCAGCGCACCGCAGGCGCTCAATGCGACAGCCAGAACAAGGGTAATCAAAATACTCTTTTTCATGAGCTTCTCCTTTTCAAAAAAATTCTAAGTCCAGGCCTTGATTTCAGCATCTACCATTGGGGCTAATTTACCTGCAAACCACCTTACAAAATTGTAAGGTGGCGGGTAGGCTCCATTTGACAGTCGCTTTAAGGACACACAATCAGACAATTCTTATCAGGTATAATCCTTTTCATGTTGAATCCCCAACAAATCGAAGCCGGGTTGGATCGCATTCTCCTGAAGGTTCAGAAGCCGGGCCGCTATGTCGGTGGCGAACTAAACGCAACACATAAAGCATGGGAGTCGGTCGAGACGCGCGTGGCATTGATCTTTCCGGACATCTACGATATCGGAGTTTCGAACGTCGGATTGAAAGTGCTGTACGACCTGATCAACCAGCGGGAGGACGCGCTGGCCGAGCGGGCTTACGCCCCCTGGGTGGACATGGAAGCCGAAATGCGCGCGAATGACCTGCCGCTCTACGCACTCGAATCCAAACGACCTCTGGCTGAATTCGACATTCTTGGCTTTTCTCTGCCCTACGAAACGCTCTACACCAATACCCTCAACCTGCTCGATCTTGCCGGCCTGCCCGTACGCTCAGCAGATCGAGACGAGAGCCACCCGCTGGTCATCGCGGGCGGACATTCTGCCATGAACCCTGAACCCATGCACGCCTTTGTGGACGTGTTCGCCATCGGCGAGGGCGAGGAAATCATCCAAGACATCCTCGATACTTACCAGGCCTGGAAACGCGCCGGGGGGCGCTCCCGCAGAGATCTATTGCGCGACATGGCTGGCATCCCGGGCGCCTACGTACCGACCTTCTACGAACCCCACTACCTGAAAGATGGCACCCTCGATCAGATCCAGCCCCTGATCGAGGGCGTCGCCAACCCTGTCGTCAAGCGCGTGGTCGCCAAGCTGCCACCTTCGCCGACCCATTTCATCGTCCCTAACATCAGCATCGTGCACAACCGTGTTTCGGTCGAAATCATGCGCGGTTGCACCCGCGGTTGTCGTTTCTGCCAGGCGGGCATGATCACCCGCCCGGTGCGCGAACGCAGCGTGGAGGAGATCGTAGAGACCTCCGCGCAAGCCGTGCAGGCTACGGGCTTTGAGGAACTGGCGTTGCTCTCCCTCTCCTCTTCTGATTACACGCACATTATGGAACTGGTAAATGCCGTCAGCGAGCGCTTTAAGGGACAGAAGATGACCATCTCCCTGCCCTCGCTGCGCATCGAATCTGTCTCGATCGACCTGATGGACAAACTGCGCGAACATTATTCAGGCGGGTTCACGCTCGCGCCTGAGGCTGCCACCGAACGCATGCGACGCATCATCAATAAGTACATCTCAGATGACGAGATCATTGCCACCACACGTGAAGTCTACCGCCGCGGTTGGAAGACCATCAAGCTCTATTTCATGATCGGGCATCCCAGTGAGACACTGGAAGACGTTCAGGCTATCGCCGACCTGGCCAGGCGTATCATTGCAGAGGGCCGAAAGGTGATCGGCATGAAGGCCAAGCTCAATGTAGGCGTCAGCACCTTTGTGCCCAAGCCCCAGACGCCCTTTCAGTGGGTATCGTGTGACACTCGTGAAAGCATCCTCGCCAAACAGGAATTGTTGCAGCGGGAATTGCGCGACCACAACATCAAACTCTCCTGGACCAATCCCGACGAAACGCTGCTGGAAGCCTGGCTCGCGCGCGGAGACCGGCGCATGGCCGAAGTGGTTTACCGAGCCTGGCAGAAAGGCACCAGGTTTGATGCCTGGGGCGACCAGATGAAATACGACGCCTGGATGGAAGCCTTTGACGAGCTGGGGCTCGACCCGGATTTTTATACCCACCGCCAGCGCCGCACCGACGAGGTCTTCCCCTGGGAGCACATCACCGCCGCTGTACGCAAGAACTTCCTCTTCCAGGATTTCCGCATGTCGCTTGAAGGCGAGATCCGCGTCGATTGCCGCTTAAACTGCTTTGCCTGCGGCATCCTGCCCACTTTTTCTGACCTACGCCGCGAACATCCCGGTGATGCCTGGAAATGCCCGGATGTCAAAAGCCCCGCGAAGGCCACCCGGACGCATGAATTGCCGGTGGTAGGCGATTAATGCGCATTCGCCTCACCTTCCGAAAAGGAGGCGCGTTGCGCTATACCGGGCATCTCGACCTGCATAAGCTCTGGGAACGCAGCTTCCGCCGCGCCGGGTTGCCGCTGGCTTACAGCCAGGGCTACCACCCTCAACCCAAAATACAGCTTGCGGCTGCCCTGCCTCTGGGGTTTAGCGCCCGCGCTGAACTTCTGGATGTCTGGACGAACAGTGAGGTCGACTTGCAGGACCTGCCTGAAATGCTGGCCCGCTCCATCCCGATCGGCCTGGAGATCTTGGGTGTTGAACAAGTGGACGAGCATGCGCCTGCCTTACAAACCGAAGTGCAGGCTGCAGAGTACCGGGTGAAGCTCAAGCAGGTGGGGGAGGTTCCTGACCTGGTCAGGCGGGTAGCGGATGTCCTGAATACCCGGTCGCTGCCTCGCGAGAGGCGCGGGAAACCCTACGACCTGCGTCCTTTGATCGAAGAACTCCGGGTAACGGATGAAAATGAAATCTTCATGCGCCTGTCGGCACGCGAAGGCGCTACGGGACGGCCTGAGGAAGTGCTCGCCGTACTGGATATCCCTTTCGAAGAGACGAACATCGAGCGGACGGCCCTGGTTCTTGGACAGGGTGCGCCCTCCTCGTAGGAACTATTCCCCCTCCTTGCTGACAAACAGAGTTTGGGTCGGGTAGGCAAACTCGACGCCCTCGCGTTCGAAGCGCTGCATCAGGGCCAGATTCAGGCTCTGTTGGATATCCATATACAGGTTGTAATCCGGGGACAATACGTAATACACCACCTCAAAATCCAGCGAAAAATCACCAAAAGCTTTGAAGTGCGTCCGGTCAAAGCGCGCCTGCTTTTGGTCCTGGACAAGTTGCTCAACCCAACCAGGGATCTTTTCCAACACTTCAATGGGAGTCTGGTAGGTCACACCAAAGGTAAATAGAATACGCCGCTCACCCATTCGTTTGTAATTGCGAATGCGGCTGTTGAGCAGGTCATTGTTCGCAAATACCAGCTGTTCCCCCGAGAGACTGCGCACTCGCGTGGTCTTCAACCCGATCTTTTCCACTGTACCCCGATACTCATCCACAATAATGAAATCCCCGATCACGAATGGTTGATCGAAGGCGATTGAGAGCGAGGCAAATAGGTCCCCCAGGATGTTCTGGACTGCCAGGGCAACTGCAATGCCTCCAACTCCCAGGCTGGCGACCAGCGTGCTGATCTCGATGCCCATGTTATCTAGAGCCAGCAACACGATGACCGTGAATAAAACCAGCTTGGCCACGAAAGAGATCACCCGCAGGGTCGTCACGCGGTCGGCGCTGTCCTTCAAATGGCGGTCCTGGTAACGCTGGATGGCATGCGAGATCAGCCCATCGCCCCAGATGGCCACCTGAACAAGAAATGTGAACCAGGCAATGCGGCCGATCCATGTAGTGGCTTTCTCGGAAAATTCGAGTGTGAGCGAGCCGGCATAGAGAGCAAGCAGAGCGATCAGGAAGAGATTGGTACGTTTCAGGATGCTGGCAAACAGGTCATCCACCTGCGTTTCGGTCTTTTTCGCATACGCCACGATCCGGGCCTGCAAAATCCTCTTGGCCACCCACATAGCGACCATGATCACCAGAGCGGTCAGCCCGGCCATCAACCAGGCCTGTATCGTATTCCCGAGAAAATGCTTCCCTAATAATTCCATGGATTCCTCCTAATTAGGTTGAGATCAACCAAAAAGTATAGGATAGATTGCGAATGTCTGCAACCTGGGTGAATCCCAAGCCCCTTCCTGCGCGGTTTCGACGCCGGCGGCGGCTCCCTTGCAATCCGGTGATTTCCCGCTACAATTGCCCTGTTGAGCTCACCACCATCCCCTGCACTTCTGGAGGCGTCATGCCGCTGCTGGTGTCCATCTTCTTCGGCTTTACTCCCATGTTGCTCTTTGCAGCTTTCATCAACTGGCTGGATCGCTATGAGAAGGAGCCGAAAATCCTGCTCGGCGCAACCTTCCTATGGGGCATGCTGATTGCCGGGGGTGGCGCTTTCCTTATCAACACCGTGCTCGGCCTGAGTATCTATATCCTGACCGGTTCGAATGGCGCCACCGACTTTGCGACCAGCACGCTGATCGCACCCTTCGTTGAGGAAAGCCTGAAAGGTATGGCGGTTCTGTTGGTCTTCTTTCTTTTCCGTAAGGAATTCGATTCGGTGCTGGACGGCATCCTTTACGCCGGCATTACCGCCCTGGGCTTCGCCGCGATCGAGAATGTGCTGTATATCTATGAATACGGTTATCTTGAAAGCGGCTGGGAAGGCCTGTGGTCGCTGGTGTTCGTCCGCGTCTTCCTGGTCGGTTGGCAGCATCCCTTCTACACCGCCTTCACCGGCATCGGGCTAGCCATCGCACGCATGAACCGCAACCCATTGGTCAAGATCATCGCCGTACTGGGCGGCTTCTCCGTGGCCGTCTTCACCCATGCCTTCCACAATACCTTCGCCGGACTGATCGGCGGGATGGAGGGGCTAGCGCTTGGTACGATACTGGATTGGGTCGGCTGGTTCTTCATGCTGGCCTTCATCCTCTGGATGATCGTACACGAGCGGGAGATCCTCAAACGCCAGCTACCAGAAGAAGTGGTCAACGGGCTGATCACGCCTGCGCAATACCGCACAGCACTTTCCTTTGCACAAACCAGCGCCCGGCTGAATGCGCTCTCCTCCGGCAGCTACTCTGCGACATCACGCTTCTACCAGGTGTGCGGGGAACTAGCCCACAAGAAGGAGCAGTTGGCCAGGCTGGGCGATGAGCGCGGTAACCAGGCCCTCATCGACCAAATGCGCGGCGAACTTGCCAGGTTAACACCGCGAGCGGAGGCCTAGACCCAAAGAACTGGAAATGGATTGCCCCTAAACCAAATACTCGACCAGACGCCCTTCTTCGTCGCTATACTCGATCAACGTGCGATAATCCTTCAAATCAACCGATAGGGTACACTTTTTTTCTTCCTTCTGCCAGGCTAACCGAACCACCCCCTCTTGCGTTGCCAGCACGTTGAATTCCCCATCGAAAGCCGGGTACTCGTTCCGAAAACGAATCAACTTCACCAGTCGTTGTACGGCCGCCTCCTTCACCGCCTGGTCGATCTCCGATACTGTGAAATTATGACGATTGATATCCCGCCCTTCGCCGCTCGCCTGGGCGCCCCGCTGGTCATTCTCACCTGCTAGCAGGCCTACGTAGTACACCTGAGGCACGCCCGGTGCGAAGAACTGAATGGCGCGGGCAGCCAGGTAGGCATCATCGTCATTGCCAAGCAAAGAGTAATAGGTTCCCCGGATCTGGTGCACGTCGAACCCATCCGGATCCCGGTGTTTCGGCGAGAAGATCAGGCTGAGATTGGCGCCCCGTTCGAGGCAGATCGCTACCAGGTCGCGTGCCTGCGCGCTCTCGTAAAGTTCGTTCAGATCCGGCTTGACCGGCACACCATCGTGACAATCCAGCATGGTGAACTGCCGTTGCGGTCGCGTACGCAGGTAATCGCACAACCTGGCCGCATTCCTGTAGACCAAAGCTTCCAACACCCGATAGGGGAGGATGAAATCGTAAATCCAGTGCCCGCGTTCCGCGAGCTTGTATTGAGTGCTGTAATGCGCATGCACCTCAGGCAGTAACTCGATCCCCAACGCACCGGCCTGCCCGGTCATCCAGTCCAGGAACTGGTAGATTTCTGGTTCCACGAAGAAGCAACTGGTGCCAGGTTTCTTGATGACATAGCCAACTGCATCCAGCCGGACGATCTTGACTCGATTCTCGGCAAAATTGGCCAGGAAATCAGCCAGCAACCGGCGCGTGGCCTCTGCGTGCACGTCCAGGTCGATCTGCTCCGAAGGGGTCACCTTCCCGAAGGTTGTCCACACTTTCTCGGTTTCTCCCGAGGCTTCAATCTTAAACTCAGAGAAGGGTTCAGTCCGCCTCAGGAAAATCTTCTCCACTTCCTCGGGTGGGGGGTTCCCATCAGGCCAGATCTTGTCCACGGTCAGGAACAAGTCCGCATAAGCAGATGCCCGCCCATTTTTCAGGAAATCCTGGAAGTAGGCAGACTTTGCGGAGATATGGTTCACCATCAAGTCGAGCATGAGATCATGTTCGGAGCCGAGCTGCCGTAACTGCTCCCAGGTTCCAAAGCGGGGCTCGATTTCCAGATAGGTCAGCGGCGCAAAGCCTCGATCGCCGGAAGAGGGAAACGGTGGCAGGATATGCAGGCCGCCTTTGAAGAGCCCCCGGAAATGGGTCTCAAGCACTTGATGCAAGGACCTCAGATCACCTCCCAATGAATCGGGGTAGGTGATCAATTGAACCTGGTTCTTGACTGCCATGGGATACTCTCAGACCACCGCGATCACATCGTACTCTTTGGAAATCACAAAATCTGCCAGTTGCCGGTGCCCGGCGATGATCTTGTGCTCGATGCCCAGCACCTGCTCGATGAACGGATCGCCTGCTTCCTCCCCCCGGTTCCTTTTGCGGCGGTGTTCCAGCGTATCCCACCTGTTCCTGGCAATAAAGACGCGCGTATCGACGTGTTTGAGCAACGAAGTATAGGTCCCCTCCGCGATCACGACTTTAATTTCCTCCAGACTGAGGGTCTCCTGTTCAATCAAATTCCGGTCGTAGTCCACCAGCGGTTTGGTGATCTCCTTTGCGCCTGCAATCGCGTCGATCAGGTTACGCTCCAGCGCGTCCAGCCGCACTTCGATATGCGGTCCTAGCCATTCCGGATCTTCCCGCCTGCGTGCGTCGTTGGATTTTGGGGGCAGCCGGAAATAATCATCCTGACCCAGTATTACAGACCGGATGCCAACCTTCTCCAACTGCTCCTGGATAGCTACGCCGGTCTCGGACTTGCCGCTACCCGATTCGCCGGCCACTGTCAGGATATAACGGGAGGTCTTGTTTTTGATCTGCTCGAGAATACCATAAACGATCTCCTGCGCGGCTCGCCGGTGGTATTCCTCCAGGACGATCACGTCACCTTTCATCGTTCAGCCTTCCTCTTCAAAACACACAGGTTGCCAATTCCCCAATCGCCAGATGCGTCAAAGCGTGATGGCGGATTATTAACTCGCATTCTTCCAAGCCTGTTCCGCCAGCACCATGGCGCCCAGTAAGCCAGAGCGACCTTCCAGCGCCGCCGGGACAATGTACGCTTCGATCTCTTCTAGGGTTTGTAGCGCCGAAAAGTAGCCATTCAGCGTCGCCAGCGTCTTTTCATGCACAAGCGGGAGCAGGTGTGGCTGCCGCATCACCCCGCCTCCCAGGATAATGCGTTGGGGCGAGAGCGTGCAAATGAAGCTTCTCAACGCCAGGGCCAGATAGTGCGCTTCCATTTTCCAGGCGGGATGCTCACGCGGTAAGTTTTCGGCCTTCTGCCCCCAGCGTTGTCCGATGGCAAGGCCAGAAGCCAACCCTTCCAGGCAATCACCGTGAAAGGGGCAGGCGCCGTCGAAGGGGTCTGTGTCCCGGTCGTGGGGCAACGGGATGTGCCCCATCTCGGGATGCAGCAGGCCGTGCATGAGTTTCCCGTTGGCCAGACCGCCACCGCCGATACCGGTGCCCACGGTTAAATACAGAAACGTTCCCAATCCCTGGGCGGCGCCCCAGCGCCATTCCCCCAGCGCGGCGCCGTTGACGTCTGTATCGAACCCTAGCGGCACGTGGAAGGCATCACGCAGCGGTCCGATAATATCCGCATGCGACCAGCCCGGCTTGGGTGTCGCCAACAGACGTCCAAAATAGGCGGAAGCGGGTCTCGGGTCCAAGGGACCGAAGCAGGCTACACCGATCGCAGCCAGCCGACCGAGCGCTTGGGTTTGTTCTTGAAAATAGTGTACGGCCTGAGCCAGCGTCTCCTGCGAGGTTGTGGTGGGAAGGCGACTTTCTGCCAGGATCTCACCGTGAGCCGTTCCAACCCCGCACATGAATTTGGTGCCACCTGCCTCAATGCCACCAAACAACAAAGGTTGCTTCTGGCTCATGTTCAATGCAACCACAGGAACTGCCGCGGGCTCAATTCGACCTTCGCGGTATGATCCTCGTGGTAATAGACATTTTCCGTCAGCAAGTCGATCAACTGCTTGGAGGATTTCCCAAGCGGGATGGAGACGGTCTGTTCGCTGGCGCTCAGATTGTTGACCACATAGATCACCTGGTCTTCATAGGCTCGTTTGTATGCAGCAACGGCCTCATTATGACAGTCGATCCATTCGAAATCCCCCCGACCTAGGGCGGGCTGGGCTTTGCGGACCTGGATCATATGCCGGATCGCGTTCCACAATGAATAGGGATTTTCCTGTTGGTCGCGGACGTTAACCTGGCGGCAGCCATAGGTATCATCATCGATTGCCGGTAGATAGATGCTTTGCGAGGGGGCCTTCGAGAAGCCGGCATTCGGGCTATCGACCCATTGCATGGGCGTGCGCACGCCGTTGCGGTCGTGCAGCCAGATGTTATCGCCCATTCCGATCTCGTCGCCGTAATAAATGATGGGTGAGCCCGGCAGGGTGAAAAGCAGCGAGTGAGCCAGTAGATTCTTGCGGCGGTCATTTTCTAACAAAGGCGCCAGTCGGCGACGGATACCCAGGTTCAGGCGCATGCGTGGGTCCGGGGCGAATTCCTGCCACATCCACTCCCGTTCTTCTTCCGTGACCATTTCAAGCGTCAGTTCGTCGTGGTTGCGCAGAAACAGGCACCACTGATTGGTCTCAGTCAGAGTCGGGGTACGGTCCATGATCCAGACCAACTGCGTACGGTTCTGTTTGCGGATGGACATGTAGATACGCGGCATGATAGGAAAGTGAAAACCCATGTGGAACTCATTGCCACCATCACCAAAATAGGGGACGATGTCTTCGGGCCACTGATTTGCCTCGGCCAGCAGGATACGGTCTGGATAGCGCTCGTTGATAAATTTGCGGATCTCCTTCAAGAACCCGTGTGTCTCCGGCAGGTTCTCGCAGCTGGTTCCCTCACGCTCAAAGAGGTAGGGTACCGCATCGGCGCGGAAACCGTCCACGCCCAAATCCAGCCAAAAGCTCATGACTTTCAGCATTTCGGCCTGCACGGCAGGGTGATCGTAGTTCAGATCGGGTTGCGAAGCGTAAAAGCGGTGCCAGTAATACTGTTCTGACTTCTTATCCCAGGCCCAGTTCGACTCTTCCGTGTCCAGGAAGATAATGCGCGCGTCGCGGAAGGTCATACTGGTATCGCTCCATACGTAGTAATCACGGAATATGGAGTTGCGGTTGGCGCGTGCAGCCCGAAACCAGGGATGCTGGTTCGAGGTATGGTTGAGCACCAGGTCCATAATGAGGCGCAACCCTCGTTTGTGGACCTCCTCGAGCAAAGTTTCAAAATCATCCATTGTCCCGTAATCGGGATGGATATCGTAATAATTCGAGATATCGTAACCGTCATCTCGCAGCGGAGAGGGGTAGATCGGCAGCAGCCACAGGCAATCCACCCCCAGTTCTTTTAAATAATCCAATTTTTCGATCAGACCACGTAGGTCGCCATGACCGTCATTGTTGCTGTCATGAAAAGCACGTACATAGATCTCATAGAAAACGGCGTCTTTATACCAGAGGGTATGATCCATAAGCCCAGTTTAGAATTGATTTCCTTTCAAAATGTATGCATCCCGTGCCATGCAGGCAATATTTCTGGCTTATTCAGGAAGAAATGGCTGAGGCCAGGTTTTCGAAAAAGCTTTGTCTTCTTTGTCAGATCGCGATTACATGCGCCTCGATCACTTCGCGGTAACCGAACCCGCTCTGCTTTAGCGTACGCACGAAACGATCCCAGGTACTCTCGCCTTTGCCGTCTTTGCGGGCTGCGCCGTCAATCTGGTAAGCAGAGGCGAACACGTCCCACAGGAAAATTTCAGGGAAGGATAATTGTGTCACAATTCAGGCTCTTGTTTTGGGGTTCAGGTCACGCGTGCCGTAATGCGTGATGAAGCGATAAGGATAGGGGTCTTCTGGCCGACTGATCTGCTCCAGTCTCTCAAGCTCTTGGTCGCTGAGCACCACTTGCGAAGCCACCAGGTTTTCTTCCAGTTGGGCCAAAGTGCGCACACCCAAAATGACCGAACTTACCGCTGGTTGCCTAAGCAACCATGCCAGGGAAATCTGTGAAACAGTGGCCTTGTGCGCCTTGGCGATCTCATCCACGACCCCAAGGATTCCCCAATTACGTTCGTTTGCCCGGCGATGCCAAGCCTCCTCGGTGTCGTCCGGCATCACCGCCAGACGGCCTTCATCCGGTTTGTCCCCGGGCTGGTATTTTCCGCTGAGAAAGCCTCCCCCCAACGGGCCCCAGGGTGTCAGACCCAGGCCCTCGCTCAGGCACAGCTCACTGAACTCGTGTTCGAGGTTCCGTTCCACCAAGCTGTACTGGTATTGAGCCGCTACAAATCGCGCCCAGCCCTGCGCAGAGCTTATGTCCAAGGCTTTCATCAATTGCCAGGCCTTGAAGTTCGAGACGCCAATATAGCGTACTTTTCCTGCAGTTACCAGGTCGTCAAAGGCACGAAGGGTCTCCTCCAATGGTGTAAGCGGGTCCCAACAGTGCGCGTACAGTAGATCGATCACCTCTGTACGCAATCGGCGCAGGCTGTCTTCCACACCCAGCATAATATGCAGGCGCGACAACCCCTGTTGGTTGGGCCTGCTCCCCATGGCAAAGCGCACTTTCGTGGCCAAAACCACCTGCGCGCGGTGGCCTTCGAGTGCTTTCCCCACGATCTCCTCGGATTTTCCGCTCGCATAGACGTCGGCAGTATCAATGTGATTTCCACCTGCATCGAGATAGGCGTGGATGATCTTTTCTGCCATCTGTGGGTCTGTAGCGCGGGCGCCCGTTTCTCCAAATACCATCGTCCCCAGGGAAAATTCCGAGACCACAAGCCCGCTCGCGCCCAAAGTTCTATACTTCATTTCTCTCCTGCCATCATTGCATCATTTCGGGCCTGGCATACCTGAACAGCAGCACCAGCGTCAGGCCGGTGAACGCGCCCGGCAGGGTGCCCGAACTCAGGGTACCTGGTATGAGCGACAGGCCTGTTGTCCAGGCCAGGATACTGATCACGATCCACCAGCCGGCCCATGCGAATTGTTTTCGCAGCAGCGTCCACTGGGCAATCCCCACCAGCAAACCGGCCCATGGGCCTATCAAGACTCCTGCGCCAGAGGGAAAAAACAACAACACTAGTAGCACAGCCACGATCCACGCCAACGAGCTGTACACAGCCCAGCGCCAGGCTTTTGGAAAACGCTTGTAGAGCACGGACCATTGGGTAGCTGCGATTGCAACGCCGGAGATGATCAACGGTATCCCCTTGAAGAAGAGGCTTCCAGCCAGCCAACCCAGCGTGGTGGCCATGATCCAATAAAACCACAGCGCCCAGTCCAGTGATTCAGGTTCGGTTTTCGACATGGATAAGATGCAATATTCCTTGTTAATAGGTTGGCTGCGCGCCCCGGAACCGAAGTGCGCAGCCATATACTTCTATACTTACGGTTTTTCGCATTGGCCGCAAGACATTGAGAAAACCAGCGGGGCGTTTCATCCTGAAGCCAGGCAGGTTTCTTGAGGAAGACTTAACCTTTCACCGAACCAGCCAGAAGACCACGCACGAAGTAACGTTGCATCGAGAAGAACACGATCAACGGCAGGACCATGGACACGAATGCGCCAGCTGTCAGGAGATGCCACTCGCTGCCGCGCGAGCCGACTATGGCGGCCATGCGTTGCGTGACCAGCTCGAACTCCGGGTTGCCGCCCAGGAAGATCAATGCCACCAGGTAATCATTCCAGACCCAAAGGAACTGGAAGATCGCGAAGGAGGCCAGCGCCGGCACCGAGAGCGGCAGGATCAATTGCGTGAAGACCGTGAAGTGCGAGGCACCGTCGATGAAGGCCGACTCGAGGATATCACGGGGCAGCGTGCTGATGTAGTTGTAGAGTAAGTAAGTAGCCAGTGCCAGCCCAAAGCCGGTGTGCGCCAGCCAGATGGCCAGGAATGTACCGTTGAGGTCCAGGGCTTTATAGTCACGCAGGATCGGCACCAGGGCGATCTGTAATGGCACGACCAGCAACGCGACAACGATGATGAAGAGCGCCCGGCGTCCAGGGAAGTTCATCCAGGCGAAGGCATAGGCTGCAAAAGCTGCGATCAGGATCGGAATGACCGTGGAAGGCACGGCCACGGACAGGCTGTTCAGGAACGCCCTGTTCATGTTATCGCCAGGGACGATCTCCACCGTGCCGTCCGGGCGGGTGAATTTGAAATCCTGGCCGCCGAGCACCTGCCGGTAGTTATCGAGCGAGAAATTCCAGTCGACGGTCCAGACCTCTTCCTGGACTTCCACCCTGCCAAGGCGTTTATTCCCGATCCAGGTGATGCGTTTGCCGTCCGGGGTTTCGACCCCGGCGCGGAACTCCTCAAAGGTCCCGGTTGCGCCTTCAATCGTCATGACCCCATTGGGGTCAAGCCCGGCCTGGCTGATGTCGATCTCTCTGACAGGCTGCCAGTCACGGTAGGGGAAGATCTTCCACCACCCGGAGGTTGCGATATCATTCCTGACACGAAACGAAGACACGAAGATGCCCATGGTGGGAACTGTCCAGATCAGTACCAGCAGCAGGAGCGTGCCGTTGACGATCAGGCTGCCAAATCGTTTTTGTCGTTTGCCACTTTTCATCTTAGAAGGCCTCCTGCTCCCTGAATTGACGTAAGTTATAGTACATGACCGGTATGACGGCGATCAACAGCACGATGGCGATGGCCGAGCCAAAGCCGGAGTTACGATTGGTGAAGGACTGCCGGTAAAACTGGGTGGCGATCACGTGCGTGCCGAATTGTCCACCAGTCATGACCCACACCACGTCAAAGATCTTCAGAGTAAAAATGACGATCGTGGTCCAGACCGAGATGATCGTGCCCTGAATGTAGGGGATCATGATGCGGAAGAAGATCTGAATTTCACTGGCGCCGTCGATGCGCCCGGCTTCCATCAGTTCTTCGGGGATGCCTTTCAGCGCTGCCGAGAACAGCACCATCGAAAACCCAGCCTGCAGCCAGATCACGATCACGATCAGGAACAGGTTATTCCAGGGCGCAATATCGACCCATTGCGGCCAGGCCTGCGGAGTACCCCCCAATCCGACTACGATCGCGTTCAACAAACCGATCTGCGGCTGGCCGGCCGGCCGGTACTCGTAGATGAAGTTCCAGATGATGCTGGCGCCTACGAAGGAGATCGCCATCGGCAGGAAGATCATCGATTTCGCGAAGTTCTCGATGCGGCTGCGATCGGCCAACACCGCGATGATCAACCCAAAAGCAACCGATAACGTGCTGCCGAAGATGATCCACATCAGGTTGTTGCGGAAGGCTTCAAGCATCAAGGGGTGGGTGAACACGGCTTTGTAATTGCTCAACCCGACGAAGGCCTGACTGCCCAGTTGTTGCAGGAAGTTCATGCCGTCCGGCGGGCCGTTGCGGTCGAACAGGCTGATGTAAAAGGTACGCAGGGTAGGGACAGCCAGGTACCAGCCCAGGATAGCCATGGCCGGCCCTACGAAGACGAACGGCAGCAGGCGTGTGGTCCAGGCATCTGGCAGCAGTTCCACCAATCCGTTGAAGATCCAATACAGGATCGCCACGCCGCCCACGCCCCATACGATCGCCACCAGCGTGATGACAACGCGAGGCGCCTGGCTGTCGCGCAGGAACAGAAAGCCCAGGTAGAGCACGTAGAAGGCGATCAACGGGATGCTGATGGCCAACAGGATGCGGCCGATGAACGCCAGCACCCGTGCCCACAGTGATTGTTGATCCTTTCCCATGTCTCGAAGTAGCTCCATATGCCCACTCCTTAAATTGAAATGATTGAAATGATCGAAATAATTATACCAATGTCATTTGATACCAAATTGCCAGTTCCTCAGGTGGTGCCTTGATAGTGTAAGGGTGGACGGCCACATGGCCGTCCACCCGATCATTCACGAGCCAAACCTATCTTGGCCAGCTCGCATCGATGGCTTTCATAGCCGTATCCAGATCTTCAGACCCGGCTACGTAGCTGGAGATGTGCTCCCAGAAGGAGCCCTGGCCGACTTCCTGCGGCATCAGGTCGGAGCCGTCGAAGCGGAAGCTGGTCGCTCCTGCTACGAGCTCGGAAACGCCGTAGTCCAGATCCGAGCCGTACATGTCACGCGTGGCGGTCTGCTGCGCGGCAATAGCGCCGCCGCCTTCCAGCCAACCACTCACCGATTGCGGAGTGGTGAAATATTCCATCAGCGCGCGCACTTCAGGCCGGTCGTTGAACATGGCGATCAGGTCGCCGGCGACCAGGAAGGGCTTGCCGTAGGCAGGATCCACAGGCGGCAGGTAGAAGAAATCATAATCCACGCCGTACTGCGTGCCTTCGGGGAAGAAGCTGGTGATGAAGTTAGCCTGGCGGTGCAGCCAACACTTCGGGGGGTCGTCGAACATGGGTGTCGGTGCATCCCCAAATGCAGTGGAGACGATCGAGGAACGCCCGCCATAAACATAGGCGTCGTTGAACCAGATATTGCTCCAGGTTTCGATAGCATTCTTCACTTCGGGGGAATCAAAGGCCAGATCACCAGCCACCCAGGCGTCGTAGTTCTCCAGGGAGGTGGTGCGTAGCATCATATCCTCGGTCCAGTCCGTGGCCGGCCAACCGGTGGCAGCGCCGGACTCGATGCCGATGCACCAGGCAGTATCGCCGTCATCGGCAATCTGTTGGGTCAGAGCCAGCAGATCGTCCCAGGTCTCAGGAATTTGATAACCAGCCGCATCCCAGGATTTCTTGGGATACCAGACCAAGCTCTTGCCCGAGTAGCGGTGCATAACGCCCGCTTCCACGCCGTCTACAGTATTGAACTCGCGCCAGCCGGCATTGTACTGCTTGGAGAGCCATTCATCGGACATGAATTCGGAGACAGGTACAATATCGCCGCTGCGCACAAAACCAGCGAACAGGCCGGGCTGCGGGAAATCCACAATGTCCGGAGCATCGCCAGCATCCACGCGAATGGAGATGGAGCCTTCGAATTCTTTGTTGCCGATGTAGTTGACGGTGATGCCGGTGGCGTCTTCGAATGCTTTCATGGATTCGGAGAATTTCACACCATCGGGGTCGTTGCCTTCAAAGGCGCCGTCCACGGTCACGGTCGTGCCCGTGTAATCGCCATTGATGGCTTTTTCAAGTTCACCGCCTGGCATGACTTCAAAAGATACCTCAGGCATGGCCGGTGCTTCGGTTGCCGCGGGCGCTTCAGTCATGGCCGGCGCTTCGGTCGCGGCAGGTTCTGCCGGGGGCGCTTCGGTTGCTGCGGGTGCACAGGCAGCAAACACCATCGAAGCCACGATCAGCAGGGTCACGAGTGACCAGAAAGTAAGTTTCTTCATGTTTCTCCTCTCGATCATTTAGACAATAGTTTGAAATTGGGTTGAGTAGATTTATTCAATCTTGTGAGTAGCCACCACCTCCTTTTTAAAGATTTCTTTACAATCTGCGGCAAGATTTTCGCTCGACAAGTTCTGT
>CAZULT010000020.1:0-57365 GCA_964621295.1 uncultured Anaerolineaceae bacterium | reverse complement strand
GTAATTTTTATTCAATCTATTTATAGTATAGCGGTAAAAAACAGTCGGGACAAGCCAAAAGATAGCCCACACCAGCGGCATGGCAGAACCAGCCGGATGGCCGAAGAAAAGTCCACGTTTGGGAAGGTCCTCCCCATCCCAGGTGTGCCCTGGAAACAAGCCCGTAGGGCTGGCAAATGCCTCGAGTGCGGCCAGCAATTTCTGGACTTTTTCAATATGCTCACCAGTTCATAGCGGCCATGGCCTTCCCGCGCCGTTCCCATTGACTAGACTCCCATCTTCATGCTCGCCATAGCCAGCTTCGTTGTAGCGTCTCCAGATAGGCCCGCCGGGTCATGTCCCCACCCGCTCCGAAAAAGACCAGTGCAGCAGGCGGCAGTTTTCGCCTGTTTCTACGCGATTCACTCTTTTCCCCAGCCGGTTTGGAACACACCACGTTCATCTACGCGCTCATACGTGTTGGCGCCAAAGTAATCGCGCTGAGCCTGGATCTGGTTGGCAGGCAGGTGAATGGCGTGCAGGCTGTCGTAATAGGCCAGCGCTATCATCAATCCAGGTGCCGGAGAGCCCAAGCTGGAAGCAGTCTGCACCACGAGACGCAAGTCGCTGGCGCGTTCCGCCACGATACTACCCAGAGTTTCGTCAAGCAGGAGGTTGGGCAACTGGGGTAGTTGGCTATAGGCGGCGCGGATGGGTTCGAGCAGTGCCGATCAGATGATGCAACCGCCACGCCAGGTACGGGCCACGGCTGAGAGATCCAGACCATAGTTGTATTTCTGGGAGGCGGCGCGAAGTTGCGCCATGCCTTGTGCTTAGGTCAGGAGCACACCACCAATGTCAAGAAAGAGTGTGGTAATAGGTTGTGTCGAGGGCATGATTATTCCCTTACCATCAGCTTTCAATTGCGCCCTTCGCGATAATAGCGAATGAGTGCATTGGTGGAACTGTCATGTCCGAGCGCCCCTGTTTCAGATAATTGTGGGAGGATGCGTACGGCCAACTCTTTACCCAATTCCACTCCCCATTGGTCAAAGGAGTCGATATCCCAAATGACACCCTGGGTAAACACTGCATGTTCGTACAAAGCGACCAATTTCCCGAGCGTCTCAGGGCTCAGCCAGTCGGCAAAAATCGTCGTCGAGGGATGATTGCCCTCAAATGTGCGGTGCGGCACGAGCCAATCTGGAACGCCCTCGCTTTTGACCTCTTCTGAAGTTTTCCCAAAAGCCAAAGCCTCGCTCTGTGCGATCACATTGGCGACCAGTAGATTGTGATGGTCTCCAAGCGGGTTGAGCGATTGGCGAAATACAAGAAAGTCGCAAGGGACAAGTTTCGTGCCCTGGTGAATCAACTGGTAGAACGAATGCTGACCGTTGGTGCCGGGTTCGCCCCAATAGATCGGGCCGGTCTGGTACTCCACCTGCCGGCCATCCAACGAGACACTCTTGCCATTGCTTTCCATGGTCAGTTGTTGGAGATAGGCTGGAAACCGCCTCAAGTATTGCTCATAGGGCAGCACGGCGATGGTCTGGGCGCCGAAGAAGTTGTTATACCAGACAGCCAGCAGGCCCATTAAAACCGGCAGGTTCTTCTCGAGCTGCGCATTTCTGAAATGTTCATCCATCTGATGGAACCCTGAAAGCAGGGCGCGGAATTGTTCCGGACCAATGGCCAGCATGGTGGATAACCCAATAGCCGAATCCATTGAATACCGCCCACCCACCCAATCCCAGAACCCGAACATATTGGTAGGGTCGATGCCGAATTCTTGCACGGCTTGCTTGTTGGTGGAGACCGCCACAAAATGCCTGGATACCGCCTGGCGGTCCGTTAACCGCCCCAACAACCACGAGCGTGCGCTGCGTGCATTCGACATGGTTTCCAGCGTAGTGAAGGATTTGGAGGAGATGATGAATAGTGTCTCATCCGGGTCCAGGTCGCGTGTACATTCAATAAAATCAGTCCCGTCCACGTTGGAGACAAAACGGAAGGTCATATCGCGCGGTGTGTAGAACTTCAGCGCCTCGTACGCCATGACAGGCCCCAGGTCTGAGCCGCCGATACCGATATTGACCACGTTGCGGATGGGCTTGCCGGTATATCCCTTCCACTCACCGCTGCGGACTCGCTCGGTGAAGTTCGTCATCTTCTCCAGCACGGCATATACGTCCGGCACTACATCGTGGCCATCCACAGTGATTTGGGACTCTTTAGGGGCGCGCAGGGCCGTGTGTAGCACGGCCCGCTGTTCGGTCAGGTTGATCTTCTCACCAGCGAACATCGCTCTCCTGCGTTCCTCAAGTCCGCTCTGGCGCGCCAGGTCAAGCAGCAGGCGCAAGGTCTCGTCATTGAGGCGATGCTTGGAGTAATCCATATACAGCCCAACAGCCCTGACGCTCATCTTATCGCCGCGTTTTGGATCGTCTTTGAACAGGTCGCGCATGTGAACGTCTTGGATGGTCTCGAAATGGGCCTGAAGGGCCTGCCAGGCTGGACGTTGAAGAAGTGGAATCCTGTCCATCAGGCTTCTTTCCTGCTGGCTTGCATCTCACGTACCTTGGATATAATCGTCTCCAGCAAGTCGTTCCAGGACTTCACAAACGCCGATGCGCCTTCCTGCTGCAATTTATCTGCCATTTTTTCATATTCGAAGCCAGCCTGCTCAAAGTCCGCAAACACATCCTGCGCCTGTACGTTTTCCGTAACCAGGGAGGGTTGGAGTTCTCCGTGATCGGCAAAAGCCAGGAGGGTTTCCTCCGGCATGGTGTTGATCGTGTAAGGAGCTACCAGTGCGCGGATATACAGGATATCTGAGGCCTGCGGATCTTTGGTTCCAGTGCTGGCCCACAGCAACCTCTGGGGGCGCGCGCCGTCGTTCATAGCCCGCAGCATGCTGTCAGAGCTCAGGATTTTGTTATAGGCCCGGTAGGTGCGCTGCGCCACTGCCAGACCCAGTCTGTTTTGTAGCGAAGGGGAAACCTGCCCCATCGTCGCTTTGTCCCAGCGGCTTATAAACAACGAGGCCACCGAACCTACATCGGGGTCTAATCCCGCCCGGATGCGGCGTTCGATTCCACGCAGGTAGGCCTGCGCGGCAGCCTCATACTGTTCTGCGGAGAAAAGCAGGGTTACATTGACCGGTACTCCACTAAAGATGGCCTCCTCGATTGCCGGAAGCCCTTGCGGTGTACCTGGAATTTTGATGAACAAGTTTGGCCGCCCGACTCGTTCAAACAATCCCTTGGCAGCCTGAAGCGTCCGATCGGTGTCATACGCCAGCAGGGGTGAAACCTCCAGTGAAACCCAGCCGTCCACCCCGTTGGTACGCTCGTAGATCGGCCTGAACAGGTCTGCGGCGCGAGATAGGTCTTCGATCGCTAATTCAAGGAAGAGCTCTTCTCCCGACTTGCCGGTCTCGCTTTTACGGTGAATGGCTTCATCATAATCGTTGGAGTTGGCAACGGCATGATCGAAAATGGTCGGATTGGAAGTCAGACCAGTGACCGAAAGATCAAGGATGTATTTTTCCAGTGTCCCGTCTTGCAACAAACTGCGCGTGATGTTGTCCAGCCACAGGCTGACTCCCTGTTGATGTAGTTTTGCCGTATTTAGGTTCATGCTGTTTCCACCGTCTTCCTTTGAAATACCAGCCCTGGGCTCCAGGGTGTGCCCAATGCGGGCAGTAACCAGCGGTCTACCCCCCACCAGCCCACGGTTTTCCAGGCCAATACCAGGAAAATGGAAATCACCAGCAAGATCGGGTTCACGCTGATGGAGCCAGCCATCAGGTAGTTCAGATTCATAAAGATTCCAAAGAAGGCCGCAATACCCGTAAAGGCGCCCAGAATCAACCCAATACCTACCATGGTTTCGCCAAAGGCAACCACGTAGCTCCAGGATCCCACGTTTGGCAGGATCGAACTTTGCAGGAATGCCGCATACCAGCTCTGGACGGCCGGGTGCGCTCCGGCCGTCTTGGCCAATGCGCCGTTTACAAATCCGGATAAGGCGGTCCCAGCCTGTGCTCCTACCCAGGCGGGATTGGTCAATTTTCCCCAACCGGCCTGCAACCAGGTCCAACCCACGTAGAGGCGTGGAAGGAACCAGATCCAAGCCCAGCTTACTTTCCCGAACAGGGTTTGGGTGACAGGCGGGTCGGTGATCAGCAATACATGAGAAGACGAATGGATGTTGCTTGTGGTAGTCATTTCAGTTGCTCCTTATTCGTAGCATGATGGGAAGTACGAATTACTTCCACTTGCGATTCACGGGAATGGTGGGGAGTTTTTCCAGGGTTTTCTTGTCCAGCTTCAGGTAGACCCCGCCTTCCGCAATCTTTTCTATCTCAGAAATGGGTATGGTAACATCCCTTTTGCCCCATAAGTGCCCCTCGCGCAGGATCAGGTGGGTAATGAGATCGTTCTCTGGACCAACCAGGAACTCATCCACTTTACCCACCTCTCCATCCTTGGCAAGAACCGGTGTGCCCCGGCGGATTGCAATTTCCCCCGCCGGGAGGTGTTCGTGCTCAAGCGCAATTGGCATAGCCTCGTACATGCCATAAGGCCAGACCTGGTAGGGTGCTTCATAAGGGAGCGCCGACTCCAGTTGGCCCGCATCGATGAATTCTGTCTCTTCGAAGGATTTCAATCGGTGCAACTCTTCCGGACTACAGCGCAACTGGATCGAATTTGGGCTTGAAGCCAGGATCATATCCACCGGGACCAGCCGCTCGATATTCGGGAAGCCCTTTTCAGCCACCACCACATGCGTGATGCGCTCGTTGACCGGGTTGACGATAAGATAGGTAGATCGGCCGCAGGCTTCGCCGGCGCAATGTACCTCAACGTTGATAGGGATGTCCATGTGTTCTCTCCTTAATTCGGGACACGAGGCTTATTTACCTGTAACTGTATCATCCCAATGATCCCAGGTCTTTATTGATCACTTATGATTGCATTAAGCAAGTATTAACTGGTGAATATTGGCGCTTGGGAAATAAATCCGGCTGCTCATTTTACGCAAGCAGCCGGTGCCGGGGCTGGAGTGGTTCTTGGTGTCAGCGCTGACGTCCGCCCAATCGCAACAGGAATAGAAATAGGTTGACGAAATCAAGGTAGAGGCTCAAGGCTCCTAGAATTCCCAGGCGCGCTTCCACGTCCTCATTATTCTTCTGAAGGGCAGTTGCAGTCATGTGTTTGATGCGCTGTGTGTCGAACATCGTCAAACCCAGGAAGAGCAAAATGCCCGCAAAAGTGACGAGCCATCCCAGAGTCGAGTTGGCCCAGAACAGATTGACGAGCATGGCGATCACCAACCCGATGAGACCCATGAGCATTAAGGTGCCCATCTTGGCCAGGTTGATCCTGGTGGTATAGCCTAAAACGCTCATGACGCCGAACAAAGCCGCGCTGGCCAGGAAGGTGTACGCCACACTGCCCAGGGAATACACCGCAAACAGCACAGAGAGTGTCAGGCCATTCAGAATTGCATACGTAAAGAACAGGATCAACGCCACCGGCGGTGAGAGGCGCTGGATGCCCCAGGATAACCCGATCACCAGCGCAAGTTCGACGATCAACAACCCAAAAAAGAGCAGCGATTGTCCAACCAGGACCTGAAAGAAAGGCGTAGTGCTTATGATGGCGGCCACACCCGCCGTGGTGAGCAGACCCAGCGTCATCCAGACGTAGACGCGACGCAGTACGGCTGCCAGGGTTTCACTAAAGCCCACATCCATGAACGTGGGTAGATGAATATCCGTATAATGGTAAGACATGGTTTTTTCCTACTCGGTTTTGTTCTTCCTCTGATCATCAATTTTTCCTGGCAGGCGGACCACGCAATTTTCTTCACCAAACAAGTTGGGCACATAGGTATCCGCGTGCCAGTCATTGCACCAGATCTTGCCGTTGATCAGATAACGGAATTGATAGTCGTGTCCAGGATCCAGTTCGAGGGAAGCGGCATACACATCCTGATTAAGCGACATAGGAGTGCTGGAAGGCTTCCAATCGTTGAAATCTCCCATCAGGTTCACCCGCCTGATCTTGACGTCTTGGGGACACTCCGTCTTTGGGAGTTCGAAGACCACATTCCAGGCCTTATGCGATTTGAGGTATTTTTTCTTCAACATGATCAACCTTCTTTCTTTTCTGCGGGACGCTGCAACCGGGTTGCAGACCAGCTTCAGTTGATAGGCGGCAACTTCCATTCAAGGGTAGCTCTTGCTGCCGGTTTCTTGCCTCCATTATTCCCCAGAACCGCTTCCCCTGTCCTTACAGGCCGTTTATCGAGACCTTATCGAAGGTTTAAACAGTCCACAACCTGCATAAGGACAACATTCCGTTATTTTCTAATTTCCGCTTTCGCTTGCACATAACCGGTTCAGGTGGGCATATGCTAAAAGGGGATTCCTCGATCAGAAAGGGCTTGGGTTCAGGCGTCCTTCAACGTAAATGGGTTGTCCCCACTCGAATATTAAACAATCTTAAGCTCCTGCGTACCCGGCCTTAAAGTCGCCAAGGAGAGGAGTCCCTACAATCATAGAAAAGAGATTAGGAAAGGATAGCAACATGGCTATTGAACATGAAATTTCATTTTCATCTGGCTCACTACAATTAGCTGGTACGGTGAGACTACCGGATGCAAGCGGATCATTTCCCGGTGTGGTGCTGATCCCGGGTTCAGGACAGGTCGACCGGAACGAAAATGCCAGGAAATTGTCTATCAATGCCTTCCGTGAAATCTCAACGGATCTGGGGGAAAAGGGGATTGCTACGCTGCGGTATGACAAGCGCGGCGTGGGAGAAAGCCAGGGTGATTTCTGGAAAACCGGCTTCTACGATAACGTATCAGACGCAGCCGCTGCATTGCATTTTTTCAAATCCAATGACTATATTCAGCCAGACCAAATCTTTGTGCTTGGACATAGTGAAGGTGCCGTTATCGCTACAAGGTTGGCAGCCTCGGGAGCCGAGGTGACCGGTGTGATCTTGCTGGCCGGCACCGCGAGCCCGGGCGAGCAGGTCCTGTCATGGCAGAGCCAGCAGGTCGTGCGGACCATGGGCGGTATTAACCGCTTCCTGATCAATTTGCTGCACATCGACGTACAGAAAGCGCAGCAGAAGCAAATCGAAAAGATCAAGCGCTCCACTCAGGATTCGTACCGCATGCAACTGGTAGCGAGGATCAACGCCAAATGGATGCGGGAATTTCTGGCATATGACCCGGCGGACGACCTGTCCAAGATCAAGGTCCCGGTGCTGGCCATTACGGGTTCAAAAGACATTCAGGTGAACCCGGATGATCTGCGCCGCATGGCAGAGCTGGTGCAATCCGAGTTCGAATGGCACGAAGTGCCGGACCTCACCCATATTTTGAGAACGGAAGCAGGCGATCCCACGCTGTCTACTTACAGGCAGCAGGTCTGCCGGCCGGTGGATCGACGTGTACTTCAGCTTATTTCAAATTGGCTGCAAAGGCATGGTGGGGAACAACTCTTCAATTCGGGAAGCGCCTTAGTGGAACATGCGATCAAGTGAGCTGGATACATTTGGCCTATTGCGATTTGCCTTCATGAAATATCAAATGCTCGATGGCTCGTTCTGCTGCCCAAGGCGCGCGGACTGAGGGCTCGATATCCCGCAACGCATCCAATACGGACTGAACTTCAGGTTCCAACCTGCGAGAGCGTTCAAAAACATGCAGGATATGAAAAGCACCTTGCAGGAAACGCATGGAGTCAAAATGACGTGTAATCCCTTCCAGCAACGGCAGGGTCGCGGCCCGGCCATATTTGATCAGGGCTTCGGTCGCCACCCAATGCACGCTGATGCTTTCATCCAACAGGGCTTCGACCAAAGCAGACAGCGCTGATTTGTCACGGATCTCACCCAGAATGACGGCGGCCTCCCGCCGGCAACCTTCATCGTCCGTTTTCAACTGGTGAATCAAATCGGGGACAACCTCTGAACCAATGCGAGCCAGTTGGCGGCGTGCAATCTTGCGAACCTGAATGTCTTTATCCTCAAGTTCGATCAGATACTTCTTGATCATATCATTTATGTCCATATTCTTCATCATTATAACCGCCACCGGTCACAATGTCCTTACTAAACGATTATTCTTTCATTAAGGAGACTTCTAATGAGTGTCGGGAAAAAGGGCAGTTTGCACACACAGTGTGATTTTGCAAGAGAATGACCTCGTTTGACTGGCGCTTAGTTAGGCCGTATCAGCCTTTAAGGATAGTATAAGCCCAAATTCCTACAATAATGAGTGAATACATCAGAATTAATGAAAGCGTAGGAGTTATGAGGTCTGTTTCGTAAATATGCACAATTGCAGCATGCATTTGTAAGCAAGTACCCATCCCGCGCGATCTCGCCGAGCAACCAGCGGCTACGATCGCCCGTATATCCTCATGATACTCATTCAACTGGAGAAGGAGAAGATCATGACCACCGAAACCAATGCACCTGTTGTGAAACGCCGCGAAAAACGCGTGTACCGGACCGCTGCCTCTGCCCCCGTCTACGGTATGGGCTTCCTGGGCGCGCTTGTCTACTACCTGGGGCACGCCGGGACCGTCTGGATCGGTCTGCTGGGCTTCCTCAAGGCGCTCTTCTGGCCCGGATTCCTGGTCTATGAACTGCTGAAGTATCTGGGGATGTAAGGGCTCTGCAGACTACTACGGGGTGAGCGCCGCGCACGCCTGCCCTCCCGAAAGATGCCTGCACGATGTGAGCGTTCGCGAAGGGTCTAAGTGCGTGGCGCTTCTGGTTCTATAAGGACCCCTGTGTTATCATGACCCACAGGAGCCAAGATGCCGGATCACGAGCGAAAGCACATCACAGGTCGCAGGGACTTCCTGCGCTGGACGACGCGCCTGGTTGGGGGACTGGCCGCGGCGCCCATTGTAGGGGCCTGTCGGCGTATGGGGTGGCTGCCAGAGCAGGGCTACCCAACAGAAACCCCGCTGCCAGCCAGCACGCTGGTTCTCTCTGCTACCCCCGTTTTGACCCTCACCCCGGCAGCCGCCCCCAGCGCGCAGGCCGGATTGGCGCAAATTGCCTTCGTGCGCACCCGGGACCGCGAGGAAGGAGTGCGGCGTGCGCTGGCGATGCTGGACCTGGCACCCATTGCCGGCCAAACGGTGCTGCTCAAACCTAATTTCAACAGCGACGACCCTCCCCCCGCCTCCACCCACCCGGAGACGCTGCACGCGCTGATCGAAGCGCTCCAGGGCTCCGCAGCCGGTCCTATCACCGTGGCCGACCGCAGCGGTATGGGGGATACGCGGCTCGTCATGGCAAACCTGGGCATCTACGACCTGGCAGGCAAGCTGGGCTGCGAGGTGCTGGCCTTTGACGAACTGGCCGACCCCGCGGACTGGCAGCTGGTGCGCAGCGAGGGCGACCACTGGCAGAACGGTTTCCCAGTTCCGCGCCGCCTGCTGGAGGCCGGGGCGATCGTAACGACCTGCTGTCTGAAACCGCACCGCTTCGGCGGCCATTTCACGTTATCGCTGAAAAACTCGGTCGGGATGGTTGGGAAAACCATGGGCGGCGGGGGCTACAACTACATGAGCGAACTGCACAACTCACCTTATCAGCGCCTGATGATCGCGGAGGCCAATGCGGTCTACGACCCTGCGCTGGTCGTGCTGGACGGGGTGGAGGCCTTCATCGACAACGGCCCGGAGCAGGGCACGCGCGCCTGGGGCGAGGTCGTGATGGCCGGCACGGACCGCGTGGCGCTCGACGCCGCCGGCCTGGCCCTGCTGCGCCACCTGGGGTACAACGGCGTGGCCGCGCAGGGCCCGCTCTTCGCGCAGGAGCAGCTCGCACGCGCGGTCGAGCTTGGGCTGGGGGTCGAGCGGCCGGAGCAGATCGCCTTCCTGACGGACGATACCGAGAGCGCCGCCTATGCCGCCCAACTCCACGAATTGATGCTGGCCTCCGGTTGAGAAACCCAGAGCGCGCCCACTGCCCACCTTACAATTGCTATAGAAAACCCATTTACCCGTTGGCAGGCCACTCATTAATTAGATACAATAAGAATTAAGAATGCGGTTCAAGAGCCCGAATTAATATAATCTGGTTGCGGTTGTTCTCTCCGCTGCGCTGCGGAGGCCGCCGCCTGTATGGAGGCAGACATGTCAAAAACAAAAGCAGCAGCGGTCCTGATGGTTCTCTTTGTCGCACTGGGGGCCTGCAAGCCTCAGCCCATTTCGAGCGCCCTCTCGGCTGCCTTGAGCGAGTTGCAGGGCCGGGTGGAGATCAAGACCGCTGGGGAGTCTTCCTTCACCCAGGCCAGCGACGGCGCTGTGCTGGGGGTGAACGGCCAGATCCAGACCGGCGATGACGGCCGCGTCCGCCTGGATCTCTCCACCGGGACGATCGTGCGCGTGGCGCCTTCCTCGCTCTTCACCCTGGCTGCCAACGAGGAGACCGAGGGTGGGCTGGCGACCAAGATTCAGCTCGAGGTCGGGAAGGTCTTTATCATCCTGAACGGCGGCAGCGCCGAAGTGGAAACGCCCTCCGGCGTGGCTACCGTGCGCGGCTCCTACCTGCAGGTGAGTATCGACCCCGAAACCGGGAACGTCATTGTGACCTGCCTGGAAGGCGACTGCGGCGCCGGGAACGGGGCCGGATCGGTGAACTTCGGCGACGGCCAGAAGGTGGTGCTGTATTTCAGCGACACCGGCGAATGGACGCTGCCCATCGTGGAGGATATGACCCCGGAGGAGATCCAGGAATGGCTGGATAACAACCCGGAGGCGGCCGAGATCATCAACCAGTTGTTCAACCAGCAGAACCCCCCACCTCCACCACCACCGCCTCCTGCGCCTCCCGCGGGAGACGGGAACGGTGAAGGCGGTGGCGATGGGAACGGCGCGAATGCGTGCTTTGGGCTGCTCGAGCCGCCCGCCGGCGCCGAACTGCCCTTCCAGGGGCTCATGACCTTCTCCTGGGAGCCACAGCCCGGCGCAAGCTACTACGAGATCACCTTTACCGGCGCGGACGGCACCACCATCACTTTCAAGACCAACGAGACCGAGATCTCCAAGTACATCGAGATCATGCCGGCCGAAGGGAATTACACCTGGGGGGTAACGGCCTACAACGAAGACGAAACTGCGATCTGTTCGGCAGAGGCCGCCTCCTTCTCCAAGCCGGACTCGAACTGGCAGCCCGATGATACCGGCGATAAAGACCCGCGATGCGATCCATATGATTGCTACGGTTCTTGCCCCGATCTAAATTATTGCTACGGAGAATAGCGGTAAACCCATCCGTGAATAAAAGAAAGCCGATTAACCTTCGCGTCCTGCTGCTGGTGGGCACGACCGTCTTGCTGTTGCTGGTGCAGCTGGCCGACCTGTTCGTACCGGATCTGACCACGCCCATCGCGCGCGTCGAGAACCTGGGGCGCGATCTTTTGCTGCGCGTGCGCGGCGTGGAAGAGCCCCCCGGTGAGATCGCCATCGTGGCTATCGATGACTTCTCTTTCAACTGGACCGGTTACCGCTGGCCCTGGCCGCGAACCTACCTGGCGGAGATCGTCGACCAGCTCAACCAGGGAGGCGCGCAAGTGGTGGGGGTGGACATCCTGCTCTTCGAACCGGACCCCGACCCGGCGGGCGACGAAGCGCTCGCGTCTGCGCTCGATCGGGCGCAGGCAGCCGCCTCCGTACTGCAGATTGTCAAGAGTCCGGACCAGGACTTCAACCTTTCAAGCCTCCTGCTGCCGCTCTCTCCCTACCAGGCCGCCCTGGACGGCATCGGCGTAACCGCTTTTTCGCGCGACGAGGACGCCATCGTGCGCAGCGTGCAGGCTTTCGACGTCTACGATAACCAGGTCTACTACCACTGGGCCTTTGACCTCGCCCGCCTGTACCTTGGGGTTGCACCCCCTTCCGGCCTGACCGGTTTCAGCCTGAAGTTCAACGGGGAGAGCGTGCCTCTGACCGGGTCGAACCGCATGTTGGTCAACTACGCCGGCCCCGCAGCGACCTTCCCGACCTACCCGGCGGCGGACGTGCACGACGGCATCACCCTCGAGCAGGACCCGGATGCCTTCCGCGGCAAGATCGTGCTGCTGGGCGCCACCAGCGTGACCATGCAGGACGTCTACCCGACACCGTTCTCGGCGCAGCAGCCCACTGCGGGGGTGGAGATCGTGGCCAACGCCGTAAACACCATCATCAAAGGCGCCTACCTGCGCGAAGTACCTCCATGGATGGCGCTGCTGATCACCATTGCGGCCGCCCTGCTGGCGGCACTGATCTCCCGCTCCCGGCGCCCGACCTTCACGGTTGTTTCCATGTCGGTGGTCATGCTCGGCTATGCCGCGGCCGGGCTGGTATTGTTCCTGCGCCAGCGCCTGGTGCTGCCGCTGGTCACACCGGAGATCATGGTGTTCCTAGGCGTGGTGCTGCCCACCCTGGAGCAGGCTGTCTCGCAGGAGGTGGAGAAACGCCGCGTGCGGCAGTTGTTCTCCCGCTTCATCTCCCCCGAAATGGTCGACCAGATGATGTCCACCCAGGACCTGAATACGCTCAACAAACGTGCGGATATCTCGATCCTCTTTTCGGACATCCGCGGCTTTACCACCCTCTCTGAAAAGCTCGCGCCCGAAGACGTGGTGGCGCTGCTCAACCCCTACCTGGAGGCCATGTCGAACGTCATTCACAGGCACGGCGGTACGGTGGACAAATATGAAGGCGACGCTATCCTGGCATTCTTCGGCGAACCGGTACCCTACAAAGACCATGCCCTGCGCGCCCTGCGCACCGCGCTGGACATGCACACCGAACTGGCTGTGCTGCGAAAACAATGGGAGAAGGAAGGCCGCCCCTCGCAGATCGACATAGGCATTGGCATTAACTCTGGCGAGGTGTTTGTAGGCATGCTCGGTTCAGAGCAGCGCATCAGCTACACCGTGATCGGCGATAACGCCAACCTGGCTTCTCGCCTGCAGGACCTGACCAAGACCTATGACTGGCCTTTGTTGATCAGTGAAAGCACCTACCAGCAGGTGAAGGATAAATTCGAGACAGAGCTGGTCGATTCTGTGCTGGTGAAGGGCAAGACCAAACCGGTCAATGTCTACAAGGTGTTCGGGCGGAGGGGGGTCCCGAAGTCCAAGAAATTACAGCCCTGGAAGAAATAGGCCTGTGTACGGATGGCGCAGTACGGACACCCTCAGGGTTGAGCGTACGGACTCTGATTATGGAGGGTTGAAGTTTATTTGAGTGTGGAAATTGGGGGTGGGAAGCGAACCCAAAAGGAGCACCTGAAAGAATACGCATGTATTCCATAAGCTTTGAACACCCAAGCTGAAACGGAAAAAAACGAGTCTGGAACAGGAAGGATGTGATGATCCCGAAATCAGAATTTGGACGAACCGGACATTTGAGCACACGCATACTATTCGGTGCCGCAGCACTATCTCAGGTGACACAAAAAGAAGCGGATGGTACGTTTGAGCTGCTCCTGGAAAACGGCATCAACCATATCGATGCTGCTGCCTCCTATGGTGAGGCTGAATTGCGCATTGGACCTTGGATGAAAAGCCACCGCGAGGATTTCTTCCTGGCAACAAAGACTGAGAATCGAACCTATCAAGGTGCGAAGGATGAACTGCACCGGTCGCTTGAACGCCTGCAGGTTGAATATGTTGATCTGTGGCAGATGCATTTTCTGATCGATGAAAGTGAATGGCAAATTGCCATGGGGGCGGGTGGTGCGCTGGAGGCATTTATCGAAGCGCGAGAACAAGGGTTGGTTCGCTCCCTTGGTGTCACGGGTCATGGTCTTCAAGTAATTGATTTTCACAAACGAAGCCTGGCGCGATTTGATTTCGATTCAATATTGCTGCCGTATAATCCGCAGGTGATGAGAAATGCGGAGTATGCTTCTGGTTTTGAATCAGTGGTTGGGATCTGTCAGGAACGGAATGTTGCTGTGCAGACAATAAAATCCATTTCCAGCGGACCGTGGAAAAATCATCAACAAACCCGTGCTACCTGGTATAAACCACTCGAAGACCAGTCACATATTGACACGATGATCCACTGGGTGCTGAGCCGTCCCGGCATTTTCTTGAATTCTGTTGGTGATATTCATCTGCTGCCAAAAGTGCTGGATGCGGCCCAACGGTTTGACCCGAATGCGAAGCAGTCTGATTTCGAAGACGCGATTTCGAAAATCAAAACTGAACCATTATTTACGTGATCACAACGTTGTTTCATTGAGGGGAGACTTTCGCAAAACACATACGACTGAGCGTGCAGAATCTGACTGTGAATGCTTGGAGATATTAAAGTTGTGGAAAAGGAGGATACTCCAGAGGATCTGAACCATCAACCTGGCGATTTTGGGTTCAATTCCAATTAGGGTACATTTTTAAGACGCGTTGAACCATTGGGCGTGCAGTTTTGGCGTTGGAAGCTCAGAGATGATAAGAGTATGGAAGATGGGGGTTTAATCAAAAGGAATTCAACCTGGAACCTAACGATTAGGGTACAAGTCCAATTGGGTCACATTTTCTGATAGATTGTAGGTGGCTCTCAGCAATGCCCGTTTTGGTTAGCCAGTGATGGGACAGACGAGGGCATATTCTTCATTAAGAACTACTGATCGGTATATGAATATGCAGGTACAGCGCGCAACAGGGATTGCGGTCTGCTACGGATTGCAGCCGGCGCCCGAATATGCATCGTTGGGGCAGGGAACCACGCACCTCGGAGCAGTTGTCCGGTTCATTGACCACCAGCACCCTTGATCCTCCAGCTGGGGCTCCCTGGGTTTATCCTGATCCTCTGGGGGTATATCAATGGTTTCGATACAAATTTCCTCACCATCCTGACCAAATACGGTCAAGTTAGCCAGTGTGTTTGGTTTCCCCGGGGGACCATCGCAGAACAACCGGTCTGGATACTCCGGGTACGTTCTGCAGCTGAAGCTGTCATGATTCATCATGGCATCGTAAGTCCCTTCGGGCAGGCCGGAAGTTTCAATCTGGATACGCATTCTGCCACCATCCAGCATGGTGATCCCGCGCACGCGAATGCAAGAATAAGGAAGAACGGTCAACTGGTCCTCCTCATACGCACCCAGATCGCAAGCGGCGCCTTGTGGGCGCCCCACGCCGCGCTGGTCATCTGATACCGCTGCGCCTCCCACCGTGGTGCAAACCGGGGCTGCATCAATAGCCGGGCTACCAGCCTTTAACGCATGCGTATCGGTAGGGCCACCGTTATTAGCCAGAGGGGCCAGCAGCGGATCAGCCTTCAACGTGAAGCCAATACAGCTGCCGTCGGTATCGATGTTTTCGCCAAGAGCCGAAAAACCTGCAGCGGAGGCCTGGCAATCCGACCCGGAGGGGCTGAGTGCGACGATCGAATTCTTGATGGACAAGGAGCCGCCGCTAGTGGCGATGCCGCCGCCAGCAGGCGCGCTGTTATAGGCCACGGTGATGTGACTGGCCTGTATTTCGCCACCCGGGGTTGTATCCTCATCTGATGGCCCCATATTAAAAAGCCCACCACCTGAATCTGTTGCGGTATTGGTTGAAAAGGTGTTGTTGATGAGAGTGGTATCTCCGCCCGCTGCAGCCAGGCCGCCACCCCGGGAAGCGGTGTTGCCATCGAATGTGCATTTCTGTACGTTGATCTCTTCTACAGTATAGATACCCCCGCCCATTGTGGAGGCTTCGTTCCCGGAGAGCGAGCTCTGGAATACTATCATCGATCCATCGTTGTAAATACCTCCCCCTTCGCTGGTGGCTTCATTGTCTGAAAAGGTGCTGTCGGAAATCTGAGTGTCACCCATACTGGTTGCGACCCCGCCCCCGCGTGCGGAGGTGTTATTCGTGAAGTTGGAATCTCGAATCTCGGCGATATTGTGATTGTTGATTCCGCCGCCATCGGAACCACTCCTGTTCTTGTCGAATGAACAACCGAGGATTTCGATCTCGCCTGTATTGTGGATGCCGCCCCCCAGGGTGTAGGATTCATTATTGACGAAGGTGCTTTCCCCGCAGGTCATGACACCTTCATTGAATGCCCCGCCCCCGTCTCCACTGGCAATGTTCTCCTGGAGGACACTACCGGTAATGATGAGAGTAGTGTCAGTTCTGATAATGTATTTAGTGAAAGGATCGTCCGCTGTTCCATTATGAATTCCAGCGCCATTTGCAGCCATGTTATTCTGGAAGGTGCTGTTATTGATGGACATTGATTCGCCCGAGAAGTGGATGGCACCACCATCCCATGCGGCAGAATTGGCATCAAAGGTGGTGTTGGAAATCAGGACTGTTTCGGTAGAATTGTTCTGGTACCCCAGACCGCCTCCATACTCATCGGCGTGGTTATTGCTGAATTGAGAATCCGAGATTGTAAGTGGGGTGCGTAAGATGAAGACTCCCCCGCCGCTCCAATTCGCAGTGTTGTCCTGGAAAGTGGTGCCTGTGATTGTGGTTGGAAGACGGACTGAACCACGATCTTTGAAGATGCCTCCGCCGTGTCCACCGGCGTGGTTGGAAGCGATCAGGCTGTCGTTGACGATCAACTCCGCCCCGTACGGCACACTGATGCCTCCCCCACCGTTGATGGCGATATTATTGGTTATCTCGCTGTTATCTATCGAAAGAAGCCCGCCGTGATAGACAAAAATGCCCCCACCGAGAAGAGCGGTGTTCTCGTGGACCGTGGAGTCATTCACGTACGTCGTGGCATTGCTGATGGTGAAAATGGCACCACCGTGAAAGGTGGCTTCATTTGAGAGCAAGTTCGAGTGATTGATTTCCAGGTATGCCCCATCGTTATATATGGCACCACCAGAACTTGGAAATGTGTCCCCAGGTCTGTTGGCAAGCCCATTTGAGAGGGTCAGGTCGTTGATCGTCAGACTGCCAGTATCCCTGATAAAGAAGATTCGGAATTCCGGGGCTCCGCTGGACCGGGTGATGGTGGCGTTGTTACCGTTGATGGTGATCGGAGTGGTGATCTGGGGCAAGCCGTTATCTCCATAATCAAATGTTGACCCGTCGTTTGCGCTGGTAGTGGTGTTGTCCACCGCTGTAAGCGGGTAGGTGCAGCCGGGGTCCAACTCAAGCGTGCTGGGGGCTGTAATTGCGTTGGCCTGGTTGATGGCATCAATCAGGTCTGCTACGCTGCAGTCTACTGTGATGATGGTCAGACTGCAGGCCAGCGATGCAGCCAGCAGCATCAGCGCTGCCATAGCTATGCGGAACATATTCTTTTCGAACATGGTGTCCCTCCCGGCTCCTGATTGTTGGTGCAGTTCAAAGATTGCAAATCGCGCTAATAATTGAAATAATAAACAATACCTTCGCCAAACTTGAAATTGCGCTTTCTACCCCTTGTTTGTACAAAGAGACACTATCCTAATAAAATAATAAACTGCTTCTAGTTTGATTGCTAGAGGCTTTTTTTTGATCGAATACTAGAGGACTTATAACCAAGCGATTTCAGGTTCAAATCCAATTTGGCTACAATTCTACTTTGTTTTTGAATGCAGTTTTGAACATAGCGATTCTTGGCTAAAGAATAAAACGTAATCATAAAAATTTGATTTTCATCTGTTAATGCTTTTTTATTCCGAAAGCACTGATGGGAATGGCAAACGTCTGCCACGATTAAAATGTGCTGCTAAAAACTCCGCTTCAGATTTATCCAAGCCTGCAATCCAAGCTTCACCCCTTTCCATGGGACTTGTTATTTTAGGTGAGAAAATCACCAAGTTGTCTGATGCAATGACGAGATAATCTCCAACATGATCCTGAGAAAATTCAGCAAGCTTTGTAGCTCCTTCGGGAGTAAAGTTAATAGCAACGCCCCATTCACTTTCTGTTTGCCGATTTTCCATAGCTTCAGCGGAACGAACGTCTGCTTCTGTTAAAATAACAGATGCGTTTTTTGGCGATGCATCCCCTTTTTCAAAGGGATGGTCCGAGAAGAAAAAATCAACCGCCCCTTGTTTTGTTGCAAGTTCAGTTGCTAAAAGAAGATCTTCTTCATTTGACAACCCAATACGCAAAGTGTTTCTTTTGATAACAACTTCTGCTTCTCCTGACAGGGATGTGTCTACTCTTTCCTGAAGGATTTACTGAGCCATACTATATACTTCAGAACTGATATTTGTAGAATCTTCTGGAACAAATGAAACGTAGGCTAGGTTTTTTGGATTCCCACACCCATATAGGAGGAATGGACAAAAAATGATTAGAATGATTGTTAATTAGAAATTCTTAAAAGTCTCTTTCATAACAATTCTCCTTCTGATTGCTGTTCTCGTATATTTTAGTGTAATACAGGATGACTAATTTTCATCGCTAAAATAATGTGACATTACGATACGCGACATTATCTTAATCAATTTTAGCCTAAGAAATCCCTTAATACCTGGGCGTGCAGATTCTGACTACGGAAGTTTAGAACTAATGAGGGTATGAAAATGGGGGAGTGATCAGTACGAATACGACCTAGAACCTAGCGGTTCTAGGTTTATGTCCTGGCAAGGGGCGATTTTCAATTACTATTGGGACATTGAACGCTTGCTCGTGCAGCTATTCCTCCTCAGGTCCGAGGTCTTCTCAGCTTAGCTTTGGGGCTCTCCAACCGCTGTTGAGGTCCGCCCGGGCATTGCACTGGAGCTCCAAGGTGAGACTTTTATCAGCGTAAACGGCAGACCACTATTTAATAAACGCTCTCCCCCTTCCGAGCTCCTCATCCAGGACCAAAAGAGTAAGAACGACCACACTCTAGAAATTCGCTATTGACTTTTGCCCCGAAACGTTGTATAATATGTAAAAGTATAACTAACACTAATAGGATGCGCTGTAGGGGGCAGCGCCAACCGGCCGATGTACGGCGACCGCTTTTTGTTTTATGCATGTTTGTGTCGTTATAACACGTTGAAGACGAAATAAAAGATGAAACTTTCACTCACCCACCCCCGGGCTTTTCCCCTCTCGCAGCGAAGACCGCTGCGGCCGGATGGAAACGCGCGGGTTCACCAGGTATTTTCCCGAGGCGCAGGCGCCTGCGCCCGGGCTTTCACAAGGTTCAAAGGAGGCAAACGGAAACCCTATCGCAAGGCAAGGCAAGAACCTAACTAACTTTCGACAAAGGAGAAAAGAGCATGAGTGTCAAATTCAACGTCGTGGAGCGGGCCAACCCCCGCGATCTTACGGCGCCCAAAAAGTTCTACCCGTCCGTTGTGGCATCCGAGAAGGTAACGCTGCGCGACATCGTCAAGCGCGTCGCCGAGATGTCCACCGTCAGTCCGGCCGACACCGTGGCAGTGGTGGAAGCCTTACTGGCGATCATCCCCGAGGAACTCAGCCGTGGCAACATCGTCCGTATGGGCGAGTTCGGCTCCTTCTGGCTGAGGATCCACAGTAGTGGTGAGGAAACCGAGGAGGACGTCAGCCGCGAGAACGTCAGCCGCGTGCTTCCACGGTTCACACCCGGAAAGGAGTTCAAGCAGGCGTTGCAAACGCTTAACTTTCGCGCAGTCTAAGGCTGCCTGAGTCGGTCCTGGAGCGCCAGTAACCGCACCCGGACCGTACCATACCATCGTCCAGACTCTGCAAGACTTGAGCCTGGACGATTTATGTTCCAGAGCGCAGAGCCATGTTGATCTCTCAGGTCTCGCCATGCAACGAGTCTTGAGAGAATGCACATCGAGTCCGCACTCGTTGACAATTAAGACCTGACCTGCTGCACGTCGAGTGTGCACTGGTTGAGGCGCGCCGCCGCGGAGGCAAATGGGAAAACCATGGACGATTGAGTACGGCTCGCTGCCAGGCGGTCAACGCCTGTAGGGTTCCAGGCCAGCTGCATATACGTGACAGGACCGTCGCTGCCCTCGGGGTTGTTGCGTGGAGCTTTCCTGATTTGATACAATGAAGCCGGAATCGCCTGAACGGCACGTGTGCACGAAGGGAGTCGGCGGTATGGCAGGATTGACCGGAAAAACCCTGGGAAAATACAAGCTCACCGAACGCCTTGGTCATGGGGGCATGGCAGACGTCTACAAGGCGCATCACACCAAACTTGATCGCGATGTGACCATCAAAGTCCTGCACAGTCACCTGATCGAAGGCCAGGACTTCCTGGAGCGCTTCGAGCGCGAAGCCAAAGCCGTGGCCGCCTTACGCCATCCCCACATCGTGGGTATCCACGATTTCGACGTGGAAGGCGAACTGTATTACATGGTGATGGAATACATCGACGGCGGCAACCTGGGAGAAAAACTGGAGGCGCTCGCCCAGGCCAGCGCTTACCTGCCCATCCAACAGGTCGCCTCCATCCTGCGCCAGGTCGGAGAGGCGCTGGATGAAGCTCACCAGCAGGGCATCATCCACCGCGACATCAAACCCTCCAACATCCTGCTCGACTCGCAGGGCGATGCCTACCTGACCGATTTCGGCATCGCGCGCATGCTCAGCGGCACCCAGTTCACGGCCACCGGAGCCCTGATTGGTACCCCTACCTATATGTCTCCGGAACAGGGCCAGGGGCTGGAATTGGACCCCACCAGCGATATCTACTCGCTCGGGATCGTGCTGTTCGAAATGCTGACCGGAAAAACACCTTTCGCGTCCGACACCCCCCTGGCTGTCATCCACAAACACATCCACGCGCCTCTACCGCTTGCCAGCGAGCTGCGCCCGGGGATGCCGGCCTCGGTAGAGAAGGTGCTCTTCACAGCGCTGGCCAAGGAGCGCCAGGAACGTTTTACGACAGCCCAGGCATTCACCCTGGCCTTCGAAAAGGCGCTGACGCCTGAGGCGGTCAGCGCCCTGGAATCCCCCAACCTGCCCGAGGGACGTGAATTTGCCGCCCTACCGACCATGCGCATCGAAGAAGACTCCCCAGCGCCAAAGCGTTCTGAGCTTCCGACAGAGGCCATGAGCGCACAGACCCTGGCTGAAGTCGGGGAGCTGGCCGGTGCGGAACCTCCGCCAGAACCTGCCCCGGAGCCTGAAACCATTGCCAGCCCCAGGGCGCAACCACCCCGAGGCACAGGGAGCACGCAACCCGTTCGGCCCGATCCCGAGCCGCGACCGGCGACCTCCTGGCCCGCGCGCCTGAAAGCCTGGCCGGTGATCCTGGTACTGATCGTCGTGCTGGTGGCGATCGCTTTGCTCTTTGCCTTTGGAAATAAGTCCGAGCCGGAAGTCTGCTCCAACGTGGAAGCATGCATGGCACTCTTCGAGCAGCGCATGGGGGCAGGTGATATGGACGGCGCCATCGTGGCCCTGGAGCGCGCCATTGACACGGTGCCGGAAGACGAACACCAGGCGTTCGCCTGGTTGTGGTGTAACCGGGGAGGCCTGCTGGATGAAGTCGGCCGGCACGATGAAGCCGACGCCAGCCGGGAGACATGCGCTGCCTGGGAGCAGGCGGCCTCCTCATCTCCTTTTGAGAACAATGCCTGTCGAACACTTGAAGAATGTATCACCAAATTCGGGGAATTACACGAAGCGGGCGATCTGGAAGGCAGTCTGGGTGCGATCGACGAAGCGCTTGACAAGGTTCCGGATGATGCCCATCCCGATTTCGCCTGGTTGTGGTGCGACCGCGGAGGCCTGCTGGATGAAGTCGGCCGGCACGATGAAGCCGACGCCAGCCGGGAGACGTGCATGGTGTGGGAACGTGGTGAATAACGCTACTGAAAAGCATAAAAGGCTGAGCGAAGGACCCTGCTCAGCCTTATTCGTTCCCAGCGTACTAACCCCCTTTTCCGGTCCTCTCGGACTGCTGCTTGGGATTGGGGTCGTGTTCGGGCGGGTCGGTGACCCCTTCGGAACCGGCTTTCACTTTTCCGGCGCTGCGAAGCTTTGACATTCTCTCCAGTGCCCTATTTACCCTCTTCTGGCCCTCCCGTGTGAATTGCAGCTCTTTCGTACCGGCAGAGCCACCGGGGCATGAAAAGGGCGTGGGTCCGAGAGGGGCGTCTCTCCTGCCTACTGGGAGCAAGTGAGGTTGGCCGGAGGAGTGGCTTATTCTTTGCTGCCACCTTCGTCATCCTTGGATTTCAACCCGCTGAGGTCCTCGCGCATCCTGGGCATCTTCCCAAGGACGGATTTGTCCTCTTCTACGACCTGATTCTCCTTCGGTGGATCGTGGGAAAGATCGGCAGGCTCGGGGGGATGGCCGGGTTCATACTCCAGCTGGCTGGGGTCGATGGTTTCATCCCGGTTACCGCCGCTTTCATTCAAAGTCGCCTCGCCCAGGTCGCCGCGCACCTCCGTGTGGATCAGGTCATCTTCCCTGGGGGCAAGCGCCTCCTGACCTTCTCCCGGATATGCTCCGGGTACAAGCGTGTCCGGCTCACCCCCGTACATCTGCGCCTGTGTGCGAGGCTCCTGCCCTTCCCCTAAATCGGGAGCATCTTTGTAGACCACATCCGTGGCGGGCGCAGCTGCCTCCGCGGGGGGCAAAGTGGCACTCCCCCCGTCACGGATTTGCACGTTCTCAGGAACATCATGCAACCAACCCTTCCCTTCCGGGGGGACACCTGGATTTGGAGCATAGGTATCGCCGCCAGCATCCAGCTTGGCGCTGCCTTCCGGCAAGTCATCGGGCGGGCAGGGCAGCGGCAATTCCTCGATACCATCGCCTGGTTTTTCTCCTCGCACTGGCACATCCGCAGGCTGGGTGCCGTCTGTGAGTTTGGTCAGCGAATCCTGAATTGCTTCCGCTTGCTGGTATTCGCCGCCCTGTTCTACATGGGCGCGCGGCTCGTGGGTGGCATCGTCAAGAGCCTGTTCCTCTGCATCGTGCGCCTCCCCAGATTCAATCTCTCCTTCTGTAGGGTTCAATGTCTCTTCCATTTTCAAACTCCCTTGTATCTGTGACCCGTGCTTCACCGAAGGTGATGTGCGGATGAAGCTACTTACTTGGCGCTTTTCGCCGTCTTGGTTGCCTCTTCGAGCACATTGGGGGTGTAGTAGTCGGGGTCATCAGGATTGTTGGGTCGCCCGGCGCTTCCAAAAAGACCACCATACCATTTCCCGGAATCGTCCAGGTCATCCGGTCCCCAGCTGCCACCTCCCCCGGCAGATTTTCCGCCAATCGAGAGGATGGGAGTAAAGTGACCGCTTTCTTTGTCCACGCCGCCGACGAGTTCGGGATCGGGTTCGCCACCCCAATGGCCTGAGCCGGTATAGGGCATTCCAAAATCACCATCTATGGGATCGCTTTGAGGAGGAGTGGTTTCAGCTGGCGCCAGTTCGTCATCATGCTCCTGGTAATACCAGTTGCCATCCGTGCCCAACACCCATGTGCCTTTGCCATCCGGTTCTTCCACATAACCCGAATTACCATCTTTCATGGCTTTCGAAGTTAGCCAACGGCCTGTTGGTCCATTCCCATCATGAAAACCATCATGTTCGGTTCCACCCTTACCTCCGCCTTTCTTACCGCCTTGCTTTGGTTTTCCTTTAGATCCCCCGGGGATATTCACTGGAGCTCCACCACCAGACGAGCTTTGCCCGCCGCCCTTCTGCCCGGGGCCGTACCCGCCTGACAGACCACCAGGTCCTTTCCCGCCGGGCATGGGCATGCCGGGCTGGTTCCCGACCCGCTCAGGGCCGGAGCCACTCGTCCCTTTACCGGTGCCGGGCCCCATGTTCTTGCCCGGCCCCATGCTATGATCCAAACCATGCTCAACACCAAGACCGGCACCCGGCCCCACACCTTTCTCGATCATTCCGTGTGCGCCTTCGCCGGCGAAGTCCTTGGCCTGCTCGGGCAGCTGATCGGGCGTCAGGCGGTCGGGTCCCAGATCATCCACATTGGCCTGCTGCGGGCCGGACAGGTTGCTCGGGGTAGCCTCATCTTTACCGCCGCCTTGACCACCGGCTGTAGCCTGATCCAGGTCACCACGTACCTGTGACTGGCTTTCGGACAGCCCAGCCTCCTTCGCGCTGAAGGTGCGTTCAGAGGTCTCATCCTCGGATGTACCTTCTTTGCCGCCGAATTCCTCCCCGGTCAATGGATCTTTTCCCATTTTGCCCTCTTGCTGTACATCAGTCAGGTTGATCGGGGTGGCTTTATTTCCGTCATCTCCTTCGCTCCCGGTAGTGGCCACTTTTTCTGTCACATTGACCAGGTTCGCCTGTATGGCCTCGGCCTGCTGGTAATCGCCGTTCTGTTCCACATAGGCTTCGGGTTCGAAAGTGGCGTCGTCCAGCGCCTGTTCTTCAGCCCCTCGGGCTTCGCCGGATTCGATTTGACCTTCGGTGGGTATCCTATTTTCTTCCATCTGATTTCTCCTATATTCGCAACGATTCAGTTGTTCCTTTTCTGGCGTCTGACCATCTCGCAATGCAACAATCTGCTTCAGACGCGATATTGCAGGCTGAGAGTGAGGACTGCCCCTCACCCTCGGCCTGAGTCGGCCTGCACCTTATTTCGCAAGCTTCTCCGTATAGCTGTCGTTGGCTTTGTTCGTGTTCAGGTTGGCGAAGGGTACCTGGATGGTGCAGGTCATGTTGTACCAGAACTGGGTGATATCGACGGTGATGCCGGTATTGAAGGGCGTGGTCTGTCCCGGGTTAAGGCTGGTGATGGTGATATTCTTTGAACCACTGGACTCATTGAGACCAAAGGTAGCTCCGTAGCCTGTCTTGGCCCACGTGCATGAATAGCTTACCTGCAGGTTGGTTACTTTATCCGGCCCGTGGTTGGTAATGCGGGCATACACCGTGCCGTTCTTCAGCTTGTCAGCGTAGAGGTCGGTCAGCGCCAGGTCAGCGCCGGGGAGCGTTATCACCTTCAAGGTGGGTTGTGGCTGTGGTTGCGGCTGCGGCTGCGGCTGCGGCTGCGGCTGTGGTTGTGGCTGCCCTGCGGCTTCAACGACCACGGTAACCTCACGATCCTGGGCGCCATTGCCGGAATGCACTTCCAGGTGATAGCTGGTCGTGTTCGAGAGGCAGACCTCGCGGGCGCCGTGCTGGTCTACTACTTCACCGTTCAGGGTCACATCGGCCATGCCTTCAACGCCCCATTCCACCATGGCACATTCGCCAGCCCGGATGTTCGGGGGGTTGGCTTCGAAGAAAGCAATCTGGGCTTCTCCAAAATCCTCAGGCGGGTGTTCTTCTCCCGGCATTTCTTCAGGCCGGGGCTCTTCAGGACGAAACTCCTCTTCCACAGGTTCTTCGGGAGGAGGTCCCTCTTGCCAGGGTTCCTCAGGAGAAGAACCCTGGAGCGGCATATTGCAGCTTCCCACAAACAGGGCCAGTATGGCGGCTACGATCAGGATAAAACGTTGTTTCTTCATGGTTACACTCTCCTTTAGTGGTGTGATTCAATTCGATGAGACTCTTTGTGAGTTGTTGTGAGGAGAATTGATTTGCTATGGATGATGCCTCTTGGTACAAACTCGTGACTGAGGGGGGTGGTTTATTCGATAGGCGCTCCTTTGGTCTGGTAGTCTCCCGGGAAACAAAAACTCCTTGCTCGTGTGCCTGATCGAGAGCCTGATGCCCGTAAAGGCCGGTTGTCTCAATCCTGAACAGAGTAAGGAGCTAATGGTGTGGTCTCAGGAAACTATTCGGTTGTTATCTACAGTATAGTCCTATCCGCTCGAAAGGAAATAGCTCTCTGTTCCTATTGGCATTCTTTTTACTATCGTTGGGGTGAACCTGATTTCTTATCTGTTTTAAATGTTGAGGAAAATGAATGAAGCCTTGATTCGGGGTGCCTTGTGCTCATCACTACAAGGATGAGCACAAGGCAGGGAGCGATGATGTGGTTACTTGACTTGCTTATCATTCAAGGCATTATTCGCATTGTTCGTGTCTCCAGAGGGAGGCGTCATCACACAGGATACCACCATTGTCTTATAAATGGGATCACGTGCAAACCCGGTCTCGTAATTACCTCTCTGCCCAGGTTTAAGGTTGACGCTAATGGATTTATTTGAGAGCGGATAGGTCTGGTTCTGACTCTGCTTAGTAAATTTTCCCTGGCAACTCACCTTGATGTTTTCTTTGACGTCAGTCGTACCGGTATTCTTGATTGAGACTAGAATTTTCCCTGATGGATCCGGGTAAATATCAACCACTGCCAGGTCGGTGAAAGCTTTAAGAACACCGCCGAATGTAAACGTTGGAGTTGGTGTGATTTTCTTATTGCTAGGCGGCGGTGGCGGAGTAGACTGCGGCCCTGCAGGCTGTGGTTGCCCCACGCCACCAACAACAATGGTGGTCTCGCGCTCGAGGAGTTCCGTGCCTGTGTCCACTCCTAAGCGGTAGCTGGTCGTTTCTGGCGGACATACTTCTCGTGCGCCTGCCAATCCAACGGGTTCCCCGTTTATGGTTGCTCCGTAACCGCCTTGCACGTTCCACTCTAACATAGCGCATTCGCCAGCCTGTATGTTCGAGCGGTCAGCCCCGAAGAAGGTGATCTGAATTTCCCCGGATTCTTCAGATGGAGGTTCTCCGGGAGGCATATCTTCAGGGGGGTGCTCTTCTATTGGTTGGCCTTCGGGGGAGAACCCTTCTTCTGTTCGTTCCTCAGGGGGGTACTCTTCCCGCTGTTGACCTTCAGACTGCAAGGGCAGGCTGCAACTCTGCGCAACCAGCGCCAGGCTGGCGACTAAGATCAGGGTAACACTTTGTTTCTTCATGGTTATACTCTCCTTTAGTGGTGTGAGTTCAGTTTGTCAGGTTTGTTCGTGAGTTCTGGTGAAGAGAGTTGAAATGCTATGGATGATGCCTCTAGTCCTAAACTCGTGATAGGGGGAAATGGGGTTGTGGTTGGTTATGTATTCGATAGGCGCTCCTTTGGTCTGGAAGTCTCCCGGAAAACAAAAACTCCTTGCTCGTGTGCCTGATCGAGTGCCTGCTGACCGTAAGGGCCGGTTATCTCGATCCTGAACAGAGTAAGGAGCTAATGGTATGGTTTCAGGAAACTATTCGGTTGTTATCTACAGTATAGTTCTATCCGCTCGAAAGGAAATAGTTCGCTGTTCCTATTTCCAGAGGGCTTTGCGCTGATCACCCGGAGCGGATAAGGGCCTGGTTGGCGGCCTGAAAAATTCGGATTTGCTCCTCCGGGAGCGGCAGGCGCGACTTGGCCATCGAGAGCATCAGCAAGCAATAGGCCAGATTTCCGGCGTGGACGCGGTGGATGAAAACCTTATCGGCTTCCAGCGCCCTGCCCAGGTGCGAAAAGGTAAAGGACCACACCGGTCGCAGCGGTGATCGTTGTTCCTTCGGCCTGGCTGCTTCGATTTCCATCAGCCTCTTCAATTCCTTGAAATCGGGGTCAGAGACCAGCGTGAAATAGCCATAGTGACAGGGCAGGCGGCAGAAGGCGCAGCCTTTCTTGCGGTGCAGGCGATTTTCAGGCAAGGCGCGGGACTTCAGGCGAGCAACCTTTGACATCTCGGCCTGGAAGGCGGCTGCTTTTTCGGGGTTCTTCTCCGCCTGGCGCGCCGCTTTTGTCAGGGAATCGACAAATACCGGGCTTGGCTCGCGCGTGGCCTCATTAAAGGATACGATCCGCCGGCAGACCTGGGGGATGGCCTGCTTGAAGTAGTCTCCCACTTTCATCCCGGCCTGCTTCGCCAGGTTCTTACGCAGGGCTGCGACGCTCTTCTTAAAATCGGCAATGTTCTCCGGCGGGCAGTATGAGAGCAGGTAGTAATAGGCAATGGTCTGTTTCAGTGTCCCAACTGGTATTTCTTTGGTCATTTTGTCCTCCTGTCATTTCTTGGCCGGCTTCTTAGGCTTGAAAATTGGAATCGGGCTGTGCCCCACCATGACCCACGAGGCCATATCATCCTGAATGCCGCTCACGATGGCCTGCCCGACCTTCAGGCGCGCGATGACCTTGGCCTGGTCCTCCGTCAGGGCCATGGCGCTGGCCATGGCGTCACGGTCGTCGGCGGCTACCAGGCGGTGGATGATCTTCAGGTTGGTATTCTTGATCGCATCCGTCACAAGTTTTGCCGGAACCTGGTCGACGATCGCCATGCCCTGCCCGTAGGCGCGGATCTCGGCCAGGATATCGGCGAACATATCGCCCATCTTGGCCTGCGGGTTGGCCTCTCCCACGCTGAAGGAGGCCTTTCGCAATACGCGGTGGGCTTCTTCGATGATCGCCAGATGACGCAATTCATCGGATTCCGGTGAACCTTCTTGCTCGTATTGTGCCTGCCGGTACTCGTATAAGAAGTTCAACAGCAGCGCCATGGTGAAGCATTTATCGGCATCGTCCCCCATCTGCTGCAGGTTGATCACCACCGGGCGGTCGAACAGGTCCGCCCAGGGCGTTGAGGTCGGGTGGTCGAACAACTTCCCCTTCCAGCCTCGCATCAGGCTGCTGATGCGGGTCTTCATGGCGGCAGTGATGTTCAGGGTGATGCGTTCTTCATAGCCTTTCGCCCGGATCAGGCCGGTCAACCGGTCGTGCATCTGGCTCAGCGTAGGACATTGAACGGCGTCGGGCGGCAGTTCATCCTCCAACCAGCCCTGGCTGCTGTACAGGTCAACCAGTGCTTCTTCAAGGATCACGGGCAGGATCTCATACATCGGAAAACTGGCGTTGAAGATCGATTTCAAGCGGTCCAGGTGAGGCATGACCTGGGTCATGGCTCCGGAAAGTCGAACGACATCGAAGGGGTTGAGATGCAAATCCTCCAGCGGTTGCCTGCCCCAGTGCGTACGGCCGGGAATGTACACAGCGATCTCCCGGTCAAAGGTTTTCGATTGATTGTAGGCCAGGGCAAGCTGCACATACTCATCTTTCGCCGGTTCAATCACCAGGAAGTTCTTTCCTCGTTCCATTAATTCGGCGATCAGGCGGCGGCAGGTATTCGATTTTCCGCTACCGGTGATGCCGGTGATGAAGACATGCCGGGATAGCATATCCAGGTCGACCTCGTAGTTGAGATCCCCGATCTCCTCCCCCGCCTCCAGGATGCGCCCCAGGTTGATGCCCGGTTTGGATGGTTCCTGGACCGGAGGATTCAAGCTGAAGAACGCAGCCGGCTGCATGGGCATACCAGGCATCTCCCGCAGGGGCAGGTTCGCCACCAGCGACAACTCTTCGGTGTTCAGAGGTGTGGTCAGGTTCTCAAAATATTTTCCCAGTGGATGGTGGACCTGCTCTCCATCCTGCGGGGCGAACAACCGCAAAGGCGGCTGCTGGAAGGCATCCAATGAGACCTGGATCTGGCCGTCCCAGAGCGGTCCCAGGTCGTGTGCACGGATCGGTTCAAAGGCGCTTTTTTCGCCGGAGACCAGGGCCTTGAATTGGGCCTGGGCCTGGCTGGCCGCTTCGCCCTGGTCGCTGATCAGGTAAATACCCACGTTCCAGCAGCCCTGCGCCCTGGCCATTTCAAAGCGGTCGCTGGTCTTTTCGAGTAATTTAATACAGGCTTCGGCGTGTTTGTTGAGGTATTCCCGTCCAAACGAAAGCGATTCGCCGCTGGAGGTCGACTCTCCCGTCGACAGGCCTGTCGAACGGCTCCTTGATTCAGACTCAGCCGTGCCGGCGCTGGTCGAGCCGGATGTGCTGGTCGATGGCAGCAATTGACCGAACATCCCCAACATCCCGGAAAGCAAGAACGGACCTCCGGCCGCCAGCAGCAGCCCGGAAATCCCAGCCAGGCCCACGGCCTTCACCCCCTTACCCATTCCGCTGGTTCTGTCCAGGGTCGTACCCAGGGCGCCTTTGCTCTTGCTGTCGGATTTGCTTTCTGTCGTGCTCTGCGAGGTGCCTTCGGTCGTTGAGTCGCTCTCTGATCTGGTGGTGGTCTCTGATAGTCCGGAACTCTGGCTGCGTTGAATGGTAGCCTTGGCAAAGGCATGCACCTGCCCTGAGAGCGCCTGGCAGGTGGTCACGATCTCAGCAACCGTTTCTTCCGGTATGGGTTCAGCCACCACCAGGTACACATACGGTTTCCCTCTCAGACCGCGCATGAATCGATCCAGACTGTCCGTGTATTCCCCCGGTTTGCCGCTGGATTTGGTGGAGGGGATCCCTGTAAAAGCGCGCGCAAAACGGTACTTGCTCAGAGGGACGTGCACCTGTTCCACGATGCGGTTGTAGTCAGTGATGGTTTTCACGCGCGTCCCGGGCCAATTCGAACACAGGAACTGGCCCAATTGGTCCGCAAAGATCTTCGGTTGCGTGCCCGCCGCCTGTGCGCTGATCCCGAAGAAAATGCGCGTATGCAGGCCGTCGCTGCTGATCAAGAAAACAAGCTGGTAGCGAGGGTCGTGGCAGGCTGCCAATGTGGTTTGAATGGCTCTCAGGTATTCATGGGAATTCTGCTCGACCGGTCTTCCGATCTGTTCCACTTCAAAGAAGGCAATGTCCTGCTGACCGGGGGCCCGGCCCGGCAGCAGTTGAATGGTGTCATTCTCAAAAACCCGGCCATTCAAATAATCCCGACGTAAGGCAAACAACATGGACTTTGACAAGGCATCCCCGGCAGCAATCAGCGTTTCAGCATCCAGCCCCTCGCTTTGGCTCGCAAGCGGTTCTTCACCAGGGATGATTTGAGTGTCATCGGCCATACGTCACCTGTTCATTCTTTTTTGGTTACTTCGAACACGATTTTTCCGATTGCAATCGTATCTTTGACGTGCAAACTGTAAGGCTCATGGGCGCGCAGACGCTCGCCGTTGAGAAAAGTACCATTGGTGCTGCCCACATCGACAATGGCCAGATGCGCCTCGTTCAATGAGATCTCTGCGTGGAAGCGGGAGGCCTTGAGATCATCAACCTGGATTTCATTGCCTTCTCCGCGCCCCAACCGGGTGATCCCGGATTGAAGTTTGGAGCTGTGCCCGTTTCCATCGAGAAGTAACCAGCCTGCCGCTTTGGGAGCATGTGCTTCGGGCTGTGCTTCCACCGGGTAAACGATCGTAGGTTCGCTCTTCTCGAAAGAAGCGCGGTACTCGAGTCCGATGCCCTGCACAACCACCTCTTCCGGATTGTCAGCCAGCAGGATCCGATCCTGCCCAAATCGTTCTCGCAGATGTTGCGTGACAGTAAACAACTGCGAACCGCCACCTACCAGTACGATCTGGCTGATCCGGTCGGATGCAAAGGAGAAATTCTTCAGGGCGCGTTCGATCAGGTTTTTGAACTCCTCGTCCAATTGGTGGGTGATCTCTTTGAAACGCTCTTCATCCAACTGGATCGTTCTGCGGTAGACGCTGCCGTCTTGCATGACCATTGTGATGGTGCGCTGCGGCGTATGGCTGAGCCTACCAGAAAAAGAGAGTTGCCGGCTGAGCGATTCTTTGAGCCTTTGACCCGCAACGCGCAGGGAGATCATCGCGGAGGGGTCATCCGCAATGACGGAAGCCGGGATCTTCATTTCATCAGAAATGTACTTGGCCAGTTCAGCATCGTACAATCCGCCGCCAAAAGGCTCCCCGTAACGGCCCAGGAAGTTCAAGCGGCCGGTCTCGGCTTCCACCTCTCCGGCGATGATATCGGTGGTGCTGCCGCCAACATCGATGATCAACGAAATCCCCCCCTGGTGCTCCGGAGTCAGCAACCCGCGCTGTTGCAGAGCCAGAATGGCCCCTTCAGGCTCAGCCACAAACCGAATCTGCCGGAACGCCTCTCCAAAGCGTTCCTGGACCATCTGTTGGTATTCAGTGAAGATCTTTCCTTCGTGCTCATAACGCCAATGGATCGGATAGGCGATCGTGAACCACAGGCGGTCATCAAAATCCTGCCCTCGCCATTTTTCCAGGCGAATTTGCGCCAGCACAGCTTCCAGCAACATACCCGTATACAGGACCGCCTGCGCATGCGTATATCGTTTTTGGTGCGGCAGGGGCTTTTGCTCCAGGTGAGCTCCGATACAGGGTTTGAAGTATTCCCGTACCTGCCCTCGGGTCTGTTCGTTCTCCAATTGTCCCTGGGCCACCTCGCCGAAACTCTCCAGGGCATTGCCTTCGGGATTCAAGCAGATGATCGCCGGTAATTTTCTTTCGTTGAAACTGGTAAGGGGAGAAGCTTGCGGTTCCCCCACCAATGACACCCCCACCCCGGTGCTTTGGTATTCAAGCCGGTACAAACGCCAATTGGTAGCACCGCAATCCAAAGCAAACAAGGTCTGTTGTGAGGAGGTAGCCATTGAATCCTGTTTATTTACCTTCGAGAGTAGGAATCTTTCATGTATACAATCGAGAATTCCCGCCTCAGATTACATGAAACGCGACGGTTTTATTATATAGCAATTCATTCCATTCGACTCACAGAAGTTGCTTCAACGGAATAGCGGGGTTGCTTTCCGGCAATTGGACTGACGGTATTTCAACGACAATCCGCCAAAGCCCGCTTATAATAAGCAAGATCCAGCCTCAGGGCGCATATGAAGAAACGACTGCAGACCTTTTTCCATTTTTCCAAACCCGGCCCTGCACAAAAGGACCTGTTGCTGGGTCTGCTGCTGGTGCTGGTTGCCGCTGGCCTGTATTACGCCCAATGGGCTTACTCGCTTTCCTTTATCGTCGATTCCAAGATCGATATCTTCGAGCCCGGGCAATTCTTCTGGTGGGCCAATGACTCGCACGAATACCGCGCCACGGGCGACTGGCTTGTCGGACGCCCTGCGGAGGGCCTGATCGATCGGCGCCCCTGGCTCTACCCTCTCCTGGTCGGGCTCGCGCGCGCCGCTTTCGACGAACAGGGTGAAACCGTGTTGTGGGCCCTGCAGATCGTGATGTGGCTGGCCAGCCTGGCTTTCCTGTATTTTGCGCTCTACAACGCGACGAAGAGGACCGCCCTGGCCGTGCTGGGCAGCACCCTGTTCTTTTCGCATCCTTCCATCCTGGTGCTGACCTTCCACGGCATGACCGAGATGCTCAACATCCTGTTGCTGGCTGCCCTGGTCTGGCTGCTTTCCACAGGCCTTAAAGGCAGGCTGCTCTACGCGTTGCTGGTTTTCAGCCTGCTGACGGTCACCAAACCCACCTACCAGTTCCAGCTTGGGTTACTCGGCCTGTATTTCGTGCTGCGCAACCTGCGCATGCCCAGGCTCAAGCTGGCCGGCTTGCTGGCTCTGGTACTGGTACCGGTCTGGATCCAGCTTTCCCTCACCACGGCCACCTTCGGGCGGCCGAGCCTCTCGAACATCGGCGCGGACACCTTCAAGAAGTTCTTCGTGGGCGTGGTGCATTCTCACACCGAAGGGCTGGGCTGGCGCGAGAGCCTGGCAGTGATCGAGGATTGGGACCTGGGCGACCAATTGGACTACCTGGCTGCCCACCCGCGCGAAACGATCCTGACCTTCCGCGACAACCTGGTCGACCGCAACCTGTGGATCGGGTCTTACTTCATCCGCGGCGAAAACAACCGCATGCAGGATTTCGCGCAGGCCTTCAACGGGGCTTCGCTATTCGTCCACCTGATCATGCTCCCCCTGGTAGGCTACTATTTGCTCTCCAACAGGACCAGCCGGCACAAGGAAACCCTGGCACTGATCTATCTGACCTTTTTGCTACAGACCCTGGTAACCGGCATCTCCACCGGGCAGGAGGACCGCCTGATCATCACGGGAGTACCGCTCTGGATCTTCACCTACCTGGTCGTCGCGCAGGGCCTGCTGGCCCCCCCTCAGCCCGAAAATTCCTGAATGCCGCGCCTACGCTTCTCCCCGAAGACCATTCCGCTCGCCTTCCTGCTGACGACTTTACTGGCCTACGGCCTGATGCTGCCGTGGACCGGCTTCTACTGGGATGACTGGCCGTTCGCCTGGATCGCAAAGTTCCTGGGACCGTCTGAATTCCTGCCGGCCTTTGCACCTTTCCGGCCCTTCCTGGGCCCGATTTTCTACGCCACCACCAGCCTGTTGCCGCCGGACCCGCTCGTCTGGCAAGGCGCGGCGCTGCTGGTGCGCTTTGCCATGGGACTGGCAGCCTGGTGGACCTTCCAGACGGTCTGGCCCCGGGCGCCGCGCGGGACGCTGGCCGCCGGATTGTTGTTCCTGGTCTTCCCGGGCTACAGCCAGCACTGGGCAGCGCTCACGCATCTCAACCAGGAATGGATCCCCTTCCTCTTCTACCTGCTTTCCTTCGGGCTGACGGCCACGGCAGTGCGCACCCCCGGGAAATTTCGCCTCCTGACGGCCTTGGCACTGTTGAGCCTGATGCTGGGTGTTTTCCCGACTGAATATTTTGCCACACAGGAACCTCTGCGCCTGCTGCTGCTGGGGGCGCTGGTCTCTGAAGAACTGCAGGGTTTCTGGCCGCGTGCGAAACAGGCCCTGCGCCTGTGGACGCCCTACCTGTTGGTGTGGGCCTGCAATGGGCTCTGGTTGGTCTACTACTACCGCTTCGGCGCGTATGCCTCCTACCAGGTATCTGCGGCAGGGAACCTGGGTGATTCTCCGGCTACCCTGCTCTGGAATTTCCTGTCCGCTATGGCCGCTGCGCTCTGGCAGATCGGGCTGTATGCCTGGGGGCGGTTCCTGGTTCTGGCGGCAGGTACGCTCAGCAATCCCTCCACCCTGCTGGCGCTGATCGTGCTGGCGGTCGTCTTTGCCCTGCTTTCGCTTTACTTTCATCGCCTGGAGTTGCCGGAAAATGAAAGCCGCAACCGTTGGGCCAGGCAGGCCCTGCTGATCGGGCTGGCCGGCATCCTGCTTGGGCGCCTGCCCTCCTGGGCGGCCGGTCTGCCGCTCACCCTGGGTTCTATCAACGACCGCTTCACAGTCTCCATGATGGTGGGGGGCAGCCTGTTCATGGCCGGCCTGCTGGACCTTGCCCTCGGCAAGCGCCGCTGGAGGCACTACGCGCTTGCCCTGGTCGTGGCGATCGGGATCAGCGGGCAATTCTACAGCGCCAACGAATTTCGCCGTGATTGGGCGCGCCAGCGGGAGATCTTCTGGCAACTGACCTGGCGTATGCCGGGCCTGCAGCCCGGCACGGTGCTGTTGACGCACGAGTTGCCGCTGCACTACGAAACAGACATGGGCCTGACCGCCCCTCTCAACTGGATCTACGCGCCTGAGTATCAGAGCGGCGACCTGCCCTACGCCCTGCTTTACACGCGCACGCGCCTCGACCGCGTCTCCCTGCCCGCCCTGGAACCCGGGCAGCCCATATCGTTCGACTATCGCACGGTCGCGTTCAACGGGTCCACCTCGCAGGTCGTGACGATCCTGGTGCCGCCCAACGCCTGCCTGCACGTGCTGGACCCCGTGTACACGGGCGGCGACACCTACGACCGCCAGCCGCGCTTCCTGCGGGAGGCCATCCCGCTTTCAAACCCCGACCTGATCCTGACAGAGGCGCAGCCTCCTTCATTGCCGCGCGAACTCTTCGGAAATGAACCGCCCCACAACTGGTGCTACTACTACACCAAAGCCGAACTGGCGCGCCAGCAAACGGATTGGGCGCGCGTGGCCAGCCTTGGGCAAGCTGCTCGTTCGCAGGGACTGGTTCCCGGCGATGCGCTGGAGTGGCTGCCGTTCATCGAGGCCGATGTCATCACCGGGGATCTGGCATCCGCCAGGGAGCTCTCGCTGCAGGCCTTCCGGGATGATTCGCGCCCACGCAAGGGACTTTGCTATACCTGGGGGCGCATTCGGGCGAATCTTGGGGCAAATTCAGAAATCGACGCCCTGGCGGCGGAACTGCTTGAAACCTTCCAGTGCGCGCCATGAAAGGCAGGACGATTTGACTATCCGCAGCGTCTTGACGCTTTAAACGGGTTGTGCTACTATCCAACTGATATAAAGGATCGAACATACGAGCGAGGAGATGCCAATGTCTTACCGGAACCGCAGATTGATTCTCATCAGTATCCTGGCGATCGCGGCCCTCACCTTTACCGCCTGCGACCGACCGTTTCCGTCCGCGCAAGTGTCATTGAACACCCCCACCCAACTGCCGACCAATTTTTTCGTCTCTCCTTTCCCCACCTCTGACAATCCCATGGCCATGGTGGAAGAGTTATCGACCGGTACGGCCCTGGCAGCAACCTCGATCGCCCTTACAGCCGGTACGCCGCCCGCCACCCAGGAGGAAGGGCCGACGAACACGCCGGATCCCAACATCACTCCCAGCGTCACCTCTGACGGCACTACAGCAGTCGCCTCGGCCACTCCTACGCTCGGTAATACAACTCCCACGGCGACTCAGGCACTTCCGACCACCACCGTCAACCGGCCTGCAAACTATACCCTGCAAAAAGGCGAGTGGCCGTACTGCATTGCCCGCCGCTACAACCTCAACCCGGATGAATTGATCGCCCTGAACGGTTTGCAGAGCGGTGATATCTTCATCCCGGGCCTGACGCTCAAGATCCCCCAGACAGGGAACCCCTGGCCCGGCGACCGCTCCCTGCACAACCATCCTGACACCTACACGGTGGATAAAACCAGTGAAACCCTTTATGGGGTGGCCTGTTATTACGGGGACGTAGACCCTGCGGCCATCTCCCAGGCCAACAACCTGCCGCTCACGGCCGCGTTAACCGTCGGGCAGCAATTGACCATCCCCTAGCACCCCATTCGGTCTGCAATGGCCCAAGCGAGTAGATCGCTTGGGCTTTTTTCTGGGAGTAAATATGTCCTTCGAATTGCTGGATACCGAAATCCTGTTGAAGGGACGCGCTTTTACCATCCGAAGGGATACCCTAAAAACCCCGGATAAGCGCATCACCAAATTCGACATCATCGAGCACCATGGTTCCGTGGTGATCATGCCTCTCAACGAACGTGGAGAGTTGCTGTTCGTCCGCCAGTACCGCCACGCCACCGGTGGTGAACTGCTTGAACTGCCGGCCGGCACCCTGGACGATCCTGGAGAACCCCCGGAGCACTGCGCCGCGAGAGAGATCCGCGAGGAGACCGGATTTGCAGCCGGAAAGCTGAAGCGGCTGGGCGAATTCTACCTGGCGCCCGGGTACTCGACCGAATTCATGGTGGTTTACCTGGCCACAGACCTGCGCCATGACCCCTTGCAAGCGGATGAGGACGAATTCCTTAGCCTGGAGGCCATCCCGCTCCGAGAGGCCTACCAACGCGCAGAGCGCGGCGAGGTGCCGGATGCCAAATCTCTGGCGGCGCTGCTGCTCGCCCGTCCGCAGCTCGCAGACCAACTGTAACCTGAGGCCCGCCCCTGTTGGGGCGGGTTTTCGATTAATACAAGAATTGTCCGATATATGACAACTCGCAGGATGAATCAGGCCTTTAATAACTAACAAATTCAAGTCGCAGGGACTACACTAATACAGACCCGTCAAGGGACTGCTTCTTGTGTTAAAATTCACGTTTGGGGATTTTCCAGGCCAAAGCGCCTGACTTACTAAAGGAGTTCGGTATGAAACGACCTATCGTTACCATTGACGGCAACGAGGCGACGGCTTCGACTGCCCATCGATTGAATGAAGTGATTGCCATCTATCCCATCACCCCTTCCTCGAATATGGGTGAATTTGCAGACGAATGGTCTGTAAAGGGAAAGAAGAACATCTGGGGCACCATTCCCCTGGTGATCGAGATGCAATCCGAAGGTGGTGCTGCGGGAGCCGTGCACGGCGCCCTGCAGGCAGGCTCGTTGACCACCACCTTCACCGCCAGCCAGGGATTGTTATTGATGATCCCCAATATGTACAAAATCGCCGGCGAACTGACCTCCACCGTGTTCCACGTGGCAGCGCGTTCCATTGCCGCCCAGGCACTCTCGATCTTCGGTGATCATTCCGACGTGATGTCGGTACGCCAGACCGGTTGGGGGATGCTCTCCTCCGGGGGCGTACAGGAAGCTCACGATTTCGCCGCGATCGCACAGGCCGCAACCCTGGAAGCGCGCGTGCCCTTCGTCCATTTCTTCGACGGCTTCCGCACCTCCCATGAAGTGACCAAGATCGTGCAGTTGACCGACGAAGATTTGGCGGCTCTGATGGACGATGAGCTCGTCCGGGCGCACCGCGCCCGGGGGCTCAGCCCCGACCGGCCGGTGGTACGCGGGACGGCGCAAAACCCGGACGTGTTCTTCCAGGGTCGCGAAACGGTTAATCCTTTCTATGCGGCCGCACCGGGCATCGTCCAGGATGCCATGGACAAATTTGCCAAGGTGACTGGACGAAAGTACGAGTTATTCCAATACAGCGGACACCCGCAGGCCGAGCGCGTGGTGATCCTGATGGGATCCGGCGGCGAGACCGCCGAAGCGACCGTCAGGTACCTGGCAGAGCAGGGTGAAAAGGTCGGCGCACTGCGCGTTCGGTTGTACCGCCCCTTTGCCAACGATGTGTTCGTGGCTGCTCTACCCAAGTCCACCAAAGCCCTGGTCGTGCTCGACCGCACCAAGGAGCCGGGTTCAGGTGGTGAACCGCTCTACATGGACGTGGTCAACGCGCTGGTCGAAGCCGGCCGTTCGTACATCAAGGTCATCGGCGGGCGCTACGGCCTGTCGTCGAAAGAATTCACCCCGGCCATGGTCAAAGCCGTGTTGGACGAGTTGACCAAGGCAGCGCCCAAGAACCACTTCACGGTCGGTATCAATGACGACGTCGGCCACACCAGCCTTGAATACGATCCGACCTTCTCGATCGAGAGCCCCGAAACCATACGCTGCGTGTTCTTCGGACTGGGCTCGGACGGCACGGTGGGCGCCAACAAGAACTCGATCAAGATCATCGGCGTGGAGACCGACAACTACGCCCAGGGTTATTTCGTGTACGACTCCAAGAAATCCGGGCAGATGACCATCTCACACCTGCGTTTCGGACCCAAGCCCATCCTGGCTCCCTATTTGATCGAGACGGACCAGGCCAACTTTGTGGCCTGCCACCAGTACACCTTTTTAGAGCGCTTCGATATGCTCAACTATGCCCAACCTGGCGCGGTCTTCCTGCTCAACAGCCTGCATGGACCGGAGGAAGTGTGGGACAAATTACCACGCGAAGTGCAGGAAACCATTATCCAGAAGAGGCTCAAATTCTACGTCATCAACGGTTACGAAGTCGCCGAAAAGACGGGTATGGGCCAGCGCGTGAACACCATCATGCAGACCGCCTTTTTTGCCATCAGTGGTGTGCTGCCGCGCGAGCAGGCCATCGAGCAGATCAAGAAAGCCATTAAGAAGACCTACGGCAAACGTGGCGAGGCGGTCGTGAAACAGAATTATGCTGCGGTCGACAGCACCCTCGAGAACCTCTTCGAGGTCAAGGTGCCTGAGAAGATCACCTCCTCGATGGTGCGCCGCGCTCCGGTACCGGAAGCAGCTCCTGAATTCGTGCGAGAGGTACTGGGTCCGATGATCGCCCACAAGGGCGACAGCGTGCCCGTCAGCGCCATGCCGGTAGACGGCACCTTCCCTTCAGCCACCACCCAATGGGAGAAGCGTAACCTGGCGCTCGAGATCCCGGTCTGGGAGCCCGATCTATGTATTCAGTGCGGAAAATGCGTCTTTGTATGCCCACACGCGGTCATTCGCCACAAGGTCTACGACGAAAAATTACTCAAGAATGCGCCCAAGACCTTCAAGCACATGCCCTCCAAGTTCAAGGAATTCAAGGAGGGGATGGCCTACACCGTGCAGATAGCGCCGGAGGATTGCACCGGCTGCACACTGTGCGTGGAAGCGTGCCCGGCCAAGGACAAAAGCCAGTCAGGGCGCAAGGCTATCAATATGGCCTCCCAACCGCCCCTACGAGAAACTGAAGAGGTGAACTGGGACTTCTTCCTGTCCATCCCCGACCTGGACCGCACTCTGGTCAACCCAAAGACCATCAAGAACTCGCAACTGCTGCGGCCATTGTTCGAATTCTCAGGAGCCTGCGCCGGTTGCGGTGAAACCCCCTACGTCAAACTGGTTTCGCAGTTGTTTGGTGACCGCAGCATCGTCGCCAACGCCACCGGATGCTCATCGATCTACGGCGGGAACCTGCCCACCACACCCTGGGCCAAAGACGTGAACGGGCGCGGCCCGGCCTGGTCCAACTCGCTCTTCGAGGACAACGCCGAGTTCGGTCTGGGGATGCGCCTGACGCTGGACAAACAACAGGAATATGCTCGCGAGCTGGTACTCAAATTCAAAAAAGAATTGGGGCAGTCGTTGGCGCAGGATTTGCTCAACGCCGACCAGAGTGATGAAGCCGGCATCGCCGAGCAGCGGAAGCGTGTGGAGCAACTCAAGAAGAAGCTCGCCAAAGCCACCGATCCGCGTGCGAAAGACTTGCTCAGCCTGGCCGATCATCTAGTCAAAAAATCCATCTGGATCATCGGTGGTGACGGGTGGGCTTATGACATCGGTTACGGCGGTCTGGACCACGTACTGGCTTCAGGTAGGAACGTCAACGTGCTGGTACTCGATACAGAAGTCTACTCCAACACCGGCGGCCAGGCCTCCAAAGCCACTCCGCTCGGCGCCGTGGCCAAATTTGCAATGAGCGGTAAAGGCCTCCCCAAGAAGGATCTGGGCCTGATCGCCATGGCCTACGGCTACGTCTACGTGGCGCGTGTGGCCATGGGCTTCAACGACCAGCAAACCCTGCGCGCCTTCCTGGAAGCCGAGTCCTACGATGGGCCATCGCTCATCATCGCCTATAGCCACTGCATCGCACATGGCTTTGATATGGCCAAAGGGCTTGACCAGCAAAAACTGGCCGTGACCTCCGGCGCATGGCCGGTATACCGCTTTGATCCACGCCTGGCAGAAGCAGGGCAGAATCCTTTGATGATCGACTCGAAGGAACCCACCACGCGTCTGGAAGACTATATTTATAATGAGACCCGCTACCGCATGCTGGTGCAGAGCGACGAGGCCAGGGCCGAGCTACTGCTGAAAGAGGCCAAGCAGGATGTCGCTTCGCGCTGGACGCACTACCAGCAAATGGCCGCCATGCATTACGACGGCGGTAACGGAAAAAACCCGACCGACCAGGGCTAGGAGATTGCAATGACGGACCTTTCCACTACTTATCTTGGCCTTACGCTGAAGAACCCCCTTGTGGCTTCAGCCTCGCCTCTCACAAAGAAGATCGAGGGCGCGCAGCGCCTCGAGGAAGCCGGTGCAGGCGCCATCGTGATGTATTCGCTCTTCGAAGAGCAGATCATCCACGAAAGTCTGGAGTTGGATCATTACCTGACCCGCCTGACAGACTCCTTTGCCGAAGCCCAGACCTACCTGCCTGATCTCGGCACGTACCACATGGGGCCGGATAAATATCTGGACCACCTTTCCGCCATTAAGGCCGCAGTGAGCGTGCCGGTGATCGGAAGTTTAAATGGGGTTTCGAAGGGCGGCTGGGTACGCTATGCGCGTTTCATGCAGGACGCCGGGGCGGACGCACTGGAACTGAACATGTATTACCTTTCTGGAGATCCGGATCTGACAGGTCAGGAACTCGAGGATACGTATGTCGGCCTGGTCGCAGAAGTCAAAACAGCCATCACCATCCCTCTGGCGGTCAAGCTGAGTCCGTTCATCACCTCCCTGCCCAATTTTGCCGGTCGGCTTGCGGCGGCTGGAGCGGATGGCCTGGTGCTTTTCAACCGCTTCTACCAGCCGGACTTCGACCTGGACGAGTTGGAAGTGGTCCGCACGCTGCGTTTGAGCGATTCAGAGGACCTGCTCCTGCCGTTGCGTTGGATTTCAATCCTGCACGGCAAAGTATCGGCTGACCTGGCATTGACAAGCGGAGTACATTCCGCGCAGGACGTGCTGAAGGCCATGATGGCTGGCGCCAAAGTCGCCATGACGGCTTCCATGATCCTCCAGGACGGCTACGAGCGTCTCTCGGAGGTATTGAAAGACCTGAACGCATGGATGGTTGAACATGAATACAAATCCATCAAACAAATGCAGGGCAGCATGAGCCAGCAGTCTGTGAACGAGCCCGCCGCCATCGAGCGAGCCAACTACATTCGCATTCTCAATTCATTCAAGGATTTGCCTTAGTCACAGCCCCAACAATAAGACAGCCCCCGCACCAACGGGGGCTGTTTGATAATTCCTGGCGGAGGCCTATTCGTCTACTGGCGCAGGAGCTTGTTTCCGGTAGCGGAACGTGATCCTGCCACGTGCTAGATCGTAAGGGGACATCTCAACTGCTACCCGGTCGCCTAACAAAATGCGGATGTAATACTTCCGCATCTTCCCGGATAAATACGCCAGCACTTCGTGCCCGTTGTCCAACTTGACACGGAACTGGGTCCCGGGTAAAGCTTCTATGACCGTCCCTTCAACCTTAATTTTTCCATCATCTTTCGCCATGCAAGCCTCCTACTTTACATCAATCGTTATCTCGCGTGTTCTGCCGCCTTTTTATACGTCGTGCAGATTTCTTCCTTTCCATACGCCGTTGTTCGCTCTTGGAAACGAACCAGCGTTTACGACGGACAGTGCTCAGGACACCGCTCTTGACCACTTTCTTGCGAAAGCGCTTGAGCAACTGATCCTGAGATTCACCTGATCGCAGTGTTACGATAGCCAAATTCTTCACCTCCTTCCATAAGAAGAAATCCTGCCATAAAAAAACTCGGCGCCCACACAAACTCGGCCGAGGAACATCTTCTAAAGCGGTCAACAGAATGAACGAAACGGCAAGGTCTGCGCTCCACACTCCTCAATGTTCTAAATCTGAGATAGCCTGCTTCTCAGCCAAGTCTGCCTAGTCAATTATACTATAACACTGCTACTGGAGCAAAGAGGATCAAGGTAAGTGGCTGCGCGCGGGGACGGCAAACCGCTGATCGAAAAGTCTATCAGGAGCACTTCCGACCGGGATGCAATAAGAAAAATCACGCGCCCTTATGTGGTTCTTTTTTTCTTTGAGGGAGCTGCGACCAGGTGCTTCTTCTGAGCAAGATCGGCAAAACCACAATCAGCACGATTACTACTGCCAGGAAGACGATCCCATCCGTCGAACCAAGATCTTGTTGCGTTTCGAACGTAGTCTCGATCGCTTGTGTGGCCAATACCGGTGTGGTTGTGGCTGATTGCGCCAAAGGTGTGTGGGGAGCGATGGCAAGACTGGAAAATCCAAGAGCCAACCCCAGGATCACCCAGAGGGTTTGACGAGAAAAGAGAGCGGGCATTCGCATGGTCACCTTGTTCAAGGGATAGTATAACATGGCCATCATTTAGGTAATTCAGACCTGATTTCATATACTTACGAACGGTTTTGCGTTATAATTTTTGCGTTACGGTGGGGTCGACCTGCTGGCGCATGAGGAGTAGTACCACATGAAACGCCTTTTACCTTTCACGCTCAACCTGCTCGTCTTGATGTCAATCGGGACGAGTATTGCTTTTGCACGCGGATTTCAGGGGCCGGAACCCGACCTGGTGGCTGGCGCCCAACTCTACGACAAATGGTATGCTGCGTTGAACCAACCCCCACCTCAAGGCGACATGCCAATCTGGAGCCGCCAATCCACCAACACCCGGTCGGGGGCTGAGACCTGGCGCTGCTCGGAATGCCATGGCTGGGATTACAAAGGCGCGCAGGGCGCCTACGCGTCCGGTTCCCACTACACCGGCTTTCCCAGTCTGATCCTCGCTATGGCGGATATGACCGAGGCGGATGTCCTGGCTCACTTGCAAGGGAAGAACGATCCGGCTCACGATTTTTCTGCTTACCTGGATGCGAATGCGAACAGGCAACTGGCCGTCTTCCTACAAGAGGGCCTGATCGACGATTCAGCGTATATCGATTCGTTCTCATTAAAGGTTATCGATGGGAAGCTCTCCCACGGGCAAGAATTGTACAATACAACCTGCGCGGAATGCCACGGTGAGCAGGGCACCCTGATCGTGTTCCGAACAGAAGGAGTGAATGAAACGCTGGGCGACGTAGCCAACCGCGACCCCTTCCGGTTCCTGCACCGCACCCGCTTTGGCGTGGCAGGGACCGAGATGCCTGTGGGCTACGCCCTGGGATGGACCCCCGCGGATGGCCGGGATGTGCTTATGTACGCACAAACCCTTGAACGAGGTAAAGAAACCAGTGAAGTCACGGGAGCCAGCCAGGAGTCCAGTCCAAGCGAATTCATCGGCGGCGCAACCAATCTCTGGAGTGGTATTCTGACCGGCATTGGAGCCTTCCTGGCCACTTTTGGCAGCGCTTTGCTGTTCCTGACCGTTCTGGTTCTGATCGGTGTGGTGGTCGTCGCTGCGTTGAGGCGCAGGAACTGAATTTTGAGATCACAATTGAACGATCAATTAACCATAAAGCCCGCAGGGTAGTCCAATCCAGGAGCATTCATGATCAAATCATTGTTAAGCGGGTTGCTTTCCCCTCTCGGAAGAATCGGCTTGGCGATCGCCGGCTTGGCGATCCTGAGCCTTGCGGTGTGGGGCATTAGTCTGACGCAAACATCGCCTGAGCAACCCATTCAATTTCCTCACAACCGGCACGTGGCTTTCGGCATCCAATGCCTGTACTGCCATCCAAGCGCAGCACGTGGGCCGGCAGCGGGACTGCCTTCACAGACCAAATGCTGGGGCTGTCACCAACAAATGGAAATCACCAAGACCAGCGTGCTCTTAAAGCCTCTCGTACAGGCGGTGGAAGCAAATGAGCCTATTGAATGGATCCCGGTAGCGATCGTCCCCGATTTTGTGCACTTCAACCACCGCCCGCATATTGCCGCCGGTGTGAACTGCGAGACCTGCCACGGTGATATGACCAAAGTGACGATTGCCGAGAATCCACAGGTCATGAACATGGGGTGGTGTTTGAACTGTCACCGCGAGAAGACGCAAGATGATCCCGAGAAGCGCACCAAACTGCTCGATTGCGGAACCTGTCATTATTAGCGCAGCATGCCCAAACACAGGCATGCGCGCCTATATTCTTTGCAGATGACCAGTTCGCCTTCAGCGATGATCTGTATGCAACTCAGGTAAATAAGGAAGGATTATGAGTAAAAAGATTTCCCGGCGTGATTTTCTCAAGCTGGCCGGCGCAGGGGCAGCCACCAGTGCTGTGTTGACCGGTTGCGGACCGGCATCGCGCATCGTCAGAAGGGAACCGTACACCGAAATGCCGGAATACACCTTCACTGGCGAAAGCACGTATTTTGCGACGACCTGTCGCGAGTGCCCGGCAGCCTGCGGGCTGGTAGTGCGCACCTTTCAGGGGCGCGCGATCAAGATCGAGGGAAACCCAAATCACCCCGTCAACCTGGGGAAGACCTGCGCCCGCGGGCAGGCCACGCTCCACGGCCTGTACAACCCCGATCGAGTGACGGACCCGCTCCAACAAAACGCGCGCGGTTCGCGCGACTTCACACCTATCGAGTGGGAGACTGCCATTGACGTGGTCGCAAGTGCGCTCCAGGATAGCGACCCGGCCGGCGTAGCCTTTCTGTTAGGGATGGCGCCCGACCACCTCTTCGACCTGATCTCCGATCTGACGCAGGCGATCGGCGCACCCCCCCCGGTGCGATATGGGGCGTTGGGCGCTTTCGATGCGCGCGCAACCCTATCGGCCGCGGCCGAGGCTATGCTCGGTGGAACCGGGCTGCCGTACTTCGACCTGGCGAATGCCGAAGTGACATTTTCGTTCGGCGCAAACTTCCTTGAAACATGGCTCTCGCCGGTCGCCTACACTCGCGGCTTTTCAGCCATGCGCAAGCAGGACCACCGGGGTTATCTGGTGCAGTTCGAAGCGCGCATGTCCCAGACGGGTGCCAAAGCGGATGAGTGGGTCCCGGTGCGCCCGGGAACCGAAGGCCTGGTCGCGCTGGCCCTCGGCCGGTTGGTCGCAGAGGCCAGAGGGACGGTCGTCCCGCGTCCCTTCGCCGATGTAGACGTGGCTGCCATCGCCGAGGCTTCAGGGGTATCCGAAGAGAGACTTACAGGACTGGCGAGTCTTTTCGCCGCTGCCGCCCGCCCGCTGGCCATCCCCGGCGGGGCAGCGTTAGGGCACAGCAACGGACTTGAGACAGCCAAAGCCGTGCTGGCGCTCGACGCGCTGGCCGGAAACTACGGCCAGCCAGGTGGAGTATTCCTCTCACCCCGCGCCCCTCTTGAAGACGGGGACCACCGGCCGGCAAACCTGCAGGAAATGGCAGCCTTCGTCGACAGGATGCAGTCGGGTGGAGTGAAGGTCCTGTTCGTACATGGAGGTAACCCGGTCTTTGAGCTGCCAAAGGCGTTGGGCTTCGAGAATGCATTGAAAAGCGTGCCCCTGGTGATCTCCTTCTCAACCTTCCCAGACGAAACGGCCATGCAAGCCGATTACGTCTTGCCTGACCACCACGGCTTGGAAGGTTGGGGCTACCAGCGTGTGGCGACCGGAACAAACCAACCATCCCTTTCAGGCGCTCAACCGGTGGTCGTGCCTTTTTACAACACGCGCGCAACTGCCGACGTACTGCTCACGGCTGCCGCCAAAGCCGGCGGAAAGCTGTCTGAAGCTCTGCCCTTCCCCGATGAAGTGGCGTACATTCAGGAGAAACTGCTCCCGTTGGTGGAGTCTAAGGCGGGTAATTTCAATGCGGGCGAGATCAACTCTTTTGCGGCCTATTTCCAGCAATTCGGCGGTTGGTGGAAAAAAACAAACAGCCTTGTTACACCCAGCGCAGATGCGCTGTCAGGACCGCTCGATGTACCCGCGCCTGCTTACACAGGTGAGGGCGAGTTTAATCTGATGCCCTATGTCTCACCGGTGTTGGGAGAAGCCGGCGCCAACAAACCCTGGCTGCAGGAGATCCCCGACCCGACCACTACGGTCATGTGGAACACGTGGGTGGAGATCAACACTGAAACAGCGCATGAACTGGGCATAGAGAACGATGATGTCGTCAGGATCGTGTCAGAAGCCGGTGAAATCGAGGTTTCTGCGTACCTGTACCCGGCTATTCGTCCCGATACGATTGCCATCCCCTTCGGGCAGGGACACAGCGCCTACGGCCGGTACGCGGAGGGGCGCGGTGCCAATCCTGCTGACCTGCTGGGAGCGATCTTCAATGACGCCGGCGATATGGCTTTTGCAAGCATGAAAGTCAGGATCGAAAAAACCGGCGTGAAACGCGAACTGTCCCGCCTGGAAAGCAAGATTGGCGTCTACGGTGAAGGACTGGAAGAGTAGGAGCGAAGCGATGAATATTTTAGACTTAAACGAGAAGGGCGCAAAAGGGGCGCTGGTAGAAGAAGCGCAGGGGAAGTGGGGCATGGTCATCGACCAGGACCTGTGTACCGGCTGCCAGGCCTGTGTGGCAGCCTGTGCCATGGAGAACAATATTGCCTTCGTCGGTGAGGAGGATGCTGGCTATGGCCGCTCCTTGCAATGGATACGCGTCGAGCGCTTCTGGGAGGGCGAATACCCGGAGGTCAAGATGACTTCCTTCCAGCCGAAACTATGCCAGCATTGCCACAATGCGCCTTGTGAGCCGGTCTGCCCGGTGTTCGCTGCTGTGCACAGCCCGTCGGAAGACTTGAATCTCCAGGTCTACAACCGCTGCGTGGGAACGCGCTATTGCGGTAATAACTGCCCCTACCAGGCGCGGGTCTTCAACTGGCGCGATTACGAGCGTCCCACACCGCTGAACAACCAGTTCAACCCGGACGTTACTGTACGGCGCCGGGGCGTGATGGAGAAATGCACGTTCTGCCTGCAAAGGATCCATCGCGCAGAGGACGCCGCCAAAGCGGAAGGACGTGAAATTCTGGACGGTGAGTTTGCTCCTGCCTGCGCCCAGGCCTGCCCGGCGGACGCCATTGTCTTTGGGCGCCTAGATGATCCAGACAGCCGTGTCAGCCAGTTGTCTCGTCAGCGGCGCGGCGTGCATTTGCTGGAAGAACTTGGCACACTGCCGCGTGTGACCTATCTCAAGGGAGAGTAGCAGCATGGCCGCGACTTCACAACATTTGGAACTGTCACACGAAGAACGACTTCGCGAACAGCACTTGATGCTCGACCCAAAACCACGCGGCGAGATGAACGCCATGGTGATGGAAGCCATGCACACCACCTCATGGAAATTCTGGGTAATGGCGGTTCTGCTGGGAGGCATCGTGCTGATAGGTTTATTCGGCGCCTGGGGATATTTGATCGCTGAAGGCCTGGGAGTGGCCGGCGTCAACCGCCCGTCCTATTGGGGCATTTTTCTGGTCAACACTGTTTTCTGGATCGGCATCAGCCACGCCGGGACCTTCATCTCGGCCATCCTGCGTGTCTTCAAGGCAGAGTTCCGCCGGCCTTTCACCCGAGCGGCTGAGCTGATGACGACCTTCGGGCTGGTACAGGCCGGCTTCAGTATCTTCATGCACATGGGACGTGTCTGGCTGGCATACTGGCTGTTTCCTTACCCGAACGAGCGGCAATTATGGCCGAACTTCCATTCACCGCTCTCATGGGACTTGCTGGCCATCACGACCTATCTGCTGGCATCCACCATGTACCTGTTCCTGCCGCTGATTCCCGATATGGCCATGGCGCGCGACCGTTCCACCGGCTGGCGCAAGAACGCCTACAAAATCCTGGCGCTCGGTTTTCGCGGCACCGAGGGCGAGTGGACGCACCTGCGCACCGCAATGAGTATTTTCGCCTTTGCCATCATACCTGTCATGTTTTCGGTCCACACGATCGTTGCGTGGGATTTCGCCGCGGCGACGCGCCCAGGCTGGTCCTCAACCATCTTTGGCCCTTACTTCGTGGTGGGCGCGCTGCACTCCGGGATGGGCGCGGTTATCATGGTGCTGGCCATAGTCCGCGCCACAATGAAGAATATGAAGTACTTCATACGGCCCGAGCATTTCGATGCCATCGGCAAACTGATGCTGATCATCTCCATGACCTGGGCTTATTTCTTTTTCAACGACTATATTGTGCAATGGTATGGAGGCGATAGGTGGACGAAGGAATTGCTACACTGGCACGAAGCCGGCCCGATGGGCTGGATGTGGTTCCTGATGCTGATCGTCAATGTGGCCATTCCCTGGCTCGTGCTCTGGAACAAGAAATGGCGTTCCACCCCGTGGGTGGTCTTCGTTGTGGGTCTCTTGATTAACGTCGGTATGTATATCGAACGTTACATCATCATCCCCATCTCGCTGACCATTAACCGCCAGCCTTTTACCTGGCGCCTTTACAAACCAGGGATCGAAATTCCACTGAGCATCGGAACGCTGGCCTTCTTCATTCTGCTTTATATGCTGGCCTCGAAATTTATTCCACTCGTGCCAGTCTGGGAAGTCCAAGAGGGACAGATGGCCCATTCCGTCAAGAAATTTGGGCGCGAGACCGTCGTGACGGTCAGCGAACTGGATTAGGAGGTGTACAATGGCTGACCAAATTTCCCTGCTAGCAGTTTTCCCCGACCTTGAGCCGGCCGCCAATGCGATCGATACATTGCGCAGCCTGGGCCTTTCAGATGAAAACATGAACGTCATCTCAGGCGTTCCAGTAACAGAGGCCATGCTTGGGCGTCCGCGCCAGTGGACCAATGTGCCCCGTCTGGCCCTGGGCGGCGCCGGCGGCGGTTTCCTGGTAGGCACCTTTCTGGTATTCACACCACTTTTGTATTTTGTCCCAGTGGGCGGGCAACCGACCGTCCCTGGGCCTCCTTCTGTGGTGATACTCTTCGAGTTGACTATGCTGGGTTTGTTGATCTCAACCTTCCTGGGCGTCTTCCTGGACAGCACTTTTCCCTCCTACCGCCCAATGGAATACGTGCCTGAGATCAGCGACGGGAAGATCGGCATCCTTTACCATTGCCCAGCTGATAAAGAAGAAAAGTTTACAAAAGCCATGACCGCTCTGGGCGCCGAGAGGGTTGAATTGGCGGAGGAGCAGCAGTTATGAAACTGTTCAGGCAATTGTTCGTCGTATTCCTGGCAGTCGGCGTGCTCTTCGGTATCCTGCTCATGTTCTCCATGGACGTTATCAAGATCGATTGGGTAACCTTTATGGAAATCCAGCCATCCTTTGACAATCAGGAAAGCCCTTTGCCTGTCCCGGCGCGCTCCATCCCAGTGGATGGCCCTGCCTCGATTCCCAATATGGGCGCTCCGGTCAATCCGGTGCCCGCGGATGAGGTTTCGGTCGAGCGCGGCACGACCCTCTTTACTCTCAACTGCGTCATGTGCCATGGTATGTCTGGTGAAGGGGATGGCCAAATAGCGGCCATTTTGGCGAACAAGCCCGCTAACCTGACCAGCATCATCACCCAGAGCAAGAGCGATGGCGCCTTGTTCATGACCATTACAAATGGGGTAAATGGGAAAATGCCTCCCATGGTGGAGAACCTGACCGTACGCGACCGCTGGGACGTGGTCAATTACATCCGTACACTTAGATCGGCTCAATAGGGGAGGAGTACTTCGAAATGGATGATTTTCGCAAGTTTATGTACGGCGTGATCCTCGCCTTTGTAGGTGTCCTGGCGGTGTGGGGAAGCATCGTGTATATCTCCGCCTGCGGCTTCTCCTTTAACTGCCAGCGTGGCCGGCCGGCTGTCTCCGGCACCCCCATCCCGACCCTGGCAGCTGCAACCCTCCCGGCGCCGGATTTTTCCGTAGGAAGCCCCACTTTCACTCGTTGTCGCATTGCAGCTGTGGACCTGCTTGGCGCATGGGTTTCTGCAGGATATGCGGATACGATACCGTTCACGTTCACCGATACGGATGGCAAAACCTGTGAAGCCAATTTCAACGATGACGTATTGCCCTTGTTTGTGGAAGGCAACTTGTGGTACCCAGGCGCACTGGCCTGCGCTTCCTGCCACCAACCTGACCTCACGATTGCTTCGGCGCAGCTGGACCTGAGCAGCTATGAGGGCATTCTGATGGGCAGCTTACGAAAGTCGCCGGATACAAAAGGTGAAGATATCCTTGGCGGGGGAAATTGGGAACAATCCAAACTATACGAGGTGCTCTACGTCAAGAAATCGGAACCCCTGGGTCGCCCTCCCGACCTGCCGGCTGAAGGCCCGGTGCTCTTCGCCGGGTTAGAGGGCCAGGGCTCATCTGGTGCCATGGCGGAAGCAGGAACGCCCACGCCGGTCGCAGTCGCAGCCGGAAATGAAGGCGATCAAATAGCCCGTCCCTCCAATCCAGGCGGACCCGGAGAGGCAGTGAATCTGACCGGCGATGCATCTTCCGGAACACAAATCTTCCAAACCAACTGTATCCCCTGCCATGGCCCACAGGGCGCACAGGGTGTGCCCAACCCCGGTACCGAAGACGGAACCGTGCCGGTCCTAAACCCGATCGACGCAACCATGGTGAGTTCTGACTACAAGACGTTTGCCAGTAATATTGACCTGTTCATCCAGCATGGTTCGACACCGGCGGGACCAAACCCCTCCATCTCCATGCCAGCCTGGGGAGACCAAGGGGCGCTTACCCAACAACAGATCGCAGACGTCATTGCTTATCTGATCAGCCTCAATCAATAGCAGTTGGAGTGTATCAAAGCATCTTTCGCCGCATACGGCGAGAGATGCTTTGTTGGGTATCGGTGGGGATCTTTCTTCGCCTGGCATCTCCGTCATGAAGTCACGAAATAAAAACGCCCCTTTGATAAGGGGCGTTTTAGCGGAGAGGGCGGGATTCGAACCCGCGAACCCTTTCAGGTTACACACATTCCAGGCGTGCGCGCTAGGCCAGACTACGCGACCTCTCCAATTAGAGCGGCTGAAATTATACCGTATTTTTGAGTAGTGGTCATTCAAACCGGAAGGCAATTAGGGAATTGGCACTTGACAAGAATAGAACATTTATTCTATAATGCAAACATCCTTCCCTTTCAACTTAGGAGGTTGAAATGAGCACATACCGTTCACAACGACTTGGGAACCCTCTGACGAACATCTTTCGTAACCGCCCCCTCAACCGGGGTGCTACCTGGGGCGTTATGATCCTGGGTGCCTTGCTGGCCTTTGAAATCTTCAATTTCAGTACCACTGAATACGCACTCAATGATGTGCTCGGAGAGCTGAAATTCGCTGGATTTCGCTGGGCCACCATTCTCTCCATTGCCTTTTGCGGCATAGATTTTGCTGGAATCGCACGTATTTTCACTCCCGAACAAGGCCAGGAAGAACCCGCTGAGGTCTGGTACTTGTTTGGCGCCTGGTTGCTGGCGGCCGCCATGAATGCTACACTCACCTGGTGGGGCGTCTCGATCGCGATCCTCAACCACTCCAGCCTTGGGGCAGGTTCGGTCGTAAGCAATACCACACTCACCAAAACAGTACCGGTCTTTGTCGCCATTATGGTCTGGCTGATCAGGGTATTGATCATTGGTACGTTTTCGCTTTCGGGAGATCGCCTTTTCAGCCAGGCCAATCATCGGCCTAGTCGGAGCCGGGCGCAGGCCTCCTCACGTCGTCCCATCGCCAGCAATGCTCCTGCATCACTGAGGTCGGCTTCCAGCCTGCCTCGGCCCGTCAATGGATACCGCCCCGCGCCAAAACCTGCTCCTCAAGGTGTTTATTCCCGCCCTGAGCCTACCTATCAGAATATGTCCTTCGGTAAGCGGCCGCAAAACTCGAATGACCGCTATGAGGCCTGAATAAAGCGATGGTCTACAATCAGGACCTGGCGAAAAAAGTATCTGAGACCCTGCTGACAAGGGGTGAATTTGTAGAAAAGAAGATGTTTGGTGGCGTGGCCTTCCTGTATAACGGAAATATGACAGTAGGCGTCACGCGTGACGACCTGATCGTGCGGGTAGGTTTACAGAACTACGAATACGCACTTTCGAAACCAGGCACAGATCTTTTCAGCCCCACCGGGAAACCCATGGCTGGTTGGATCACCGTTGCTCCCACCGGTTATAAAAAGCCTGCCGACATGCAGAAATGGATCGACCTGTCCTTAGAATTTGTCAAGACTTTACCAGCCAAATAATTCAACTTACCTAGTTCTCGAGCCGGGTTACACAACCCGCGTAAAGATTCATGACTTATGCCCCGTGCTCGCACTTCCTACTCCTCCCAAAGACAGACAGCCGCCCCCGTGCCAGAAAGCGGCTGTCTGTCCGGTTTGTTCCTGCCGCCCTTGGCGGTTCTTCTGGTGGGCGTATTACTAGCCTTCATAGTGCGCGGCTTGCCGCCCGCAGCTTCCGCCGGCAGCCTGGCCGGCATAAGCCAGGACAATAGCCCGGTGACCAACTCACTTGCGCCCATATTCACTGCTGAGGTGCAAAAATGGGGGGCTTCGATTGTCCGATGGGCCACCGCTGTAGGATTGGATCCTAATCTGGCTGCGGTCGTCATGCAAATCGAATCTTGTGGCGACCCACGTGCCCGATCTAGCGCCGGTGCGATAGGTCTTTTCCAGGTGATGCCATACCACTTTTCTCCCTGGGATGACCCCTACCTGCCTGATACGAACGCACAACGCGGATTGGATTATTTGAAACGCGCACTTGAGACTGCCGGCAACAATCCCCGCCTCGCATTAGCCGGTTACAATGGTGGCATTGGGGTTATAAAGCGCAATGAAGCGACCTGGTCGCCCGAAACCACCCGCTATGTCTACTATGGCAATCCGATCTATGAGGATGCCAGCCGGGGAGCCAGCAGCAGTCTTATGCTCGATGAATGGTATCGCCGCTATGGTGCCAGTTTATGCCATCAGGCCCATCAGCATCTCGGGCTACCCTGAGAGGTTCATGAATGGTTTTGGGGTGTATTTTGAGATCTATAGAGTGGCAACCAAATGCAAAAAGTTGTTCCTTTACCTTCCTGTGAATCAGCTTCGATCTTACCGCCGTGTTGGTCCACGATCCATGAGGCGATTGACAGGCCCAATCCGAAGCCCGTAGCAGGCGATCGGGTCCTGGACTTCTCTGCGCGGTAAAAGCGCTCAAAGATGTGTGGCAAGTCCTCGGCAGGAATGCCCGCTCCGGTATCCCGTAGTATCAGCCTGGCCTGTCCACCGACTCGACCTAAACTGATATAGATATCCCCTCGTGCAGGTGTATATTGAATAGCATTACCAATCAAATTCAACAGGACCTGCTTCAGGCGGTCCCGATCACCGTTCACCTGGATCTGGTCGATTTCGGTGAGATGGAGTCTGACCTTTTCTCCTGCCAGAACCTTCATCTCCTGGAAAACCTCTAATACCAGCGAGTCGAATTCCACCGGCTTCATGGAGAGGGGTAAATTTCCTGCCTCTGCCTGCGCCAGGAGCAGCAAACCGCCAACCAGTCGCGTTAACCTTCCAGCTTCCTGATCGATGCTCGACAGGGATTCTTCGTCAAACTCTTTCATGCGCCGCATCAAATCCACATTGCCCTTGATCACCGTCAACGGAGTTCGCAGTTCATGACTGACGTCCGCCAGAAATCGTTGTTGGGAAGTGAAAAGCAATTCCAACCGTTCCAGCGTTTGGTTGAAGGATTCGATCAGGCTTCCGATCTCATCCGTCTTAGGACCGTCATATGGGATGCGCCTGGAAAGGTCATCTGCGCGATTAATCTGCAAAGCTGTCTCCGTAACTGTGTCAAGCGGAGAGAGCGCCCTCCCCACAGCCAGCCATGAGCCATAGGCTGCCAGAAGCGCAGAGAGAAAAGCTACAATGATCATGATCGTAAGCAGGATTCGCCCGGCCGTATCAACCATGTTCAAGCTGGTGGCGGCTTGCAATGTCCCAACCGAGCGCTCCTCGACGATGAGTGGCACACTGAGTACGCGGAAATGCACCCCCTGAAACCTGGATTCATGGTAAATGGGCTCATTCACCAGCATATGGACCGGATCCAGGGCCTCTGTAAACTGGGAGATTCCCGGAGACGTGGTCATCAGATGCCCATCTCGACCCCAAACCTGTATATATACATTGGAGGTCATGTCCAGTGATGGGAGGGTAATCACGTTGATATTGCCAACCGGGTCAACGCGGGTCACACGCACAATATCCCGAACGGTGGTTGCTAGCAAATTGTCGATATTGTTAAATAGAAGAATGCTGACCAGGAAATAGATGGCCGATCCAAATATCAAAAGGATCCCTGTGACCATCGAAGAATACAGAAAAGTTAAGCGGGCCCGTAAGGACATGTCAAGCAATAAGGCCGGGAAGATTTCCCGGCCTGAAGTGTCAATTCTCTCGCAGAACGTAGCCGACGCCACGCACAGTATGCAGCAAACGCGGCTCCCCGTCTAATTCTAACTTTTGCCGCAAATAGCGAACGTACACTTCCAGGACATTGCTTTCTCCCCCAAAATCATAGCCCCAAACCCGGTCAAAGATGACTTCGCGCGTCATGACTTGTTTAGGATGGCGCATGAATAATTCCAGCAGTTCATACTCCTTGGCAGTCAGGGAGATGACGCGTTCTCCGCGTGTGGCCTGCCGGGAGCCGGTATCGAGCGTAAGATCGGCAAATTTCAACACAGGCACCCGTTCGGGTAACGTGCGTCGGAGTAAAGCGCGGACGCGGGCCAACAACTCGTCCAAATTGAACGGCTTGACCATGTAATCGTCCGCACCGGCGTCCAAACCCTGAACACGATCCTGGATTGTATCCTTGGCCGTCAACATTAAAATGGGAATCGAACCGCCCGTTCGCAGGCGATGGCAAACATCCAGCCCGTCCATTCCCGGAAGCATCCAATCCAGAATGACCAGGTCAGGAGTATGGTCGCGCGCCAGGATCAACCCGGTACGGCCGTCAGTCGCAGTGTCGACCGTGTATCCTTCGTACGCAAGACCGCGCTGTAAAAGTTTAAGGATAGCCTGGTCATCTTCAATGATCAATATACGTTCGTTCATCTCGGCTCCCAAGCAGAATATACCACAAAGTTTGATAGAATCACGTCATGCTGTTTCCTCCAGGTTTACCGCGATCGAAGCGTGTTTTCGATCTGGTTTTTTGCCTGCTGGCAGTACTGATCACTTCACCTGTCATGGTGCTGACGGCATTGGCTGTTAGGCTCTTGCTGGGCCGCCCGATCCTGTTTCAGCAAATAAGGCCAGGATACAAGGGGGATCCTTTTTCCATTCTAAAATTCCGGACGATGTCAACCGCTCGAGACTCAAGTGACATGCTGCTACCGGATTCCAACCGCCTGACCAGCCTGGGACGGTTCCTGCGCAACCTAAGCCTGGATGAGTTGCCCGAACTCTTCAATATCCTGCGCGGGGAGATGAGCCTGGTGGGACCGCGACCGTTGTTGACCGAATATCTGGAGCGCTACAACCCGGAACAAATGCGGCGCCATGACGTGTATCCGGGATTGACCGGTTGGGCCCAGATCAATGGACGCAATGCCCTCACCTGGCAGGACAAGTTCCGATTGGACGTCTGGTACGTAGACCATTGGTCCTTCTGGCTGGATCTGAAGATCCTGACAATGACATTCATGAAAGTGCTTTCGCGCGAAGGCATCAGCCAGCCCGGTCAGGCTACGACGGAATACTTTATTGGAAATGAAGAGGAGTAAACCTAGCTGGATTTCAAGACCGCAGCGGCAGCATACCCTACAACCGATGAGTAATCGCCACTGGTATCCCCGGAGGTGGCACTGTGAAGGACTTTAACCCGGTCGGCGCCCATTTCGCGCGCCGCCCACAACACTGCAGCTATAGCTGCATGCCCACACGCAAATCCTTTGCCGCTCTGCTCGACTTCAAAGATACCTTCCGGTGAAAACGCTTCGAGCTGATCCAGCATGACACGATCGTATTTCAAAGCTGTTTGATGTTCATAGAAATGGGAAAGGTCGCTGCTTGCAACCAGCAAAGTACGCTTTCCGGCCAACGTTCTGGCGAGCGCAAGACCCAGGGCGCGTGAAAGCTCAGGGTCTTGAGCGCGAATCATGATCGGCAGCAAATGGAATTCCTCAGCCAAGGCAACTTGCAAAAAGGGGAGTTCGATCTCAAGGGAATGCTCCGGGTCGAACGGTACGGAGGCCAGGCCTACGCCGTGACCTGCCTGTAAAATGTGATCGAGTTGGTTGACGAGTTTGCGGTCCAGGGGAACATTCCCAAGTGGCGTGGCATACGCCGCATGGCTGGTCGTAAGCAATGGTTGCTGGTACGGGTGATGCATGGGCGAGACGATGGCAACCAGGTCGAACGCCAGCCCCCGGACGGTAGCAAAAGCGTAACCTGCCACTGGCCCGGAATAGCGTAATCCGGCGTGTGGAGCGACCAAAGCTATCACCTCGCCGTTCAGGTCGGGAAGGCTGGCTTGATCCATGTAGGTCTTTACTGTATGTGACAAAGACTCTGGGTCTGCTTCATACCAGGTACCTGCAATAGGGGAAGGCCTGAGATCAGGAACTGTAGCCATTTTGCGCCTCCTGCTAAATCATGCAAATTGATTGTAGCATATTCAAAATAAAAAAAGCCACCACAGTGATGAACTGAACCCCTAAAACAGGACACGGAATAAAAACACCTCTCGTATAATCGAT
>CAZULT010000019.1:0-59447 GCA_964621295.1 uncultured Anaerolineaceae bacterium | reverse complement strand
CCACAAGAAGCGGCGCACTGTCGTCGAGGATAGAATGATCTGCGAAATCCAGATTCGAACAAAACTTCAAAACGCCTGGTCGGAATTCACACACGAAGTACATTGCAAAGTTCCAATTGAGTTTCAAGCCGAATATGATACAGCAATTGCTGATATTGCCAACAACCTTGCCGTCGAGGACAAGTCAGCCTTGGCTGTGCGAGACATGCTTCAAAAGTTGACAGAGAAGGTTGAACATTAAAAGTCTGAATGGTTGACAAAATAAGGAGGTAAGCGATGGTTGACAAGGAAAACAAGAAAAGCAAAACAAAGGTAAAACGACCTTCCAAAGGAATGCGCAGGCACATCCGGCGCATGAAGCAAGCCGCCCGTAAGGAGGGCATTGAGTACAAGACCCGAAAAGTGATCCATGTGCCTGCCAAACCAGCCGAGGAAAAGCCTGCCTGAGTCCTTACAAACCCTAGTCCTTACAAACCCTACCAAGCTGGAGGGCGACACTCGCACCTACCTGCGTTCGTTGCACACCGTCCCGGTGTCCTTCAGGAAGTGCAGGTGAGCAATCCACCTTAGGAACTTTGCGAGCTACTCATACCTAAGGGGTAGATCGCCGCGCGTCCCTTCGGGAGGCTCGCGATGACATCTATTAAACGCCCTGTGGCCGCGAGGGTGCGGCCACAGGGAGGCGAAGTACGCTATTCAGTTGTCTCGGACTACCAACCGGCTGGACCCTTGACTCACCTCAACCACGGTGTGCGGATGGCCGCACCTGCCTGGAAGGCTCCGGTGAGTCGCCAGAATCCATGTGGATTCTTCGAAATATCCACTGGAAATTCGCGCGAATCGCTATGGATTCCCCGGAAAATACAGCGAAGATTCGCGAGAATCCACGTGGATTTTTCTGGGGAAGCGCTGCCTTTGGGCGCGACACGCTGTGCGTGCTGCGAACTCGCCCGCCCTTCATCCTGGTTGCCATGGGAGTCTCCGGTCCAGCCGATGGGGTTAAGCCTTATCTGACCCTAGGTTTCGACCGGGTCTTCCGGGTGCGCCTCGTTCCATAGGGCAACGATCTCATCGGTGCTCTTGCCGATATGCTCGGCGTTGTACCAGTTGCCGCGGAAGTTGTCGTTCACATCCCGGATGACGATCGGGTTGACGCGCACCTTGATCCTGATGGTGCCGTCCTGCTTGCCGATCGGGCGGTAGTGCGTGCCGTTGGGCAGCCGCACGATGCGCCCGGCCTTGAGGGCCTGTTCCATGGTGCTGTCCAGTGCAGACAGCACCGCCAATACCGAGCTCTGGGATTCGTTCGAGCCTTCGGTAACCTGTTCGATCAGCTCCTCGCCGCTCAACGGGGTGGCGGGCTCAAGGCGCGGGCCGAACTCCGTGAAGGCCTGGATTCTCTTGGCCATGCTTGTTTCTCCTTTGTTTGTTTTTTTTATTGGTCTTACCCTTCCCGGCGGTTGCGCCGCCGGGTGTTTTGCCGTGCGGATGGCTTTCCGTGCACCTCCTTTGAACAAGGTGAAACTCCGGGCGCAGGCGCCTGCGCCGCGGGAGAAGTCCTGAGGAACGCTATGTCCCCAGGCCAATCACGCCCGCCTCCCCAGGGGAAGCGGACGAAGATTGCAGAGTGGGTGAGTGCTCGTAGCATGGTTTATCTGCCTTCTACGTGTTGTATCAACACATTCTTGCATAAAACAAGAAGCGGTCGCCGCCCACGACCGGCTTGCGCTGCCGGCTCCCCCTCCCCGTGGGGAAAGCCAGCCGTGCCTTAGTTAGTGTATATATAACGTGTATGAATTATACAACATTTCGGGGCGGGAGTCAAGAGGGTTATTGCACGAAACGGAAATATGCTAACTATCCCTATCACCAACCATTGCACGTTGAACTTTTCCTATTCCTGTGTACAATAGGCACATGCCCCTCGCACTGCTCTTATCGACAAGGCTCAGGGGAAAGAGATTATCAGTTTCTTGTTGCGTCCATTTAGAAATCCTTAGGAGAAGCCCTCATGACCCATTACCCCATAGACACCCGACGCGACGCGAAGCCCATTCGCCTGTTCGACTCCGATTTCCTGGAGTTCTTCACACACATCAGCCCGGTGACCATCGTGGTGGTCTGGCTGCCCCTGGCGCTCTACCTGCTCGCCCGGGCTGTGCAGACTGCTCCTGCTGAGGGCTTCCCAACCCACATCCCGTTGGGCACCCTGGCCGGCCTGTTCAACTGGACGCTGGCCGAGTACACCCTGCACCGCTTCCTGTTCCACTACCAGCCCAAAACCCCGCGCCAGGAGAAGGTCTTCTTCCTGTTCCACGGCATCCACCACGCCCAGCCGCAGGTCAAGACGCGCCTGGTCATGCCGCTGCCGGTCAGTATCCCGGGGTTCGTGATCTTCTACGCGTTGTTCTACCTGGTATTGGGGGTTCTGCTCGGGGCGCCGGGCTGGATTGCGCCGGTCATGGCAGGCTTCATGATCGGCTACCTGGTCTACGACCTGACGCATTACGCCACGCACCACTTCCCGATGCGCTCGAGGCTGGCCAAAGCCCTCAAACGCCACCACATGCAGCACCACTACAAGACGCCGGACGCGCGGTTCGGCGTCAGCTCCCCGTTCTGGGATTGGGTCTTCGGCACGACGGGCAAGGAGCAGGGCGGACAGGCGGTCGAGGCCCAGGCCTGAAGCGGATTGGGGCTGTCTTGCCCCCTCCTTCCTGTCCAATACACGCCCCATTATCCAGGAGTAGATCGCCACGCCTTCCGATGCAAGGCTCGCGATGACACTACACCGCCCAGGTCAGGGCTTAGCCCCGACCGAGCAGGGCATCCTGTCTTTGCGAGCCCCGCAGCCCCTTCTGCTGCACTTCGCGGGTGCCGGGCAGGGGTACGTCAGCCTTGCAGCCTCCTCGCAGCGGTATCTTTGACCCAGGGGTAGATCCTTCGCCTCTTCGAGGCTCAGGATGACAAGTGAGGAGAAGGTAGGTTCGGGGCGGATCGTTGCGCTCCCAACGAACCACCTCAACTCCCTACGCACATTTTCCTCTCTTTTAGTACAATAAGCGCGTGAACCCCCACCGCGCACCCTTGCACATCCTGTTGCTCGCCCTGGCGATGCTGGCCGCTGCCTGCGCTCCCGCTGAGCCGCCTCCGCCGACGGCCACCGACACGCCGCTCTTTTTCACGGCCACGCTGCCGCCCACGCTCACGCCGCGCCCCTCGCCCACCCCGGCCCCGCCCACGGGCACGCCGCCCGTCACGCCCGTCGAAGGGCAGACTACCACGCAATTGAACGTGCGCTCCGCGCCCTCCGCCGCCAGCGAAACGCTGGGGATGGTGACGATCTTCAGCAAGGTGCAGATCGTTGGCAAGGACCAGGACGGCGGCTGGTGGATGATCCTGTTCCCCGAGAGCCCGACAGGCGTGGGCTGGATTACCTCGCAGTACGTGCAGGTGGGTGCCGACCCCGATGTACCGGTCATCGGCGCGCCCCCCGCCGCAGGCCCCACCGGCGCAGCGCCTGCGCCCGCGGGGGGAAGCGGAGACGCCAGCGGCAGCGTGATCGAAAGCGTCAACGTGCGCAGCGGGCCGGGCACGGACTACAATGCGGTCGGCATGGTGCAGGCCGGGGAGCAGGTGGGTTTAACCGGCAAGGACCCGGTCGGAGCCTGGCTGCAGATCGCCTTCCCGGGCGGGCCGGACGGCAAAGGCTGGATCAGCGCGGCTTTCCTGCAGGCTCAGGGCGTGGAGGGCCTGCCGATCATCAGCGAATCCGGCCAGGTGCTGGGCACCGGCACGCCCGCGCCGCAGCCGGCCGGGCCAGCGCCCACGGTGCTGCCCGCCGCGCCCGACAACGACTCGGCGGCGGACCCGGCCGCCAGCCTGACGCTTTCAACGGCCGAGCTGCGCTCCTTCGAGTACAGCAGCGACCTCTCCGCGCCGCAGGGCGACCCCGAGGACTGGGTCGGCTTCCGGATCGGCGGAACCAGCGGCCAGGCTGCCACGGTCTCGGTGGCGGTGACCTGCAGCGGCAACGCCCGCCTGCACCTGGAACTGCTCGCGGGTACATCGCAGCTGGGCGCCTGGCAGGACCTGCCCTGCGATCAACCTTCCCAGGTCCTGTTGAGCCTGTTCTCCGGAACGTCCTACACCCTGCACCTTCTGCCCGCCGATTCCGGCGGGGCGCTGGCGTACGTCTCCTACCGGCTGACGGTCACGCTGCGCTAGGCGCGGAATTTCTCACCCTGGACGTTCTCAAAGGCGGCCCAGGCGCAGATTCATCGCCCCTACTGGGTCCAAGAATGACATCCTTGTTTTCGTTCCAATTGAGCCCCAATTTCATTCAGATGCGCAGGTTGAGCCTGTTGCTTTTCTTGCTGCTGGGGGCATGTCTGCCCCCGGCGAAACCTACTGCCTTTCCCCAGGCCAGCACGGACCCCTGGGGGCCAGCCTTGCGCGCGCTGGACCCGGCCGACGCGGCCGACCCGGTGCAGGACATCACCGCCGTCTACATGCTGGAGAGTGCCGAGGGCGTGAAGATCCGGGTCGACCTGCTCGATTTCCAGGATCCGGCGCAGGTCTCCCTGGAGCTCCACGTCGTGGACGCGGCTGAACCCGACACAACCCTCTACTCGATCTACGCGGGCGCCCCGGACGAGCGCTTCCCCACGGCGTTCGACCCCGCGCTGGATACCGTCACGGTCGACCTTGACAACGACGCCCTCCCGCCCGATCCCATGCTGGACGTGCTGACCCCGCAAGACGAAGTACGCAGCCTGCGGCCGGACGGACCTGCCCCCACGCAGGTGGCTCCGGTGCTGCTGGCCTTCTACGACACCTTCGCCGGGCGCTTCCCGGCCGAAGCGTTGCGGCGCTGGGACGGGGCGCACAGCGGCCCGCGCGGCGAGCGCCACGGGTTGAAGCACCTGCTGGACGCTGCCGAAGCAACCCGGCTCCCCCTGACGCTGCTCGACCTGCGCACGCCCGAGAATCTATCCGCGCTGGATGCGCTGGGTGCCCTGCCGCGCCTGCGGCAAATGCAAGCCGAGAGCCTGCTCTCCCTGCCCGAGAACCCCGGCGCGGCGGGCTTCGAGCTGCTCCCCAGCGGGGTTGCCTACGCGCCCGCGGGTGAGAGCGCATTTCCCTACCAGTTCCGGTTCATGGGGGATAACCGACACCTATCCCGCCGGTTCGCCCTCTCCTTTCGCACGCCCACTTATCTACCCGTCCCGCTCGAGAGCGCGGCGACACAACCCGCGCAAGACGGTTTGCCCGTTGAAGTCCGCCGCGCGCTGCTGGAGATCGCGCTGGATGACGACCCCGCGAACCTGCTGGCGCTGGGCGGGAGCCTGCGCGATTCGACCTGGGGCGACCCCGAGCTGGCACGGCGCGCGTTGGCTTACCTGGACAGCCGGCCGTACATCCGGGTGTTAAGCGAAGAGCAGTTGCTGGTTTTCCCCGCGCGCCTGGCAGCGCCGGACGTGCGGCCAGCGCCGGTGGATGAGAGCCTGGCCGCCCTGGAAGCGGGTTATGCCGCGCTGACCGCGCCGGTCCTGGTATACGCCGAAGCCTGGGACGGGCGCCCCCAGGCGGACTGCGATCATGACCTGGACGGCGATGCGCAGCCCGAGTGCGCACTGGCGGACGCGCGCCTGCTGGCCGTGCTCGACCCGGCCGGCGCGCGCCTGGCCTACCTCTTCGCGCGCGACGCCGCCGGCGCTCTGCACCAACTGGTCGGGCCGTCCTGGCAGGTGGCAGTCGGCCTTAGTCCGCGTTCCGTCTGGAACCCGGCCCTGGGCGAGGCCGCCGACCCGGGCGCCTATCCCGGCGCCTTCGCCGAGACGGACGACCCGTTCCTGCCTTTTTCCGCCGCGCTGGAGGGGGATACGCTCACCTTCACATCCGAAGACGGCGCGCGCCTCAAGGCCTACCGCCTGACAGGGACCGGCCTGCAGCTGGAATACCGCGTTCATGAGCCGCTCGCAACGGGGATTGCGCTGCTGGTCGACCCTGAGGAGCGCTTCAGCCCCGGCTGGGCGGGGCGCTACTTTCAAGAAAAGACCCCCGGCGGGCTGCGCTGGGGGCTGAGGGACGGGCCGGTCGTGGACCTGCGCGCCGAGGGCGGGCTCGACCTGCGCGCCTTCAACGACGGTCTGGCGCTGCTTTCTGCGCCGGAGGATCCGGATTTCGCCTATCCCACTGGCTACACGCTGCCCTTCCCACTGGCGCTTGTTACGGCGAGGGTGGAGGGGCAGGCCAGGTTCGTGGTGGGGCCGGGGGAGTAAGACCCAGGACGGTGGCAGGGGCAATTCAAGGTGGGGTACGCAAGCGGCGAACTACCCAATATTAGTAAAGATGTTCCCGCAGGGGCTAAGCCCCTGCGGAAGCAGGAGGTGTGGTGGAGACCAACCGCGGCGCCTCGCACAAAATCCCCGCTGAAAGTACCCGTAAGGGTGAAGGAGAGTGCCTTACGGGGAATATCAGTGCTTGCGTTTCTTCTTCAGATGCGCCATCACACCCACGGGTGAGCGCTGCAGCCGCAATTCGCTCGCCATGAAACGCATAGGCTCATCGATGTGCTGGAAGAAGCGTTTGTAGCCTGCACAAAGGTAGTTCAGGCCGGGTTCGCCATCCGGCGTGCGCGTGAAGCGGTTCTTGGGGCATTCGCCATGACACGCGAAACGCACCGGGCACTCACGGCAATATTTCGGCAGACTGTCGCGCTTGGCGCGGCCAAAATCGCGCTGCTTTGGCGAAGCTACCAGGCCCGCCATGGATCCCTCGAGGATGTTGCCCAGCAGGTAGTCCGGCTCCACGAAATGATCGCAGGCGTACAGGTCGCCGTTATGCTCAAGGGCCAGCGCCCTGCCGCAGGTGGCGTTGAAGACACAGATGCCGGCCGGCATGCCCAGCCAGTTGGCCAAAGCCGATTCGAAGGTCGATACGAAAACGCGCCCAACATCCCGGTGCACCCACTCGTCGAAGACCTCCACCAGGAAGGCGCCCCACTGCTCCGGCCGCACCGAGCGAGCGGTGACAGACTCGCCCTCCTGGAAGCCGGTCTGGTTCACACGCTCGACGATCGGGATGAACTGCAGGTACTGCACGCCCAACTCGTCGCGGAAGTAACGGTAGATGCGCAGGCCGTGGTCGCTGTTGGCGGCGTGCACAGTGCACAGCAGGTTGTATTCCACTTTATGTTTCTGCAGGACCCGCAGGCCGGCTAGCGCGCGTTGAAAACTGGGCGCACCGCCCTTGTCGACGCGGTAAGCGTCGTGTAACTCCTGCGGCCCATCCAGGCTGAGGCCGACCAGAAATCCTTTATCGCGCAGGAATTCCCCCCATTCATCGTCGAGCAGCACACCGTTGGTCTGCATGGTGTACTCCACATGCTGGCCCTGGCGCTTGAAATGTTCGGCCAGCGCCACCGCACGGCGGAAGTAGTCCAGGCCCATCAGAGTCGGTTCGCCACCCTGGAAGGCCAGCGAGACCTGCGGACCGCGCTGGCTTTCACACAATTGGCGGATGTAGCTCTCCAGGACTTTGTCCGTCATGCGGAAATCACTGCCCGGGTAGAGCTTCTCCTTCGAGAGGTAGAAGCAGTACTGGCAATCCAGGTTGCATTGCGCGCCGGTCGGCTTGACCAGTACGTGGTAGATAGGGACCAGGGTGGGGGAATCAGGCATGGGAGGCGATGCTAACACTAAAGGCGTGACTGCGGCAAAGGTATGCAGGCGGCGCCTTCACACTTTGCATGGTGATGCCAATCATATCATGGCTCATCATGACAAGAGCGCCTGTCATCGCGAGCCTTGCATCGAAGATCCCCGCGTCGCTGCCTTCGGCAACTCCTCGCACATCGTCCCCGAAGGGGAATGGCAGAAGAACCTGCTCGGTCGGGGCTAAGCCTGCGAAGGAAATGGTGGCGAACTACTTCTTGAGGATAGGGTGCTGTAAATTCCAGTGTGGATTGCTTCGTCGCGCCTCGCAATGACAGGAAGGGGAGGCCTTATGTGGTGCGCAGCGCATCCATCGCCGCACGCATGTGCTGGATGGTTTCCTGGTACTCGGGGCGGTCGATGCCGTTCTCCAGCTGGTAGGGATCCTGCTGCAGGTCGTAGAATTCAGGACTCTCCCCGACCGTCTCGGCATACAGGTAGCGGCTTGTGCGGTAGGCCGCGTAGACGCCCCGGCCTGAGTCGCCTTCGATCAGCACGCCCTCGCGCCAGCTGTCCTCCGGCGCAGTCAGCCCGGTCAGGGAAAGCCCGTCCATGGGCCGATCTGTGGCTTGTGAAAGGCCCGCTAGCTCCAGCACGGTTGGGGCGATATCGATGTTGGCCACCACCCGTGCCTCCACCTGCGCAGGGGAAAAAAGCGGCGGGTAGCGCAGTGCGAACGGCACCCGGATGGTCTCTTCATAGAAGCTGTTCTTCGAACGCAGGCGATGCTCTCCCCATTGTTTTCCGTTGTCGGAAAGGAAGAAGATCGCGGTCTGGTCGAGCATCCCCAACTCCCTGAGTTTCTTGACGATTTCCGCCACAACGCGATCCAGCGAGTACAAACACAGGATCTGCTCGCGGATGAAAACATCCAGTTCCTGGATTTCGCTTTCATTGAGCGGGGGCTCGGCCGCAAACCACTCCGGTTTGTCCGTCACATCCGGTTCGTTGAAATTGGGGCGTCTGGGGGGCAGCTCGAGTTCCAGGTATTTATCTTCGGGAGCCGGCGTGGCCGGCTCGTGCGGCGCATTCGGCGCAAAGAACAGGCAGAAAGGCTCCCGCTGGCGAGCGGCCTTCTCCAGGAATTCCAGGGTGTAGTCCCCCAAGGCATAAGTGATGTAACGGTCCTGATGGCGGAACCACTCGCCGTTGACATTCAGGCGCGGGTTGTTGTAGCGGCTTTGCCCTTTGGCAAAGGCCACCCAGAAATCGAACTCGGGGCGGGGTTCGCCCTTCCAGGTATTCAGGTACTTCCCGACCAGGCCGGTATAGTAGTCGTTCTCATGCAGCAGTTCAAGGAAGGTCGTCTCTGAAAAGGTCTCGTCATCGTTGTCGTAGATCCCGTGCGTATGGGCGTACAGGCCAGTCAGGATACTGCAGCGGCTCGGACCGCACAGGGGCGTGGTGATGACCCCGTTCTCGAAGGTGACTCCCTGGTCGAAAATGAGCTCCTGCGTGCGCGGCATATACCCCATGGTATCAAAGCGCTGGTCGTCGGTGACGATGAACAGGAAATTCGGCCGCTCGTCGTCCTTGAGCAGACTCAAGAATTGGCCCTGGCAGGCTGCCAGGGCGCTCCCACCCAGGGCCAGCGCGCTCAAACGCAGGAAGTCGCGGCGATTGAAAGGAGCTGGAGCGATCCCGGGAGAGGACATGGGATGTTTTGGGGTAGCCACTCTAGCCGCGCTTCTTGGTGCTGCGCTTCGAGGCTTCGCCGTGGTAACCCGGCACGGTGATAGCGTGGATGGTACACAGGCGGCTGTCGAGCAGGCGTGAGCGGATGCGCGCATCCATCTCGTCCAGCGCGTCAGCTGTGGTGATGACGGTGGGTAGTTCGGCGTTGTAACGGTAGTTGAACAACTGGTAAAGCTTCTCGCGCACCCAGGGCGTCATCGACTGCGTGCCCAGATCGTCCAGCACCAGCAGCGAAGCCGTGCGGATCTCGTCGAAGCGGCGGTCGTAGCTGACGTCGCTCTTGGGGCTGAAGGTGGCGCGCAGGTGGTCCAGCAGGTCTGGCACCATCACGAACAGCGGCGGGTCGCCCAGGCCGGTGCGGTAGTTGGCGATGGCTGCGGCCAGGTGCGTCTTGCCCGCGCCGTAGCCGCCGATGAAGACCAACCAGCCTTTGGGTTTTTCAGCAAAGGCGTTCGCCGCCTTGAACGCTTTCGCCAGTGATTTCACCTCGCCAGGTTGCAAGCCTTCCGACGTGCGGTCGTCGAAACGGCCGAAGGTCTTATCGGACATCAGTTCGAGTGAGGACAACTCGGGGTGGCCGGTGTCTTCCATCGGCCGGCGGTAATCGGGAGCGAGGATGCGCACGCGGGTGACCAGTTCGGGGTCTACCAGGCGCGAGCGCAGTCGCGGTTCGACATCATCCAGGCTCAAATTGGTGGTGACCAGCAGCGGCAGCTTGTTGATGTAACGGTAGTTGACGATCTGGAAGAGCTTCTCCTGGGCCCAACTGGTGGCGTTCTGCGTGCCGAAGTCGTCCAGCACCAGCAGGTTGGCGGTGCGAATTTCGTCGAAGCGCGCCTCGAAGGTCGTGTCGACCGCGTCGTAGGCAAAGCGCAGCATGTCCAGCAGGTCCGGCACGGTCAGGAAGAGGGTAGGCACGCCCATGCCGACTGCGAAGTTGGCGACCGCCGCCGCCAGGTGGGTCTTGCCGCTGCCGTAGGGTCCCTGCAGCAGCAGCCAGCCCTGTAGCGAGGCCGCAAACTGCTTGGCCTGATTGAAGGCCACTTCCAGGGATTGCATCTGCTGCTCGCCCAGCCCCGTGCGACCGTGCGACTTAAAAGTCTCGAAAGTCAGGCCCTTGAGCTCATCCAGGTGGCTGAGTGAGAACAGACGCTCGCGTACGGAATCGGCCACGTCGCGGCGGCGGCAGGAGCACACTTCCAGCCGCCCGAAATCCGGGTGGCCGGGGGGCACGTCCGGGCGCAGGTAACCCAGGCCGCCGCAGTGTTTGCAGTCCGGGTCGCCGGCCAGGTCGTTAGTGCTCGATATAGTCTGAGAACTCGCCTTCGACGTACTTGCGGCGATCTTTTTCAGGGTCTCGTCGATCTTGCTTTTCGGCACGGCCTTCTTCCTTCCAACGTTTCAGGATGGCTTCGGCATACTTCCAGTTGCGTTTGTTATTCTTTACGGCCAATTCAAGCGCGTCGCGCACCCACTCCGTGGAGAAGGTCGTCTCGGCGTCCTTCAAGGCGTCCGCGATAAGCGGCGTGAGCGGGCCGATGTTCTCTTCGTAGAGTTGATACAGGTTCGGGCGCGGTACGGCCGTCCCGGCCATGATCCCCGCGGAACGGCGCCAGTCTCCCAGGGCAAAAGCCTCGGCCGCCGCACGCCCGCGCGGGGAGTTCAGGAAGTAGAACACCTGCTCGCCTTCCTCGGACATGAGCAGGCTGCCGCGTCCCACGGCGCTCTTCAGGCCCGCGGCCAACTCGTCCGCGCTCAGCCCCAGCGCACTGGGGTCAAAATCGGTCTGGCACAGGGCACGGAAGGGGCCCTCAAGGTGCTGCACCTGCCACAGGAAGAACAGTGTGACCTTCAACTCCGCGAGGTTATCGATCTCGTCCAGCAGTCGGTGCACCAGCGCATCGGGGATCTGGGTGAAGCTCTCAGAGTCAGTAAAGCCTTTGAATTTGGTCATCTGGCGGGCCCGCTTTATTCGTCAAAGGTGACGTGCTTGGTCGCGGCGTTCTCGAACTTGGCCAGGCTGCTACGGAAGATCAACTCCACGCTGCCTACCGGGCCATTGCGGTGCTTGGCCACGATGATCTCGGCCACGTTCTGCTTGACGGTGTCCTTCTCGTACTGGTCAGGGCGATAGATAAACATGACGATGTCGCTATCCTGTTCGAGACTCCCGGATTCTCTCAAGTCCGACAACACAGGGCGCTTGTCGGCGCGTTGTTCCACGGCCCGGCTTAACTGCGCCGCCGCCAGTACCGGCACGTTCAACTCACGCGCCAGCACCTTCAGGTTGCGCGAGATATAGGAGACCTCCTGCACGCGGTTCTCGGTGCGCGCGTCACCGCCCATCAGCTGCAGGTAATCCACCAACACCAGGTCCAGGCCGTATTCCATATGCAGGCGGCGGCACTTGGTACGCAGCTGCAGGGGCGTGATGGCGGGCGTATCGTCCAGGAAGATCCGTGTATCGGAGAAGACCTCGATCGAGTGCGTGAAGAGCGGCCACTCCTCTTCCTCCAGCTTGCCGGAACGCAGGCGCTGGGAGTCGATGCCGGTCTCCTGCGCGATCAGGCGCTGCACGACCTGCTCGTTCGACATTTCCAGGGAGAAGATGGCGACGTGCTTCTTGTGCATCAGGGCGGCATTCTTGGCCACCGAAAGCAGGAAACCGGTCTTGCCCTGGCCCGGACGGCCGGCGATGATCAGCAGGTCCGAGGGCTGCAGGCCGGAAAGCAGGCGGTCAAGATCGATGAAACCGGTCGGTACGCCGAAGAAATCCTCGGGGCGTTTGGCCAGGTCGTCGATGCGGTCGTAGTATTCGCTCAACACGGCCGAGATCGGACGCACGTCGTGCTTGAGGCGCCGTTCGCTGACGTTGAAAACCGCTTTTTCGGCTTCGTCCATGACGGTGTCGACAGAAGGGGCCTCATCGTAGGCCAGCGAGGCGATCTGGTTGGCGGCGTTGATCATCCTGCGCCGGATGGCGTGCGCTTCGACGATTCGCCCGTAGGATTCAGCATTGAGCGAGGAGGGCACCTGGCTGATGAGCGAGGTCAGGTAGGCCGGCCCGCCGATCTCAGCCAACTGCCCGGCGCGGTCGAGCTCCTCAGAGAGCGTGAGCATGTCGATCGGCGTGCGGCTTTCGTGCAGGCGCATGAAGGCTTCCCAGATCCATTTATGACGGTGGATGTAAAAATCGTCCGGCGTCAGGAACTGGGCCACGTCGTAATATGCTTCAGGGTTAATCAGTACCGCCCCTACGACGGCTTCTTCGGCTTCTCGGTTATGCGGAATACTGGGCGTGGCGGGGGCGGGGGATGGATCTTCCCCATAGGGGGCCGTGCTGGTTTGAATATCGGTCATTGCAGTGGGTTAATTTTTACGGTCGTCCGGATCGTCATCGTCTTTCTTTTCCTTCTTGTCCTTCTTATCCTTCTTGTCTTTCTTGTCTTTCTTGTCTTTCTTATCTTCTAATTTGCCGAGGTCCAGCTGGTCGATAAAGTCTTCGAAGATCGATAAGCGATCTCCGCTTTCCTCTGTGCCGGCCAAAGCTTCACCTTCGCTTGAGCTCACCTCTTCAGACGCCATATCCTTTTCAGGGACCATACCGGCCTCTTCCATGACGCTGGGGTGCACAAAGATCGGGACATGCGCGCGTACAGACAGCGCAATGGCATCCGAGGGACGCGAATCGATATTGATCTCCTTCCCGCCTGCCTCAGCCACGATGTTGCCAAAGAAGATCTCTTCGCGCAGGGAGACGATCTCCACACGCTTGATCTCGGCTTTGAAGGTAGCAAAAAGGTTCTTGAGCAGGTCGTGGGTCAACGGTCGGATCATTTCGATCTCTTGCAGCGCCACGGTGATGGCTTCTGCCTCGTAGGGCCCTACCCAGATGGGTAGAAAGCGTTCCTCATTCTCCTGGCGCAGGACCACCACGCGTTGTGGCGACATCAGGCTGACGCGCACACTATCAATGACAACTTCGATCATTTCTTCAGACATGCGAGGCTCCGTTAAGTGCTTTATTCTAACACAAGCAAAGGTGCCGCGTACGCTTCGAGTACCTGGCACATCCACAGCGACTTGTGGCTAATTGAACAATACTCCTTTTTATGGTAGAGTCTAGGAAACTTATCCCAAATGGCGAGGGCCGTCATGAACGCAAACAAAATACCGGATATCATTATTGGTCGTCTGCCGATCTACCTACGCGCCCTGCAACACATGGCCGACAACGGCGTGCAAACCACTTCTTCTCAAGAGTTGGGAGAAAGTGTGGGCATCTCCGCCGCGCAGATCCGCAAGGATATCTCTCAATTTGGGGAGTTCGGAAAGCAGGGCACCGGCTACCGCATCTCCTTCCTGATGGAAAAGCTGCGGGACATCCTGAAGATCGACCGCATTTGGGACGTTGCGTTGGTGGGCGCCGGCGAATTGGGCCACGCGCTGGCCAATTACCCGGGCTTCGTAAACCGCGGCTTCCGCATCTCGATGGTGTTCGACAACGACCCCGCCAGGATCGGGACACAGGCCGGCGAGTTTGTGGTACAGGACTCCAGGGAATTGGTCACAACAATCCGCGCGTCCGGGGTAAAGGTGGCCATGCTGACCGTGCCGGCAGCCTCGGCCCAGGAAGTGGCGAACAGATTGGTGGAAGCCGGCGTGAAAGCCATCCTGAACTACGCTCCCATCAGCCTGACCACACCTGGGGATGTCAGGGTACAGCACATCGACCCGGCCACGCACCTGCAGAGGATGACGTACTACCTGTAAGACCGCGGTTTGCCACAGATACTTCGCGGTTGCCTTCATTCAAATCTTGATTTTTGTCCACATCGAAAAGCAAGCTTACCCATCCTCCAGCTCCCTTCCCAACGCGGGAAGGGAGTGTGATTCACCAAAAGTGAGCGGGCTGGCGCGAAGCGCCGCCCGCTCACTTTTGGTAGTTACTCCATGCTTGGAAGCGTCCCTGCTCACACCTGCGGCAGGTTGCGACGCAGCAGATTGTACATCTCCAACCCGCGCACGGTGCCTTCGACCACGCAGGTCAATGGGTTGTCAACCAGGTAAGCTGGTATGCCCAGCGATTTGGTCAGCAATTTGTCAATGCCGCGCAGCAGCGCGCCGCCGCCGCATATCGCCACACCGCGGTCGATGATATCGGCCACCAGTTCCGGCGGGGTCCTTTCAAGCACGCGCCGGCCAGTCTCGATCACGTCTTTCAGGGGATCCTGCAGGGCTTCGACGATCTCGCCAGTGGTGAGCGTGACCGGTCGCGGCAGGCCTGTGACCTGGTCCTGCCCCTGGACCTCCATGCTCTGTTCCATATCCTGTGGTACGGCGGCTCCAATGCGGATCTTGAGCTGCTCGGCCGTGACCTGGCCGATGATCACGCCGTATTTGCGGCGCACGTAGGTGATGATGGCTTCGTCCAGGTCCAGGCCACCGCCTCGCAGCGTTTCCGCCGAGACAATGCCGTACATGGCCATGACCGCCGCCTCAGTGGCACCACCTCCCAGGCAGATAACCATGTTTCCCGAGGGTGAACCGATAGGCAGGTCAATGCCCAGGGCAGCCGCCAGCGTCTGCTGGATCAGGAAAGCCTCGCGGCTGCCAGCTTCCATGACGGCTTCGTAAACCGCGCGGCGTTCGACACTGGTGATGCCGTGCGGAACCGAGATCATCACGCGTGGGCGAAAGATGCGCATGGTTCCGCTTACGCGACGTAACAGGTACGACAGGAGTGTTTCGGTCACCTCGTAGTCCGCGATGACGCCATTCTTGAGCGGGCGGGCCACCTCGATACTCTCCGGCACGCGCCCTACCATCTCAAGGGCCTCCTGGCCGACCGCCACCATTTTCTGTTCCTCCGTTTCGATCGCGACAATGGTCGGCTCTTCCAGCAGCACCTGTGTGCTGTCGGCTAATCGGGTGAACATGGTCCCCAGGTCTACGCCCAGGTCTTTGGAAAAGGTTGCCACAGGGTTCTAATTCTCTTTGTAGGGGCGAGGGGAGGAGGCCTTGCGGAAACGGCGCACGGCGTCTCGGCGTAAATTCGAACGCCTCAGAGCCGCTTCAATGGCTAGATAGGTGTCTATGTCAGACGAGATGCCCTTTTCGAGCGCTTCCTCGGCTCGTTTGCGGGCCGCTTCGGCGCGCTCTAGGTCGATCTCCCGCACGTTCTCGGCCGCATCGGCCAGCACGGTAACGATCTCAGGCTGGATCTCCGCGACCCCGCCCGCGACCGTGAAGATCTCTTCCACACCTTTCGTCCGCACCTTGATCACACCAAATTTCAGGGTCGTCAGCAGTGGCGCATGGTGCGGCAGGATGCCCATCTCCCCGGCGGAGCCGGGCAGCACGACGATATCCACATCGCCTTCGAAGACGGTGCGATCCTGGGAAACGATTTCACAACGAATGGGCATGGAGTGATCCTTCAGGCCTTATTGTACAACTTAAAGCCTCAGGCTTGGGCCAGTTTTGCGGCTTTCTCACGCACGTCCTCGATCGTACCGGCCATCATGAAGGCCTGTTCGGGCAGGTCGTCGCATTTGCCATCCAGGATCTCACGAAAACCCCGTACGGTTTCAGTCAGCGATACGTAGCGGCCGTCGATACCGGTGAAGCGTTCGGCCACGAAGAAGGGCTGCGAGAAGAAGCGTTCGATCTTGCGGGCGCGCGCCACGATCAGTTTGTCGTCCTCACTCAACTCGTCGATACCGAGGATGGCGATGATGTCCTGCAAATCCTTATAGCGCTGCAAGACGCGTTGGACCTCGCGCGCCACCTGATAGTGCTCTTCTCCTACGATGTTGGGATCCAGGATGCGCGAGGTGGAGGCCAGCGGATCGACCGCCGGGTAAATGCCCTTCTCCACGATCGAACGCTCGAGCGCGATGGTGGCGTCCAGGTGTGTAAAGGTCGCTACGGGCGCCGGGTCGGAGTAATCGTCGGCCGGTACATAGATGGCCTGCATGGAGGTGATCGAGCCGGTGCGCGTGGAGGTGATGCGTTCCTGCAACTCGCCCATCTCGGTTGCCAGCGTTGGCTGGTACCCGACCGCAGAGGGCATACGCCCTAGCAGGGCTGAGACTTCGGAACCCGACATGGAGAAGCGAAAGATATTATCGATGAAAAGCAGCACATCGCGGCCCTTGTCGCGGAAGTATTCCGCCATCGAGAGCGCCGTGAGCGCCACGCGTAGGCGCACGCCGGAGGGCTCGTTCATCTGACCGTAGACCATGACGGTGTCCTTCATGACGCCGGATTCAAGCATTTCACGATAGAGCTGCGTACCTTCGCGGGTGCGCTCGCCCACGCCGGCAAAGACCGAATTTCCCTCGTGCTCTGTGGCCACCGAGCGGATCAGTTCCATGATGATGATAGTCTTGCCGGTACCCGCGCCACCGAAGATGCCGGTCTTGCCGCCCTTGGTAAAGGGGGCGATCAGGTCGATGACCTTGATGCCGGTCTCGAAAACATCCACGCGGGTGGACTGCTCCGCGAAATCGGGAGCCGGGCGGTGAATGGGGTAAAGCGTCTCAGCTTCAAACTCGCCCTTCTTGTCGATCGGCTTGCCCAACACGTTGAAGATGCGACCTAGGGTCTGTTCGCCCACCGGCACCATGATCGGCTGGCCGGTGGCGTGCGCGGGGACGCCGCGCTGCAGGCCGTCCGTCGAGTCCATCGAAACGGTCCGCACCCAGTTGTCACCCATGTGTTTCTGGACCTCCAGGATCAAGGGTTCTTTGTCTGGGCGGTCAACGGAGACGGCTTCGTACAGTATGGGAATGCTCCCATCCGGGAATTCTACGTCCACCACACCACCAAGGATTTGTACGACACGGCCGGTTGCATTTGCCATGATTGCCTCCAAGTATCGGGGTTACCGGGCTTGCGCTTCCGCGCCGCCCACGATGTCCAGAATATCGTTCGTGATCGCCTGCTGGCGGATCTTGTTATACGTCAATTGCAAATCGCCGACCAGTTCCTGTGCATTGTCGGTGGCGTTGCGCATGGCCACCATGCGCGCGGCATGCTCGCTGGCCAGCGATTCAAGTACCGACTGGTACACCTGCAGGGCAGTGAAGCGCGGGATGATCTCGTCCAGGATCTCGCGTTCGGCAGGTTCGTAGATATAGGCGGCAGAGGTCGTATGCGATTGGTCGAACACGACGTGCTCCTGTTCTGAAATGTCTAGTTCCAGGGGCAGCAACTTCTTTATTTCCACTGCCTGACGCGCCATGCTGTAGAAGTTAGTGTAGATCAGGTAAACTTCGTCCGCATCGCCGTTCAGGAACGTATCCACTGTCAGGCGGCCGATGGCCGAGACGTCCGCGAAGGAAGGCGCCGCCGGAAGGTTGCTGAAGTCGGCGATGACCTGTTTGCGCCGGCGGATGAGCAAGTCGCGGCCCTTGCGCCCGACTGCAATGTAGCTCACCGGTACCTGGTATTTGTCAAAATCCTGCAAGGTGAAGCGGGTGATGTTCGTGTTGTATGCGCCGGCCAGGCCGCGATCACCAGTGATGACCACCACCAGTGCCTGCCTGACGCTGCCGCGTGCGGTCAGGAGCGGGTGCAACTGGTCGCGCCCGGGCTGGGCGGCGACATGCGTGAGCACCTGCCAGGCCTTGCTGGCATATGGGCGGGTATCCATGACGGCCTTGACCGCCCGGCGCACCTTGCTGGCACTGACCGCCTCCAGGGCGCGGGTCACCTGTGAGATATTCTTGACGCTGCGGATACGATTCCGCATTTCGCGAGCGGAAGCCATACCTTAACCCTGCCAGGTGCCTGCGAAAGTTTCGAAGGCCTTGTTCATGCGCGCGCGCAGGTCGTCGGAAAGCGCCTTCTTCTCGACGATCTCTTTGCCGATCTCCGGGTGGGAGGCGGCCATAAAACGCAACAGGTCGGTCTCCCACTGGCGCATGTTTTCCACTGGGACCTTGTCGGCGTAGCCGGCAGTACCGGCCAGCAACACGATGACCTGCTCTTCAAGCTCCATAGGCTTGTATTGCGGTTGCTTGAGCAATTCCTGCATACGCTGCCCGCGGTTGAGCTGGGATTGCGTGGCCTTGTCAAGATCGGACGCCATCAGTGCGAAGGCGGCCAGCTCACGGTAGGCGGCCATGTCAAGGCGCAGACGTTGGGCCACCTGTTTCATCGCCTTGGTCTGGGCATCGCCACCCACGCGCGAGACGGAAATCCCAACGTTCACCGCCGGGCGGATGCCGGCGTTGAACAGGTTGCTTTCAAGATAAATTTGGCCGTCGGTGATGGAGATCACGTTGGTGGGGATATAGGCCGAGACGTCGCTCAAGAGGGTTTCGATGATCGGGATGGCGGTCAACGACCCGCCGGTGCCTGCAACCTTGACAAGCTTCAATTTGTCGGCATCCTTCATGGCTTTGAGGGCTTCCGCCGCCAGTTCATGCGCGATCGGGCCGCTGTAGACTTTCTTGTCGACGGCATCCTTCTCTGCGGCCTCCCCTTTGAAGTCGCTTTTGACGATGACATACTGGTTGGCCAGGCGCGCAGCACGCTCGAGCAGGCGCGAATGCAGGTAGAACACGTCGCCGGGGTAGGCTTCGCGTCCGGGAGGGCGGCGCAGCAACAAAGAGACCTCGCGGTAGGCCCAGGCATGCTTGGAGAGGTCGTCGTAGATCACCAGCGCATCGCGTCCGCTTTCCATGATCTCCTCGCCCATGGCGCAACCTGCATAAGGGGCGATATACTGCAATGCGGCCGAATCATCCGCCGCAGCCAACACCACAATGGTGTGATCCATGGCACCGTTACGCTCCAGCAGGGCTACCGTGCGGGCTACCGCGGCCTTCTTCTGGCCGATGGCGACGTAAATACAGATCAGGTCTTTGCCCTTCTGCTGGATGATGGTATCGATGGCTAGGGCAGTCTTTCCGGTCTGGCGGTCGCCGATGATCAATTCGCGCTGGCCGCGGCCGATCGGAATCATGGAATCGATGGCCTTGATGCCGGTCTGGACGGGCGTATCCACGTCCTGGCGTTCCACTACCCCCGGCGCGATGCGCTCGATCGGGCGGTAGCCGCTGAAGGCGACCGGCCCTTTTCCATCGACCGGCTCACCCAGCGCGTTCACCACGCGCCCAATCAATCCGTCGCCCACGGGTACGGAGGCAATACGCCCGGTCGCCCGCACAATCATGCCTTCCGTGATCCCGGCGTACTCTCCCATGACGATCACACCCACTCTGTCTACTTCCAGGTTGAAGGCAGTGCCGACCACGCCGTTGGCGAACTGCACCAGTTCTTGTGACCGCACGTTGGCCAGGCCTCCAACGCGTGCAATTCCGTCGCCTGCTTCGAGCACGGTACCGACGTCGCTGACGTCCACTTCCGGTTTAAATTCTTCGATTTGTTTTTTGAAATCACTGGTTATTTGCTTGATCAGATCTGGCATTTCGCCTCCGCAGCGAGTGGTGAAATGGTTTTACAATTTCTTGCGTGAACAGTTGAAGTCGAATACCTGTTTTTCCCTGCTAAAACTATTCAGGAAGTCCGGCAATCTACACAAGGAGCGGGAGTAGCAAACCGCTAAGATTTTCCTCGTAATACACACAATTGCCCGGACCGCTTACATATCCGGGCGCACCAGGGGGCATCACCCTCGGGTTGCTTCCAGACCGGGTCCAGCGCATGTGAACCAGGTCACAGAGTGGCGTAATCATACCTGAAAGCATCTTTCTTGTCCAGTTACGAATGTCATCCCAGTGACTTTGTGCAAATTGGAGGTTCTTTGATACAATTCGCCTCATATCAAAGGATAAACAATGCCTGATACCTCTCCAACAGATCCTGGAAGTGACAGGAATGCCCTTCGAACCATGAAACGCTACTGGCGAGTGGCCGTGCTGGCCAACATCAAGGACGAATCCAAACCAAAGCCAGAAGGCGTGCCCCCTGATGCTTTTGCCGATTTCGACCACATCGAGACGGTGCAGTCCATCCAGAAAGCCATCGAAAGCGACGGCCATGAGACCCGCTTCGTCCTGGCTGACGAAAACCTGCCCTACACTCTGAAGGAATACGGGCCGGATATTTGTTTCAACATCGCCGAAGGGCTGGGCGGCGACGCGCGCGAGGCACAGATCCCGGCTTTGCTCGAGATGCTGCGCATCCCCTATACCGGTTCGCGTGTGCTGACCAACGCCATCGCCCTGGACAAGACCCTTACCAAGCGCATCTGGCGCGACCGCCGCCTGCCCGTCGCTCCTTTCCAGGAGTTTGTCAGTGGAGACGAGTCATTGCGACCGGACTTGAAGTTCCCGCTGTTCGTCAAGCCGGCCCGCGAAGGGACCGGCATGGGCGTAGACATGAAAGCGCGCGTGGAAAACGAAGCGGAATTGCGCGAGCGCGCCAAATACGTCATCCAGAATTACCAGCAACCGGCTCTGGTGGAAGCCTTCCTTCCCGGGCGCGAGTTCACAGTGGGGACATTGGGCCGTAAAGACGCCAAGCGCTTCAGCCGCCACCCGGACTGGTATGACGCCAACGGTATCCACCGCCTGCCGATCCTGGAACTGAAAACCGATAAATCAGCCACACCGGGTATTTACAGCCATGCTGCCAAAGCCCAGCAGCTTGGGGAGAAAGGCGCGCCTGAGTACATCTGCCCGGCGGACGTGGATCCCGACCTGGTCAAGAAACTGCATCACCTGGCGTTGCGCGGGCACAACCTGGTCTTCGGGATCGACATCTCCCGCGTGGACTTCCGCCTGGACGCCGAAGGACAGCCTCGCCTGATGGAGATCAACCCACTGCCGGGTCTGACGCCAGGCTACAGTGACCTTTGCTTGCAAGCGGAGGCGGAGGGCATCCGCTACGAAGACCTGATCCTGGAGATCCTGTACCTGGCGGCTGGTCGTTGGGGTTTGCTGGAGCCGCGCGACCTGCCCGAGGTGGGGAAAAAGAAGAAATAAGCGTTTTTCAACTGGCGAACCTTTGAAAGGCTCACAAATCCTCAGATTCGTTTTCTTTACAAAACCATCCCGCCTCGTTATAATAGGGGCCTGATCGGGCGGGTAGCTCAGCTGGTTAGAGCACTGCGTTGACATCGCAGAGGTCGCAGGTTCGAGCCCTGTCTCGCCCACACACCGCCTGACGCACGTCAGGCGGTTTAGCGTGTAAAAACCGCTCCCAGATTGGGAGCGGTTCTGTGATTCGCCCGGAGAGTGTGGACCAAGCCTATTCCATGCTGAGCTTTTCGATGCTGGTCAGGAGGGCCTTGTCCAGTTTTTCCACCAGGCCAGCGCGGTCTGCCTTTGAAAAGACAGACCATTCATTGATGAATTGTTCCTTCAACCTCAACAGGGCGTCTTCTTCCGAGAAATTGAGTTTTGAGTGAGCCTGTTTGCCATGCAGGTCCCGGATCATGCGTGCTTTTGAGATCAAGGAAATATCCCGGACCGCATCGGATATCAATTTGTTGCGCTGGGTATGGTTTTCGGGCAAAGGCTTAGGCGCTCTGCGCATCCTGCTCAGAGCCTGCCTGATCTTGTACCTGGATGTCAGAGGGCGAACATACTCCGCGTTCGTACGCATTACAGAAAGCCAGTAGACACCGTCAAAGGTCTTGACTTTATAAAAAAGCTTCTGCTCCCCTTCCAGCTTTTTCTTTTCCATACCTTTCACCTGGCCAACGCCGTAGCGCGCATGGACGATCCAGTCGCCTTCGGTGAAAGTGTTTTGTGAGACGGTCATAAATCACCTCCAAGGGTCTGAGTGAGCCGATACAGGTCAGTTCGATCCGCGATCGCGCTTCCGTAGACGGCGGGCCGCTTTTTTCTCCGCCATTCTGCGCTGTTCGTTCTTGGAGACAAACCAGCGTCTTTTGCGGACTTCACTCATCACGCCACTTCTGATGACGGCCTTTCGAAATCGCCGCAGCAATTTATCCTGGGATTCACCTTCTCTAAGGGCTACTTTAGCCAAAACAAAAACCTCCTTTAAATTTGATTAGACACCACATCCGCCTGTCAGGCAAACAAAAAGATTTGGTCGATGGACCAAATCCCAAGAAGCTTTCAAATAAAGAATACCGGATTGGAATCCGTTCAAGCATATCAACCTGCCCCCTGCGATGGGTTACCCACCGATCTAACTATGTATAGCCGACTGCCTCCGCACTTCTTAGGAACATCCTGATCAAACCATACAGGTATCTGATTGTAACCTTCATTATAACATATCCTACCAAAAAATCGCTTGACAGGGGACGCAGACGGCCTATAATTGGACTACATACACCCAAACGCGATGACCGGGACGAGTAATCGGTCCAGGCGCCGACAGAGAGAGTCAGGCCATTGGTTGAGAGCCGGCTCCGGCAAACCCCGATGAACACCCCCTGCGAGCGGAAATTTGAAAGCGATCAGCGTTCAGCTGTCAGCGAGTATAAAGAACGGCTGGCCCCGTTATCGGCTGCAAATGAGATGAGCCGCTACGAGACCTACAGAGGTCTACCGGCTCAAATCGGGTGGAACCGCGTGACGCGAAAGCGCTCTCGCCCCGTGTTGGGCGAGAGTTTTTGTTTGCCCCCACCCGCCCTCCCGAAGGACACCGGGACGGTGTGGCGGGCACTTTCCCCAAAATTACCCGAAAAGCAGGGGATTTGGGGGAGGGTCGGAGTGGAGGTAAGGAGGCTACCATGAAAACCGCCACTGCATTGCGACCCGGAGGGCATGCACCGCTTCACTCCGTGGTCGCACACATCCTGCATTAGCGGTAGCAAGCTGGACATAAGAAAGGACACGAAATGGCAAAACAAGCTCGCGAACTTTACGAGGAGTCGGACCTCTATAAAATTCGTCATTCGACGGCCCACATCATGGCACAGGCTGTGCTGGAAATGTTCCCGGAGGCCAAATACACCATTGGCCCGCCGGTTGAGAACGGGTTTTATTACGATTTTGAATTGCCCGAACCCATCTCCCAAGAGGATCTGCCCAAGCTGGAAAAGCGCATGCGCCAGATCATCGCTGGACAGCACGAGTTCAAGAAGGAAGTGCTTTCGGCCGAAAGCGCGCGAAAGATCTTCAAGGACCAACCTTATAAACTGGAACTGATTGACGGGTTGGAACAGGGCGGCTTCGATGAGTATGGTGAGCCACTGGATGAAAAGCCAGAGATCTCGATCTACAAGCAAGATGCCTTTGTGGACCTGTGCCGCGGGCCGCATGTGGACAACACCAAGCAGATCAACCCTTCCGCCGTGAAACTCATGTCGATCGCCGGAGCCTATTGGCGTGGCGATGAGCACAACAAGATGCTGACGAGGTTGTATGGCACAGCCTGGCGCACGCCCCAGGAGCTCAAAGAGTACCTGAACATGCTTGAGGAGGCCAAGAAGCGCGACCACCGCAAGCTGGGCAAGGAAATGGAGATATTTATCTTCGACGACGAGGTCGGGCCGGGACTGCCGCTCTGGCTGCCTAACGGCGGAGTGATGATCGAGGAGTTGGAGAAGCTGGCCAAGGAGATGGAAGAAAAGGCTGGTTACTTGCGGGTGCGCACGCCCAACCTGACCAAGGAGGACCTGTTCATCAAGTCTGGCCACCTGCCTTACTACGCCGAGAGCATGTACCCGCCCATGGATTTAGAGGGCGTGAAGTATTACGTCAAACCCATGAACTGCCCGATGCACCACAAGATCTTCGACGCACGGCCGCGCTCCTACCGGGAGCTTCCCATGCGCCTGGCCGAGTATGGGACCTGCTATCGTTACGAGAAGTCGGGTGAGCTCTTCGGCTTGATGCGTGTGCGGTCGATGCAGATGAATGACGCGCATATCTACACATCCGAGGAGCAATTCGAAGACGAATTCATGGCGGTAGTCGATCTTTACCGCAAGTACTTTGAGCTATTCGGTATCGAGAAATATGTCATGCGCCTGTCGTTGCACAGCAAGGCAGGCCTGGGAAAAAAGTACGCCGACAATGAACGCCTGTGGCTCAAGACGGAAGAGATGGTACGCAAGGCCATGGATAACGGCGGCGTGCCTTACGTCGAGGCTGAGGACGAGGCCGCCTTCTACGGTCCAAAAGTCGACGTGCAGATCTGGTCCGCGATCGGCAAGGAGTTCTCGTTGGCCACCAACCAGGTTGACTTTGCACAGCCCGAACGCTTTGGGCTCAAATTCATCAACAGTGCCGGCGAGGAAGAAATGCCGCTGGTGATCCACCGCGCGCCACTCTCCACGCACGAGCGCATGATCGGTTTTCTGATCGAACACTATGCCGGGGCCTTCCCGGTATGGCTCTCGCCGGAACAGGTGCGCGTGATCCCAATTACAGATGGTCAGAATGAATACGCCGAGAGCATCGCCGGGCAATTGAAAGCAGAAGGCATCCGCGCCAGCGCCGACCTGAACTCGGACCGCATGAACGCCAAGATCCGTAACGCGCAGTTGATGAAGGTGCCCTATATGCTGGTGATCGGCAACAATGAGTTGGAGGCCGGCACAGTTTCGTTGCGCGCGCGAGACGGTTCGCAGCAGAACAACATCAAATTGAAGGAGTTTATCGCCCGCGCCAAAGAGCGCATAGACCAACGGTCGGCAGAGTTATGAAAGACCGCGGGCGGAAGTCCGGGCGACTGGGAGCACGCTTGCCGAACCGTGTCGCCTGGTCTTCCTGCTTGTCGATAGGAGTCCGGGGGCGTACCCGGCCAGGACGGTCCAGTTTTAAGCAAATTGCGCCGTTTTCGTTCAACAAATATGCAATTGGTTTGTAAGGCCCCAGAGGTACCAATTGGAACTTCTTGCATTAAAATAATAGAGGAGTAAATTGTTGCAGAGAGCAGGAGTGCCATGACCAAAGAGGAAAACCTTCAAGCGGGAATAGCCGCTGCCAGTGCGGGGGACCTGGAGCACGCAGCTTCCTTCTTTGCGAAAGTAGTCAAAGAGGATCCGGGATCCGAGCAGGGATGGTTCCAGCTCGCAGCCTGTCTCTCCGACCCTGAAAAGCGCAAATTCTGCTACAGGCGCGTGCTGGCGCTCAACCCGAGCAATACAAAGGCGGCCCGGATATTGGACCAGTTGACCATGGACGGCCTCATGGGAACCCCTGCATCTCCTCCCGCCTCCCCCCCGCCACCAACACCCTTGGCACCCCAAAAACCACCTCCATCCTCCCCCATACCCCCATTCCACGCCGGAGAGACGCCCCCGGAGGCGAAGTCTGGGCAGGAATCCAGGTGGTATGATCGGCAACCTGCGCCAGCCGAACAGATCCAGCAACCCGCGCCTGCTGCCTACCGCTCGCCGGAAATTCCCATGACCCAACCGGAAGCAGATACTCCGGAGCCCAAACGGAAGCGCTCCAACATGTCCATCGTCGTGCTCGCTATGCTTGCCTCTTGCCTTGTGTTGTGCGGGCTAAGTACAGCTTATCTTATGCTGACCGGCCAGCTGGACCAATTGGCCTCCTTCAGTCTCATTCAGGGGGGACCTCAATACGCCGGGGAACTGTTCACCTCGACGCCCTTCCCCCCCACCCCCACCCCCACCACCACGCCGGATCCTTCTATCCTGCCCACACCCAAAACGGCCGTAGCCTATACGCCGACCTTCGAGGAAGCGCGCTGTCCGTTCACCGTGTTTGCGGATGTGGACGTGCGCTGCGGGTTCCTGATCGTCCCAGAGGATCGCACCGGAGATCCAGGCGACACGATCCGTCTGATGGTAGCCGTCTACCACAGTTACAACGAGAACCCACGGCCAGATCCGGTGCTCTTCCTGCAGGGCGGTCCAGGCGCTGAAGCGGTGCAACTGAGCGCGAACGCCTTCTACACCCTGGTCGCACCATTCCTGGAGCAGCGTGACTTCGTGGTACTGGACCAGCGTGGAACGGGTTTGTCGGAGCCTACGCTCGAATGTGAAGAGCTCACCAAGACCTATTCGCAAGACATTCACGGCCTGATCGACATCTCAACCCGCGAATTGGTCTACTCAAACTCCTTTCTATCCTGCGAAGGGTTGATGCGCGCGGAAGGGGTCAACCTGAACGCCTACACCACGCTCGAAAGCGCCGCAGATGTGCGCGACATGTTGGCCTTGCTGGGGTATGAGAAAACAAATCTGTACGGAGCTTCCTATGGCACGCGGCTGGCGCAGGTCATCATGCGCGAATATCCTGAAATCGTAAGCAGCGCCATCCTGGATTCGGTCGTACCGGTCGAATCAAACCTATTCAGCAAGTATCCGGACTCGATTGAATCGGGGCTGAACACCTTGTTCACCGACTGCGCGAGCGATCCCGTATGCAGCGCGGCTTACCCCGACCTGGAAGCCACGTTCTGGGAACTGGTCTCGAACCTGGATGCCCAACCCGTGACAGTGACCACCTCTAATTATCCTACTGGGACGCTGACAGAAACGGTTACCGGCACCACCATCATGAACATCATCCTTGGTTCGATCAAGAATTCCTATTACATCTCCACCGCACCGCAATCGATTTACCGCTTCAAGGAAGGTGATTTTTCCACGCTGGTGCTGGCGCAGTCCAGCCTGCCGTTCGCCTTCGAAGGCATCAGTCCCGGGTTGTTCATCTCCATGATGTGTCACGAGCACATCCTGTCGACCACGGTTGAGGAACTGCAAAGCGCCTCGGGGCAGCACATCATCAAAGAGTTCGCCTGGCTGCCTTTCTATGGGGATGCTGCGGACATCTATAAGGTCTGCAAGTCCTGGGGAGCAACCGGACCGGTGGTGGGCGAAAACGACGCGGTTGTCAGCGATATACCGTCCCTGATCATCACCGGGGCGTACGACCCAACCACGCCTCCATTCTATGGCGAACAGATTGCTGCACACTTGGCCAATCATTATTATTTCGAATTCCCGAACCAGGGACATACCCCCACCGCCAGCGACAGTTCCGGGTGCGCAATGGGTGTCGTGCTTGACTTCCTTGACGATCCCGCCACGGAACCGGACCGGTCCTGCCTTGAGGAGTTGGAAACAGTTGAATTTGTCATCCCCTACAAAGGAGATCCTCCCTTGCAGCTTAAGAGCAGCCAGGCCTATGGCATCAACGTGGATGTCCCGGGCGATTGGGCCGCCCTGGGGGAAGGTTTCTACTTCCGCGGCAACTCGCCTTTTGACATCACCGAGGTGGCCATCCTGCGGATTCCCAGCAACACCAACGACATCGAACAGTCGTTTTCGCTATCGGCCTACGGCTACCGAGGCCTTGACAGCCCGTTAATGCCGATCGGGCAAAGAGCAGCCAACGGATTGACCTGGAAGCTGTTCACGTCCTCCTCCTATGGCCGCCCTGTGAATATCGCCATGCTGGACGACGGTGGCTGGTCGATCGTGATCCTGCTTTTCTGCAACCAGGACGAGCACGAGGCGCTTTACCAAACGGTGTACCTGCCAATGATCGATTCAGCCGAACCGTAACGGTCAATTTGCACTGGTCAGGGCTCATTTCCCCATTTATCGTTGACGATTCTGCTCCGAGTATGGTATCATCAGCCCGCAAAAAACCAGCCTATGGCTGGTCGTCTGTTCTTGAAACAAGGAGAAGCTTATCAGCGCTAACGATTTTCGAGTCAATGAAGGCATCCGCGTCGCGGAAGTCCGCCTGATCGGGCCCAACGGCGATAACGTCGGAGTGGTACCCACATCGCAAGCCCTGGAAATTGCCCGTGACGCCGAACTCGACCTGGTCGAGGTCTCGCCCAACGCCGACCCCCCCGTCTGCCGTGTGATGGATTTCGGAAAGTTCATCTACGAACGAGCCAAGAAAGACCGCGAGGCCAAGAGAGCCCAGACCAAAATCGAGATGAAGGAAATCCGACTGCGGCCCAAGACGAACGAGCACCATCGTTCCTTCAAAGTGAGAAACGCCCGCCGCTGGCTGGAGAACGGCATGAAGGTCAAGGTCACGATCCGCTTCCGCGGGCGTGAAATGGATTACCCTGAAATTGCCCTCGAAGATCTAAAAGAGATCGCGCTGGAACTTTCCGACGTCAGTACTGTTGAGCAGGCTCCGCAAATGGAAGGCCGCACTATGCTAGTGGTGCTGGCGCCCGCCAAGGGCGGGACCAAAAATAAGGACGAGGCCGACCAACCCGAAAAAGCGGAGCAGGCTGAGAGTAGCACGTAAGTCCTAACGGATGTCATCTGTCCGCGGGCGTACGTTCGAACCCGCGGAATTTTTTATGAAAGGAGAATAACGCTGTGCCTCGCAAGCAGAAATCAGGCAAATTCAAGCTGAAGACCCACAAAGCTACGTCCAAACGCTTTCGTATGACCGGGTCTGGCAAACTGGTACGGACCAAAGGTGGCAAGAGCCATCTGCGCCGCCGTACTTCCAAACGCACCAAGGTGCAATTGAGCGAAATGATCCCGGTGAAGGGTCGGGCATTTGTGAAACGCATCAAGCGCCTGGCGCCGCACATGGAAAACTGATCGCAGGTGCGATCTTCCAGATATCGAATTCTAAGGTTGCAGCTTCCGGGTGTACACAACTGACGCCCCTTACCCCGCCGGAACCAGCAGTGCTGGTTCCGCTGAGTGGGACGAAGGACGCCGACGCCCAGAGGTTCGCAGGAGGTAAATCATGGCTCGTGTAAAAGGCGGCCCATACCGCTACCGTCGTCACAAGAAAGTATTGAAGTTCACCAAAGGGCAAATGGGCTCGAAACACCTGCTCTATCGGCGCGCCAATGAGGCCATGCTGAAGAGTCTCTGGTACTCCTTTCGAGACCGGCGCATTCGTAAGCGCGATTTGCGCAAACTATGGATCGCGCGCATCAACGCAGCGGCGCGCCTGAACGGTACAACTTACAGCCGACTGATTGCAGCGCTGAAACGTGCCAACATCGCATTGAACCGAAAAATGCTAGCCGACCTAGCCGTGCGCGATCCAAAGGCTTTTGCAGCCGTTGTGGCGCAAGCCAACCAATAAAAATCCTTTATGCAAGTTTGTGGGCGGGATCCTGGATCCCGCCCACTTCTCTTTAAGGGGGGTAAAATTGCCCTGTGAACTCCATTCCTTTTGAGAGCGAATTATCAGGAGGTCACCTGTTGCAGATCGTCCTGGGTGACATCACCTGCGAGAAGGTGGACGCCATCGTCAATGCAGCCAACGAACGATTGCAGCATGGCGGCGGACTGTCCAGAGCAATATTAAAGCGCGGTGGGCCAACCATTCAGCAGGAATCCAATGCATGGGTCCAGAGAAATGGCCCCGTCTCTCACGCCGAACCGGCCTGGACCACGAGTGGACGGCTGGCAGCTAAAACAGTCATTCATGCGGTAGGACCGGTCTGGGGTAGCGGGGAGGAACAGGCCAAATTGGCGGCGGCTGTGACCGGCTCGCTGCGCGTGGCGGAGCAGCTAGGACTGAGTTCGATCGCCCTGCCGGCCATATCAACAGGCATCTTTGGCTACCCCACCGCGCCAGCAGCTGAGGTCATCCTCGGCGCGATCGAGGCCTATTTCCAGGAGCACCCAGACTCGTCCCTGAAATTAATCCGGCTCGTACTATGGGACCACACCTCCCTCGAAACCTTCCTGAAGACCTGCCAGGTATGATCAGCTCCAGCCAGAATCCCCGTGCTAAACTCGTGAAGTCGCTTGCAGGGCGCCCAAAGGAACGGCGCAAGGCCGGCGCCTTTCTGGCTGAAGGCGTGCGGCTGGTGGAGGAGGCGCTGACGATGGGTTGGCCCATCCGCTTTGTGCTTCATACAGATGAGTTGAACGAACGCGGGCGGGCACTGGTTGGGAAGTTAAAGGTCGCAGGCTTGGAAGTGGAAGAGGTTGCTACCAGCCTGATGAGCTCTTTGAGTGAAACAGAGACATCGCAGGGTGTCCTGGCAGTACTTGAACTCTCCCAACTCACGTTTCCTGGTTCTCCAGACTTCATCCTCATCCCCGACCAGATCCGCGATCCCGGGAACCTGGGCACGCTGCTGCGCACGGCGGCTGCCGCAAGCGTGCAGGCTGTGTTGCTGCCTCCAGAGACGGCCGACGCATTTGCGCCCAAGGTCGTACGCGCCGGGATGGGAGCACATTTCCGTCTCCCGATCCACGGCATGGGTTGGGGCGAGATCGAGCAGGTTTGTAAGCCGGCTGGTCTAAGGGTTTTCCTGGCGGCCATGGAAGGACCCTCCTGCTGGGAGACGGATTTACACCCTCCGTTGGCGCTGATCATTGGCGGCGAAGCACAGGGAGCCAGTGAGCAGGCTATGAGATTGGCAGACGCCAGCGTAAGTATCCCCATGCCAGGTGGGGTTGAGTCGCTCAATGCAGGCGTTGCCGGGGCCGTGCTGTTGTTCGAAGTGGTCCGGCAGAGGTCATAACCATTCGCCCCCAGCGAATCACAACAAAGGCGCCCATGAAAATCCGTTCCATCACTTACTTCTTCAATCCCGGCTGGCCGTTTGATGAGAAGAAAATGCACATGGCTGGAGAATGTCTGTCCAATGCCAAATCGGCATTTAAGAACGTTGGGTTTGAGGTACAGACTACCAGGCTGGCCACAGCGCCGTTTTCCTATATGCTGGGGAAGCGTATTGTGGAGGCGCCGCATTATGCGGAATCGATGGAAACGATGCTTGCCCACCTTGGGGTTGACTATGCTTCGCTAGGCCCTGCGTTCCCGGAAGTGCCTGGCAGCTATGAAATCATCCCTGAGGCACTTGCACACACCAAGAATATATTCTTTTCCGGCGAGATGGCTGACAGCCGGAGCGGCATTTCGCTCGAGGCGGTCAACGCCTGTGCGCGTGTGATCGTAGGCTGCGCGCCACTTACCCCGGATGGATTTGCCAACCTGCGCTTTGCGGCTTTGGCCAATGTCCCCGCGGGTGCGCCGTTCTTTCCCGCCGCATACCACCATGGAGATCATCCCAGATTTGCGGTTGCCACCGAAGCTGCCGATCTGGCAGTAAAGGCCTTCCAAACAGACACCACACTCGAGCAGGCGCGCCAGGTCTTGACCGAGCTCATCGAACGTAACAGCAAATTGCTGGTTGTAGTGGCAGAGAAAATATCACGGCAGTTTCAGGTTGAGTTCGGTGGCATCGATTTTTCTCTGGCTCCCTTCCCGGGCGATGGGCGATCGCTCGGAAACGCTGTCGAACGGATGGGAGTCACCCGGACCGGGCTGCACGGCTCGCTGGCTGCCGCAGCTATCCTGACCGAAGCGGTAGACCAAGCGCAATTTCCTCACACAGGCTTCAGCGGATTCATGCAACCGGTCTTGGAAGATTCAATCCTGGCCAAACGCGCCGCCGAAGGCACGCTGACCATCAAGGACCTGTTGCTTTATTCAGCAGTTTGCGGCACGGGATTAGACACGGTTCCCCTCCCCGGAGATATCACTGCCGATCAGCTTGCGCCATTATTGCTCGACCTATGCTCCCTGGCGTTGCGTCTGGACAAACCCCTCACAGCACGGCTGATGCCGATCCCCGGCAAAGGGGCGGGCGATTCGACCAATTTTGACTTCGAGTTCTTTGCCAATAGCAAAGTGATGGCGCTGGATTCGGAAAAGCTGGGCGGGGTGTTAGCAGGGAATGAAAACTACCCATTGCGTCCGCATACATAAATCGATTTGAGCGGGCCGAAAGACCCGCCCAAGAGCTGCTTCAGACCGCTTTGGTGCGCCAGTACGCACTTCCATCACTTGCGCGTTGCATCAATCCTTTGCCGACCAACTCACGACGCAGGGTGGCAGTATCCTCGTGATAACGAGCCAAGATCCCGTTGACCTGCTTTTCACTGTATTTCTTTTCCGGATCGAAGGCCTGGACGATGTAACGTAGCACAGCCTCTAGCTTTTTGAGCTGCGACGGAATTGCCTTTAGACACCCATCGGGAAGAGAATAATCTTCGGCCACTTTGCGATCATACGCACCCAGATCCACATCCCGAATGACAAAGGCCAGATCCTGTTGAGAAAGCTGCTTGCGTATGTGCAACAGAGCCTGCTCCTCCAAATAGTACACGCTGTAGTATCCTTCCGCCCTGGCATTGACCAATCCCACCTCCGCCAATTTGGAGAGATGATGCGAAACGGTCGAGGAACGCAGATGAAGCAATGTTGCCAACTGTTCCACCGAGTATGGTTGTTGGGCCAACAACCCGACAATCTTCAGACGGTTGGCATCCGCCAGGGCCTTAAAGAAGGCCACCAGTTCTTCACCCATTTTGCACACCTGCCTGTGAGCGATGACTCATATCCGCACGCCAGTAACGAGATCCGTCGCGTTCCCGTGCCAACAGGCCAGCATCCACCAGGTCGCGCCGCAACCCGGATACATCCAGATGGAAGCGGCGCAAGATGGTGTTAATCTCTTTTTCGGAATAGTTTACTCCGGGCGTAAAAGCCTGTACCAGAAAAGCAAGGATGACCTTGAGCTTTCCGGGCTGAGGGGGCAGGTTCTTGATCGTACCATCCGGGTTAAGACAGGATACCAATACTTTACGAGATTTTTCATCCAGTTCAGGCGCGGGAACATAGCGCTGCTTTTCTACATGCAAATGTCTGCGGGCAAGCTTTTCAAGATTTTCGGTGTTCAATTCGTAAAGTCCTTCCTTTAGATTGATCACTTTGACATGTTCAAGAAAGGCCAGATGATCGACGATATCACGCAAGCGCATGTTCAGTCGTCCCGCAATTTCGGATTGATTGGCACGTCCTCGCGCCAGCAAGCCGATGATACGCAGTCGTTCTACGTCTGCCATGGCTTTGACAAAGTCAAGAAGTTCAGGCGTTTCGGCCATACATTACTCCTGTAGAAATAATTCGATATGTATCGAAACAAATTTTACAGATTATTGCTGTTTTGTCAAGTCCACGAGCAAGAGAACTTTCAATAGTGGGGGCGAAAGGGCAGACTAGGCCATCGAGTATAATCACCCCGAACGGACACTCCCAACCTGCACAGGAGGTGTATTTCATGGATCTTCCAAAACACGTGTTTTTCGAAGGGGACATCATTCCCTTCGAGCAGGCGAAGATCAGTGTCGCCACGCACGCGTTCAACTATGGCACGGCCGTATTTGGGGGCATCCGTGGCTATTGGAACGAGGAGCAGAAAAAACTATACCTGTTTCGCCCGTACGACCATTACCGTCGTCTCCTCAACTCGGGCCGCATGATGAACATGGAAGTACCATACGACGAGGAGAGCCTGATCCAATTGACTCTAGAGTTGGTGCGTAAGGAAGGCTGGCAAACGGACATCTATATCCGCCCTTTGATCTACAAGGCGGATTTGGGCATAGGCGTGCGGCTTCATGACCTTAAAGATGACCTGACGATCTTCTCCCTGCCTTTCGCGCATTACATCAAAAATGACACCGCTGCCCATGTCACGATCTCATCGTGGCGACGAATCGATGACAACGCCATTCCGGCCAGAGGCAAGATCAGCGGTGCTTATGCCAATTCTGCACTGGTCAAGACCGATGCCGCGCGTTCCGGGTTTGACGAGGCTTTAGTCCTTGACCAGAACGGCCACGTTTCGGAAGGCAGCGCTATGAACGTATTTATCGTGCGAGATGGCAAGGTTATCACCCCACCGGTTACCGATAACATCCTGGAAGGCATCACGCGCAGGACTGCCATCGAACTGGCATCTGCGGAACTAGGCCTACCGGTCCTCGAGCGCACGATCGACCGGACGGAATTGTTCATCAGTGATGAAATCTTCCTGACCGGTTCTGCAGCTCAGATCGTAGCGGTTACAAAAGTGGATTTCCGACCAGTCGGTATGGGCAAAATGGGGCCCGTAACGGAAAAAATCAGGGAGTGGTTCGATTCCGTGGTCAGAGCCAAGGTACCCAAATATCACCACTGGAATGTGGAGGTCTGAGGACGCAAATGCGCCGGTGGATTGTCACCGGCGCATTCAGTCCACGGATACTTCTAGCGGTTCTTCTTGAATCGCACCAGCAGCAAATTCTTCTTGCAGTCATTATACGTGTCCACATAGATCTTCTCTGAAAGCGGTATATTCGTGGTCTGATCTAGCAATTGCACGTAAACCGAATCGTTGGAAGCAATGGGTTCTTCTGCCACGACAAATTCAAATCCAGAAGGGCCGTACTCTTTATTGACTCCACTGACATTGGTTAGATCCACCGTCTTTCCATTCAAAGTACCACGCAATACAACAATGACACCTACGATGGGGCTGTTATTCTGGTCGTCTACCGTTCCAGCAACCCCCATCCAGTTGCAACCAGCGTCCTGTAAGTGGGGGAAGATCACACTCTCCACAGCATTCACAGAAGTGGCCGAAAACTCCGCATTCGGCGTAGGAGTATCTTGAGGAGTATCCGTCGCCGCAGGCGTATCTGAGGCAGGGGTAAAGTTCGCAGGAGTGACAGTTGCTGGAGGTGTAATCGAAGGCAGCAAGGTTGGGGTTGGTGAAAAATAAATGGTTGCCGTTGGAGTCCAGGTAGCTTCCAATTGCAAAGGTGTGATAGTAGGAGTTGGGATCAGTGTTTGATTTGGTTTTAAAGGATTAATGGCTGAATTTGGATTCAGATATACCAGCAAGAAGTATCCCAACAGACAGATCGTCATCAATAACAAAAAGATCGAAAAAATATCCCATAAGCCAATCTTTGGAAATGAGAATCCCGGCTTGCGTGGTGTGGGGTCCTTCAAATCAAAACTATCCATCATGTCTCCGTATGCGGCAAAGGTTAAGGATTTCGCTCAATAAGCGCCGCTGAGCGTTCATCCAAAAGCCACTCTTGCAAGGCCTTTTCCTGTAAGACCAGGTAGGAATCCGGTGAAAGTTGATGATTTGCATCCCGTTCAATTACTTGGAGAATATGATATCCTACTTCGCTGGAGATTATCTCGCTGTACTGGCCAGGCTGCAAGTTGAAAGCCGCTTCCTCCAACGCCTGGTCAAATAAATATCCATGCGGAAACCAACCCAATTCACCACCCGTATTCGGATCGTAGCGCTTTGCCAGATCAGTAAAATCAGCTCCGGCTTCCAATTGATCGGCCACATTAAGGGCGTCTTCCTCATTATAGAGCAAAATTTGGCGCACATGGACCTGCTCGGCCGTTGTTGGCACAGCCGCAATGATTCTGTCACGCATCCAGGCTGCTGCAATCATCCTACGCAAAGCAGACCGAAAAGTCTCTTCTTTGTAACCGTGCTGGGATTGCCAATCAGCCAGGGCATTTTCGCTTCCCAAATGAGATGCCAGTGCATCCATACGGATTTGCAATTCGGCATCCGTCAATTCAAATCCTTTTCCATGAGCAGCTTGAGCCAACAATAGTTGATCGATCAGGTCTTCCAAAACTGTTTTGGTTGCTTCTTCTTCTGATACTTCAAACCCTAAAGCCAACTGGGCATCCAAGTATCGGTCTACTTCTGCCTGAAGCTCCGTTTTTGTGATCCACTCCCCATTGACCATTGCAGCCAGGGGAGGCGGGGTTGGGGTTGGAGGCACTGGCGTATCCGTTGGAACAACCAGGGTTGGTGTAGCGGTTGTACCGAAAAGATTGCCGCAGGCCGTAAGACCTGAGAATAAAACTACGGGTATCCACCATAAATTTTTAGGGACGTGGGGAAGCATCGCACCGATTATACCAATTAACAGGCAAAGATGGGTCTGGACCGGCTTTCAACCGTTCCAGACCCATCTGGGTTTGACATTCTGATTCGTTTAGTATTCGGGCATCGGCGGAGGCGCGGGTCTATCCTTCTCAGGGAGATCCGTGATCAGCACGTCCGTTGTCAGGATCATGGCTGCAATCGAAGCCGCATTTTCAAGCGCTCCGCGGACCACCTTCACCGGATCAATGACACCGGCACTGATCATATCCACATATTCGTCTGTCAGCACATTGAAGCCGATGTTCTTGTTCTTCTGCTCGTCGCTGGTGCGACGGACAGTATCGATGATGACCGACCCGTCCTGGCCAGCATTATCTGCTAATTTTCGAATCGGAGCTTCTAACGCCTTGCGGACGATGTTTATACCAACCTTGGTCTCTTCGTCGGTTGCCTTCAGCTTATCCAGAGAAGCGGCAGCATTGATCAGGGAAATTTCACCACCTGGCACAATGCCTTCTTCCACTGCAGCACGTGCAGCCGAGAGGGCGTCTTCGACACGATGTTTCTTTTCCTTAAGCTCGGTCTCAGTAGCAGCGCCTACACGGATGATGGCTACGCCGCCGGATAATTTGGCAAGTCGCTCCTGTAATTTCTCGCGATCGTAGTCACTGGTGCTCTTATCAATCTCGGTCCGTATTTCTTTGATGCGGCCTTCGATGTGGGCTTTTTCGCCTTTACCGCCTATGACGGTCGTGTTCTCTTTGTCAGAAACGACTTTTTCAGCCCGACCCAGATCTTCCACTGTGGTGGTTTCCAGCTTGCGTCCGGTCTCTTCAGAAATCACGGTGCCACCGGTCAGGATGGCGATATCCTGCAACATAGCCTTGCGACGGTCGCCAAAGCCGGGAGCCTTGACAGCCAAAACATTCAGCATACCGCGCAGCTTGTTCAACACCAAGGTTGCCAGAGCTTCCCCGTCAATATCTTCTGCGATGATGACCAGTTCACGCTTACCAACCTGGACAAGTTTCTCCAATAAGGGAACGATATCCTGTGCTGCAGAGATTTTCTTCTCATGAATCAGGATATACGGCTCGGAAATGGCGGCCTCCATCTGTTCTGCTTCGGTGATGAAATATGGAGAAAGGTAGCCACGATCAAATTGCATACCTTCCACATATTCGGTTTCGAACTGCATCGACTTCGACTCTTCAACTGTGATCACACCGTCTTTGCCGACCTTGTCCATCACACCAGCGATCAGGTTGCCAATTTCCTCATCGGCTGCGCTATTGGTGGCCACATAGCCGATCTCTTCCTTGGTATCAATCTTGACAGCCGTTTTGCGCAATTCTTCGCTGACGGCATCGGTTGCCATCTCGATACCGCGCTTGAGTAACATTGGATTATAACCAGCCTCGAGGGCTTTCAAACCTTCGTTCACAATTGCATGAGCCAGGACAGTTGAAGTGGTTGTGCCATCACCGGCAATGTCATTGGTTTTCGTTGCCGCTTCTTTGAGCAATTGAGCACCCATATTCTCAAAGGGGTCTTCCAACTCGATCTCTTTGGCAACCGAAACGCCATCATGCGTAACAGTCGGGGAACCAAACTTGCGGTCTATCGCCACATTCCGGCCTTTTGGGCCCAGCGTAGCAGAAACCGCATCGGCAATGACATTAATTCCATTCTTAAGCTTTCGGCGCGCGTCTTCAGAAAAGACAAGTTGTTTTGCAGCCATTGGTGTATCCTCCTAAAGGTTATCCTTCAATAATTGCGAGCAAATCGCTCTCGCGCAGGATGAGCAGCTTTTTGCCATCCAGTTTGAATTCAGTGCCAGCGTACTTGGCATACAAAACCGTATCGCCGACTTTTACGTCCATCGCGATGCGCTTTCCATCCTCATCGCGTGATCCCGGCCCAGCAGCCAGGACCTTTCCCTGCTGTGGTTTTTCCTTGGCGGTCTCGGGTAGGACAATCCCACCAGCAGTGATTTCATCCTGCTCGATGGGTTCGACCACAACACGATCACCAAGTGGTTTGAGAGAAAGTGCCATCTGATCCTCCTGAAAAATGATTAAGTATTGATACCCATAATTTTAGCACTCAAGCGCCACGAGTGCTAAAATGCGCATAAATGATAATGTCATTTATAGCTTGAGTCAAGAGGGGAGGAAGGGTTCTAACGAAATTCTGACATTTTATGGAGATGGCGTACCGGTCAACTCAGGCATCGCCTGTTCGGGAACCGTTGCTAAAGGCGCGGGCGCCTCTCCCAAAGAAGCGCAGATGGCTTCGCCGGCCGAGACGATTCCGGCGATATCGGGATCACTACCGTAAGCCGCTTTGACTTCCGCCAGAACTTGCTTTGCTTCAGCGCATTTATTGTCATTCGGGCGACTCAAGGCTGCCAATACAGAGCCATACGTGTAATAATAAACCACGGTGTTGGGGGAAAGTGGCAAACCAGTTACTTGCGCTTTCGTGTCGTTTGGTCCGCACCCACCTCGCCCATCACACGATTCATCCGGAGTACACCCGCGAATGGCGCATTTAAGCGCTGGTATAGATCCTTCATAATTCCGTGACTTGAAGTAGATGATCCCCAATTGGCCATAGATGTCGGGGTTATCAGGTTGAAACTCCAAGGCTTTTTGCACGTTGCGCGCTGCCACGAAAAACTCACCCATTTGAGAATATGTCTTCGATATGGAAAGGTAGGGGATGGGATCCTCCACATCCAATTGCTCATTGATCCGAGCCGCCCGGTCAAAATACTCCAAAGACTGCTCATACAGCAATAAGGCAGTATCTTCGTTAGGGCTTTCGAATGCCAAGCGACGGTAGTTTGCACCGGCCCTCAGTTGTAAAAAGGTGAGATTAGGAGTGATCGAAATCGCAATATCGTATTCCTGAATAGCCTGGTTGTACTGGCCAAGTGACTCAAGGACATAAGCATACACACGATGCACATCCATCAAGGTCGGGTCGCGTTCAACGGCTTGTAAAATATTACTTTCGGCCTGCGTCCACTTTTGCTGGTCTACCAGGATCTCCGCATAAAATGCCAATGCCAGCGTGTTGGTATTATCCAATTGTAGGGCGCGGACTGCTTCCTGCTCTGCTTCCGTCAGATTGAGTTGAACCTGTTTCTCGTCAACCAATGTCGAGTTGGCATTCCAGTCCAATACAAAGGCACGGACAGCATGCGCAAAACTATCATCAGGTGCCAGTTGAACAGCTTGATTGGCCGATCCTAAAGCCTCCTGCACCCTGGTGCGTTGCGAATCATCAGTGGTCAGCAATGCAGAGGAGTAGGTTTGGATGCGTGCAAGTTCTGCCCACACCCTGGCATTGTTTGGATCAACTCGGACGGCCTCTCCGTATGCCGTAATCGCTGCATCCAATTGGCCCGCAATGAAATGTGCGTCGCCCTCCATGGAATACGATTCTGAGGTACGTGTGGGTGTTGGGGTTGGCAGGAACAATGGCTTGACATCTCCACGGTCAATCTGGCGTACAAACCAGACGCCTCCCAGTATCATGACGACCAATAAAAACAGGCGATAGATGTTCGGACTCTGTTTACGGCGAAACAGGGTTCGGTTTGAGGAGACGTTCATGGCTGAGAGGAAGTGGGAGAAGCCTCTGGAAGAGCTGTCTCTATCGGTTCCGCCGGGACAAGCGGGGTGGGTGGTACGGCAAGATTTTGCTCGCAGATCTTATTAATTTCATCGGCATTCGCTACCGCAATCTCATCCGCCGGAACACGAGCCTGAATCTGCTGTGCAATCTGTAAAGCCTCTCCACAACGATTTAAACGCGCCAGTACCAACCCGTAGGTAAAGTAGTACTCAGCGATGCGGGTGTCGTTCACCAACGCTATTGGTTCAATAGGTTGATTGTCCTCTGTTGCGCCACCTGCAACGACAAGCTTAAGTTGCTCAATAGACTCTGGCCATTGAAAGTTTCTGTACAACATTACCCCCCAATTACCGCGCAGGTTTGCGTCCTCAGGATTGTCATTGACTGCCGTCTCAGCGTACTGTGCAGCCTTCGCGTATTCTCCAATCGTCGCGTACGTGCGTGAAATGTATAAGTCAGGTGTTGGATCTGACGGATTGAGCGCATTCGCACGCGTGAATTCTTCTACCGCCTTATCATAGACACCCAGTACACGGTAATTTCGTCCCAAAGCCAGGTGCAGATCAGCGATATTTGGATTAGTGGTGATTGCCGCCTGATATTCTCGGATGGCCTCTTCGTAATTGGCTGTCGCTTCTAAAACATATCCTCGTGCACGATGGCTCTCTAGCGTGTTGGGCGCCAGGTCAAGAGCAACTTTAGACTCCTCAGCGGCTTTCTCGATTCCTTCGAACGTGCCTGTGCCACCCAAGTACGAATCGATCAGGATTTCAACATAAATGGCATGAGCCATAGCATTGTTCGGGTCCAGTTCAAGGGCGCGTTTAATGGATGATTCGGCAGCCAGGAAATCGCCTTGGAAATCAAGGGCCCATGCAAGCATCACGTGCGCCATCGAATTGTTCGGGTTGAGAAGCAAAGCATCCGCCGCACTTCTTTGCGCGTCTTCATAGCGACCCGCATAGACTTGTACGCGCGACATGGAGATAAACAACGTCGGATCATCAGGCCGCAACAGGATCGCCTCTGAATATGTATCAATAGCTTGAATGAGCTTTCCTTCGTTGAAGTACGCATCAGCCTCAACAGTATATGACTCAGGGTCGCGGGTCGGAGTGGCAGTGGGCACAAATGGTTGTGGGACTGCCGGGATGATCACACGGTCCAGATAAATCCCCGCCGCAATTAACAACAGCAAGATCGCAATACGAAACCAATTGAAACGTTTGCGGCGGCGATTCATGCTCCACTTGCTACCCTTTAGATACATATTTTCATCTTACCATTCCGCCTAAAGGCACGCAAGCCAGCATTTCCTCCTCTAATTTGTTTCTTATGCTAGAATCAACCTATGCAGTTCGAGGTATTCACCCTCCTGCCCGAAATATTTCCCCCTTATCTGGATAGCAGCATCCTTCAGCGTGCCGGACAGCGTGGGCTGATATCCATCCAAATTCATAATATTCGCGACTACACCCATGATCGTCACAACATCACGGACGATACCCCATATGGCGGCGGCGGCGGTATGGTCATGAAACCGGAACCGGTTTTTGAAGCCATCGACTCAGTTCTAAGTCCTCAGCCCTCTTGCCCGGTTATCCTGCTCGATCCACAAGGACGGGTTTTCTCACAGAAAATCGCGGATGAGCTTTCCCGGTTTCCTCAAATTGCTCTCATCTGCGGAAGGTATGAGGGAATTGACGAACGCATCCGTGAGCATTTGGTGACTGATGAAATATCCGTTGGCGATTATGTCCTAACGGGTGGCGAATTGCCTGCGCTGATCGTGATCGATGCGGTTTCACGCCTCATTCCAGGCGTGCTGGGAGACCCGGATGGGGCAGCTGACGATTCGCATGCCACCGGCCTATTGGAATACCCGCACTACACACGCCCTCCAGAATACCGCGGCTGGGGTGTGCCACAGGTTCTACTTTCTGGCGACCATGGCAAAATTCGCCAGTGGCGCAGGGAACAGGCCCTACTACGCACATTGGCTCGGCGGCCAGATTTACTGAATACGGCGGAACTTAGCGAAAAGGATCGAAATTTTCTAGGGGCTCACGGATATCGATCGGATTGAAACCGGCTACTTGCATTAAGGAGAGGTCATGTCCGCTAAAAAATTTCCCTGGGGTAACACTTTTATACTTGGATTCGGTTTCCTTGGCATCAGCATTATCTGGCCGATCTTCAACCAATACATACCGTTATTTTTACAAGCCGGCAACCCTGAATTTGAACGCCAACTACTAGCACAGGGCAGGTCAATTCCAGAAATTGCCGGATTTGGGCTCGCCCCCAGTTTGGCGCTGTTTATTATGACATGGGACAACATCATCAATATGTTTGTGCAACCTTGGGTTGGGGCCAAGAGTGATCGGACCTGGAACCGCTTCGGCCGTCGAAAGCCCTGGATACTGATCGGCGCGCCATTCGCATTGCTTGCATTCATTTATATCCCTGTTGCTCAATCAATACTTGCGATCGCAATTTTTATCCTGATCACCAACTTCGGGATGGCTTTATTTCGCTCTCCGACTATCTCATGGCTGGGCGACCTGTTCGAGCCAAACGACCGCAGCAAGGCCAACGGTGTGATCAACTTAATGGGAGGCGTGGGCGGCTTGCTGGCATATTTTGGGGGAGGAATATTGTTCACTAGATTTGGTCGCGAAGCGCCATTTGTTGGGGGAGCCATTGCCATGTTGGTTGCGCTAACAGTCGCCTTGCTGTTTGTCAAAGAACCTGGCAAAATCACCCAGGAACATCCAGAAACACAAGTTGGTGTTTTGGATAACTTAAGAACAATTTTTAGGAACCCAGACAAGAGCGGGGCAATGGTATTAATTGGGATTTTGTTCTGGTTTATGGCATTCAATGCGCTTGAAACCGGGCTTTCCTCCTTTGCGGTATTTACACTGGGGATGCAAGCCGGCACGGCCTCCATTTATGCCGGACTGGTCACGATTTCATTCATCCTTTTTTCCGTTCCAGCCGGCTACCTTGGATCTCGTTTTGGGCGCGGACCGACGATTCGCTACGGATTATTAGGATTAGCACTCACCACATTGGCTGGTTATTTCATCATACAAAGCCCGGTCACGTTTGCAATCATCTTAATTCTTGCAGGTTTCTTATGGGCTATGGTTAATGTCAACAGCCTGCCTCTGGTTTATGATCATGGCGATGAGAAACGAATAGGGGCTTTCACCGGTCTGTATTATTTTTCATCACAACTGGCTGCGGTACTCGGTCCAACGCTTGGTGGCATCCTGGTAGACTCACTGGGAGATCAATATCGCTGGTTGTGGCTATTCAGCTTTGTGTTCATGTCGTTGGCATATCTGACCATGCGGGGACTGCGACAAAGTGAAACCAAGCCAAAGGGGGCTTGAACGCAGCCCACAGGTTCGGTTGTCTTGACAACCTATAACGAAAAATGTGACAAAAACCCAAGTTATTTGTCACATTTTTCACACTGGACTTGTCTTACATGTGATTAGACTGTATACTTTAGCAGAGTGGGGTTAAGATGGTATTTTTGGTGAACTTATGTAGAACTGTAAGGAGGTGATTTGCGACACGATAACCAATTCAAACCTAACTTGTTGAATGAATTCCATCCTTTAAGTCAAACAAAGAGGAGAAGTCAGATCATGCACAAGAAATTCTATTTCGTTTTAGCAGCGTTGATGGTGGCTGCAATGGTGCTCCCCGCCTGTGCGCCCGCTACTGCTGACTGCGCTAGCGCCGATGTATTCTGCGTTGGCCTGGTAACCGATGTAGGAAAGATCGACGACAAGTCCTTCAACCAGTCTGCCTGGGAAGGTGTCCAGCAGGCCAAGGAAGAAGGCATTGCGGATCAGGTGCAATATATCGAGACCACCGATTCCAAGGATTATGACAAGAACATTGCCACCTTTGCAGATGCTGGCTACGACGTGATTGTCACAGTTGGTTTTGGATTGGGTGAAGCCACCAATGCTGCCGCTGCGGCCTATCCTGATGTCGATTTCATCGGTGTGGATCAATTTGTAGAGTGGCCTTTCGATGACGATCCCAGCAACGACTTGGCGAACTTTGCCGGTCTGAACTTCCCCGAGGACAATGCAGGCTTCCTGGTCGGCGCGCTGGCTGCCATGATGACCAAGACAGGCAAGATCGGGTCTGTTTGCGGTACCGATGCAGTTCCTCCGGTGTGGCGCTATGGTGAAGGTTACCGAGCAGGCGCAGCCTATATTGATCCGTCGGTTGAAGTGTTCGTGGTTTACCACAACGACGTTGGTTTCGATAAAACCTTTCTCGATCCCGAATGGGGCGCTGCAACTGCCAACTCGATGATCGACCAGGGCGCGGACGTCATCTTCGGAGCCGGCGGCAAAACCGGCAACGGCGCCGTTACCGCTGCTGCGCAACGTGGTGTATACGCTGTTGGCGTTGACGCCGACCAGTACTACTCCTTGCCCGAGGCTGCTCCCCGTATGCTCTCCAGCGCCACCAAACTCATCACCCCGGGCGTCCTTGAAGGGATTAAAGCTGCCAAGGAAGGCAACCTCCCGAGCGGAAACTATTACGGTGATGCATCTTACGCTCCTTATCATGACCTGGAAAACGAAGTCCCGGCTGAAGTGGATGCTAAAATGCAGGAGATCGCTGCTGCTCTGATAGACGGAAGCCTCAAGACCAACGTGCCCCCCGTCAAGCCGTAAAGTTTTCTCTTTTGAATGCAAAAGGGGAAAGGGAAATCCCTTTCCCCTTTTTGTCACACCAAAAGTAGAGAGTAATAATGCAATCAAACGAAGAGCAAAATAATTCTCGCGAGAATCCTGTCAAGAAGCTCTTGAAAACAGCAGGCAATACAATGTTGGTGCCATTCCTGGCTGTATTGACCGCACTCATTGTCGGCGGGGTTGTGATTGCGATGGTAGGCGGCAACCCATTCTATGCTTACCTGGGATTATTTCAGGGTGCCTTCGGTTCGGCCAAAGCCTGGAGTGAAACCGCGGTTTGGGCCTCCCCATACATATTTGCCGGATTGGCTGTAGCCCTGGCTTTCAAAGGCGGCTTGTTTAACATCGGCGCTGAAGGGCAATTGGCTCTCGGTGCTGTTGTCGCTGCCTGGATTGGTTATGCCCTCCCCGATATGCTCGGGGTATCACTTCCCACCATCGTTCACCTTCCGCTGGCCATTGGCCTTGGAATTCTCGCAGGCGCCTTATGGGGTGCCATTCCAGGCGCACTTAAGGCTTATACCGGAGGGCATGAGGTCATCAACACGATCATGATGAACTATATTGCTCTTAATATGGTTTCCTTCCTGCTCAATGGCCCCATGAAAGATAAAAGCCCTGGCAACGTCATCGCGCGCACACCTGAGATCGCTGAAAGCGCTCGCTTTACTCCCATCTTTGAAGGCTTCCGTCTTCACTGGGGCTTTGTGCTGGCCTTGATCGTGGCAGTCGTGGTCTGGTGGTTGCTGTGGAAGACCACTCTGGGCTTTGAAATTCGCACGGTGGGTTCCAACCCGGATGCGGCCAAATACGCCGGCATCAACGTCAAGCGCACCATCATCCTGACCATGACCCTGTCCGGCTTGCTGGCAGGACTGGCTGGCGTTATCGAAGTTACAGGATTGAATTACCGCCACGAACTCGGCTTTTCGGTCGGCTACGGTTTCGACGCGATTGCCATCGCCCTGCTGGGGAAGACACACCCGTTAGGAGTTGTTCTGGCAGCCATCTTGTTCGCCGGGATGCGCAACGGCGGGACCCGCATGCAGTTCCTGACCCAGATCCCGGTGGATGTTATCTCGGTCATCCAGGGGCTGATCCTGCTCTTCGTAGCAGCAGACGCCATCATTCGCTACATCTATCGTATTCGGGCACGTGAAGAACGCCTGGTACTGACGCGCGGGTGGGGAGGTTGACATGGACTGGCGACGATTTAGTGTCATTGCTCTGGTAATCGCAATTCTGTTTACCGTGGTGCTCCTGATTGGACAAGCCCGGGATGAACCGCTGGTCATTATTACCAGCCTGATGGCAACCACTATCGCTGTAGCCACACCACTTACATTGGGGGCACTGAGCGGAATCTTCTGTGAACGTGCTGGGGTGGTCAACATCGGCATCGAAGGTATGATGCTGGGAGCCGCTTTTTTTGGCTGGTTGGCAGCCATCTACATGAACACAATTTTTGAAATGCCCCCTCTTCTTAGCCTGATAGTTGGAGTCATAGGTGCCATACTTACCGGCGGTCTGTTTGCTTTATTGCACGCAGTGCTTTCGATCACTTACAAAGTCGACCAGATCATCGGCGGAACGGTCATCAACATCCTGGCGATTGGGATAACAGGTTTCTTGAATCGCCAATTATTCTTCGAATCGGGCAGTATTTTTGGAGGAAATGTGCCGCACGCGCCAGGTGTGTTGCCGCGTATCCAGATACCGTTCCTGGTTAATATCCCGGTAGTGGGGCGAATCTTCGAACAGCAGCCGGTCGCGATTTCAGCGATTTTGCTGGTCATCATCTCGCACTACGTGCTCTTCCACACGCGGTGGGGCCTGCGGACACGCGCGGTCGGCGAGCACCCAAAAGCTGCCGACACGGTGGGCATCAACGTGGCATTTATGCGATATGCCAACGTCGTCATCGGTGGATTCTTGGCTGGCCTGGGTGGAGCCTACTTCACGCTGGAATCTGTACCTTCTTTTGAGCCACTCCTCACAAATGGTCGTGGGTTCATCTCTCTAGCCGCCATGATCTTCGGCAACTGGTCCCCATTTGGGGCTTGGGCAGCTGCGCTGGTTTTTGGCGCATCCCAGGCCTTCCAGATCAAACTGCAACTCTTCCGCGATGTGATTCCGGCGCAGTGGGCCTTCCTGCAAAATTCTTACATTGTGGGGTTGACCCCCTACATCCTGACCATGCTGATCCTGACCGGCATTGTCGGCAAGACCATCCCCCCTGCCGCAGATGGCGTCCCGTACGAGAAATAGGAGGACAACATGACAGATGATAATATCGTCCTCCAGGCAAAAGGGATCACCAAACGCTTTCCCGGTGTGCTGGCCAATGACAAAGTAGACTTCGACCTAAAAAAGGGCGAGATCCATGTACTGCTGGGTGAGAACGGCGCCGGAAAAACTACCTTGATGAACATCCTGTATGGACTTTACAACCAGGATGAAGGCGAGATACTTGTCAACGGCAAGGCCGTAAAAGTCGACACTCCAAATGACTCGATTGCACTGGGCATCGGCATGGTGCACCAGCACTTCATGCTCATCCCAGTCTTCACGGTGGCGGAAAACATCATGCTCGGCGACGAAACTACCAAACGTGGCATGCTGGATCGCCAAGCTGTTTCAACTAGAGTGAAAGACCTTTCGCATCAACACGGCCTGGCTGTTAATCCCGAAGCCCTGGTCGGGCAGTTACCCGTGGGTGCTCAACAGCGCGTCGAGATCGTTAAAACGCTCTATCGTAACGCGCAAATCCTCATCCTCGATGAACCAACTGCCGTGCTCACACCGCAGGAGGCCGACGAATTATTCGTCATCATGCGAGGACTGACCGAACGCGGTGTCTCGATCATCTTCATCACTCACAAGCTGAAAGAAGTTTTGGCTGTCTCAGATCGGATTACCGTCATGCGTGCAGGACGTGTGGTTGGCACAGTCACTCCAAAGCAAACCAACCAGGCCAAGCTGGCATCTATGATGGTAGGCCGCGAAGTCATTCTCAAGGTACAGAAAGGTAAAGCCAAGCCCAAAGAACAAATTCTCAACGTGGAGAACCTGCATGCGATCGACAACCGCGGGCTGGAATCTTTACGTGGCGTCTCATTTGAAGTACGCGCTGGCGAGGTGTTGGGCATCGCCGGAGTACAGGGCAACGGCCAGACCGAATTGGCCGAGGCGCTCACTGGGCTTCGCTCAACCAAGAGTGGCCAGGTTACGCTGATGAGCACAGACGTCACTGGCAAAACCCCGCGGCCAATTATCGAAACTGGTCTGGCGCACATCCCGGAAGATCGCCAAAAACATGGTTTAGTGCTCAGCTACACTGTGGCCGACAATCTGGTGCTGTGCAATTACTACCTGCCCCCTTTTGCAAGAGGGATGGTCCTCCAACAGGAAGCCGTGGATACCAACGCTCGCAGACTGATCGAAGAATATGACGTACGCACTCCCTCGCCTTACGTTCCCACTTCCAAGCTCTCGGGCGGAAACCAGCAAAAGGTCATCGTGGCGCGCGAACTCAGCCGCGACATCAAGCTGCTTGTGGCTTCCCAACCCACACGCGGATTGGATGTAGGTTCTATTGAATACATCCACAAGCAAATCATTGCAATGCGTGATCGGGGTATCGGGGTATTGCTTATCTCTGCCGAATTGGATGAAATCATGGCCCTTTCTGACCGTATTGCTGTCATGTACAGGGGAAAGATCGTCGCAACTGTTCCTGCTTCAGAAGCCACTCGTGAAAAGCTGGGCTTATGGATGGCTGGATCAGGCATTGATTAATCCGCGTGCACAAAGAATTTCAGAAAAAAACGGGAGCGACATGCTCCCGTTTTTTTCACCAGGATGGGGGGTATTCACATAACCACTTTTTTACAGCCTGCGATACAATAGGAAGAAGTAAACCCCAGGAGGAAGAGAGTATGTTTACGAAAACCCATCGTGTACCCACCTTCTTGACCTTTATCCTTGCCCTGGTCCTGGCAGGCTGCAATTTACCCTCCAACTCTACGGAATCAGAAGGCGCAAATGCAGTCCTCACCGCCGCTGCACAGACCGTTGAAGCGAATTTGACCGAAGCATCTGTGCTTAATCCACCCACCGTCCCCCCCCCGGTCACTGACACACCACCCTTAACCACCGCAATACCATCGGCCACTTTCCAACCCCTCACCCCAACCGCCACACCACTATGTGACTTGGCATCATATGTCAATGACGTGACTGTCCCGGATGGGACTGAGTTTCAGCCGAACGAAAACTTCACAAAAACCTGGCGGCTGAGAAACATTGGTGTTTGCACATGGAGCGGCTATTCACTTGTCTTCGACTCTGGCGATGCCATGAGTGGTCCTGCCTCCTCCCCCATCGGATCGGTATCACCCGGACAGGAAGTGGATATTTCTGTCAATCTAAATGCGCCAGGATCAGATGGTTCTTACCGCGGTTATTGGCGGATTAAAAATGCATCGGGCGTATTGATCCCGGTAGCTAGCGGCTATCAGGGGAAATCCTTTTTTGTCGACATCAAAGTAAAGACCCCACCTCCGGCCAGCACAACCATTTCACTAAATGCCACAGGGGGATCGGAGGGCGGGACAGTTTATGAACCTGCTTCGGGCCTGTCGCCGGTATTGGGAAGCATACTGGCAGGCGACATTGCCGCCGATTTTCTAGCGCGAGGGTATATGAGCTTCGATATCTCTGCATTAAGTGGGAAAACTATCGTAAGCGCCATGTTGGACCTCAGCAGTTGTTCTCCGCTCAACAACCCATTCACTGACTTGTCTGGCATCTGGGTAGGCGAATTGCAATATGGGCTTCCCTTGGACCAGTCCGACTACAACATTTCTGGCACTGGCATCATCAAGCTTACTTCGTCACCCGGCAGCGCTATTGACGTGAAATCTTACGTGCAAACCCGTGTCACTGAGGGTAAAAGTCGATTCCAAATCCGGTTGCATCCAGCTGCAGGAAACAGCGATGGGGATGGTCAATCGGATTATGTCCTTTGCGGAGCTACTTCACCTAAATTGACAATCACCTATCAACCTTGATTGGTAAACGGGAAATTAATATCAATAGTCACGACATTGGTTAAATGGAGATATCAATAATGCTTACTATCAACATTCGTGTGGCCATCCTCTTTACACTGGTTTTTGTGCTGGGCGCTTGCAATCTACCTTCCAGCTCCAATGCTACGAACAACGCTCAGGCTGTGTTGACCGCTGCCGCCCAAACCGTCGAAGCAAACCTAACCCAATCAGAGCTTTTCAATCCAACCGCTATACCTATGCAGGTCACGAATACGCCCTCCCAGGTCACGCCTACTCTGGGTTCTCCTGCGACAAGCATTCCACCTGTTGCCACCGCCACGCAAGACTGCGATGATGCGGATTTCATTGCGGACATTACCATTCCAGATGGGACCACGTTGAACAAAAACGAATCCTTCACAAAGACCTGGCGACTGAAGAATACCGGCACCTGCTCCTGGACCCCCTCCTACGTTATTGCATTCAGCAGCGGTGACTCCATGAGTGGACCGGTCACCCAGGCTCTGACCGGTAACGTGAACCCCGGGCAGACAGTGGACCTGTCCATTAATCTCAAAGCTCCCGACTCCAATGGAAGTTATAAGGGTTGGTGGGGTTTGCGTAACGGCACCGGGGTAATGTTTGCCCAATTCTATGTGGACATTAAAGTTAGCGGCGGTGGAGGGGGAGGCCCCTTTGCTGTCACAAGCGTGAATTTTACGGTAACAACTTGGAACGACGGCTCGCACACGAATTGCCCGAAGGTCGTTGCCAACATTACCACAAATGGGGATGGCAACGTCACATATAAATGGACTCGTTCGGATAACCCAATCACCCCAACCAAATCGCTCGACTTTGCATCGGCGGGAACCCAATCCGTTTCATATGAATGGGCTCTCGGCTCTGGTGCCCCTCCAAATACTTACTGGGTGGGCCTATACATCGACAATCCAAATCATCAAGACTTTGGACATGTCAATGTAACAAAATGCACCGTGCCTTAAACGAGCCGCACTGAAAATCGAAAAACGCCCGGTTCGACCGGGCGTTTTTTATAAGCATCTTCTCATGTCAAAGCGGTATAATCTTGCCAGCAATTTCTGAAAATTGCCGAAAGGAATAAGAATGAAAAGAAACGAAAAGTTGGTCTTTCTCTCCATTCTGATGGGCCTGGCGGTTGTCCTGGCAGCTTGCGGCGGAAACGCAGCCGAAAACGATACGATCGCCACCGCGGTCGCCATGACCGTATCTGCCAGGGATACCCAGCAGGCGCTAGCCTCTCCAACGATTACCCCTGCCGGAGCGGAACTTATACCATCCCCTGTGAGCATTCCGACCCTGACATTACCGGCTCCCGCCACGTTTTCACCGCCAACCGCGCCCGCCGGCGCCACCGGTGCAGGCGGGGATTCATGCCTGAAAGCCGAGTGGGTTGCAGATATAACCATCCCGGATGGGCAGATCATGCAGCCAGGCGAGAATTTCTGGAAGACCTGGCGCATCAAAAACAGCGGTTCCTGCACCTGGGATTCTACATATAAGATCGTATACTCCAGCGGTAACCTGATGGGCGGCCTGTACGAATACCCGTTTCCCGGGGTGGCCGGACCCGGCGATGAGATCGACATCTCCATTTACATGAAGGCTCCCTCGGAAAACGGCACGGTTAGAAGCAACTGGATGTTCCAGTCCCCCTGGGGTGGCACTTTTGGTCTTGGCGAATATAGCGATCCCTTCTACGTCCAGGTAAACGTGAGCGATGACACAAATCCCAATTTCGGGGTTACAAACGTGAGCTACAATATCGTACGCGACCCTCCTGTCGGTTGCTATACCAATCAATGGTATTACGTGAATGCTACCATCACGACCAACGGCCCAGTCACAATCCAGTACCAATGGCTACAAAAGGATGGAAACAACAGCGGGATCAAAACGCTGAAGTTTACCAAGGCCGATTCCATCACACTTACCCGCGAGTGGAAGCTCCATTTGGCTGATTCGCCAGGCGAAAAGTGGATGCAAATCATCATTCACGATCCCGAGTACCATGAGTATCCGAAAGCAACCTGGATCTTTGATTGCCAGTAAGCCATAAAGGTTAACTGAATAGCCGGGGTTCCGACCTCGGCTTTTTTAATAGGAACTTTGTACCGGTAGAAACCGTCATTCACAATGAAAATATGCTATGCTTTGAAAAGCGTTGGAGGTTGCTATGACGAAACAAAGCAGACTTTTATTCTGGTTGACGATTTTGATCCTTCCTGCCCTGGCATGCAATCTTACCGGCTCTCAAACGGCAGATGCTGCAGCGACGCTCAATCCGCTCTATACAGCCGCAGCGCAAACCCTGGAGGCCATGGCTTCGCTTGGTACAACGACACCAGGATCATTTCCTCCAGTTGATGCATTTGCGACTACCACTCCAACTCTATCCTTCGAAAACCCGTCGGCTCCGCAATCAGTCAACCTTTGCCATGCGGCCGCCTTCATTAAGGACGTCACGATTCCTGATGGCTCTGTCCTGACATCCGGAACGGCATTTACAAAAACCTGGCGCTTAAAAAATGTGGGGACCTGCTCCTGGTCAACATCTTATGCATTGGTATTTGTGAATGGAGATGGGCTGAACGGCCCGACTTCCGTAAATCTTTCTAAGGTTGTTAATCCAGGAGATCTGGTTGACCTTTCAGTCAATCTAAATACCCCCACCAAAAGCGGGCATTATCGAGGCTTTTGGAAACTGCGAACCAATTCGGGAGTACTCTTTGGAATTGGGACACAGGCTGATACCGCCTTCTGGGTGGACATCAATGTAAGCGGGCCTGAGTTCGTTGCTTATGACTTTGTGGCGAGGGCATGTGAGGCAGCATGGAAATATAACAATGGCAGTTTGCCCTGCCCCGGAATGGAGGAAGATGATCGCGGATATGTAATCGCGCTTTCAAGCCCTCGCATGGAGGACGGCACAATTGTAAAACAACCCGGCTTGTTGACAGTTCCAAAACACACTGCCAACGGCTTCATCCAGGGCAGATACCCGGCCATGAAGATCTATGCTGGCGATCACTTTCTCGCAAAAGTAAATTGCCAATATAAGGCAAATACTTGCGATGTGCTTTTTCGTCTTGATTACCGGATTGGCAACAGCCAAATAAAGACGTTCAAGGAATGGCACGAAGTCTACGAGGGCGATTATTATCCTGTTGACCTGGATCTGAGCGCATTATCAGGTGAAAACGTGAGGTTCTTCCTGACGGTGCTGGCCAACAACTCCAAAGGGAAAGATTACGGGCTTTGGTTATCGCCACGAATTGTTCGCCAGGGAACGCCACCTCCCACTCAGACGGCTTCAAAGACACCCACCAATACACCTACGCCGACCAGCACGACCAGCATGACCCCAACGCCAACTATGACTGATACTCCAACAGCCACCCCATGAGACTCGAAAGTATGAACCCAACAGCTTTGCAATCCCTTACCGGCTAGTTGGCAGGGGTGTTGCAGGCGACTCCTTTCAAACAGCAAGGTGCGTTATAATGTGTTCGTGTCATGATACCAATTGGTACAGACAATAATTTGGAGGTTTCGGATGAGAGTCACTCAACCATCAATACGGATCATCCTAATCACTACATTACTCTTCCTTTCTGGCTGCAACATTGGGCAACAACCTGAACCGACCCCCGATGTAGGCCTGATCTTTACAGAAGCCGCACAGACAGTTTCGGCCCAGTTTTCCATCCAGCTTACACAAACTGCGCTGGCTGCTCCCAGCCCCACCCAATCCCCCACGGCTACCAGCATCCCAACTTTTGCGGTAAACGGATCCCCGATCAGCCCACAAACGACCCTGCTGTCACCACTTGGAACACCATTAGGGACATTCGCACCCCTGTCGTCGCCAACTCCAATAGGGGCGCTGGCAACACAAGCCGGGCCACAATGCAACGACTCTGCTTTTATTACAGATGTCACCTACCCGGATGGGCAGGTTGTTAATGAAAATAAGAATATCGAGAAAATCTGGCGTATCCAAAATACGGGCACCTGTACCTGGGATGACGGATATGCTCTTGTGCATGTGACAGGAAGCGCATTATCCGGAAAAGCCTGGGAGATCAAATCGAAAAAGGATTTTGTCGAACCAGGAGCCACCAAGGATATTGGTATTGAAATGGTGACTCCACCAACTGGAGGCGAAACGGGTGGTTGTTGGAGAATGCGCGGAGATAACGGCTATTACTTTGGCACACTTTTGTGTATCCTGATCATGATTGAGTAAGAAACAAATATTTCCGGGAGACCCTGATGCATAAGCAGATCATCTTGCTAACCCTTCTAGGACTACTCAGTAGTGCCTGTGGCCCTACCACACCGGTACAACCCACGCCGGATATCAATTCAATCCATACCGCGGCAGCCCAGACTGTAATCGCCGAGTTCACACAGACTGCGCTGGCAAACCCTCCAACGCCGGTTCTGACCGATACACAAGAACCAACCCCAACATCTGAATCGGTCGATTCTGCCACCGAATCACCTCAGACAACTCCCGAAATCCCGCTTGAATCCTCCCCAACACCCATTACCTGCGATGATGCAGATTTTAATACCGGCACTGTGGATGTTACGGTTCCAGACGGCACCGAGATGACTCCCGGCCAGGATTTTGTCAAAACCTGGAAAATTAAAAACACCGGCACGTGCACCTGGGGTTCAGGATATTCTGTCATCTTTGCATATGGCGAGAAGATGTCTGGAGTTGCTGAACCACTGACAACAGCGGTTGTGCCTAACGAAGAGATTGAGGTCTCAGTACGTTTCAAAGCCCCTCAAGATGTAGGGCAGTACTCCAGCACATGGCGCATGGCAAACGCCAATGATGACCCGTTTGGTAAACAGTTTTATGTTTTGATCGTTGTCCGTTGAACCCTACCGGATTAAGGCAATCCCTCATACAGCAAGCTCACCGACTGGGATTTGTCCTGGTCGGCTTTACTTCACCTGATCCCCCTCCTCACTTTCCCACATTTACCCAATGGGTGGATGCCGGCCATCATGGCAGTATGGAATACCTTTCCAACAAACGCTCTCTTGAGCGGCGCTCAAACCCGCGATTCATACTGCCCGAATGCAAATCCATCCTGATGCTGGGTATCCCATATACGAATCCAGATCGTTTTCACCCGACCGAGAGCAAATATATCCATTCCCCTTCGAAGGCGGCCACTCTGAAAGGCCGCGTAGCGAGTTATGCCTGGGGGGAGGATTACCACAGCGTCCTTGAAAGGAAATTGGTGTCACTGATCCAATTCATTCAGGTGCATTTGGGACATGAGATTCCAAAGCGTTACTACACCGATACCGGCCCTGTTCTGGAGCGCGATCTGGCCCAACGTGCTGGGCTGGGATGGATCGGAAAAAATTCTTGTTTGATTCACCCCAAACACGGGTCTTATTTCTTTTTAGCCGAGATACTTCTTGGGATTGATATCGAACCCGATCCAACTTTCAAGACTGATCATTGCGGAACGTGTACTCGATGCATCGACGCTTGCCCAACCGAGTGCATCTTACCAAACCGCACCATTAATGCGCAACGCTGTATCTCCTACCTGACTGTTGAAAATAAGTCGGATATCCCTGAAAACCTGCGTCCCGCCCTAGGAAATTGGGTTTTTGGATGCGATGTATGCCAAATGGTATGTCCATGGAACCGTTTTTCGCCCAGGCAAATTGATGAATCCTTTTCCCCTAAGCCCGGTTTGCAATCTCCTGATTTGATCCACGAAATAACATTCTCCACTTTATTATTCAACCAAAAATTCAGAGGAAATCCCATAAAACGCGCAAAACGTCGCGGCTATTTACGGAACGTGGCAGTTGCGCTTGGTAACACACTCAATTCCAGAGCTATCCCAGCATTGGAAAAGGCTGCAAAGGACAGCGAAGCCCTCATTCGCCTCCACGCGGTTTGGGCGATCAGGCATATCCAAACTGAAGAACATGCTTGATACCCATCGCCTGCTGCTGGCCACGAACAATCGGGGAAAAATCATTGAGATTCAATCGGCCTTGAAGCCCTTGCATCTCGACCTTCTCCTACCCTCCGATCTGGGATTGGAGATTCATGTGGTTGAAGATGGGCAAACCTATGCTGAAAATGCCCAAAAAAAAGCCGTGGCGTTTACCAAGGCCAGCAAGCTGATTTCCTTGGCTGACGACTCAGGGCTTGAGGTTGATGCTCTGAATGGCGCCCCAGGATTGTATTCTGCTCGATATTCGCCCAAAATTGATGCATCAGACAGGGACCGCCGTGAATTATTATTGTCACAATTGGCAGGCATGCCGCGCCCGTGGACGGCTTCATTCCGGGCAACCATCGCGATTGCTGAACCAAACGGGCAGGTTTATTTAGTTGAAGGGAGTTGCGCAGGAGAAATCCTCCCGGAAGAACGAGGAAATTCGGGCTTTGGATACGATCCTATTTTCCAAGTAAATGAAGTTGGACAAACGATGGCGGAGTTGGACGTAGAGGATAAAAACCGTTTAAGCCATAGAGGGCGCGCGTTGCAAAGGGGTATCCCAATCTTGACCAGCTTGTTCCATTTGTAGAACCACTAAGAGAATTTTCGGTCCAAAAACTCGCGAAGCAATTCTGCTACTTCATCCGGTTTCTCGAGCATGACCATATGTCCCGCATCCTGCACGACATGCAATTCTGCATCCGCAATTTGATCGCGCAAAAATTCAGACCTGCGCAGCGGTGTCATTTGATCGTCTTTGCCACAAATAATGACGGCTGGCACAGAAACTCTGCCAACGTGCTCCAGCACATCAAATGCATCGCATGCAATGAAATCTCCGGAGAGAACCGCTGGCCGGGTTTCAGACAATCTTTGCGCACCAAGCTCGGTCAGGCGGTGGCTAGTGGATGGGCTGTATGCTTTTTGTGTCACGAGTTTAATGGCGGACAGAAAAGAGGCTGGATTCGCGGCCAAATCTACTAAAGCGCGATCAACTCGGAGTTTTGCTCCAGATCCAACCAAACCAAGACCCAGAACGTGTTTGGGATGATATATGGCAAGTGAGAGTGCAATCGCGCTGCCCATTGAATGCCCAACCATGATTGCGCTTGGAAGCTTGAGCGCTTTCATAAGCCGCAAAACTTCATCAGCGTAGTCCTGGATTGACTGGCATCCAATACTCTTGGATTTACCATGCCCAGGTAAATCCAAAGCAAGTATGCGGTGGCCGCTGAGGCGACGGATCTGCGCTGGCCAATTGAGGTGGGTTCCCCCTGCTCCATGAATTAACAGGACAGGAGGTCGGGAAACTAGTTCATTCCCGTGAACAAAATAATATAGGTCGGCTGTGATTGGCATATCCGGTATTACCGGCGCGCATGGTGCATACGGTCAGCTGCTTCTTCGGTCAAAGGAATATAAACTTGAATGTGGGTTCCTTTTCCCGGTTGGGATTGCATATTCATTAATCCATTCACCAACTCTGTACGCTCCCGCAGGTTGACCATTCCTAAACTTCCCCGCTTATCGTAAGCTGTATTGACTTCCTGGACATCAAACCCCACACCGTCATCCAGAATTTCCAGCAAGATTAAACCTGGATCAATTTGATTCATTCGCACCCAGATGTTAGGCGCGGCCGCATGTTTGCGGGCATTATTGACGGCTTCTTCAACAATATAGAAAATAACGCCCTGCTTTCCCATTTCTAAATTTTCAATCAGTTTTTCATTTATATCAATCAGGACATTTTGAGAATAAGTCTCTTTCATTTTTTCAGCCATGGATTGAAGCGCCGCTACGAGGCCTTGTGACTCAAGAATGAGAGGCCGCAGAGTAAAGAGCATATGGCGGATTTCTTTGGTAGTCCGGTGGGCCAATTCTTCGATCTTCACCAATTCTTTAACTGCATCCCCTTGATTGCGTTCAAACATTCTGCGGGCCAAATTGATGCGCATGGCCATGGCTGCCACAGACTGAGTGGGGCCATCATGCAAATCTCGAGCCAACTTCTTGCGAGCTTCTTCGTGGACTTCCATCATGCGTTCTTTCTCTTCCAGCAGATCCTGGTACAATCGCGCATTTTGAATCGCAATCACGGCCTGACGGCCTATCATATCCAGCAGGTCACAACGCTCCTGTGTAAAATATTGGGGATCCCCATGAGCGAAAAGCATGGCGCCGTAAACATTGAATCCACTGCGCAGCGGGAAACAATAAGCGGCTGTGCACGTTCGTAAAGCGATCACACGACCCAGTTCGGGGTCAAAACTGACATTGTTGGTAAGAACTGCTTCGCCTTCATCAAAAACCCGTTTCAACACTCCTTCACTACCCTGTAGCTGAACCCGTAGATCAGCATTTGTAAAACGTCGAGCCGAACCGATTACCAATTGATCCCCCTTGAAAAGCAAGATAGCGCTGATAAGCTTTTCATCATGATGTTCATCATCCGGGTCGGGATTCAAAGCGGTGTACCCCAGATCCAGTGCGGAATCAAGTACACGCCTGTAGCTGAGGGTTCCTGTTAGCGTTGAAGTCAATTCGTATAAAGCTCGCCAACGCTCCCCTTCCATGCGCATACGTTTCTGCTCTTCGTCCATGCGAGTCACGCGCATCTTTCTAATAAATTTCATGAGCAAATGGCTTAAGTATCCAAAAAGGAAGCCGATTGCCAAAGTCGTAGCAACAACGATAAGAGCAGGTCGAATTGACTCCCAGGAAAATTCACCCTTCCAAATACTGGCAATCTCCAGGATGGAAAATACTCCGGCAACAAAGATGCCCCCCCATTGCTCAAAATAAATAGCCCCAGTTAAGACCGGCAACAGTCCCGCCCAAAGTGCCGGCCCAGAGAGACCACCTTGCAACCAGAAAAAAGCACCTACCATCAACAAGTCAATTGCGAGACTCACGTGACGATGGTAGGTCATACGTACATTCAAACCTGCAAAGACTGTCATGGCCAAGTTCCACACAATCAACGCAGCCAAAGGCCAGAAGGGTGTTTCGGTAAGAGTCCCCCCAAGCGCAAGTGACACTATCATCCCTAAAAGTGTCAGCCAGCGTAAAGAAACAGCATACCAATCTGCAATATAAGGGGTATCGAACGTCCGCATAGCTCTATGATAACCGAATTTTTAGATTAGCGACTTAAGGAAGTCCTTACAAGTTTGTCTTTTGCTATTGTTCATATCCCATTTTTACCAAATAAGGACGGAACCGTTCTACAAGTGTTTTTTGTTGCTGTTCTGAATAAACTTTGCGGAAGCGGCCAATTTTGCCCTTATAAAAATGCAATCCTTGCTGGGATTGTGCCTGAGAGGGGCGATAGCCTTGAAGCACTTCGTCAACTGCAGGTTTACTTCGATCCAAGCGGAGGAAATCTATCAATTTGGCTGTCTCACTTTCATAATTCATAAGCAAATCTTCATATCGTGAGATGTGCACGTGGTTTTCATTATTCCACTTATCCCAAATTTTCAAATACCCTTCCATGAATTGAATAGCTGCCTCGAAATTGATGATGTGCGAAAAAGCATTCGGCCGCCCCTTCTCCAACGCACGCTGACCATAGTCAAAAGCAGAGAGCATGGCATCGCGAGGGTCACGGAAGATGTAAGTAGTCCGCAGCATGCCAAAAGAGGAAAGCGCTCGAGACCAAAATGTGGGTCCTGCATGGGCTTTGATCACAAACGTATTGCCTGCCACCGCTGGCAAGGTTACCATGGCTAATCTTCTCAATGAGAGCACTCCGATATTACAATTGACTTCCGTTAAGATATTTTGAAGTCGGTATTTTTCACGAATATCTCGTGCATCGGCGCAGCCAGTGGTTTTCATCAAATCATTGATCAAATTATAGTGCCAACCTGAACCTGCTCTTGGCATTCCCACTGACAATACGATCATGCCTCACCCTCCACAGAAAGTTCATTTAGAATTGCAAAGTTCGCCATACCTACCACCATA
>CAZULT010000018.1:0-60244 GCA_964621295.1 uncultured Anaerolineaceae bacterium | reverse complement strand
TATAGGCACCACCAAATGCATGGCCCACCAGGATATATGGACCTTCTTCGCCTGCAGCATCTAGAACGGTAGAAAGTTCACGTGCGATTGTCTCCCCATCTCTGGGAAGTGGCCCAGGCTCGCTCCACATGATCCCAGCCCTGTCATAACTGCATGCGCGGGTAAATTTCCCGATTTCGCCTTGGACAGAAGCCCAGCTTAGTATTCCATATTGATCAAGGTCAGATTCAAAAACTACCGTTGGGCTTCCGGTTCCCACACAATACAGATGGATATTATGGGTTCCTAGATTCACCATTTGACCTGGTGGGGGGTACTCAGCTCGATATTTGTTTCGAGTAACGGACTCCTTAACCAGTAGATAGACAATCAGCCCTATAAAGAGAAGCAGCCCAACCAATAATATACGTCCAGCCCAACGAAGTATGGCAATTAACAATTTTTTTGCTCTCATGTGCTTATTCTCCTTTTAACGATACCTTGTCAGTGTGAAAGCGGTGATCTCAGAAGCTTGATTTACCCATAATGCCGATGAGTCACTATCAAGTAATTCCATAAACTATCAAGTTGCTTTCCATTTATCTAATTCGGAGAATTTATAAAAGAAGAAAAATTCGGCTTGGCAGATGTTCGCCCAGCCAGGCTTATACAGAACGGTTCTATATAGATACCCGGTAATGAGTATTATACAGAAGATTTCTTTTCAAATACTTATAGCCGGAAGATGGCAAGAACTTATTGCTCATGCTTAGCTACATTAGCTTAATCAAATTTTCCTATGAGATCCCCCAATGCCTGAGAGTACATGGCCAGCATGTTTTGCGGTTTTGGAATGATGACGTACTCAATAAGAGCCTGGAATGCTTGCGAAGTCCATCCATTTCCCCTGAATGGAAATCAGGCAAACCCCACTTAATCTTCGAACAGAGGCATCAAGGTCTTCCAGAAACCGTATATGCCGCCGGAGAGCATACCCAGGCCGGTGACCAACCCCACGATCTTATAGTATCCGGTTCGCAGGACGAGCAACCTTTCAAGGGGGTCGCTCTGGAAGAAGTCGATAAAGAACTGGAAGTTCACAAATAGGAGCGCCAGCCCCCCAATCATTGTGAAAATGCTAATGGCAAGCAGAATAGGGCTCTGGCGCTTTGCGATCGTGCCCCTGTGCTGCTCCTCCACCTGTTCGATAAGCTTCGCCGCGTCCGCCCAGTTGATCCCTGCCCTTTCGCATACAACCCGGATGAGTTCGTTGCGGCTGTGATGCTTCCCCAGCTCATCGATAATCAGAGTGGTAATTTGCTCGTCCATGCGTCATGCCCTCCCGGCTTTATGGATTACGGCAAGATTATAACCATCCAGGCCGTATTCTCCAGTTTTTTTATCATACTGCAATGAATCGCCCAAAATACCGTTGCCGGTAAGCCGCTGGCAACTTCATCGAAGGTTTCCAGGCTTCCGGATTTGATCGGGATAGTCTGATTGAACCGGACCGCTGGACGCACGCCCGGGGGGATATCAATCCAGTTCCAATCCCCCGATAAACTCGCGGATGACAGAATCTTTTGGAACAATAGAGTCATCCGGTTCAGGGACAATGGTTTCGAGTAATGTATGAATTCGTGAGGCTCGCGTAAAGGCATCCTGCCGCAGTGGATCATCCTTGTATCGCCCCACCCATTCGACGAAACCGTCGAACAATTTCGGCTTATAGAGCGGCAATTCATACGGCATGGCGCTGTTGATGATGAAATCAGCAGTATTCGAATAAGGGATGATATTTTTTATTTCCCCTGCCCTGACGTAATGCCAGTGTGTAAGCGTTTTTTCATAATCGTAAGCACGCTGAACGGCATCTCGGAGCATCCGGCGCATCAAGCGAATATCTGCCCATTGCACGTATTCACCACGGTCGTCCTTCAACTGCAGCAACGGTTCGATATACAGGTTAATTTTGGTATCGGCGATGCCGTCCGTCAGGGGCGGATACAGTCCATACAGGCTGTCGATGAGAATAATATCGCCCTCGCCAAGCTTCATCGGGGTCTGGTCCAGGTGCCGTTTGCCGGTCTTGAAATCATAATGCGGCATCAACACTTCACTTCCGGCCAGGAGTTGGTGCAGATGCCGGTTGATCAAATCGATGTCGAGCGCCTGGGGGGTCTCAAAATCGTAATCTCCGAATTCATCCTTTGGATGCAATTCCAGGTCAAAATAGTAGTTGTCCAGATTCAACTCAACAAAGCGCAACCCTTTTCGACCAAGATGGTTGGCGATCTTTCTTGTAGTGGTGGTCTTCCCAGAAGAAGAGGGGCCGGCGATGATCACAAGCCTGACCTCGTCTTTTCGCCCCTCGATCAACGCGGTAACCGATCGGATATCCGCCTCGTAGGCTTTCTCGGACTCCTTGACGATCTCGGGAAAATCACCGTTTTGAACCCTCTGATTCAACTTTGCTACCGTATTGACCTCGTGTGCTACGGCCCAATCCAGCACCTCCCAAACTTTTCTCCAGGGGATATATTCCGGGTTCTGTTCGGAGCGTGACCTGTCTTTTTCCCTTCGCCTGGTGCGTCCTTCCCGGTACAGGATAAATGCCTTCGAAACTTTGGCATGGCCGTTCTCGATCAGCACTTTTTCTATACTGTCCTGGATCTCTTCGACCGTCGGATACTGATTCGGTTCAAAATGGTCTTCCAGGATTTTCACAACTTGATCGCTCAAACCCTCAGCGATCTTTCGATCCCGCCCTCCCACTGATACTGCCGCACGGTAAATAGCATTGGTGATACGATTCCGTGAGAATGGAACTGTGGCACCGTTTCTTTTGATGACATACTTGATCTTGGCCATCTGGATGAACTCCCGGTTCTTATCTGACCCCTTGAGCGGCTTCCGCGATATCAACAAACGACTTCGCTTTCAGGCTGGCCCCACCCACCAACGCTCCATCGATCTCCGCCTCCCTGAAGAACTCCCCCGCATTGCCCGGGTTTACCGAACCACCGTACAACACGCGCATACCCTGGGAGAAGCCCTCGCCCAATAGACCTGCAACTACCGGGCGAATGGCATTTCGGATGAACGTATTCACCCCGTCGGCTGTCGCAGCCCGGCCAGTTCCGATGGCCCAGACCGGTTCATACGCGATGACCAGTTGGTCCGTACTGGTAGGCTCTGCCCCCTGCAGACAATCCCTGACCTGTTGCGACACGACCTCGGCCGCGATCCCGGCTTCGTTCTGCTCCAGCGTCTCTCCCACGCAGACGATCGGTCTCAGCTCGTGGGCCAATGCTGCCCGAACCTTGCGGTTGATGATTACGTCGGTTTCACCGTAGTAGGCCCTGCGCTCGGAGTGACCCAGGATCACATACTGGCAAAACTCGGCCAGCATCAGGGGCGAAATCTCGCCGGTAAAGGCGCCCTGCTCCTCCCAGGTCATGTTCTGCGCGCCCACACTGATATCGGTGTCCTTCAACAACCTGGAAACCGCCATCAAAGCCGTAAAAGGCGGGCAGATCAATTTTTCGACACCCCGCACCATCCTGAGACCCGGCAGCATCTCAGACACTAGTTTATAAGCCTCGATTACGGTTTTATTCAGCTTCCAGTTTCCCGCGACCAAAGGAGTGCGCATTTTTGCCCTCTAAAAGCAAGTCGCCGGCTAAGTACCCAGCGACTCTACGAACAGAGAATCTACGATCCCAACGATCAAAGAGATCACGCAGCCGTCCGGCAGGTTGAGCACGCCGCGCGCGCCGTTCCCCTCCCTGTTGACCAGCACGGTGTCGCCGATGCCGGCATGTGTGGTATCCAGCGCGATGAAATCACCCTCAATGGGATCGCCAGGCAGGACCAGCGGCTGGACGACCAGCAGGCGGCGGTTCTTATAGTGAGGATGGCTGATGGTCGTAACGATGGTTCCGGTGACTTTACCTATGATCATTAGGGTTCTTCATTGAAATAAGGCTGGCTATGTATATTTGGTGACACCCTTCTTCAGGGTGAAATCGAAATCGCCATCCGGGCGAACAACCAGTTCGTCTACAATCCCGACCAAAGCCAGATCGACCGGCACAAACTTGTGCTCCCGTAGCGCCAGAGCGGCCTCCCGCGAGCGCACCATCACGCACAGGTCCCCAGGGCCGGCTTCTACCACATCGACTGCCACTTGCATCGGCCCGACGTCCTCCATATGCTTGTTCAGCGGTTGAACGACAAGCAGCTTCATCCCTTTCAAGTCGGGATATTTTATGGTGCAAATTGCCGATCCGCGCACGCGTCCAAACAGCATACCGGCTTCCTAGGTAGTGCTGATGCTATTGAGCACGCGCTGGATAATCGTATCCAGCAGCTTGGGATCCACAGAATCGCCCAGTCTCGCGATCACCGCGTCACGAACACGCGTATGCAGATCGTCGCTTCCTTCCGCCCTGCCCGCTGGTTTGGACGGTTGATTGAGGGGTGCTATGCTTTGCCCGCTATCCGTCTTTTGCGGGCTGCGCGCAGGAACCATCTGGGTTTTTGCGATGTACGGCCGTTCGGGAGCAGCAGGAGGTTTGTCGTCCTGGCGCAGGAGTTCCAGGCCAAGCTTGCGCGCTTTCTCGTAAGCCAGGTCCGTCAGCACAACGTCATCGTCTACGATCAGCGACTGGATGCCCCGTTTCACCAGGTCTTCGATATCATGGTCGGTATAAAATGTCTTTGGCATGTGATACTCCCTAGAAATCGCTTTCTACACCCTCCAGCTCTTCCAACGCTCGGATGGCAGCGTCGCGGGCTGTCAGGGTCTCAGATTCAGTACCGGATAGCCACATACGCCCATAGCGCCCGACCGAACTGACGTGGACAATACTTATGCTGGATTTCTTCTCCGCCTCATTGCATGCGTAATTCATATAAGCCGCCGGGAAGCACTCTACCACCAACAACGTTTGACCGGGCACCAGCATACTTCCGCGCCGGAAACGGTTGAGAAGCTGCGCCTGGTAGGGGTCTACATTGGTGATCAACTGCACAGAAGCGACTTTTGGACGGATGCGGTCCTCGATCTTCAACCCCAATCGTTCCAAGACAATTCGCCCCGATTCGATCACAGCGGCCTGGTTGTGTGAGTGCACTTCGAACATGCCGAACTCGCGCTCGACGATCTGCGCGCCCGGCCTGGCTTCAGTGGCTTTCACAGCGATATCCACGGTTCGGAACACCTCATTGCCTGGAGCCATCTCAATATATAACGAAGCCATACCCTCTGTTGGCAGGTCGCCCTGGGTAACGGTTCCTACGAACGCCGCGTACTGCGGTTGCATGCGATCCAGGTAACTGTAACAACGTAATGAGAATCCTTCAGCAGCCATTAAAACTCCTTGATGTGATCATTGCCCGTCTTCCAAAACCTGATCGTGCATTGCAATTCCCAGCGGGGTGACAAACAGGGGGCGTTCCGGGATATGTGTGGGCAAGCCGATGTACTCTTCGATGACTTCAGCCATACCGGGGAATTTGCTGGTCCCTCCAACGAGTACCAGGTGTTCCACCTTGAAATCGCTCCTCGCCTGGAAACTCTCCACGTGGCGGGCGATGATGCTGGCGACTTTTTCCATCACCGGACGAATGACCGGGAAGAGGCGCGCCTGTTCGTCTGGGTCGATCTTCATTGCTTCGGCAGCCTCGAAGGATATATCATGCGCTCCAGCTATCACCAGTGAGAAATGTGTTCCACCGGTAGCTTCGTCAGCGGTATACACCACCTCGCCATCGCGCAAAACTGCAATACCGGTCGTACCCCCGCCCACGTCCACAATGGCGCCATCCCGAAAACCGAGCAGGGTGTTTGCCGCTGTGGGCTCATCCACCAGATTTGTGCAATGGAATCCGGCCGCTTCGACCACGTTAGCGATTGCACGCACCTCAGCCTGCGGGACTCCAGGCGGATATCCGCTGGATGCGTGAGTCAATTCTCTACCCAGCCTTTGCTCCACTCGTCCCTTCATTTCAGTCAGCCGATCAACAGCACCGATGAAATCAACCACCAAACCATCCCGAACCACCTGGGCGAATTGATATTCACCTGTTACCGGCTGCTTATTTTGATCGAGCACGACCAGCACCAGATAAGCGGTGCCTAGGTCAACGCCGACGTACAGCGTTCCTTCAACCGGGGGCGGACCCTGAAGATGATCTTCAAGGGAATCGCTCGACGGACGGATCACTTGCTCAGCGCGTTCGAGGGTCTGGAGGAGTTCAGGCCGAGAGAGTATCTCCCGGGTGGCTATTTCTTTTCTCCGCCTGAACGGCCGCCGAATCCGCCTTTGGTGCTCTTCGGCAGGATCATCTCAACGTTCTCATGAGGGCGCGGGATGACATGGATCGAAACCAGCTCACCAACGCGCTTGGCAGCAGCTCCGCCGGCATCTGTAGCAGCCTTGACTGCGCCGACGTCTCCGCGCACCATGACGGTGACAAAACCGCCACCGACATATTCTGAACCGATCAGGATCACGTTGGCCGCCTTTACCATTGCATCGGCGGCTTCGATGGCCCCGACCAGGCCTCGGGTTTCAACCATTCCTAGGGCAATTAATGCAGGATCTTGTGCCATTTCACTCTCCTATCAACAGATTTGGTGGTACTACCTGACTGTGCATCTCTTACAAGAACGAAACCACTCTTCAAGATCTGAGGATCTCTCTGACAACTTCCTCAACTACGTTTGCGACTTTCTGCGGATTCGGACCATAGATGGGCCCGGCTGGCGTCGTCCCTGGCCTGAGGGCCTCTTCGGGGGGCCGCACCGCTTCAAAGGCCAGGCGCTTCACGTTGAACAGATGGTAGACCGTCACATTGTCACCCGTAATGGCCCCGCCTATCCCGCCCGGCCCAAGCGTGAGCGAAGGCATGATCCTGGTCGTCAAACCGATGGCTCCCAGGGTTGCCATCGTATTGACGCCGATACGGAAGACCGGTTTTTCCAGCCCAAATGCCATGATCACTTTTTCATCAGTCGCATGAATCACCAGACTGTGCCCACGCCCACCGAACTGGATCAAATCGATGCAGGTATCACAGCCTGCCTCCCAACCATCCGCTTCATACCACCCCAGGACAGTGGTCATCTTCTCGCGGGAGAGCGGCTCATCACGACCCACTTTATTCAACCTGGCAACAAGGATGCGCGCGTGTGGCGGAACCTGAATGCCGGCCAGAGCCGCCAGGTATTGCGGCGATTTTCCAACCGATTCGACCTTGATCCCGCCATCGGGATGGAATAGCGCCCGGCGCAATGCTTCAGCCTGTGCTTCATCCACAAAATATGCGCCTTCTGACTTCATCAGGCGCGCCAACCGGTCCGCGATGGGCCGGTCGGCAACCACAGATTGCTCGGTGGCGCAGATCACAGAATGGTCAAAGGCCTTGCTTGCAACGATATACCTGGCCGCTTTTTCCAGGTCAGCGCTGCGGTCCACATAAACGGGTACATTGCCAGGTCCCACGCCATAAGCCGGTTTCCCTTGAGAGTGGGCCGCGCGCACCATGTCGCTTCCGCCAGTAGCCAGGATGACGGCCGTGTACTTGTGGGACATCAGTTCACCCGTTCCCGGCAAACTGATCTGTGTCAGGCAATTGATCAAACCCGAGGGGGCGCCGGCCTCTTCAGCTGCCGTTGCCATCAGTTTGCTTGTCTCGTATGAACATTTAACCGCCGAAGGATGAGGTGCGTTCACAATGGCATTGCGCGCCTTGACCGCGATCAATATCTTGTTGATCGTCGTCGAAGTGGGGTTTGTGCTGGGGATCAAGGCGGCCACCACGCCCATGGGCCACGCAATCTCATAGATCAATTTCTCAGGATCGTGGTTGATCACCCCTACTGTTTTGATATCCCTGATACTTTCCCAGATACGCCGGGATGCGAATTCGTTCTTCAGTTTCTTATGCTCAGGGACGCCAAAACCGGTCTCTTCCGCGGCCAAACGTCCCAGACGCTCAGCGCCAAGAAAGGCCACTTCAGCCATGGCTGCGCACACGCGGTCCACCTGCTGCTGGGAGGCATTTGCCCAGATACGCTGGGCTTCAAATGCCCGCTCCACAGCCTGGCGGGCTTCTTGCACAGAAAGCAGATCTTTGTCACTCAAGGCCATGGCTTGATCCTATATCACTCATTCGAAGGAAATCATTCTTTGCGGTAGACAACTTCGCCGCCTACTTCCAGGTGGTCTATCACGGCCATGATGACCGCATCCACCGGGCTGTTCTTGGTCTGGCTGGTCTGTCGGCCGCCAGAGCCGTGAGCGGTTAACACCAGGTCGCCAATGCCCGCATCCAGGGTGTCCACGGCTACATAAGGTTTACCATAGGGTTCACCGGTCTCATCAGACTGACGCAGGATGAGCAGCTTGCGACCCACCAGTTTTTCATCCTTGATGGTTGAGATCGTCGTACCGATAACCTTCGCGATCAGCATTCGTGCTCACTCCTTGCGAAACACCACTTCACCATCGACATTCAAATGGTCGATCACGGCCATTACGACCGCGTCCACCGGGCATTCTTTGGTCAAATAGGTCTGACGGGCACTGGAACCATGCCCGGTCAGCACCAGCTCCCCTTCCCCGGCATCCACCAGATCGACCGCAACAAAGGCTTTTCCAAGTAGTTTCCCGGTATGATCCGTTTCCTTCAGGATGAGCAATTTGCTGCCCTTGATCTTTTCATCCTTGATCGTCGAAACGGCTGTTCCGAGCACTCTGGCAATGTGCATGGTGCAGACCCTAGTAAGCCTTTGCAGCCAACTTTACAGGTGAACTCACCGCCGTCGTCTCCTGCTCACCCTGGACGATTTTAACGCCCGCGCTGGCGCCGAGGCGTGTTGCGCCTGCGGCAACCATGCTCTTTGCATCTTCAAACGATTTCACACCGCCAGACGCCTTTACGCCCATCTCCGGCCCAACTACACGGCGCATCAGCGCCACGTCTTCCACGGTCGCGCCTCCGCCTGCAAAACCAGTGGAAGTCTTGACATAATCTGCCCCGGCTTCCTTCGATAACAAGCAGGCAGCAACTTTCTCTTCCTCGGTCAGTAGAGAGGTCTCGATGATGACTTTCACGATTGCCCCGGCGGCGTGCGCGACCTTCACAACACCTTGAATATCCCGCGCAACTACGGTGTGGTCCCCACCTTTTAAAGCACCGATGTTGATGACCATGTCGATCTCGGTGGCCCCATCTCGCAGAGCGGTTTCTGTTTCATAAACTTTTACTTCCGGGGAGGTCGCTCCCAGCGGGAAACCGATCACGGTACACACTTTAACCTTCGTGCCGCGCAACAAGTCCGTGCACAATTTGACGTGCCCCGGATTGATACAAACCGAGGCAAAGCCGTACTTGCGCGCTTCATAACAAAGTTGGGCGATCTGGTCTGGTGTAGCATCCGGTTTGAGCAATGTATGGTCAATCAAGGAGGCAATATCCGGGTCTTGAGGAATGCCTCCCAACGTGGAGGTGATCCGCTCGGCGCCGGCGCTGATCACATGCCCAACGTTGTCAAAGCAGGTCTTCACACAAATTCCATCTGCGCATTCTTCGGTGCAATGCTCGCCCTGAGACAGCTCCGCGAGCTGTTCCTTTTCCGCCAGAGCCAGCAGCACCTCACGTGTAATGACCTCAACAATTTTTTCAACATTCTGGGTATCGATTGGCATTTTATCTTCCAGTGCTATGTTTTTTATTTTCTATAGCATTAATCTTTTCCACACGCCTGGCATGGCGTCCACCGCCAAAATCGGTCGTAAGCCAGGTATCCACGATCTGGCGCGCCAAATGTTCACCGATCAAACCGGATCCCAGAGTGAGTACATTGGCATCGTTATGTTCACGGCTATTAACCGCAGTCGCGTGATCGTAGCACATGGCAGCTCGCACGCCAGATACCTTGTTGGCGGCCATACAACTTCCGATCCCGGCACCATCAATAAGGATGCCTCGCCAGGCACTCCCTGAACTTACCGCTTCAGCAACAGCAAAGGCAAAATCGGGGTAATCCACAGATTCAGTACTGTTCGTGCCGTAATCGTTGACTTTGTAACCTGCTTTCATCAGATACGTTTTGAGCTTCTCTTTCATCTCGAATCCGCCATGATCCGCGCCCAACGCGACGATCCTTTCGGAACTAGGTTCTGCAGGTCCCTGCACATCTGCCTGGGGTTGACTCTCGTCAGGCCCTTGCGGACCGCGCAACGTTCGCCGCACGATCTTCTCCACAATTGCCCGAAGTTCAGAATCCGAGATCATGCCCCTCCACTTCTAGGTCGCATTGGCCGAATGTATTGGCAACCTGCGAAAGCCAGACTCTTCCGGCCTGGATTGCAAGCGCAAATTCGTATAGAAGCGGAAGCAATCGGCTCGCAGTTCAGAATCCACATATTCAATCACTTCACCAGTAAACAGTCGTGTTTCACGGTGAAACGCCAGCACAACTGCAGGAGGAGTCAGGTTCAGCAAACGTACCATTTCTGCTGTGGCTAGACAGGCTTCGATCTCCTGTTCAGCATGATGCGGCCGCATATTGTATACACTGGAAAGTACTTCATAAAGTGATTTTACCGAAAAATCATATTTCAAAATTCCTGGGCATAACGCATGGGGCAAATAGGAGCGTTCGATTGCGACGGGCTCAGCATCCATCATGCGAACACGATAAAGGAAGACGACTTCCGCTCCAAGCTGAACTTGAAGCCTTCGGGTCAGGAAAGGATCTGCGCTGATCAGCTTGGCCTCAATGACCTGGCTGGTAATTTCCTTTTGATGCCCCCGCATTTCCTGAGAAAATCCATACAGGTATTCAGCAGTTTTTGTCAGGCGATTGTCCTCAACAAATGTGCCCAAACCTGGTACAGTCCTCAGAATGCCATCCTGGACCAGTTCACTCAGCGCCCTACGTACCGTATTGCGTCCGACAGAATAAAGATCGCACAGCTCGCTTTCCGAAGGGAGTCTATCATTCGGCTGAAGTTCACCGGATCCGATCTGTTCTATAACCGCTTCCTGGACAATCCTGTAAAGTGGTTTGGCTTGCTGTTCTCTGTTCATGCGGTTCGTCTCAGGGCTCTTTTGATAAACATATACCAACCTGTACCAACAGGTACCTATATAGTATAGCATTTTTCGGGCCTGTAAGCAAGTGTTTTCCCCGTGATAAACAGGGCTTTCATAAAGCCTATGGTACATCCTCTTCCCACGGGAACCTTTTAGGCGATTGATTCGTTCCTGTAATAGTACCGAAACCTTCTTGCAATATAATGAAACCGATGGTCAGAATTCGTACGCTTCTTCTCACAACCGCCCTTTTGCTAAGCGCCTGTTCCGCGCTGCCCTGGCAGCCCTCGGTTGCGCTGGCTCTCGAGCAGCCTGCACAACCCTTCCAGAGCGGCCTGCAGATCGCCAAGCCAACCTACACGCCTACGGCCACCGCAACATTCACCCCCACACAGGTTCCTCCCAGCGCAACCCCCACGCCACTCCCAACCGAGACAGCTACACCTGCTGTCTTCGCGGAGGACGCCTTTGTCGTCATCGAAGACCTTCCCGCGCCAGCAGCCTCCTCCGGATACGACAACACCACCCAGTATAACAGCCCCCCAGTTTATGGCGGCGCAAAATCCATCCTGATAGACATTTCGGAACAACATATGTATGTCTATGAAGGGAATGTGCTGGTCTACAGCTTCGTGGTCTCGACCGGTATGAACAACGCCACGCGCGCCGGCAGCTTCAGCGTGCTCAACAAGATCCCCAACGCCTACGGCGCCACCTGGGACATCTGGATGCCCAACTGGCTGGGCATTTATTGGGCCGGGGGATTGCAGAACGGTATCCACGCATTGCCAATTCTACCCAACGGTGCTACCCTGTGGGCCGGCTACCTTGGCACCCCCATCTCGTACGGCTGCATAGTGCTGGGAAGTTATGAGGCCCAGCTGCTTTACAACTGGGCTGAGATCGGCACCCCGGTGGAGATCAGATGGTAAGCTGTAAAAGGGGCGGGGGGCAGATGAATCGAAATGAACCTACAGGAAACAAAACTCCCGCTCAGCGGGAGTTTTTCAAAGATTGCGAGGTGGGTTTGTAGGGGATCAACATCAAGAAGCCGATCGCGATCACGACCTCCCCCAGGACAACCCCGGTCGCCTGTACAGGGCCGAAGTACGGCACCCCTGGAAGCGGGTGCGTACCCATGCCGAAGACATCCGCCATGCCGGCAAAGACACAGATCACGTAGCCGGTGCTCACCAACCGCAAACCGATGTCCGCCGCAATGGAACGCTGGTCACGACCCCACAAAGCCAGCAAGCCAATATAACCACCCATGCACATGATCGCCAACCCCACCAGAAAGACCGCGATCTGTACGAAACCGACCACGGGGCTGAAGTCCCAACCAAACCAGACAGGTTTGGCCCCCACGATGAAGATGAAAAAGCCCAGCAACGTAGCAAACAAGCCTGCTCGCACGCGTACTCTTGAAAGCGGGCGCTGGAAGGAACCTGTCTGGGTTGTCGTGGATTCTTGCTGAACCTGACTCATCCTGTTGGAAGACTCCTTAAAAGGTGCGCTCGCCAGTTCCCGCCCAGCACAGCCTCTGCCTGGGCCTCTGAATAGCCCCGTGCAAGCAGCAGGGGGACCAGTTTTTGAAGATCCGCGATGGTATCGATCTCGTGCGGAGTGGATTGCAGTCCAAAACCGCCGTCAAAATCCGTCCCGATCCCGACATGACCGGCATCACCGGCCAGCTGGCATATGTGATCGATGTGGTCCACCAGCGCTTCCAGGCTGACCTCTTCACGCCGGCTTTTCCCGATCAACCAGCCCGTTTTGAGAAAGGTATTGAAAGGCACAACACCTATCATACCATCCCGTTCCAGCAGGCCGCGAATAAGCCGGTCTGAAAGCTGACGATTGGTTTCAAAGCCCGGTAGCAAGGCCAGGCAATTGGCATGGGTAGCCACGATCTTGCCGGGGTAGAAATCCAGGGCTTGCAGGGCAGCCGCCTCGTCCATGTGGGAAAGATCCAGCAGGAAGCCAAGATCCGCCATAGCCTCCAGTAACGCCCGGCCTTCGCGGGTCAGGGGCCCGGGCTCACGGGTGCCTCCGCAGAAACGCGTCCCTGCCCAGGCCGGCCCGATCAGGCGCACCCCCTCCTGCCACCAACGCTCCAATTCATCGAGTTCACGGATGGCATCACCGCCCTCCATAAGGGGTAACAACCCTACAGGGGTACCGTCCGGTTCCGCACCTGCCTTGACCTGATCTTCGAGCAACTGCTCCAGCTCGCTGGTAGAACCTACCAGGCAGAACTTATCGGGATGGTCATCGCACAGGCGCTGGTAGAGTTCGATCTGCTGCCAGTACTGTTCAAAGGCCTGGTCCAGATCATGATATACCAGGGGCTCCCAATCATAGGCGAAGCGGGCCGGTGTGGAAAACAGCGTAGCAAAAATGACCGCTACCTCAGCACGTCGATACTCCGGCCAACCCAATAAGGTGTCGCCGTTGTGGATGACCGCCGGGCTGCCGCTTTCAATCTTGCGCGTCTCTGAGACTGGGCGGGTATAGTCCCGTCCAAACGAAAGCATATTCCAGGCCAGATCCTGGTGCGAATCAATGATGGGAGGCATGGCGGCAAGAAAAAGCGCACCTTACCGGTGCGCTCGAGAGGTCAGGCTTCCGAGTCCGCCGGAGGTTTCTTCGGAGACTTTTCTTTGGCTTCAGCCTTGGAGTCATTCGGAGATTCTTCTTCCGAGTCCGGACTGGCAGCCTCTGCCGGTTTTGCTGCAGTTTCCGCATCCGGCTGGGCACCTTCGGCTTCTGCATTGGCGGCGACCGGGACTTCCGGCTCGTCTTTCACGGGCGCCTCTGCCGGTTCTGCTGAAGCCTCCGCATCCGGCTGGACCTCGTCAACTTCTGCATTGGCAGCGACCGGGGTTTCCACCTTGTCTTCCACAGGCGTTTCCACCTGCTGATCAGCTTCCACGTCGGCCACGGATGGGGCTTCCGCCTCGGCTTTCGCGGTCTTCTCCGCTTGCTTTTCGTCTTCAGGACCCTGACCCTCTTGATCGGATTCGTCTTCAGGTTGAAGATATTCTTGCGTCAGGATCTTGAAATCCTTGTCGGCAAAAGCAGCGGAATCCACCTTTCGCAGGCTGAGGCCAATGCGGTGCTGATCCGGATCAATGCGGATAATGCGCAGTGCAACGACTTCACCTTCGTTCAGCACTTCCTTGGGATGCTCAATGCGATTCTCGCTGATCTCTGAAATATGGATCAGGCCTTCGATGTCGCCTTCAAGGCGAGCAAAGGCGCCAAACTTGGTCAGGCGGGTGACCACGCCTTCCACCAACTGGCCAACGCTGAATTTTTCGATGCGTGACCGCCAGGGATCATCGCTCAGGGCGCGCAGGCTCAATCCAATGCGTTTTTTTTCGTGATCGATATTAATGACTTTAACCTGTACTTCCTGCCCCACTTCCAGCACCTCGCTCGGATGGCGAATGCGGTCCCAGGATAGTTCAGAGAGATGGACCAGGCCATCGGCGCCATTGATATTGACGAAGGCGCCAAAATCAGCCAGGCTGGTGACGCGACCTGTGCATATCTGTCCTTCGTCGAGCTCTTCGATCACGCGCTCTTTGATCGATTGGCGCGATTCGCTGCTGGCAGCCCGCTCAGAAAGGATCAGGCGACGTCGGCTGCGATCAACTTCGATGATGCGCACCGAGATCGCCTCACCGATCATCTTTGCCCAACGCTGTTCAGGTGTATCGCCGATCGCCTGACTGCGTCGCAGTGCGCTGATCTGGGAGGCAGGCACAAAGCCTCGCAACCCGTGCACTCCGACAATCAGGCCGCCTTTGTTATAGCCAAGGATTTCGCTTTCGACGATCTCGTCCTCATCAAGCAGACCTTCCACAGACCCCCAGGCAAGTTGCTCCTGGGCGCGCTTGTACGAAAGGACCACGTTGCCGTTCGAATCCTCGGGGCTGACGACATACACCGGGATTTCCTGTCCTACTTCGAGGGCATCGCGTTCCTCGGCGTCGATCACTTCCAATTCACGGCCGGAAATGACACCTTCTGATTTCGCCCCGATACTGACCAGGATCTGTCCTGGACTGATACTGGCGATTGTCCCCTCGCGAATCTCGCCGGATTGGGGTAACTCCACACTGAACGCATCGTTCTTGAGTAGAGATTCCATGCTCTGGTTATTGGTGCTGGCTGGCTCACCCTGCAGGTTTTCGTGCTCGCCCCCCTGCCCGGACAGGGCATCATTTTGATCCATCACAATATACAACTCCAAATAAGAAATGTAGGTCGGATTATAAAGGGGATTGCCCAGGAACGCAACCCTGAGACCTCCTCCGGCCTCATCTTCTTAATTCAACACAAAAAAAGGTGTCAACCTGAGTGGGACCTGTATCGATCTTGCATCTAACTTATGCGTCAAGTCTGGCTGTGGATTACGGTCATTTCGATGCGCCTTGACCGGCGCAGTCCGGTATAGATGGCAATAAAATAGGTTATATAAGCCAACACTTCCGTCAAGGAGGGGTTCCCGTTGTAACCGAATAACGCCTTCAACATGGAGCCAAACATGGAATTTTCATCCAGCAGACCATTGACATTCCAAACGTGCTCGATCACCGCGGGAATCCAACCTGCCTCATTAAATTCGTGCACACCATGCGCCACCAAACCTGCTGCAAACAAGATCAACAGGATACCGGTAACCTGGAAGAAGCGGCGCAAGTCCAGGTGCATGGTGGTGGCAAACAGGGACCAGCCCAGTAATATTGAAGTTCCCAATCCCAGGAAGGTACCGATCAGAGTCTGTTGGACATCTGATGCAAATACGGACGCCACCAGGAAGAGCGCCAGTTCGATGCCTTCTCGCAGGACAACCAGGAACGCCAGCGCGAACAGACTGCGTTTGCCTCCCTCGAAAACCGCCTTATGCACGCCGCTCTCCAATTCGCCTTTGAGATGGCGCGCCTGCCGGTTCATCCAGAAGATCATCCAGGTCAGTACCCCCGCGGCCAGTACCATGGTCACGCCTTCGAAGATCTGCTCCGCACTTCCCTCAAAGCTCAAACCCAGCGCTGTCAAAAGCACGCCAGCCAGTATGCTGGTCAGAGAAGCGCTGGCAACCCCCATCCAGACGGCGGGAGCTAATTCGATATGGCGTATCTGGCGTAAAGCGCCGAGAACGATGCCGATCAGGAGAGCGGCTTCCAGGCCTTCTCGCAAAGACAGGACGTAACTGGGAAGCATAAGAACCTCAACAGGTTGGTTTAGTTTATATTTCGCCTATAACTGGCTGAATTATCTAAATTCTAACATACTCCCCCTACACAAGACGATTGACCTGTAAGGTAAGCTCCCGCATTGCTGCGTGAATCACACCATTTACTCAATCCAAATGAAAAGGGACGCTGTTTAGCGTCCCTGCCTGCGTTCGTTGTAAGTCGACGTTGACCTTACTTGACCTGCAACAGGATCGAATCCATCGCGATCAAAGAGCCGTCTGCCGCGCTGATGTCCTGTACTTCGATCCGAATGGTGGTATTGGTCAGGATCCTTCCCAAATCAATCGCCTGGTTGAAGGTCCCCGGAGCGCCCAGGTCCGCTGCCTGTACGCTGACCGGCCCGGCAGATAGCTCCAGGCCGCCCATATCGACCAGACGATAGACCAGGGTGTTCTCAAAGGGCGCAATGCTGATACGCCCACGCACATTCACGATCCCGGATGCCTGTGCTCCTTCTGCGGGAGATTCAATGGTGATCATACGCGCATCTCCGGTCGGCGCCAGGGTGGCATACTCGCGCAGGACCAGGTTGCTTTCGAATAATCCGTAATGCCGCGTGGTGACCAGCGTGGGGCAACACATGGGATCGTCGAAATCGTGAATGGTGGCTTCGACGATGACCTCACCGCCTTCGATCGATAATCCCCCGATCAGCGGACGATCATCCAGGAAGGTGGAGGTAAGGAACTGAGGTGTTCCGTTGTTATTGCGATACACTACCAGAAATACAAAGGAGCCGGTGCCACCGTAGTTTTCCGTGATCAGGGCTACCGCTTCATCGATACCATCGCCGTTCAGGTCTCCCTGGGCAAGGTAATCGGTCACGAAGACAGCCAGGAAGTCGATGTCATCACGTTCACCCTGCTGGTAGCGGCCATCGGTCAGCTGTACCACCCGGATCTGGTCTGACAGGCCCAACTGGTATCCGGCATTCCGCACCGAGGATAAGAATCTTGATGGGGATGCCTCTCCCGGCGCAGTCGACGTAGGTGCAGGCGATCCGTCCTCCCCAGGGAAGGGAGTGGAGAGATCCGCGGGCGCCCCCTGTGTACCACAGGCCTGCAGTAGAAGAACTGCCGTCAACCAGACTGCTGGTCGAAACCGCACCAAGGTCATTGGACCTCAAAACTTGCCAGGACAGCTTCGAATTTGCCCACCAGGGAGGCCTGGTCAAACTCGATTACCGTTCCAGGCGGGTAATTCCCGATATTCCCTGAATGCATAAAAAAGGCCATTTCGTAACAAACGCCCTGCACCGCGCTTCGATTCAGAATGAGGTCATAGATGTTGCCCGCTCCCACTCCAATAACTTCGCTCTGTGTGAACTCGATGCCGTTGAAATTTTTTTGTCCGAGCAAAGTCTCCTGGGGAGAAAGCAATTGGGTACAAGTCGCTACTGTTGCGGGATCGTCAATGGCGCTGTACAGCAGATAGGCCTCGCCCAGATTCGTCACCGGAGTCAGATAATCCATATGGATGAATTCAAGCACCAGTCTGGGTGTACCCTTGAAATCACCTGACGGGATATAGTCTGTGGGGGCGAATTCATCGGAGTAGCGTAAACTGGCTGAGTGTTGGGGATCCGTATAATCGAAGAACTGGAGCGCCTTCGCCGGCGGGTTGATGGCCACACGCAGGGTATACGCCCCTGTCCCCTGGCTATGGAGTGTGATGGCATAATCCTGTGTGGTGGGCAGCTCCCCTCGCCAAAAAGGCCGCTCGTGCTGCGGGTCTGAAAGTAGTTGCGTTCCTGCCTGCACTTCAACGGAGAAAGGCCAGCTCTGCCGGACCGAGACGCTCATGATCTGGCCCTGCATGGCAGCCAGCACGTAGGTTATCGAGGCGCCCTCAACCAGAGAACCTGATACTTCCACCCATGTGCCACCCGGAGGAAACTGGATGCGGTTGCCTTCAACGATGGGCCCGGACACAGGCGTGTTAGATGGAACCGGGATCGTGTCCACCGCTGTGGGGGGGACAACCAGCTCCGCAGTTGGGGTTGCGAGGCTTTCCTGGGTTGGGGGGATGTCTGTGGCAGGTAGCAGAGCCTGGGCGGGTGGTTCGGCAGCCCGATCGGTGGCAACCGCCGGACTACAGCCCTGACCAGCTATTAGAATGAAACTCAACACACATAAAGTCTGACGCATTCGCCTGTTCATGAAACCTCCAACCATTGCTCCACACCAGGATACCCTTCGCCGGGCAAGAGTATAGGACCTGTTAGGGGGATACAACGGATAAAGACTCGACGCTTTACGAGCGTGTTTGGTTCCTTCTTGCGCGCCTTCGTTAAAGTACGTCCGATAAGTGTAAACCGCGCGCTGCTGCACGCTGCGCTCCCCATTCCTTGAGCGTTTCCGGTGGAATGAGCACCTCCCCTTCAGGCCGGCTCACCAGACCAAGCGCTTCGTTCTGGCAGGCCGGCACGCACACGCCGCAACCGACACAACGGATGACATTGACAGCGACGATGGCGTCATCTCCCATGACCAGGGCCTCGAACTGACAATACTCCAGACAGGCTTCGCAACCATTGCAGAGCATCTCGTCCACCTGGTTGACGTAGGACGAACGCGCCACCACATTGGCGATACCGAGTTCCGCCATACCGCGCAGGATACCGCACGAGCATGTGCAGCAATTACAGATGTAGTGCAGTCCCTGCTGGTTGTTGCTGACCGAATGCACCAACCCGGCCTGCGCCGCGCGCTGCAGGGTTTCCACGGCCTGCTCACGATCCACGGCGCGCACGACCGGGCTGCCATCGAAAGCGTGCGGCGATTCGCTCAAGGCCATGCAGACATCCACTGGATGTTCACAGCCCTCACCGATCAGGGCTTTCTGCACCCGGCAGATGCAGTCCAGCACTCCCCAGGATTGAGCGGCATCGATGATCTCGAGCGCGCTTTCGTAGGGCCGGACTTCCATGTCCACTTTGACGCTTTCGTTGACCGGGATGACGCGATGCACCTGGGGTTGCACGCGCAGCACGTTCGCAAAGGCCTGCTGGTAATAATCCTCGAACAGCCGTGCCAATTCCTCATCCAGATTCCCGATTTGCATTTCATAGATGCCAACCACGAAAGGCATCAAGCCGTATCCCAGGCCGCCGTCCGTACGACCGGCGGTGATCAGGCCACGACGGGCCATGCCCTTCAGCTGCGTACGAACTTCGGCCAGGTCCCTATCCAGGCGGACGGCGATCTGTTCCGGGATTTCTTTCGTCAGGCGTAAATGCGCAGCCAGATCGGCTTCTTCCGGAGAGAACAACTTGGCCAGCAGGTGCAACTCAGCACCGTCAGCGGTCGGCGGGAAACCGTTCGGCAACGCATCCAGTCGTTCGGCCAGCTTTTTATAGGGGTCAGACACAAGCCACCTCCATACCATCTCACCGCGGAGAATATTTTGGCTCCGCCGCGAGCTCAATTCCCCATCCACTCCACAATAGTCGCTTCACCCTGGCCGACACCCACGCACAGGGTAGCCAGCCCGTAGTAAGGACGTTTCTCTTCAGAGGCTCGGCGCTTCATCTCATAAAGCAAGGTGGTCAGGATGCGGGCACCCGAGCAGCCCAGCGGGTGCCCCAGGGCGATCGCGCCGCCGTTGACGTTGACGATCTCGGGATCCAGGCCCAGTTCCTTGATGACGGCCAGTGACTGCACGGCAAAGGCCTCGTTCAACTCCACCAGGCCGATATCTCCCACCTTAAGCCCAGCGCGCGTGAGAGCTTTTCGAGTGGCGTAGACCGGTCCAACCCCCATAATGCGCGGGGGCACACCCGCGGCAGCCGAAGCCACCAGGCGCGCCAGCGGCTTATAGCCCAATGCGTTCGCCTTTTCCTCGCTCATCAGCAGTAACGCCGCCGCTCCGTCATTCAAGCCGGAAGCGTTACCGGCAGTGACGGTACCACCTTCTTTCTTGAAAGCCGGTCGCAATCGTGCCAGCGCTTCCATAGTGGTATCCCGGCGCGGACGCTCGTCGGTGTCTACGATGATCGGGGCACCCTTGCGCTGGGGGATCTCCACGGGCAGGATCTCTTCGGCGAACTTGCCACTGTCGATCGCCGCGATGGCGCGTTGGTGCGAGCGAAGCGCGAAGGCGTCCTGATCCTCACGGCTGATGTCTTGCATCATCTCGTAGATATTTTCAGCCGTTTCGCCCATCTGCTCTGTGCCGTACAATTCTTTCATTCTGGGATTGGGGTAGCGCCAGCCAAGGGCCGTATCGTAAGCGGTCAGATTTCCCCAGGGGTAGGCGGATGCAGCTTTGGGCAAGGAATAAGGAGCGCGCGACATGGACTCCACGCCGCCCGCGATGAAAACATCCCCTTCGCTAACTCGAATGGCGCGCGCCGCCTGATTTACGGCGTTGAGGCCCGAGGCGCACAGGCGGTTGAAGGTCACCGCGGCCACTTCCACGGGCAGACCGGCGAGCAGGGCTGCCATACGGGCCACGTTGCGGTTGTCCTCCCCAGCCTGGTTGGCGCAGCCAAAGTAGACTTCCTCGACCGAGGCGAGATCAAGCTGATTGCGGTCGACCACGCTTTTGATCACCAGCGCAGCCAGATCGTCCGGCCGTACCGCCGCCAGCGCGCCTCCCAGGGCCCCGATCGGCGTGCGAATTGCGTCAATGATGACGGGTGTGGGCATTGTCCCTCCAATGTATAATAAGTTGTGGTTGATTCTACCACCTTGCCGCCTGGCGTCTTTCTCGGGAAATAACCTGCTGAAAGGAAGCCTACATCCAATGTCCAAACCCACTGGACGACGTAATTTGATCCTCTTCACCATTGTCACGCTATCTGCCGGTTGGATCGGCGCGTGGCTCAACACCGTCCTCCCCATCCCCGCCATCAACCCGCAACTCACATTCGGCGGCTTCATCAGCCTCCAGCCCCAAACCGCACGGGTCTTTTCGCCCGGCAACGAAGGCCTGGTCGTGATGCTGCTGACCTTGCTGGTGGGAGCCTGGATGCCGAGGAAGAAGCCGGCAGTCTGATCATTGCATGTCTTCAGGACGCTTCTTCGTAAAAGGAAACCCGCCGGGTTGACTTCCGGGAGCCCCCAGCAAAACAGAAACAGGTATGATAGATGTATCCATCAGAGTATGACGCTTGGCACTTGGCGTGTGCCTCAAAAGACGTGATAATGGATACGAATTGGCATATACATGCCCTGTTTGCTATTGCTCAAAGGAGAAATGCATGCCCGCTAAAGGTTGGATCGAAGTTTCTGACACTTACTGTAAAGGGTGTGAACTGTGTGTGAGCGCCTGCCCCCCACAGGTGCTCGAACTGGATATGCAGCGGTTGACACCCAAGGGCTACCATCCCGCTCATATCCACAAGGACGGCTGTACAGGTTGCGCTATCTGCGCGCTGGTCTGCCCAGATGCAGCCATCACGGTCTACCGGGAGGTCACCAAGGCCGTCCCGGCCGGTGCCTAGGAGGCGAGCATGGCTCGTGAGTTATTGAAAGGGAATGCAGCCATCGCTGAGGCGGCCATCCGCGCCGGCCTTGAAGCCTATTTCGGCTACCCGATCACACCGCAAACGGAGGTCCTCGAGCACTTCGCCCGCCGCATGCCCGAACTTGGACGCGTCTTCGTGCAGGCCGAGAGCGAAGTGGCCGCGATCAACATGGTCTATGGGGCAGCCTGCACCGGGGTACGCGTCATGAGCACCTCTTCCAGCCCGGGCGTGTCCCTCATGCTGGAGGGTCTCTCCTACATTATCGGCACCGAAGTCCCGGTTGTGCTGGTCAATGTCATGCGCGGCGGCCCGGGATTGGGAAACATCGCGCCCTCCCAGGGCGATTACAACCAGGCCGTCCACGGCGGCGGGCATGGAGATTACAATCTTATTGTGCTGGCGCCATCCACCGTCCAGGAAGCCATCGACCTGACAGCCCTGTCCTTCGACCTGGCGGAACGCTACCGCACGGTCTGCATGCTGATCGCCGACGGGTCGATCGGCCAGATGATGGAACCGGCAGAGCTGCCCGAAATGAAGCCCGTCAAACGGAAGAACTGGGACTGGGCTACGAATGGCGCCATCGGTCGCAAAAGGCGGGTGCTCAGTTCGATCTACATTGACCCCAATGACGAGGAAGTGGCCAACCTGCGCATGTACAGGCGCTGGGAGGAGATCCAGAAGAACGAGGTGCGCTACAAGGAATACTACCTGGAGGACGCCGAGTTCGTGGTGGTCGGGTTTGGCACGGCCGGGCGCGTAGCGCTCTCGGCTGTGCGCGCTGCCCGCCAGCAGGGCCTCAAAGTGGGCTTGCTGCGACCGATCGCGGTCAGTCCCTTCCCCTACGAAGTCCTGGACGAGCTTTCGAAGCGCGCGAGCGCCTTCCTGGTGGTGGAAATGAACATGGGCCAGATGCTCAACGACGTACAGCTGGCCTCCAAAGGGCGCATCCCGGTCGAATTCTACGGGCGCCCCGGCGGCATGGTCCCCTTCCCGGATGAGATTTCAAGCGAGATCGAGCGCATCGCCACCACCAAGCTGGAAATTGTGGCTGATCCGCGCCATGCCTGGGCTGAGCGCCTGGCTGCGATCCTAGAAGAAGGATGAACTATGGCAACTATCGCAAAACCTGAGAACCTGGTCTACGAGCGGCCCCAGGCCTTCACAGAGTTCCCTACCCACTACTGCCCGGGTTGCACACACGGTGTGGCGCACCGCCTGATCGCTGAAACCCTGGACGAGATGAACATTACCGACCACGCCATTGGCGTGGCGCCGGTAGGCTGCTCGGTGTTCGCTTACAATTACTTCGACTGCGACTTCGTCGAAGCCGCCCACGGGCGCGCACCCGCCATGGCAACCGGTATCAAGCGCGTGCTGCCTGACCGGGTAGTCTTCTCTTACCAGGGCGACGGCGACCTGGCTTCCATAGGCATGGCAGAGATCATGCACGCCGCCGGGAGAGGCGAGAACCTGACCGTGATCTTCATCAACAACGCCATTTACGGGATGACCGGCGGTCAGATGGCCCCCACCTCCCTGCCCGGCATGAAGACCACTTCCTCCCCTCTCGGGCGTGATGTGGAACTGCAGGGTTACCCCCTGCGCATGTCTGAGATCCTGGCCAATCTGGACGGTGCGGGTTATATCGTGCGCCGCAGCCTGCACAACCCGGCCAATATCCGCAAGGCCAAGAAGGCCATACGCACCGCGTTCGAAACCCAGGTGCACGGGCTGGGCTTCTCCATGGTTGAATTGCTTTCCACCTGCCCGACCAACTGGGGTATCTCTCCGCTCGAATCGCTGACCTGGCTGGAGGAGCACATGATCCCGGCCTTCCCGCTGGGCGACTACAAGGTCGCGCCCGGTGTGGCGGAGATAAAAGTCTAACGATCGTCATTGCCTGCACTGTGCGCAGGCACACGTGCGAGGAGCGAAGCGACGAAGCAATCTACACCTCAATCGATTGGATTGTCTTGTTAAGCTGCGCCTCACCACGACTTTCAAATCGGAGCAACACATGCAAAAAGAGATCTTGATCGCAGGTTTTGGGGGGCAGGGTGTGCTTTTCGCCGGACAGGTGCTGGCGTACGCCGCGCTCGACATCGGCAGGGAAGTCACCTGGATCCCTTCCTACGGCCCCGAAATGCGCGGCGGCACTGCCAATTGCACCGTGGTCATTGCGGATGAAGAGATCGGCTCGCCGCTGGTGAAGAACCCCCCTGCGGTGATTGCCATGAACCTGCCCTCCTTCGACAAATACGAGCCGCTCGTCGAGCCCGGCGGCGTACTGGTGGTCAACGAATCCATGGTCGACCGGGTGGCTGAGCGCGACGATATCACAGTGATCTACGTGCCCGGCAATGAACTGGCCGAGGCCACCGGCGACCGGCGCCTGCTCAACATGGTCATGGTGGGCGCGCTGCTGTACAAGTTCACCGAGGTGAGCCCGGATGACGTCAAGGCCGCCCTCAAGGCGCACCTGCCGGCCAAGCACCAGAAACTGATCCCGAACAACTACGATGCCATGGACAAGGGCTTCGCAGTTGCGAAAGAACAACTGGAACAGACCCCCGCCTGATCCTCCTGTCGATCGTATCGATAACGGAAACCTGCCTGGTCCCAGGCAGGTTTTTTATTAATCAGACCAATCGAGTTGTAATTCAAAGGGATCGCATGTATGATTAGGTACACGCCCGTCCCCAACCTGTGAGGTTCGTATGGCCAGAACATCAAAAAAACCGGCTGAAGTGTTCGAGAGTGAGAAAACGAAGTACGAACAGGCCAAAGAGAAGTATCGCAAAGTTCTAAAAAGACTCAAACCGCTCTCCGTGTTGGAAAGCCTGCCCAGCCCCCCGGTGAACCGGGCGGCTTATTCCGACCGCATGGCATGGACCCTGGCGAACATGGCCAAGCTGGCGTACATCAAGTTCGAGCAGAACGACCTGGAAAAGGAAAGACTTGAATACAGTCTGCAAAGCGGCTGGTTCAACCTGATGAGAACATTCGACAGGCTCGGCACGCAGGCCTTTCTGGCAAAGAACGACGAGTTTGCCGTGCTTTCCTTTCGGGGAACACAGCCGGATGATTGGGAGGACATCAAGACCGATATCCGCGTCGTGAAACAGAGGACCATTGAAGGTAAAGTACACGCGGGTTTCAAGCGGGCTTGCGAGGCAGGAAGGCGCACGGCCTCTCGACAGGCAGGTGACCGGCACCGCAAGGTCACTACGCCCTGAACGTGCGTGACCCCCCGTTCGCCGGCGAGAAAGCGATCCCGTCCCCACGAAAACGCCCCGCCTTACCGTGTGCTCCCCTCAGGACTTTTCGACTGAGTATACGCCGGTGGAGGGACAAGGAAAGCGCCCAAACAAGGACGCTTTCTCTATGAAGACAGGGTCAGTGAATTCGGGATCACTCGCTCACGTAGAGCGTTTCAAACGGAGCCTCGATCCCACAAACCACAATGTCGTCGAAGGTGTAAACGGAGTTCGATCCATCGAACAGATGCACTTCAAGGCCGATCGTACCGGGGTCCATCAGTTGCGGGTCGGTGTAAGCAGCCCTCATCTGACCATCCACCCACAACTGTGTTTCCCCTTCGAAGGTGCCAATCTCGAAGAAGTACCACTGGTCCTCGCGGAAGCCGAACTGGGTTCGGCTGACGCTGAAGTGCCCGGTTTCGTAGTGCAGGCGCGAGAGGTCAAGCAGAACCGGCCCACCATATTGCACAATATAGCGCCAGTCACCGGTGTTGTTCCAGCCGTGCCGCCAGTTCAGGAAGGCATCATTATCCTTGCCGACGAATTTCGTCCGGATACGCCAGACAGCGTTCTCGAAGGGCTCCATTCCTTCGTAATAGTAACTGGAGGTGGCAAAACCGGCGGATTGCGAGGCAGTCAGCACGGTGTTCCCGGGCTCGTCCTCGACCAGCGCCCACCCGTTCTGGGCGTTGAACTCCAGTGCCGCGGTGATATCGTCCCAGTGCTGGGCTGCCCCATCCTGGAAGTCCTCGATCATCAGAGGCGTCTCTCCAGGTGCACAGGCCGTCGATGGCAGCAGACCGAACGGATCAGCCTCCAGGGTAACCGTCACCTCATTGGAGCCGCGCTCGATGGTCTGCGAGGCCTCGCCTGAAAAGTAGCCCTGCCCCTGAACGGAAAGGGAAGCCGTCTCCCCTGGCAGGTCTGTCCAGGCGACCTCTCCACCAGGATCGGTGGTCTGCATCGCCATCTCGTCTTCGCCAAGCTCGGCGAGCCGTACGGAGGCATCTGCGATCGGGTTGCCATCCGCGTCCACCACGCTGACGGTGAGGCCGTATGGGATCGGGGTGGGCGTCGAGGTCGGCGGCGGTGTGGGCGTCCAGGCCTCGGCGGTCATGGTTGCCAGTTCTTCCGGCGAAGGCCCACAACCCAAGAGGCCGACCATGATCAGAACGATTGTCAACAATACAAAGGGTTTTCGGTGCATTTTACCTCCTTAACTAATCCCCTTTTGACGATGGTCTTCCAGCGGCCAGCACTGCGCCTGGCACACGTTAGTAAAAGTATATCGAATATGGAAGCAAAATGCATTTACAGAATTGAAAGCCTAAAAATTTTCAGGGCTGGAATTGGGACTGTGCTCTCCCGCTGACATCGCGAGGGAGCGCCGCAGGTTCCGTAAGGGATAGCGACCGCGGCGATCTACCCCTCGTTGTTTAGCTGAACCTGAATATTTAGCTGTGGATTGCTCACCTGACCTGGCAGGCGATACCAGGGAAAAACCGCCCCTCACACCATCCCGGTGTCCCAGTTCTCCTGCACCTGTGTCGCGATCACAAGTGCAGGCACAGACGGGCCGCAAGCATGCTGCCCCATTCGCTACGCTCAAGCGGTGCTGCACGAGAGCGAAACGGTCTTCGAGAGCATGACGTAGAATCTGGGAGGCTACTTGAGTTCAGCAGCAAACACCCATTTCCCCGGCCGGCAAACATCATGCGAGGTGCAATCCTTGAATAAAAGAGTTGCACGCTCCTGGCGTTTCTCGGGATCGACGGATGATGCCATACTGTGGCTTCGCATGCATTACGGGCATGTTTGATATTCCTGCGATAAGGACTTAATAGGAAATCTTCTGTATAATACGAATCACAGAGCACTTATGCGGACCCGTTCTTTATAAGGCTGGTTTGCTGTCATTTGGAGAGAAAGTAAAAAAATCAATGGATCAACTATTTTGGTCAGGAAGACTTACACTTCCTATGAAATTATTGGTGGAGGCTAATAACCTGCTATCAGTATTTACAGGTAGTATCAGAGATTACAGTGGGATGAAGGAGCGGGTAAAGAGAGGCTACGAAGGAGAATACTCGGAACACGTAAAACAATATGATGAGCTTGGATACCATCTACAAGAAAAATCGGCTCGTATTCAGTTAGAAGTAATTAATTTAGATGATATGAAAGTCCTAGATATTGGGTGTGGAACAGGAGCTCTAACCCAGATCGCATTTGAAAAGGGAGCAAAATGTGTAGTCTGTGGTGACATATCGGCCTTCATGCTAAATGAAGCGAAAAAGAAGGAATTCGCAGGAAGTGTTGAGACCAAATATTGTCAGCTCGATGCTCAGGGCTTGCCATACAAAAACGGGTCGTTCGATGCCGTAATATCAGGAATGACCTTCGGTACATTACCAAAGCAAAAACTGGCTATTGCAGAAATGGTCAGAGTAGCGAAGCCAGGAGGTCTAGTATGTACTGGTGCACATGGTCCAGAGCATTATTGGGAAGCAATCGATGCTACATTGCGGTGTATAAATAAAAGATATGTTTTGGGATATCGATTTGAATGGTGGCCGAGAACAGAGAAATATATACGGGGGTTACTCGAAGAGGAATCTTTGTTAGACATCAGAAGTAAGCGAGTGATGTGGCAAAACAAATTTGAAAACGGTGGAACGGCATATGATTTTTTGCAGCCATTTCATCATCATGGTGGTATGCAAAGTTTCCTCCAGAAGAAAGAAAAAAGGATTCCATTAAGACAAGGAGCTATTTTGAGCGTAAAAATATCATGATTGTTTCAGACGATGTTGTAGTAGCCTACGGATATAAACCAAAACATATCCATTGATAGAGTAGCTTGAGGTAATATGCCAGCTAACAAGGCGTGTACACCTTCGCTACGCTTCCCCCGACGTCCCTTCCCCTTCGTCCCTACCCCCTTCGGGGACCTGCGGCGGGTATGATGTCGCGAGGGACCTGCGACGAGATGCTTCTCCATTCGGGAGTGCTGCACGACGCGAACGCAAGCTGTTAGGCCGCTGAATCTTGATGCTATGGTGACCAAGGAGGAATAAACAGATGGACGATCAACCGCTTCCCATTGGCTGTGCTACCATGTTGAGGTTGTTCTTTGGGGGGTTAATTGCGATACCGGGCTGGCTGCTAATCGGATCGGGACTTGGTGTCGTTCATATTTTCCCTTGGGCAGCGGATGGCCCGTTTTTAGGGCGCCTGGCACTACTCATGAGCGGACTTCCCTTCGCTTCGTTTGGCGCGATGATCGTCTTGAATCCTTACATCGGTGAGTTTGGAGAAGAAAAGACACCCATTGCAGAAGGGATCAAACACGTTTTACTTTTAAGCTTCATGGTACCCATCGCGTTTTTGTTGCTGTGGGGGGGATTTGGCCCCGGGGAACGAAAATTCACAACAATCACGACTGTCGGTTCGGAGGTCACTACCGGCATTGGGAATGAACTGGTTGGGCGGATTCTTTTTGGTGGAGTTGGCGTCCTGATAACGATTTTGATACTGCTCTACGTTCACACTCAGTTCATCAGAAAGAACAGCCGCTGATCCTAAGAATCTCCTTCCAACAAAGTCCCCTTCACCCGTTCCCCGCCGCACCCTCCCCCCTGCGGGGACCTGCGGCGGGTGTGCTACGCGAGAGACCTTCCCCTGCACTTCGTTCCCCCTACGGGGACCTTCGGTGGGGACGCTGCGCAGTCGGCGGGCACAATGTCGCGAGGTGTACTTGACCCCGCCACGAACACGCGTGAAGGCAGGCATCGTCTACCCCCGCCCATCCGCCGGTACCCTTACAGCGCTCTCCGCTATGCTCCGCGAACCCATACCGTTAGAATACAGCTATCTGTACCCGGTGCGCAAATCTTGTAGGAAGTGTTGAAGCAGAGGGAGTCTTCCTATGAATACAATCGTCAGAACAGGCATCCGCCAGCAATTCGAGGCCGCTATAGACATGCTCGACAATGCCATGCGCGCCTGCCCCGACGGGCTATGGCATGTTCGTTTATGGGGCGAACATGCGCAGTCGCCAGGGTTCTCGGAATTCTGGTATATCGCTTACCACACCCTCTTCTGGCTCGACCTGTACCTGTCCGGCTCGGTGGAGGAGTTTGCTCCCCCCGCACCGTTCACGCTCGAAGAGCTGGACCCGGCGGGGGTGCTTCCTGAAAGACCATATACAAAAGATGAGCTTCAAAACTATCTCGAGCATGGCCGTATGAAGTGCCGGGCGACCATCGAAGCACTGACAGACGAGAAAGCCCGGCAACCATGCAAGTTCCCGTGGGGGGAGATCACTTTTGTAGCGTTGCTTTTAGACAATATGCGCCACGTTCAGGAGCACGCCGCACAATTGAACCTGATCCTCGGGCAGAAGGCCGGCTTTGACCCTGGCTGGATCGCCAAATCGAAAGACACAGCCGCCTGACGCGCCCCCTTTCCCCTACTCCCCGTACGACCCCAGCGCCAGGCAGGCATTCTGGCCGCCCAACCCGAAGCTGTTCGAAAGCGCCACAGTGAACTCCAGTTCGCGTGCGCCCTCCGGCACGTAATCCAGGTCGCAATCGGGGTCGGGCGTCTCCAGGTTGAGGGTAGGATGCACGACTCCCGCCTGAAGGGACTTCACACAGGCAATCGCCTCCAGCGCGCCCGAGCCGCCCATGCAATGGCCGGTCATGCTCTTGGTGGAGCTGATCGGGATGCGGCGGGCCCGCTCGCCGAACACGCGCTTGATGGCCCTGGTCTCTGTGAGATCGTTCGCGACAGTCCCGGTGCCGTGCGCGTTGATGTAGCCCACCTCTTCGGGTGCGACGCCCGCATCCGCCAGCGCCCAGGTCATGGCGTTCGCACCGCCACGGCCTTCCGAATCAGGCGCGGCGCTGTGCCCGGCATCCGAGGAGGTGGCGCCTCCAAGCACCTCTGCATAGATCGCCGCCGACCTGGCGCGGGCGTGGTCCATGCCTTCCAGCACCAGCACCCCGCAGCCTTCCCCCATCACAAAACCCTGCCGCTCCGCGTCGAACGGGCGGCTGGCGCGCTCGGGCTGGTCGTTGAAGCCGGTAGCCAGGACCGTCATGGCCTCGAAGGCCAGCATTACATCCGGGTGGACGAGCGTATCCACACCGCCGGCCAGCATCAGGTCGGCGCGCCCGGCACGGATCTGGTCGAGCGCCACACCGATAGCCTGGGTACCGCTGGCGCAGGTGGCCGAGACGGTATAGAACGGGCCGGCCGCCCCGCTGTAGGCGCTGACGTAATGGCCTGGCATGTTCGGCAGGCCGTTGACCAGCGCCGTCGGCTGGATGCGCGACCCTTTGAGCCGGTAATCGAGCGCGCTGCTCAGCAGCAGCTCGAAGCCCGCATTGGCCGTGCCTATTGAAACCCCACAGCGTTCAGCCTGAGCCTGGACCTGCGCCGGACTCAGACCGGCATCTGCCAGCGCCATGCGCGCCGCAGCCTGCGCCATCGTGGAGGCGCGCGACATGCGGCGGGCATGCTTGGGTGGGATCTCAAAGTCTGACGGATCGAAATCGACTTCGCCGGCGATCTGCACCTTCCTGGCCGAGGCATCATAGCTCCGGATGGCGCGTATACCGGAACGCCCGGCCAGCAAGCCCTGCCAGAACGCTTCCAAGGTCCCCAGTGAGCTGATCGCGCCCAGTCCGGTGACGACTACGCGTGGGTTTGACATATGAACTTCTCCTCATAGAGGATTTTAACGCAAGAACGTTCACCCATCGGTAAGGATTCAAGCAAGGCCCCGGATTCGCGGTCAGGCAAAGGTGTGCTTTTGAACCTGGCTCACGCAAATCAAAGGTCATATGGGTACTCCTTGCACAGGATCTGGGCGGCCTGAATGGTGTATCATTGGGAGAATCGTACAAACTCCATGGAAGAGTTGTGAATCCTTAGATGACGCTGAACAGAAAACCCCGGGGCTTCATCCGGCTGGTCCAGCGCGAGGCCGCCGAACAGTACCTTTCCCTAACCCTGCTCAGCTTTGCAGCCTCGGTCACGCTGACGCGCCTGTTCCTTTCCCTGGCCGGTTATCCGCAGCTCGGCAACGGCGAACTGCACATCGCCCACGTGCTGTGGGGCGGATTGCTGCTGTATGCCGCCGCCCTGCTGCCCCTGCTCTTCGCCAACCGGGGCATCTATTCGATCGCCGCCCTCCTGGCGGGCATTGGCGTGGGGTTGTTCATCGACGAGGTCGGCAAATTCATCACCCGGCAAAATGACTACTTCTATCCGGTTGCCTCGGCCGTCATTTATATCTTGTTCCTGCTCACCATCTTGTTGTTCCTGCAGATCCGCCGTGCGGCGCGCGCCCAGGGGCGGGACGAACTCGCCGGGATATTCGAAGACATCCGCACAGCGCTGCACCAGCCTCTCACGTCGGGCGAGCACGCGCGCCTGACCGCGCGCCTCGAGGACGTGGTGAATTCGGCGCCGTCCAAGAAGATCAGCAGGCTGGCCGGTGCGCTGCTCGAGTTCCTGGAGGCGGAGGCACCCGTTGAGCCCGTGCGCCCAGAGAAGGCAATGCCCGGGCCGGCAGTGCGGGTGCTGGCAGGCGCGTTCTCGAAGGCGACCCTGCGAGCGCTCCTGGTAGTCGGGTTGACAGCCATCGGTCTGCTTTCCTTGAAGAACCCGTTCAGCCTGCTGCTGGCACCCTGGCTGCCGCCGGAGCTCTCGGCGCTGCTGTCTGGCTTATACATCGGCCGGCACATCGAAGCCACCGCGGCACCGCTCTGGTCGGCGATCCGCCTGGGGCTTGAGGTGGTCGTGAGCCTGCTGCTGCTGTCCTCGGCCTGGCTGCTCGGGACCAAGCGGGACCGGCTGGGCGCGGCGGCCGGCAACCTGGGCCTGCTCCTGTCCCTTTCCACGGTCAACATCCTGCTGTTCTACTTCGAGCAATTCTCGACGATCTTCACGACGGCGGTCCAGTTCCTGCTCCTGATGGGGATCTATCTCTTCCGGCGGCGCTCCCAAAGTTAAGCTGGCGTTTCTCGTGAAAATCCTGGGCGATTCGCGCGCAAATCCATTGGATTCTCATTCAAATCCACGGCGATTCGCGCGCAAATCCACTGGATTCTTTCGCAAATCCACAGCGATTTTCACGCGACGCCTGCAGCCACTGGATCGAATGCTTAGGTTTAATATGTTGAAACAGCCGTGGTAATTACTACAAGTCATCTTAAAAATGTCATCCTGAGCGAAGTATCTCCTCTTATCGGATTTCGAGACTCTTCCTCCTGACGGAGACAGGCGGTCGCGACGAACTCTCCCTCACACCGTCCCGCGCAGTCCCTGGTGTTCTTCCCAGGGGGTATCCTTCGGGAGAGTGACAAGGTATTTTTGAGATGAGTTATAAATAAGAAATCTTCTGTATAATTCGAAACACTGGGAACTACTGTAGCATTGTTCTTTATTCATTCTGGTTGGGCGGTTGATTCGATCGTGGATCTTACCCTGAGGCAGGTATGGAAAAATCTTCTCCAAACAATATTGACGAATATATTGATAGGTATCCGAAAGACATCCAGGTGATTTTACAGAAGATCAGGATGACCATAAAGGAGGCGGCGCCAGATGCAAAGGAAGCCATAAGTTATCAAATACCAACGTTCAAGCTTGGTGGTAACTTGGTCCATTTTGCCGCATTCACCGAACATATTAGTTTCTTTCCAACATCCAGTGGCGTCGCAAAGTTCAGAAAGGAATTGAAAGAATATCAAACATCGAAAGGAACCATTAAGTTTCCCTTAGAAAAGCCAATTCCCTATGATTTGATCTCGAAGATCACGAAGTTTAGAGTGGAGGAAGTTCTCGGGAAAGGAAAGAAAAGGAAATCATAAAGTTGCTCGATTGAGGAATCCAACCTACTATCAGTATAGACCACTCAACAAGGCCCCCATCCGGGATCTATGTATTCCTGTACGTGGTCGGCGAAGAAGTGATCCCGCACGAAGGGTTCGAGAGGCGATATAAGAATCGATGAAATACGAAAAGCTGCACGGCACTCAACTTCCCAAGATCGGCTTCGGTACCTGGGGCATCGGTGGAGAAATGCAAGCGGACGCCTCGCAGGATGCGCGCTCCCTGGCGGCGCTGGCCTCTGCCCTGGAGCTGGGCTATATCCATTTCGACACGGCCGAGATGTACGCTGCCGGCCACTGCGAGGAGTTGCTCGGGCAGGCTGTGCGTGCGAGCGGCATCCCGCGCGAGACCCTGTTCATCACCTCCAAGGTCACGCCGGCCAACCTGCATTACCGGGACGTGCTGGAGGCCTGCCAGCGCAGCCTGCGCCGTCTGGAGATGGACTACCTGGACCTGTACCTGATCCACTGGCCCTCGAACAACATCCCCCTGGGGGAGTCCTTCCGGGCGCTGAACCAGCTCGTGCGCGAGGGGCAGGTGCGCCACCTGGGCGTCAGCAACTTCGACCTGGCACAGTTGAAACAGGCCGAGAGGCTCAGCGATACGCCGCTGCTCACAAATCAGGTCCCGTACAGCCTGGCCCACCGTGGCTATGCCCGGAAGGGTGTGGTGACCTATTGCCAGGACCACGACGTACTCCTGACGGCCTATTCACCGATCGAAGAAGGTCGTTTGCAGGTTGGCGAGGAGCTGAGCGCGATCGCCGCATCGCACGAGGCTACACCCTACCAGATCGCGCTGGCCTGGCTGGTCGCCCAGCCGCATGTGATCACTATCCCCATGTCCTTCGATCCGGCTCACCAGGCCGAGAACCTGGCTGCTGCAAACATCGAGCTAAACAAAGAGGAAAGAGAGCAACTAGAGGAACTGGCCTGACGCAAAGATCACGCTTCCAGCACAAAGCGTCACGTTTCCTGAGTCTCCGTCAGGGGAAAACGTGACCGACTTGCTCCAACCTACGTCAAATCACCCGACCATGTTATCATCGCGCCCATGAAAACGCGTCGTACGCCGCAAATCGAGACCAGCGGCGATCAAGAGCAGCAAACGGCCTACGAGCCGCTTTACCGCGTCTTTGTGCACAACGACGACGTCACGCCCATGGATTTTGTGGTGGGGGTGCTGACCGGCATCTTCCAGCTTTCGCAGCCGGTGGCAGTGGATATCATGTTCGCGGCCCACTACCACGGCCAGGCGCACGTCGCGACGCTGCCAAAGAGCGAGGCCGAGGCGCGCATCAACAATGCCCATTTTGCTGCCGGCCTGGAAGGCTATCCCCTGCATTTCTCGATGGAACCCGAGTGAACGCACCGCACGCGCTCGCAACCCTGACGGCCATCAATCTGGACGATCTGGTCGATTCCTTCGGATGGCAGGGCCAGCCGCTGCTCGCGGCGGTACTGCGCCGCCTGTTCTACAGCCCTGCCCGCACGTTTGCCGGACAGATGCTGGATTTCGATGCGACAGTCGGCGCGCAGGGACTGGCCGGCGCTGCGTACGCCACCCTGGCCAATTACGCTCGCTCCCTGCGCGTCCACAATGCGGACCAGATTCCAACCGGTCCCTTCCTGGCGCTCTCCAACCACCCCGGCATGACCGACACCCTGGCGTTGTTCACCGCACTGGGCCGCCCCGGTCTGAAGATCATCGCCGTTGAAAACCCCTTCCTGCAGGCGCTGCCCCACACCAGCCGCCAACTGTATTTCGTTTCTGAAGAACCCGTCGCGCGCATGGCGCTCGTGCGGCGCGTCAGCGCCCACCTGCGCTCCGGCGGTGCCGCGCTTACCTTTCCGGCGGGAAGCATCGAGCCTGATCCGCAGGTCTATCCCGGCGCGGTCGCTGCATTGGGGCGCTGGACGGACAGCGTTGGCGTGTTCGTGCGCCTGGCGCCCGAAACCGCCATCCTGCCTGTGCTCGTGCGCGGGGTGATCTGGGAACGGGCAGCCAGGCACCCCCTGACACGCCTCAAACGCACCGGACCGGAAAAGGAGAAGCTGGCGGCTGCGCTGCAATTGCTCGCGCACGTCCAGCGAGGCCTCAAGCCGGTGGATGTGAGCGTGCAGTTCGGGCGGGCGATCACCATGAAGGAATTGGGTACGACGGAAACAGGTGCCATTCACTCAGCGGTGTTGAGGGAGATGCGACGCCTGATTGAAAACCCGCCCGCGGACGAAGGCCAGGTGGTGCTGTGAAGCCCGCAGCGGTTGCAGCCCACTGGCGCACTCTGCGCGCTGTGGCGCTTTATCTGATCCTGGGCGCGCTTTTATGGTGGGCTCTGCGCAACGTACCCCTGATCGACATCTGGGGGAGCCTGGGGCAATTACGGGGGTGGCAGATCATGTTGTTGTTGCTGCTCAATGCCGCGGTCATCGCCCTCATGGCAGCACGCTGGTGGCTGATCGTGCGCGCCGAGCAGCCGCGCGTCCCTTTCCTGCCGTTGGTCGGCTACCGGCTCTCGGCCTTTGGCCTGAGCTACTTCACACCGGGTCCGCAGGTCGGCGGCGAACCGCTGCAGGTTATCTATCTGCAAAAACGCCACGGTCTGAGCTACGCCCGCGCCACGGCATCGGTCATCATGGACAAATTGCTCGAATTCCTGGTCAACTTCATCCTGCTGGGTGTGGGAGCCTGGGCCGTGTTCCGGGTAGGACTGGCACAGAACAACGGGAGCGGATCGATCCTGAGTCTGTCAGGGTTAGGAGTCGTGCTGGCCTGGCCGCTTGTACACGTGCTGCTGTTATACACCGGCCGCCTGCCGGTCACCGCCCTGCTGCGCGCCCAACCTTTCTTCTCGCAAAACTCCAGGTCCATGCGGCTGGTCTTCGTCTCCGAACACATGGCGGCCGCCTTCTGCCAGCGCCATCCGCGCGCCTTGCTGTCGGCGGTCGCAGTTTCCCTGTGTTCAGTCGCGGGCATCCTGGTCGAGTATGTCTTGATGCTGGGCTTCCTGGGCATGCGCCTGAACGGGCTGCAGGTCATCGCCGGCCTGACAGCCCTGCAACTGGCCTTTCTGATGCCCCTGCCAGGCGGGCTGGGTGCGCTGGAAGCCAGCCAGGTGTTTGCGCTGGGCGTCTTCGGGCAGCCAGCCTCGGCCGCTATCGGCCTGACCCTGTTGCAACGCGCGCGTGACCTGCTCAACGGCGGCCTGGGGCTTGTGCTGGCCGGGACGCTCTTCAAGGCGCAGAGAGCTACAAAATACGGGGATTAGCCCACTTGCAATGCGGAAATCAAGATCCAGGTGGTTGCGACAATTGGAGGAGCGACCGGACTTATTGGCGGCAAACCGCCTCATTCGTGTACAATGAGAGCGATTCAAACCATCACGCTTATTCGTATCGATACACACAAGGAGTATCCCATGCAAAAACTTACCGGTAAACAACTGGGGATCATCGTGGCGGTGCTCGTCACTGCGACCCTGCATCTTGCAGCGGCCTTCGACAAGGCGCTCTTCCCCGACGGCCCCGATCCATTGTTCATCCTGAACGGGCTGGGGTACCTGGGATTGTTGGGCGCGTACGTCCTGCCCATCCCCTTTTTCCAGGGAAAGCGCAAGTTGGTCTGGTGGTCGCTTTTCGTTTTCGTGATCGTGACCATCATCGCCTGGCTCGTCATCTGGGTCGGTTTCTACGTCATCCGGGACGGCACGCCTTTCTTCAGCCACGATTCGATCTACGGCGTCCCCTCCAAGATCACCGAGCTTATCCTCCTGTTCCTGTTGTGGAACGAGAAACCCTGATCCAATCTGCCTGCGGGGGGAGGTTCATTGAGCAACCTAAAAAAGGTCACCTTCACCGCACCGGGGCAGGTTGAAGTACGTGAAGAAGCACTGGTTGAACCTGCTCCAACCCAGGCGCTGGTCAAGACCATCGTTTCGGCGATCAGCCCCGGTACGGAAATGTTGATCTATCGCGGCGAATTCCCGGACGACCTCCCCATGGACGAAACCATCCCGGCGTTATCGGGCCAGTTCAGTTACCCGCTATGCTACGGATATGCCTGCGTCGGGCAGGTGATCGAAACCGGGTCATCGGTCGGGCAAATGTGGAAGGACCGCCTGGTTTTCTCCTTCCAGCCCCATTGCTCCTATTTCGTCGCTACGCCCGAGCAGCTTTTTCCGCTTCCAGAACATGTTTCCTCCGACACGGCCTGCCTGCTGCCCAACATGGAGACATCCATCAACCTGGTCCAGGACGCCGCACCCCTGCTCGGCGAGCGAGTCCTGGTCTTCGGGCAGGGCATCGTCGGACTGCTGACGGCTGCCCTGCTTGCCGAGTTCCCGCTGGACGCCCTGGTAAGCGTCGATCCCATTCCCCTGCGGCGGGAAGCCTCGTTGGGTCTGGGTTTAACCGCCAGCCTTGACCCGCGAGAACCGGGTTTCCGCGCCCGCGCCCAGGAATGCATGCCGTCCGGCTCCGACCTGACGCTTGAAATCTCCGGCGCGCCCGAGGCGCTCGACGAGGCCATCGCCCTGACAGGATACGCCGGGCGGGTTGTGGTCGGTTCGTGGTACGGTCGAAAGCAGGTCACGCTCGACCTTGGAGGAAGGTTCCACCGCAGCCGCATCAAATTGATCGCCTCGCAGGTCAGCAGCATCGCTCCGCACCTCTCTGCGCGCTGGGATAAGCCCCGCCGCCTTGAGCAGGCCTGGGCCGCGCTCGCGCGGGTGGGGCCGGAAAGATGGATCACGCACCGCTTCCCGATCGCTGAGGCAAAACAGGCGTATGCCCTGCTGGATACTCACCCGCAGGACGCGATCCAGGTCGTGATCGACTACTCTTGAGCAGGTTTAAGGAGGGACTATGTACACGCTCGCTGTGCGCCGGGATTTTATCGCCCGCCACTTCCTGATCGGAGGCGACTGGGGTCCCGAAAACGATCCCAATTCGCACCACTATTTGCTCGAGTTGCAGCTTGCCGGGAACGAGCTCAACCGGCACGGTTATCTGTGCGACATCGTAGAGGTCGAGGCACATCTCGACGAGATCGTGGCGTACTACCGGGAAGGAATGCTCAATGAGAAGGCTGAGTTCAAAGGCTTGAATCCCTCCATCGAACACTTCGCCCGCATCCTGGCTGAAGCGCTCAATGACCGCATCCGGGGCCCCAACCTGACCGCCCTGAAGGTGGTGTTATGGGAGAACGACCATGCCTGGGCCGCGTTTGAGGTGGCAAGGTGAACAGGTTGAAGGCCTGAAACACCCCAACGGTTAGCGTTCGATCTTCACCTGAATTTCATGAAATTGGGATTGGTCATTTATGGTTCGTTAGAGACGCTCAGCGGCGGCTACCTGTACGACCGTAAGCTGATCGCCTCTTTGCGTGCGCTGGGGGACTCGGTCGAGATCGTCTCGCTCCCCTGGCGGAACTACCTTGCGCACCTGACCGACAACCTGCGTTTCCGTCTTCCATCCGGCCTGGACCTGCTCATTCAGGACGAGCTTAACCACCCGTCCCTGATCTGCGCCAATCGCCGCCCCCACCCCTATCCGATCGTAGGCCTGGTACACCATCTGCGCGCTTCCGAGCCGCACCCCGCCTGGCTGAACCGGCTGTACAGGGCGGTTGAAAGGCGCTACCTGGAGAGCGTGGACGGCTTCATCTTCAATTCGAATACCACCAGGCATGTAGTGCACGGCCTGGTAGGGCCTGGAAGACCCCACCTCGTGGCCAACCCGCCCACCGACCGTTTTGGGAAAGGCCCTGGCGAACGCCAGGTGTGGGCCCGCGCCAGACACTCCGGCCCGTTGCGGGCCGTGTTCCTGGGAAACGTCATCCCGCGCAAAGGTTTGCATACCCTCCTGGAAGCGTTGAAGCTGGAGAAGGTGGACGCCAGGCTTGATGTAGCCGGTTCGTTGAGCGTGGATCCTGCCTACGCGCAGCGCATGCAGAACGTTGTGGAAAGGGCAGGGCTGGGGTCTCAGGTCACCTTCCACGACGCGCTGGCCCAGAAGCCCCTGGCCAGATTACTCAGGAACAGCCAGGTGCTGGCCGTACCTTCGGCCTACGAAGGCTTCGGCATCGTCTACCTGGAGGGCATGGCCTTCGGCCTGCCGGCCATCGGCACCACGGCCGGAGCTGCAGGTGAGATTATCCAGGACGGGCAGAACGGTTACCTGATCCCGCCGGGGGATGCGGTAAGCCTGGCGAAACGCCTGCAGGGGTTGGCAGACGAGCGCGACCTGCTCGCAAGGTTGTCGCTGAATGCGTTGAAGCGCTACAAGGATCAGCCGACCTGGGAACAAAGCGCAAAGCGAATTCGCCTTTTCCTGATGAACCTGGTGGATCGAGCGTGAGCACGGCATACGACTTTCCCCGCTACCTGCTGGCCAAACAGAGCGTCGACGACCGCGCGCTCAACAAGGACGTGCTTGCCGCGCTGCAAGACAGATTGCCCCCCGAACCGTTCGCCATCACCGAAGTGGGCGGCGGTATCGGCACCATGCTGGCGCGCCTGCTGCGCTGGGATGTCCTCCAACAGGGGAGCTATACCCTGGTAGATGAAATGGCCGGGAACATCTCCTTCGCCCGCACCTGGCTGCCGGAGTGGGCCGCCGGGCATGGTTTTTCGGCCCGGGAGACGGCGCCCGGCCAGCTACGCCTGCAAGGCGAGCAGCGCGATATCCAGGTGCGCCTCCTGCAAGCGGATATGTTCGATTTCGTTCAGCAAGGGCCCCCAAAGGCCGACCTGCTCATCGCGCACGCCGTGCTCGATCTGCTGCCCATGCCCGGGAGCCTGATGAACCTCTTCAAGCTCACAAACGGCCTGGCCTGGCTGACGGTCAACTTCGACGGCGTGACCTCCCTGGAACCCCTCGTCGACGCCGGACTGGATGCGACCATAGAACGTCTCTATCACGCTTCCATGGATGCCCGTCCAACCGGAGGCGACAGCCGGTCGGGCCGGCATTTGTTCGCGCAGCTGGCAAAAACCAGGGCGCAGGTGCTCGCAGCGGGCGCCTCGGATTGGGTCGTACACCCCATTCAGGGCCGCTATCCGGACGATGAAGCCTATTTCCTGCAATTCATCCTGCATTTTTTCGAAGAGTCGCTCCGAGGTCATCCTGACCTGGACGAAACCCTGTTTGCAGATTGGCTGCGCGAACGTCACGCCCAGATTGAACGCGGAGAGTTGGTCTACATCGCCCACCAGATGGATTTTCTGGTGAAGCCTTAGCAGACTCATCGCCCGGGGAGACCGGCGTCCGCCTCGGCCGAATTTGGAACTCCCTATGTATTTCCACGTATAATACATGGAAATACATGCCATGATCCATACCTATACCATCGAGGGCCTCACCCTGAAGACCGGCGATATCATCTGCACCATGAACGGCAAACCGGATATCCTGCCAGGGGAGTTCTGGCTGCTGGTGGGGCGGCTGGTGCCAGGCGATGTGGACCATGTTGCCATCTATATCGGGCCGAGAGGGCGCTGTGTTGAATCCGGTTCGCGTGGCGTGATCACATTCAACGTGCATCGGGGCGTGTGGGATACCGAATTCATGGCCCGTAAACGCGGTCTGCTGTTCGATACATTCTACGGCGTGTCCTACCCCCTGGAGGGGTTGGAACTTTCACCGGAACAGGAAGTTGAAATGCGCAACCGGGTGGCCGCCTATTGCCTGGCCCAGGTCGGCAAACCCTACAACCTCAACTTCCTGAACGCGGAGAGCGAGCGCTCCTTCTACTGCAGCCAGTTGATCTACAAAGCCTACCAGCAGGTGGGCATCGACCTGAATACAGGGCTGGCGATGGAGCAGCTTCCCGGAACGAATGCCATCATCTACCCGCAGGAGATTTGGGGCGGCTGCATTCATCAAAACGCGCTTCTCGAGCAGGAAATAAAGGCTCCGCGCGCACGGGTGTCATGAGCGTCCACTCCACGGGATTTCGACTGCCTGCCCATTCCCCGTTATAATTCACTCCTATGAATTTTCTCATCACCGGTGCAGCCGGTTTTTTAGGCTCGGCGCTGGCTAATTATCTGGCCCTGGAGGGGCACCAGGTGCGCGGGCTGGACGATCTATCGACAGGAGACCCGCAGGCGCTTTCACCGGACGTGCATTTCACGCGCGGCGACGTCAATGATCGACCCAAGTTGTGGACGCTGCTCCAGGAGGTGGACTGCGTCTATCACCTGGCGGCGCGCGTCTCGGTGCAAGAGTCCGTACTATACCCGCGAGAGTACAACGCCGTGAACGTCGGCGGGACTGTCAGCCTGATGGAGGCCATGCGTGATGTGGGCGTGCGGCGTGTGGTGCTGGCTTCCTCAGGGGCGGTCTACGGCGACCTGGCCGACCAGCCTCTCGGTGAGACCGTCGCACCCAACCCGCGCTCGCCCTACGCCGTCTCAAAGGTGGCGGCGGAGTACTACACGCGCACCATCGGGCACTTGTGGGGCATGGAAACGGTCTGCCTGCGCATCTTCAACGCGTACGGGCCCGGCCAACACCTGCCGGCATCTCACCCGCCTGTGGTACCGCACTTCCTGCGCCAGACCTTGCGCGGGGGCTCGCTGGTCGTGCACGGGGATGGGAAACAGACGCGCGATTATGTCTATGTGGACGATGTCGTCAGTGGTATGGTAGCTGCGGCCACCGCCCCGAAAATCAATGGTTTGGTCATCAATATCGGTTCGGGCACCGAAACCAGTATCCGTGAACTCGCAAGTAAGGTGGGCGAGGTCGCCGGTCGAGAGACAGAAATCATTTTCAATGCCTCCATGCCCGGCGGAGTCTCGCGCATGCAGGCCGATCTCAGCCTGGCGGCTCAAAAGCTGAACTACAGGCCCTCCATCAAACTGAATGAAGGTCTGCGCCTGACCCTGCAGCGGGATCCGCGCTTCAAGTGAACCAGTCACCACAGAGAACACAGAGTAAATGAGAGGGGAGCTTGAGCGAAGGGCAGGTCGTTTCCAAGAAAAACTGGATTGTGGATATCACCTCGATTTACTGGTCAAAGATTCTGCGATCGTTGAGGTCAAGGCTGTCGACAATCTGGCGCCCATTCACGAAGCACAACTTCTTTCCTATTTGAAACTTGCGAATTGCAAAATTGGTTTGTTGATCAACTTTAACGTCAAAATGCTCAAATACGATATTGAACGGTTGGCCAATTGATTCCTTTCCCATCTCCGTGTTCTCCGTGGACTCTGTGGTGAATTCCTCTCTCCCTCGGGCCTTCTATGACCGCCCCACCCTGACGGTGGCGCGCGAATTACTCGGTGCACGGCTGGTGCGCGTGTCGGAGGGGGTAAAGCTGGTCGGGTTGATCACCGAAACCGAAGCGTACGTCGGCGAGCAGGACCTGGGCTGCCATGCAAAATCAGGCCGCACGCCGCGCACGGCCGTCATGTACGGACCGCCCGGCCACGCCTATGTTTACTTTACCTACGGCCACCACTGGATGCTGAATGCCGTCACCGAGCCTGAGGGCTTTCCAGCCGCTGTGCTGATCCGCGCTATTCACCCGCTGGAAGGCATCCAGGTCATGGCTGCGCGCCGGGCAGGTCGAGATACACGCGGACCAGGTAAATTGACCCAGGCGTTGGGTATCACCAAATCCGAGTACGGGATCGATCTGACCGTCCCAAATGGCCGGCTGTGGATCGAAGCGGCTTCGCCTATCCCGGACAGCTCCGTGACGAACGGCCCCAGAGTGGGTTTAAACACTGTGCCAGAGCCATGGAAATCCATGCCCTGGAGATTTATCGCCAAATTGGAGGAATGATGGGTTTACTGACCGGGAAAAATGCGCTGGTCTTCGGGCTGGCAAACGAACGCTCCATTGCCTGGGGAATCACACAGGCTTTCCACCGCGAGGGCGCCAGGATCGGGATCAGTTATGCAGGTGAGGCGCTCGAACGGCGCGTGAAACCGCTGGCAGAGAAGATCGATTGCAAATGGGTTGAAGAGTGCGATGTGACGAAGGATGAGCACATCGCTGCCGTGGCGAAGAAAGCTGAAAAGGAGTTTGGAGGGATTGATGTGCTCGTGCACTCGATCGCCTTCGCCGGCCGCGAAGAACTGGACGGCCCATATTACAACACCACCCGTGATGGGTTCAAGAACGCCATGGACATCAGCGTGTACTCGTTCGTAGCCCTGGCGAAGGCTTTCCAACCGCAGCTGCGTTCAGGCGCCTCGCTGATCTGCATGACCTATTATGGTTCGGTCAAGGTGGCGCCTCATTACAACGTGATGGGCGTGGCCAAAGCCGCGCTGGAAGCTTCCACGCGCTACCTGGCCTACGACCTCGGCCCACAGCAGGTGCGCGTGAACGCGATTTCCGCCGGTCCGATCCGCACGCTGGCCGCTGCCGGCGTGGGCGGCTTCCGCGATATGTACAAACATTTCGCAGACATGTCGCCCATGGGCCAGAACATCACCACCGATGACGTCGGAAATGCCGCGGTATTCCTGGCTTCCGACCTGTCTGCCCGCATTACGGGAGACGTGCTGTATGTCGATTCGGGATTCAACATCGTGGGCGTGCAGATGGGCCCAAAAGGGACGCAGGAAACTGACGCATAAATCCCTCTGCCTTTCTGCGATAGATGGCCTGACCAGGGCGGATGGGATCCGCCCTTTTGGTTTCTACGGTAAAATATCATTCTAATGTTCAAACGCAAAGACCCACCCAACGGTGAAACTGCCCAACCGATCAAAGCCGTCGAGCGCATTACCTCCGTGCTGGGCACAGGGGTGATCTGGCACGGCAGCATCAACGGCAGCGGTGGCGTGCGCATCGAAGGCGCTTTCGAAGGAGAAATCGCCCTGCAGGGCATGCTGGTAGTCGGGGAAACCGGCCGGGTCACCTGTGAAAACATCCGGGCCAGCACCGTCATCGTGGCCGGTGCGGTACGCGGGAATATCACCACCCAGAAGCTGGAGATCCGCGCCAGCGGGCGGGTTTGGGGAGACGTGGTGACGACAGCCTTTGTCACTGAAGATGGAGCTTTCTTGCGCGGCCAGATCCGGATGGAAGAGTCGGTCGAACTGAATCTGGGGCCTTCACCGGAAAGCACGCCGTCGGAAGCGATTGTGGCCAAGGCGGCCGTGCAATCGCCGGAACCCGAAGCCAAAGAGGAAAAACCAGTTAAAGCCAAGCGCACCAGAAGGAAAAAGAGCACCGCCTAGCTTCCGGGTACACCATATCGTTTCAATCTCCGACCCAAACTAACAACCAATGCGATACAAAGACCTTGCCATACAGACCCTGCGTGATGCGCCCAGCCAGGCACGCACCCCCGGGTTTGCCTTCCTGGTCAGGGCAGGGTATCTTACCCGCGAGCGCCAGCCCACTGCGCTGGGCCAGTTCACCCTGGACCATCTTGCTTCCCTGGCCGATAAGCCGGGCCAGGATCTCTGGCGCAGTCTGGCCATCCAGACTCTTACCAGCGAAAACGAACGTTTCTTCCCGCTTAAAACTGGGGCTCTGGAGGTCTTGCATTGTCCATCGTGCGGGTACACCGAACGCCGCGAACTGGCTCTTGTGGTGAAGAAACCCCTTCCCCAAGAGCCGGCATTACCGCTCGAGCAGGTCGAAACCCCTGCATGTCATACCATCGAAGCGCTGGCAACCTTCCTGGAGTTACCAGCTGCCAGGACGGCTAAAGCGTTATTGTTCACACGCCACAAGGATGGAAAACTGGTCTTTGCCATTGTGCGGGGCGATATGCAACTCAGTCAGGCCAAGCTGGAGGCACAGGTCGGGGAGGTCCGTCCCGCTACAGAAGCGGAGATCACCAACGTAGGTGCCGTGCCGGGATATGCTTCACCCCTCGGGTTGAAAGAGGCCCTGATCGTCGTTGACGACTTGATCCCGCGCTCGACGAACCTGGTGGCAGGCGCGAACCAGGCTGGTTACCACGTGAAGAACGTCAATTACGGGCGGGATTTCTCGGCTGAGATCGTCTGTGACCTGGCGCTGGCGAACGCGGACGGGCCCTGTGCAACGTGCGCAGCCCGCCTTGAAACGACGAGCGCGGAAATCCTGGCCGGGGCGCATGAAATTCATCTGCTGAACACACTGCGGGCCGTCGCAGAAAGCCACCACGATGAACGTGGTTTGATATGGCCTTTGCCCGCAGCCCCATTTATGGTCTATCTCATGCAGGTCCCGGGCCGTACGATGGACACGCTGGCCGCCGGAGAGAACATCTACAAGACCCTGCGGGAAGCCGGCATTTCGGTCCTGTTCGACGACCGCGAGGAGCGCGCAGGCGTCAAATTCAATGATGCCGATCTGATCGGTCTTCCCGTGCGCCTCACAGTGGGAGAGAGAAGCCTGGCCGATGGGATGGTAGAATTGAAATTGCGCGATGCGCCGGATGGCAGCCAGCAACCCCTGGATCAAATCCTGCCTGCCATCCAAGATCTACTCCCATGACCTCACTCGCTTCCGTGCCGGAACGCAACCCGGTATCTTTCAGACCCGATTGCAAATGAAAATTCCCATGTCCTCTCCCGACCTGGACGATGCCGATCGTCAGGCCGTTATGAATGTCCTGAGTACGTCTTTCTTGAGCATGGGCCAGCACGTGCTTGAATTCGAACGGTCCTTCTGCGAGCTAACCGGGCGAGCGCACGCCATCGCAGTCAGTTCCGGTACAGCCGGCCTGCACCTGTGTGTACGCGCGGCCGGCATCACGGCCGGCGACCTTGTCATCACTACCCCCTTTTCGTTCGTGGCTTCGTCCAATGTATTGCTGTTCGAGAACGCCGCGCCGGTCTTTGTGGATATCGACCCGCGCACCGGCAATATCGACCCGGTTCTTGTAGCGGATGCCGCCGCCCGGGTTCAGAAGCATCTTCCACGGTCCCTTGCCGGACAATCACTGGCGGGGCGTTTGAAAGCCATCCTGCCTGTAGATGTGTTCGGCCAGCCCGCCGATATGGATGCCATCACCGCCACGGCCCGGGCGCACGGGCTGGCCGTCATCGAGGATTCATGCGAGGCGCTGGGCGCGACCTACAAAGGCCGGCAAGCCGGAACTCTGGGAGATCACGGCGTGTTCGCGTTCTATCCCAACAAACAGATCACCACCGGGGAAGGCGGCATGGTCGTGACGGATGACGACCAGGCTGCCGACCTGATGCGCGCCTTGCGCAACCAGGGCCGCGCGGTCGGTGATACCTGGCTGCAGCACACCCACCTCGGTTACAACTATCGCATTGACGAAATGTCGTCTGCGCTGGGCTGCGCACAGTTGCGCCGTCTAGACGTATTATTACGCAAACGGGAGCAGGTTGCCGGCTGGTACGAAGACAGGTTGAGTGAAATCCCAGGGATTGAAAACCCTCACGTTGAAGACAATACGACCCGCATGTCGTGGTTCGTCTATGTGGTTCGTTTTGATGCAAAAATCGACCGCGCGTTGCTCGCCAAACGACTGGAGAAGCGAGGCGTGCCGGTCCGGCCCTATTTCCTGCCAATACACCTGCAACCTTATATGCAAGCCAGATTCGGCTATCGTGAAGGCGATTTTCCAGTGACCGAGGATTTGGGACGGCGTAGTCTGGCTCTGCCTTTTTCAGGAGTGATGACAGAGGATCAAGTGGAAGAGGTCAGCGCGGCCATCAGAGACACCTTGAACGCGGCATGAACGACGAGCATTTCCCTCCGCCAAAAAGGATCGGCTTGCTGCTTCATGTCGGTATCGCGCTTGGATTGAGCGCACTGTCCGTCTGGGGTATCTGGAATTTGACCCGATCGGAAGTGGGACCCAATTTCATCGTTTTCCTGCTGGATACCATTCTTGCATTCGTACCTATTCCATTGTTCGCCTATCGTGCATACGCCTTGTGGCGGGCGGATTACATCCTCGACCGGGATAGCCTGGAACTGCGCTGGGGGCTGCGGGACGAAGACATCCCATTAACCGATATCGAATGGGTACGCCCGGTTAACGACCTTTCCACTCCACTGCGTCTCCCCTGGCTGCCCCTGCCCGGTGCCATGCTTGGCTTGCGGCGCCACCCCGATCTGGGAGTGGTTGAATTTATCGCTTCGAGCACCAAAGACTTACTGCTGGTGGGAACTGCCCGACGCGTCTATGCCATTTCTCCAACCAACGCGCCTGCCTTTGTGAAGACCTTTGCGCGCATTATTGAAATGGGCAGCCTGACGCCAGCAGAGTCGAAATCCGTTTTCCCTTCCTTCCTTTTCACCCGCGCCTGGGACCAGGCGATCGTACGATTTCTCTGGTTGATTGGGGTTTTCCTGAATATCGGATTGGTCATATGGGTAAGTTTGATGATCCCTACGATCAGCCAGGTTTCATTAGGTTTCACTGCATCCGGCACGCCTTTCCCCCCCTCCCCCGCCATTCAATTGATCTTGCTACCCATCATCAGTTCATTCCTGTTCCTGACGGGATTGCTGGCGGGATTGTATTATTATCGCTGGGAAGACCATCGCGTCCTGGCAATCGCACTCTGGGCCTCCAGCGCTATGACGAGCCTGCTCTTTCTCCTGGCGATGTTGTTTGTGGTTGTGACCCCGATATAACCCTCCCTATATTCTCATTGCCCTACTGTACAGTTATGACCTTCCTTCTGGGATTTTTCGCCGCTGCATTCATTTCGATCACGGCCTACCACTTGAGCAGCCTGAATCGCAGCGGCGCATACGCGGCCACATTGATAGGTACGATCATTATGGGAATTGGCGGCTGGAAGTGGGCGATCCTGTTGATGACCTTCTTTATTTCATCGACGGTATTGACCAAATCCTTTGCCGACCGCAAGCAAGGCGCCGGGGAGAAGTTCGCCAAGGGAGGCCAGCGGGATGCGGGTCAGGTTTTCGGGAATGGCGGTATTCCAGCCTTATTTGTCCTGCTGGCGGCAGGATTCCCTGCTGCCATCTGGCCCTGGCTGGGTTTTGCAGCTGCTCTGGCAGCGGTCAATGCAGATACGTGGGCGACGGAATTGGGCGTGCTGGACTCCCATCAACCACGCTTGCTGACAGACCTCCATCGAGCGGTTGAAAAAGGGACATCCGGGGCGGTTTCTACGGCAGGATCCCTGGCCGCACTGGCGGGAGCGGCAACCATCGGCGCCCTGGCGACGATCCTCTCTCCCAATGGACCCAATATAGGAACCTTATTTTTGGTGACGCTTGCGGGCTTGCTGGGTGCTTTCCTCGATTCGTACCTGGGCGCGACCGTGCAGGCCATGTATTTCTGCCCCAAATGCCAGAAGGAAACCGAACGCCATCCGATCCATAGCTGTGCTTCTAAGACGACTCATTTACGCGGTTGGCGCTGGTTGAACAATGACTGGGTGAACCTGGTCTGTGCTGCAGGAGGGAGCGTGTTCGCACTGATGCTTTGGATCGTTCTTTGACTATACGTAAATCTATTAGGTAAAATGGATGAGCAAGTACTGATCCAGATTGATCCGTTTGATAGAATCCCTATTCATTGATTTCGAGGGTGCATGAAAAAGAAAGTCGCAGTTTGGAGCATCATCTTATCCTGCCTGATTGTGCTGCTCGGGCTTGGACTGCTAGCCTATCTGGGTTTTTACAACCGCTACTGGGCCGAGGATTATTGCTACAACCGGGACTTTAAAGACTTGGGGGTAGTGAAATCCGTTGGAACTTACTTCGCTCAAGGGGAGGATGCCAAGAGAGGCTATTCAACCAACCGTTACTCTCTGACCTTAATTTCCGGCTTGTTTTATCTTGCCGGACTATTCGGCACACAGATCCAGGCAAGCGTAATCATTTTGCTCTGGTTGGCAGGGCTTTTTTGGAGCGCTTCAGTTGTATTTAGAGACAAGATTCCAAGGATCCTATTATTCCTGGGAGCTTCAGCCCTGCTTTACTTCACGCTGATTTTTTCCCCACAACGGTTTCAAGTGCTCTACTGGCAGGCAGGGGTCCATTACAGTTATGCGCTCATCTTTGGCGTTTTCCTTGTTGGCCTGATCTTTGTGAAGAAACGAAGCAAGAGCCATCTGTATTTTCACTGCGGGCTCAGCGCCTTTATCGGCTTCATCGCCGGGGGTTTATCTGAAACCGCCTGTGTATATCTGCTGAGCGGTGCGGCTGTGCTGGTTGCGGCGACCTGGTGGGGTAAAAGAAACCGCCAGGATTGGGCCGTCCAGGCATTCCCGACGGCTTTGATGGCTCTGGTTGGCCTGCTGGCCTCCTTTTTGGTCCTGGTCGTCTCGCCTTCGAATGATCGCTACATCGATATGCCTGCCAACCACCCACCCCAAATCTCCTCCTTGCCTCGTCTGGCAAACCAATACACTCTCTTTTTCATCACCAATTCCATCCGGGTCCTGCCGACTCCTCATCTCGTCTTTGTAGCTTTATTTGTGGCCCTGCCCTTCCTGAATCAGGCGTTCGGCATGGAACGAACCGAGATCCCGGTGACCAGGTACCTGTTTTGGATTGCCCTAACTGTGGTTCTCACGTATTTGCTGATCGCCTCCATTCAAATTCCGACGGCCTATTTCTATAGTTCGCAGCCTGCCCCAAGAACACAGACCCTTTCCCGCTTCACCATGTTTGTTGGTATAGCTGTCCTGGCCTGGAACATGGGCGAAATAGCGGCCCATACATTTCGAGGAAATTTTCTTTTCACACTTTCGCTGGCGATTCTATTGTTGAGTACTTTTTACATAGCCCGACACATTGCGATCAACTACCAGGAATTGCCCGGATTCAGATACCGGGCAAGGGTATGGGACTTACGGGATCAAATCATCAGGGAGGCGAAAGACAATGGAATCTTGCGCGTCGAAGTGCCGGTGGTCGACACATACCTGATCAACGTTCCTGACATTATCCGTTCCAGGCAAATGGATATTTGGACCAGCAATTGCGGCACAGATTACTATGGAATTGATGCTATCTTTGCCATTCCCCCGTAAATCAAAGCTCTCGGGTAAGTTGAGCGATATTTCGTCCTTTTACTTGCCCTTCCACAGGCGAAAGTCCTTCAAAATAGATCCACCCAAGAATTCTCGCGCGATTGAGTTTTCCGGGATCAGATCCTGCTCTATCGGTAAAAACCATTCAAGAAAGGCCAGCAAGCGCTTAGCTTCGATATATTCGGGGATGCCATACGGCACCTGGCGCAACAGCGGTTCAACCAGGGGTTTGAGTGCAGCCAGCTCATACACCAGCGCCGAATTGAACATCACATCCGCATTCTCCTGGTAAGGGAAGATATATTCCTTTTCCCCGCGGCGCACGGATTCCCAACGCGAGATCGTCACGCGTGCAGAGTAGCCGCGCTCTCGCGCGTCACGCACCACACGTCGCAACAGCCGCGTATCGGTCGTGGAAACACGGTTATGGCGATCCAGGTTGAGCTGGGTGAGAGCCGAGACGTACACCCGGTAAGCCTGACCTGACAAAGTAGCCGGTATCAGACGCGGGTTCAAGCCATGGATGCCTTCCAGGATAATGATCTGTCCGGGTTTTAACTGGACCGTTTCGCCTGGTTCGCGCAGGCCTGTTACGAAATTGAAGTAGGGAAGTTCCACTTTCTTGCCGGCCACCAATCGCTGCAAATGATCGGCAAGCAGCTCCAAATCAAGAGCCTCGATATCTTCAAAATTGAATTGTCCGGACGCATCACGCGGGGTGCGATCTCTGTCCACAAAGTAATGGTCAAGCTCCAAAGGGTAGGGGGAGATACCTCGCGCAAGCAATTGGACTGTGAGACGCCGCGAGAATGTCGTTTTCCCAGAGGAAGAGGGTCCAGCGACCAGCACCAGCGCGGTAGGTGTTTGGAGTTCCACAATCTGCCGTGCGATATCGGAGATATACTGTTCGTGCAGTGCCTCGGAGACCAGGATGATCTCATGGCTGCGACCGGCTTGAATGGCATCATTGAGCACGCCAACATTATCGATGCCGAGTCGCGCCAACCAATCACCATACTGGCGGAAGGTCGCCAGCAGCTTTGGATAATGCCAGGTTTCTTGCAAGGTCGTTGGGGCATGGCGGCGCGGAAAGCGCACAGTGAAACCGCCATCGGTGATATTCAAGTCAAACCAGCGCAAATAGCCGGTTGAAGGGACCATATAGCCATGGTGGTAGTCCATGCGATCCCCACAGCGGTAGAGGGTCAGGTAATCCTTATGCCGGTGTGACAGCAAACGGACCTTATCGTCGTATCCCATTTCCTGGAAATAGGCGATTGCTTCAGCCAGCGGGATTTCCTGCCGCTGAAATGGAATATCCTCATCGATCAACTGCTGCATGTGCACTTTGAGCGAAGCAAGCTCAGCTTCAGAAAGATTGCTTCTCCCGCTCACCTGGCAGAAATACCCACCGAATGAAACCGAGTGGTCAATGGTCAGCGTCCCTTTGGGAAATAATTCGCTGAAGGCCATTTCCAACAGGAAGGTCAATGAGCGACGATAGATGCGCCCACCATCAGCGTCAGACATGGTCACAGGTTGGACGGTGGATTCCATGCGAATGGGATAAGTTAACTCCCGCAATTCACCGTTCACGATGGCCGCTACGATGGGAGCGGAAAATTGATCCGCAACGCTCCCCAGGAATTCACTGACAATCGCGTTTCGAGGACCGGATAATACTCGCCCGTCTGGGAGATGGACATCCACATCAGGGCGTGGTTGAATGAAATGAATTTTGGACGCCTTGCTCATTTTTGGAGAGCAATTGTATCACCAAACCCCCACCCCTCGATTGCGTTGGAAGATTGAGTCAGCTTTTGACCCTTTCCAATAATTTGCTGGGGTTCCCTGCAAATGTTTCTACCGGGGTTTCCCCCTTTGTCATAGAGACCAATACATCCGTCAGTACTTCATTGACCGGTGTAGCAATGTTGGCCTGTCTTCCTGCCCGCACGACAGCACCATGCAGGTATTCCACTTCGCTCTTACCTCGCCCGGAATGCAGGTCTATATGGAAGGAGGGCATTTTCTTGCCTCGGCCGCCCCCCACGGCGCGCGTGAGCAAGGGTTTCGAAAGCCAGAAAGGCACTTGGGTCGAAAAAGCCAAAGCCCTGACAGGGGTTTTTGGCAAGTCTACCACTTCTAGTTTTTTGGCTTTCATCACAGCCAGGCACTCGCGTAAGACAGAGATTTCCAAACGGTACAGTCCGCGATGGGAAAAAATTTCACCGGGAGTCATATCGAGGATCGCTGAAAGCGGGTTGGCAAGCAAATTGGTTAACATTTTCGACCATTTCATGCTGGCGTCATCCTGAAAAGGCTGCGCATTTAAAAAGGCATCATTGAAAAGCTCTACAAGCTGTTCTGAAAGAGCATGAGAAGAACCGATGCCCACACCACGCAATTTTTCGAGATGAATATCTCCAGGTCCTCGGCGCCCAATGGCACTGGTTAATGTCCCGTAGATTACCTTTTCCATTCCCAGCACCCCGGCCAAGGCCGGTTCATTGTCTATTCCGTTCGATAGACACAATACCGGGGGCATTGTCTCTGCAAAGGGTTTTATCTGGTCCAAAGCTTCGGAAGTATCGTAAGACTTTAATGCGTAAATGGCCACGTCAAATGGGCCAAATCGCAAGGACTCTTCCAGGGACGCGCCCACCACGAAGGATGTTGGATCGACAAGAAAGGCATTTTTAGCCTTGCGTCTTTTGTCCGCTGATAAATCCAGGCGTAACCCGCGTTCGCGCAGGGTATCTGAGACAGTCGCCTGCTCTGCAAAAACAATCTGGTGCCCGGCCAATGCCAAACTGCCACCGATATAGCTACCGACAGCACCGGCACCCAATACCAACACTTTAATAGGGGTAGAATTCGATCCAGGCATCGCCATAGGTTTACCTAATCCAGGTTCTTAGCCTTCCAATGGCAGCGGTTATTTACAGCATTGATCTGCCATCGATGTGCATGGGGATAATAGACAACGTGAGCATAGCCCGTGTTCCCAAACCGGAAACGCGGGCCGCTAAAATTTGCAGAAGGTGTGATCCCTACCACGGCGTACATGACCTGGTTCAGCAACCCCCCATGAGAAACCACCAGATAATTGCCAGGAGCCTGGGAAAGCAGGCGATGCAATGCCAACCCTCCCCGTAAGAACAATGCCCAATCTCCTTCGCCTTCATCACCCACAATTGGCGCATAGGGTGTGATGAATTCCCGGCGCGGCAGGCGCTGATTGACCTCATCGGCTGTCATACCTGCCACTGCGCCGATATCCCGTTCCATCCAGATAGGGTCGATTTCAAGCTGAGAATGTAGAGCCGCTGAGAGAATGTCGGCTGTCTCGTTCGCGCGTTTTAAAGGACTACAAAAGATACGATCAAACTCCCGGCCTTCCGCTGACCATCTCTCGGCCAACGTGCGTACCTGCTCCCGCCCTTTTTCAGTAAGCGAATAATCTGCCTGACCCTGCCAGCGCGCTTCTGCGTTGCCAATCGATTCGCCGTGCCGAAGGAGGATAATATCGTATTTTGAATATTCGTTCAAAACGGTTAATCTTCCCCCTTCCTGACAATGTAGACCGGGCGTTGTTTGACCTCTTGAAAAATATAGCCAACGTAGACGCCAATGAATCCCATCAAGACCATCAACAAGCCGCCCACGATCAGAATCACAAACATGAGCGAGCTCCATCCCGGTGCCAGGTTTGATGTCTTCCCAGTGATCCAGAAGGAAAGAACGTACATCATTTCAACGATGGCCAGACAAAGCAGCACCCCACCCAAACTCAATCCGATATACAGCGGTACCAGGGAAAATGAGAAAATGGCATCCATGGCAAGGTTAAACATTTTGCGCAATGAGTACTTCGACACCCCACTTATACGCTCTCCAGGTTGGTAAGGCAAGATAACAGTCGCAAAACCAATCCATGACACCATACCCCGCAAAAAACGATGGTATTCGGGCATAATCTTGAGCGCCTCCACAGCCTGACGTGAAAGAGCGCGGAAATCGGCGGCACCCGGTAATACGCGAGTTCCACTGATCGTGTTGATCAAGCGGTAGAACAAACCTGAAGTCCATTTTTTAAAGGAAGCTGGTTGGACCAGGTCAACCCGTTGCGTTTGGACGATATCATAACCCTGAACGATCAAAGCGATCATCTCAGGAATCATCTCAGGAGGATGCTGACCATCGCCATCCATGGTAATGACAATGTCGGCCTGAGACGCGTCCATGCCGGCGCTCAAAGCAGCCTGATGCCCAAAGTTACGGCTTAATTCAAGCACACGGACCCGCTTATCGTCCAGCGATCGAATTTCCTCCTTTGTTCCGTCCTGGGACCCATCATCCACGTATGTGATGGTGAAATGATTGGGCAGTGGATCGATGACGGCTCGTACACGTGCGTGGGTTTGCGCCACGACCCCCGCTTCGTTAAAGACCGGAATCACCAGATCAACAGTTGGATGTTTGGACTTAGGATTCATTGGTGATGGATTCTACCACGCAGAGAATCCCCCTGATTGCATCCTTCAGTTAAGCGGTTCCTGCTCTTCTTTGGCAAGTTCCAGAAGGTATTCGCCATAGCCGTTGTTGAGCAAATCCTTACCGAGCTTCTCAAGCTGCCCATTATCAATGAAGCCCATCCGGTAAGCGACTTCTTCGGGGCAACCTATCATCAATCCCTGTCGCTCTTCCACGGTTTGGACAAAATTTGCAGCATGCAGCAGGTTTTCATGCGTACCGGCATCCAGCCAGGCCACCCCTCTACCAAGCGGTTCGACCCTTAATTCCTTTGATTCGAGGTAAATCTTATTGATGTCTGTGATTTCAAACTCCCCGCGCCTTGAGGGTTTCAAATGAGAAGCTATTTCGACGACGCGGTTATCATAAAAATACAACCCGGGAACAGCATATCTTGAGCGCGGTTTTCGAGGTTTTTCTTCAATACTAAGCACGGTATGATGCTCATCAAATTCAACCACGCCGTACCCTGACGGATCTTTTACTGCATAAGCAAATATCATAGCACCGGCAGACAATTGAGCGCCTTTTCTCAATTTATTCCACAGCCCGGTGCCATAGAAAATATTGTCTCCCAATATCAAACAGACCGGTTGATTCCCGATAAATTCAGCGCCCAGAATGAATGCTTCGGCCAGACCACGCGGCTCGACCTGTTCCTGATAGGCAAAGCGGACACCCCATTGCTCTCCCGTACCTAGCAACCGGCGAAAACCAGGCAGATCTTCAGGGGTACTGATGACCAGCATTTCCTGGATTCCAGCCAGCATTAACATGGAAAGCGGATAATACACCATGGGTTTGTCATACACCGGCAATAACTGCTTGCTCACTCCCAGGGTGAGCGGATACAGTCTGGTCCCCTTGCCACCCGCCAGAATTATTCCTTTCATGGCATTCCTCGTTTGGTGTAATTTTCATTCACCCAGGTTTGGAACTCAGGGTTCTGTGATACCTTTACGACCCAATCCATATTCGCCAGATACCATGTCATTGTCTCTCGCAATCCACTTTCAAGGGTATGGCGCGGCTTCCAACCGAGATCTTCTGTGATCCTTGTGCTGTCCATGGCATAGCGCCTGTCATGTCCCGGGCGATCAGGCACATGTGCGATCAAGGAATCGTAAGGTGCAGTACCGGGCTTGAGTTCATCCAGAAGAGCACAGATCTGTGTGACCAAATCAAGATTGAACGGCTGGTTTCCACCGCCAATGTTGTAGGTTTTTCCAGGTCTTCCATCTCTGAGAACAAGATAGATCGCCTCGCAATGGTCGGTAACGTACAACCAGTCTCGAATCTGCCGACCATCACCATAGACAGGCAAAGGCTTGCCCTGCAGGGCATTCAAAATCATCAGAGGGATCAATTTTTCGGGAAACTGGTACGGTCCGTAGTTGTTCGAGCAATTCGTGATGGTGATGGGCAGGTCGTACGTATGATAATAAGCGCGGACAAGGTGGTCAGATCCTGCTTTTGAGGCGGAATAAGGCGACCGTGGATCGTAGGGTGTGGTCTCCTGAAACGAAGGCTCGTCTTGGGAAAGCGAGCCAAATACTTCATCCGTTGAAATGTGATGGAAACGGCGCACATTTTTATCGGAACCCCATACCTGCTTTGCCGCCTCAAGCAGTGTAAATGTTCCAACCAGATTCGTTTGAATAAACGGAGCCGGTCCCATGATGGAACGATCCACATGCGATTCGGCCGCGAAATGGACGACTGTATCCACATCATGCTCGTGAAGCAGACGGGACACAAGCTCACTATTCCCGATGTCGCCTTCAACAAAGATATGACGGGACGGGTCGGAAAGACCCCTCAGGTTTTCCAGGCTGCCAGCATACGTCAATGCATCCAAATTAACAATGGTAACCTGAGGTTCCGCTTTCATTAAATACCGAATGAAGTTGGAGCCAATGAAACCGGCTCCCCCGGTAACAAGAACGTTTTGCATGGCGCGATGACGGACTACGGGTATGGACAATATCCAAGTTCCTGTTCGATCTTATCTATCCTTTGAAAAGGTATGCCGGCTGAGGGCGCCTCTTGAATTCGGCGCCAAACCGCACAAAGGGCGGGCTTCAAGATCGGCATCTGGTCAGCAACGTTTCGAGTTAGCAGAAGAGCATCCTCTTCACGACCCGTTCTGCCATACGCTTCCACAAAGGGCAGATATTCAGAAAGGTCGTCAGGGTAATATGGGATGGCGAATACTTCATCCCCGATACGGGCTACCGCCGCCCAATCTCCCTGTTGGCGCGCGAGATCGGCGGTCTCAAAATAATAACACCACTTGCGAGCAGGTTCGGGCCCGAATAGTTCCGGGGGAGTAGCGCTCCCTTGTCCAGCAAGCAAGATTTGATTCAGATTGGAGAGCGGAAGCGCCTTTGCAATGGATTGAGGCAGGACCGGGACCCCGATGTCAGTCCAACGCCCTGCGGTTTCCATTCTGGCCGGCGCCAGCATCACATCCCGATCATAAACCGGATCCAACACACGAAAACAGCCGGGGGGGGCAAAGTGGACCACAACAATTTCGTTACTTGAACTCTGGAACGTAGTCGCGAGGTAGTCCTGTGAGACAGGCAGTCCAGGTTTTAGCGCTTTTAATTGATTGCCAAGCCGTGCGGATAGAGAGTAATAAACGTAATCAATCGTGGTCGCATGCTTTTCCCTTGCATATGTCATGTTCAATGGAAACGTGAATGAGTTGTCACTGGAATACAAAAATGGGGTCTCATTCGATACCAGTATCGTCCCTTCTTCCAACGCTGGAATTCTCCAGGTCATTTGCCACATCAAGGAGGTCTGTAATTTCCAGTCATCCCGCCACAAGAACCCGTTGTTGAATTGGACTCCAACCGCCAGGGCAAGCAAGACACTCGCAAACGCCATCCCGTTCACCTTTTTTGGGAGGGCTTCTATGATCACCACAAGCAGGAATGCGGCTCCCAAGGCAAAGGGTAAAGTAAACCTGCTATTCGGAAAGGTGAGTCGTAGCGGTAATTCGGTCACCAAGAAAGGGATCCCTGCCAACACTGTCGTCAATATACCAAGACCAATCCATTCCATGGAAATTCCCCTTCCCGGGTCTGCGTTCTTTACAACTCGGTTCATCCAGTGATACACGCCGATTGCTATCACAAGGAACAAGACCACATATAGAATGGATAAGCGCGATCCAAACTCTGCAAAATCCGGGATTTGAAAGACCTGCCCCCAGGCTTGCCAGATAGCCACTTGCCATTGCTCCCAGAGCAGCCCGGGGATATGTGAAAGTTGATCGAGCCACGAGGTTTCCTGACCTGCAAACAACTCTGGTCGGTATAAATGGAAGCCCAGAATGAAAATCCGCCAATATAGATAAGCCGTGAGAGTTAAAAAGAAGGGTGTGTAGTACAAACCCAGTCGTTTGAGGCGCTCATTCCAGGCGGGCCACAGCGTCCGCAACCCGTACCAGAGCAAGATCGGTCGTAGAAGCTCCAAACCGAAAAAATATTCGGTAGCGAACAAATTGTAAGCAGAGCATCCAACCCCCAGCAAACCAGCCCACCAATATTTACGAGGCTGGCGGATAAAAAGCAGCATCATTGCCATCGACAGAAACAAGAATGTCTCTGCCAAGAAAAAGTGACCATAGGTGATGGCGATCGCCTGTTGGTTAAATCCCGGGTAAACAAGAAAGAATGCCGCTACAAGAAAAGTCGCCCGCTTGCGGTTTGGCCAAATCCAATGGAGCACCCACCAGAGCGAGATGGCGGAGGCCGACCGCCAGAACAATGCGAACAAATGCCAGGCAAACACATGAGTACCGAGCAGAGCGCTGGTCACCGGGTATACATAGGCCAGGAACGGTCGATTTGTCGAAAAATAGTCAATAAAACCAGGAGTCCCAAGGCCCTGGATCAACCAGATAAATCCCCAATCATCCCAATGGATCCCCTGTTGGAATATGAACACGCCATAAGCCCCGCACGCCAATCCCAACAGCACTATGGGAACCTGGAGTTGAGCAATCCTTCTCAACCGGCCTCTGCTTTCAGATCCACCAATGCTCTCGGCTAAAACGTAAAGCTCAGCACGGTTTCGAGCACCTGTTCCTGATCGTAGGCGCTCAATCCATTATGCAAGGGCAAACGGACCAACCTTTCACTCACATCCACCGAAACGGGGCAATCTCCGTGCTTGCCTCCAAAAGCTTGACCCATATCTGAAAGATGTAATGGCAAGTAATGGAATACAGCGTAAATGCCTTGCTCTCGCAAGTATGCAATGAATTTCTGGCGCAGATCCAGGTCAGGGAGCAGCAAGTAGAACATGTGATAGGCTTGTTCTGTATAAGCAGGGACTGTCGGTAGCTGTACTCCATATTTTTCTGCCCACTCCGACAGAGCAAGGTAATACGTATCCCAAAGGGTTTTACGTCGAGATTGAATCACATCCCGTTGTTCCAATTGCCCAAAGAGAAAAGCCGCCAGGATATCAGACGGCAGATAAGACGACCCATAGTCAACCCAGGTGTACTTATCCACCTGACCACGGAAAAAGCGGGAGCGGTTGGTTCCTTTTTCTCGAACAATTTCAGCCCGCTCGATATAATTCGGGTCGTTGATCAACAAAGCTCCCCCCTCCCCACTGGTAAAGTTTTTGGTTTCATGAAAAGATTGCGCTGCCATTGCACCAAATGTGCCCAGGAATTTTCCCCTATACTTTCCAAATAGACCGTGGGCATTGTCTTCAATCACGGAGAGCCCGAGGTTATGGGCAATTTCAAGGATCGAATCCATTTCACAACCGACACCCGCATAATGAACCGGGATGACGGCTTTCGTGCGAGGCGTGACAGCAGATTCAAGTTTTGTCTCATCAAGATTCAAGGTGTCGGGCCGTATATCCAGAAAAACCGGATGGGCACCACGCATGACAAAAGCATTGACCGTCGAAACAAAAGTAAAGTCTGGAACAATGATTTCGTCCCCTTCCTGAATATCTAACAATATAGCCGACATTTCTAAAGCATGCGTGCAAGAGGTCGTCAGTAAAGCCTTTGCAATTCCAAGCTCTTGCTCTAGCCACGCATGCACCTTTTTGGTGAAAGGGCCATCTCCAGAGATATGACCATTTGCGACCGCCTCGGCCATGTACTCCATCTCTCGCCCAACCGGCACCGGACGGTTGAAGTCAACACGCAGTTCACTCAATTGAGGTTCTCCCTGATGATCTTACAGACCTGTTCCGCACTTTGTTCGTTGAAAAAATGGTCGTTGAATAAGTTGATGACCTCATTTGCGAGGATCTCGGCTTGATCGCAGTGGCCCCCGGCCATGATACCGGCCAGCGAAGCATAGTGCGAACTTGCAAATAACCCGGAAGCGAATATTGCATTAAGCGTACGCTCTTTGTCTTTTACGCGAATATTGAACCGCCAGGATTGGTAAGCCGTAGACAATTGGATTTCAACGGGAAGTGCTTCGGTATAGATTTTGTTGAGGGCAGCACGATGTTCCATGCAGCTTTTCAATCCGTTCTCTATTTGCTGACGGTAATCATACCATGCTGGTAGGTTCGCCTCTGTTTGTAACCAGTGGCTATCTCTGTAATCGTAAAAGCTGCGATCCTGGATGGCATGCTTGTACCTTCTTCGAGCTCTTGAGAGTGTTCAGGGTCATAAGGCAAGCGCGCAGGTTGATACTGAATATCCTGGCACAGGAAAGCATACCCACCAGAGGTCATATCCACTACTTTGGCGTAACCGGTACTATA
>CAZULT010000017.1:1531-62969 GCA_964621295.1 uncultured Anaerolineaceae bacterium | reverse complement strand
CAGGTTTCAAGTCTGACCTAATCGAAGCCAAAGGAGAAAATCACATGTCCAAATCCACCCCCAAGGAAGATCTGCAACGCATCCTCGAATCGGCCCAACGCCTGGGCGTCGAACTGGACGAGGAAGAAGCGCTTCAGTGGTTGACCGCCATGGCAGCAGAAAAAGACGAAAGCGTGGTCATTGACAAACGCACAGGTGTCTTCGGCCACCGTGTCAGCATGCTAGACTTCAGCGACGCCGACCTGGAGCACTTCCGCAAACTGGGCCGGCTGGTCGAATTCAAAGATGTGCCCGGCAAAGTCGAAACCGCGCTGGCGCTCTCCGGCTCCGCCGCCCAATCCAAGATCCAGACCTATCCCGGCGATGCGGATTATTTCGAGCGCATTAACATCATTGCGGAGAGCCGCGAAGCCGCCTGCAAGGTCCTGGCGGATCTGATACGTAACAAGGCAAAGCAAGCTGCAAAAGGCCCAACGTACCTCCTGACCGAGGTCAAGTTCGGGTCCTACCCGATGGACGTGATCCGGGATGGCAAACCCAAATCGAAAGGCAGTCCGGTCTCGTGGACGCCCGATGATATCAAGGACGGTGAATTCGATGTCATGCTCCCCGATGGCCAAACGCTCACGATACACTGGGAGGACGTCATGCTCGATCCCGGCTGGTGCAAACTGGACTGGGTGGTTTCCGACGGCGTACGCAGCCAACTGGTCAATGCCAGCAACATGCTGGATGTCACCTGGGAGGCGCCGGACGGTTCGATCACCCCGCTGGATGGCTACCTCGACCCTTATTTCCAGGAGATCTATCTTGAGGCTGAGTCGGTTCCCATCTTCTCAAAATTGAAAAAACACGTCTCAGCCGATGCACTGGACGAGTACGTGGCCCAGCTTGAACATGAGGTCAATAAATACCTGACCAAGGACATCAATTATGGCAAGGCGGCCAAGCGCATGTACAACATCTTCCGCCTGACCGGGCGCTACGAAGAAGCTGCTTTTATCCGCGAATTGTTCGACGAGCCGACCTCCATGCTGTATCAGGTCTGGGCGCTGTTTCGGACCATGGAAGAATGCTGCATGCCCGGTTCCAGTATTTCGATCGAATCAGTCCGCGAACAGGCCGACAGCCTGGTCATGGCGGTCATCGCAGCGCTTGAAGGCGATGAGGAGACCATTGTGGTGCGTCATTTGATGAATCTGCGCCACACCCTGGATAACCAGGAAGCCGGCCAGGCTTTGAACGCGGAAGTCGAAGCCGCCCGCGCGGAAGTGATCAACATCGTCAACAACTTCTTCTATGATAAGTTGAGAGGCTTGCCGGAGATCAAGGTGTATATGGATGGGTTTCAGAAGGAGGAGGACTGAAGAGGAAGGACAGAAGGCGAAGGACCAAAGACGGAGGATTGAGGACGGAAGTCAAGCTTCCAAGTCAATGATGTAATCTGCCGATGCGTCGCCCATTCTTCCCTTAGAAAGTTTTAGTGATTTCCTAAAAGTATGTAATTTTGCGACCAATACTCGCGAGAGGGCCTCAACACGGTCCATTTGATCCTTCCGATCAACCAGATTACGTTTTTCAATGATGCGCAGGCAAGCCACCGTTTCAATTAAACACCGAATCGCCATCCCTAAAAAACGTGCTTGCTCCGCATTGGTTTACCCTGTCGAACCCTCGGCAATATTCAATGCCACAGAGGTTGCCGCACGTGTCATCTGCGACTTCAAATTGAACTCTTCGCTACGAGGTAAACTTTTCGCCAATTCGTAGATCTGGTCTACATATTCTAGAGCCAGTTGCCAGACTTCCAGCTTTTCGAACTTATACATTCTTTCCCTCCTCAATAAATGGGGCCCGCGCCCAATTTCAGCTGCCGGTTCTCTGTCCTCCGTCCTTCGTCGTCTGTCGTTCGTCGTCCCCCACTAAAACCCTTCCAGCTTACTCAAATCTATAATCCCTTCAGCCAGCCCGGCGATTTGTTCAACCAGCGCCAGCCGGTTTTTCCTCAGCGCCTGGTCTTCATCCATGACCAGCACCTTGTCGAAGAAATTGTTGATGGCCGGAAGCAGCTTAAGCACCGTGGTGAGAAATTCATCGACAGTGGAAGGTGGTTGGTCGTTCGTGTTCCGTACGGCCTTTGCGAGCGCTTTTTCCGCAGGCTCAACCAATTTGCGCTCGTCCACCGTCTTCCGTCCTCGGTCCCCTTTCTCAGCAGCCCGCACAATGCGCACGCAGCGTGCATACCCCGCCAGGATCAACTCCCAATCCTCCCGCTCGACCCAGGCTTGTAACTCCGCCACCGCCCGAGCCGCGCCCGCCGGGTCGTCAGATTGCGCCGCCAGAACGGCATCCACCACATCGTAACGGTGCTTCTCTTTTAGCAGTACCGACAACCGTCCGGCGATAAACTCCAACACCCCGTCCTGCACTTCTTTTCTTACCTTGATCGGTTGCAAATTCGCGGAATTTGCGACTGCCGCACGCAGATCAAAGGCCAGATCATGCTCGATGAGCGACTGCACGACGCCGATGGCATCCCGCCGCAGGGCAAACGGGTCCTTGGTGCCCGTGGGCGCCAGGCCCGCAGCAAACAGGCCTACCAGCGCGTCCAGCCGATCGGCCAGTGCAACCGCCAGGCCAACCTTTGTCTCTGGCACCGCCTGATATTGCTCGCCGATGGCTTGCGCAACTTCCTGTGCCTCACCCGAGCGCAGGGCGTATTCGCGCCCGATCAGACCCTGCAAGGAGGTCATCTCGGTCACCATCTGGGTGACCAGGTCGGCTTTGGCCAGTACCGCCGCGCGCCGCGCAAAGGTCGCCTCGTCTTTGTCCAGGCCGAGCATGGGGATGAGCGCTTCCACCAACTTGAGTATGCGCTCGGATTTATCGAGCATGGAGCCCAGCTTGGTCTGGTAGATGAGCGTGCTCAGGGCCGGTCGGTAAGTTTCCAGCGGCTGCTTGAGGTCTTCATGCACGAAGAAATCGGCGTCCGCAAAGCGCGCGTTGAGGACGTGCTCGTTGCCCTGCCGGACGATCTCCAGATGTTGGTCGTCGCCGTTGCGGATGGCAATGAAATAGGGTAGCAAGGTGGAAGGTTCACCTTCAGCCTTCAACTTTGAACGTTCAACAGGGAAATAGCGCTGGTGCTTCCTCATGACTGCGATGAGCACCTCACGCGGTAAATTCAGGTATTCTTGCTTAAAGCCTCCCAGTACTGCAGTCGGTTTTTCGACCAGGTTGGCGACTTCGGCCAGCAGGTCTTTATCGATGAGGGCTTCACCTTTTACAGAGGCAGCTGCCTTTTTCACCTGCTCTGTGATCATTGCCTCGCGATCCTCCCCGGCGATTACAATGCCCGCCTTACGGATCAAGTCAAAGTATTTACCCGCAGAGGGGATTTCGATCTCAGGCGAACCATAAGGACGCAGGCCACGCGTGACTTTCCCTGAAACCAGGCCGGCGTAAGGAAAGGGGATGATCTGGTCTCCCAGCAGGGCGACCAGCCAACGAATGGGGCGCGAAAAGGCCACGCTGGTATCGTTTTCCGTCACGCGGGAAGCAGGCAGCCATCGCATAGACTTGGTAAAGCTGAGGCCCGCCACCAGCCCCGGTAGATTCTCCGCCAGCACCTCAGGTGTGGGTTGCCCATGGGAGCGCACCACCGCCACAACGTATTGCCCGCCGTCGATCTCGCGTACTTCAAGGTCCTTGGTGTCTACACCGTTCTTCTTTGCAAAGCCCAGTCCGGCCGGTAGGGCCACGCCTGTCGGGTCGAAAGCTTTGTCAGCCGGCGGGCCTTTGACCGCTTCCTCCATGTCGGGCTGGTTCGGGTTCAATGCCTCTACGAAAACAACCAGCCGGCGTGGTGTGGCTTCAATATGCACAGGACCGTGCTCAAGACGCAGTTCCTCCAACCAGGTCGGGACGCGCTTTCGCAACTGCACCAGTGCAGCGTCCACATCGCCGTGGGGCAACTCTTCGGTGCCGATTTCGAGTAAAAACGCCGACGGGCCACTAACAACAGACGACGATCTCTTCGTGATATGTGTTTGGTCGTCTGTCTTTAGTCCTCGGTCTTCTGTCTTAAGTCCCTGATCCCCCGCTTTCAGCAACGGATACTCCAATTCCTGCCGCTGCTCCAGGTAGGCTTCCGCCACGCGGCGCGCCAGATCCCGCATGCGCCGGAAGTAACCCTGGCGCTCGGTCACCCCGATCGCACCGCGCGTGTCGAGCGTGTTGAACACGTGCGAACACTTCAGCACATAGTCATGGGCCGGCAGCACCAGGCCCTGCTCCAGGCAGGCATTGCATTCGCGCTCGAAGCGCTCAAAGACCTGGCGCATGGATTCGACATTGGCCACCTCAAAGTAGTACTTGCTGTGCTCAAACTCCTCCTGGCGGCGCACTTCGCCATAGGTCACGCCAGGCGCCCATTCCTCCTCCCAGATCGCGCCCGCGTTGTTGAGCGCGATCAGGATGCGCTCCAACCCGTAGGTCAGCTCGACCGCCACCGGGTCCAGCATCTGGCCGCCGACTTGCTGGAAGTAGGTGAATTGCGTGATCTCCTGCCCATCCAGCCAAACCTCCCACCCCAGGCCCCAGGCCGAGATGGCAGGTTGCTCCCAGTTGTCCTCCACAAAACGGATATCGTGCTGGCGCGGATCGATGCCGAGCGCCTTGAGCGAATCCAGGTAGAGCTCCTGCGGATTACCGGGATCTGGTTTAAGGATGACCTGGAATTGATAGTGCACCTGGAAGCGATTGGGGTTCTGACCGTAACGCCCGTCGTCGGGCCGCACGGAGGGTTCCACATAGGCCACGTTCCATGGTTCAGGACCGAGCACGCGCAGGAAGGTGGCCGGGTTCATTGTGCCCGCACCGACCTGGGTGTAGTAGGGCTGCCAGATCAGGCAACCACGTTCGGCCCAGTAGGTTTGCAGCTTGAGGATGATTTCCTGGAAGGAGGATTTATGCATATTGATATTCGTAACACGAAGGCTTACACTGAGCTTGTTGAAGTGACGCAACGGTCACAAAGGAAGTACAAGGTCCGGTATTAATCCTTCGTGCGCTTCGTGTCCTTTGTGGTTTTTCCTCAGGTTTGAGAGTGGCGAGGGGATTATACCGTATGAGGACGACGAACCACGCATCACGACAGCTCACCCCGGTCATCCATCATTTGCGATTTGTCGTTTATCATCTGTCCTTTGTCTTCTGCCACCCGTCGTTTTTCGTTTCTTGTCCGCCCTACATCAATTGTGGTTCTTACCAGGTCCTTCAGCCTCAGTTCGCCCTTCGCCTTTCCCCTCACCCTGAGATCCCTTCACATGCTCTTGTTTTCACATCACATCTCCTGGTGATACGATCACATGCTCGTGTCATCGCGTCACATTCCCTGGCGATGTAATCACAAGCTCATGTCGTCGCGTCACATTCCCTGGCGATGTAATCAAAAGCTCATGTCATCGCATCACATTCCCTGGTGATATGATCACATGCTCGTGTCATCCCATCACATCGTCTGGTGATACGATCGCAAGCCCATGTTCGTTGATTTCAGGCTCAAGGGTAGCCTTGCGTTACGTGTCTCAGGCCACGACCAGGAGAGCGGGTGCCTGAACCAGATGGCGTTCGCAGATGTCAACGGCTGCGCCAGGCAGGACCGGCTGGGGTTTCTTTACAAACCTTCTCCTAACGGCTTTCAGCGACTGCAAGGTTGCCTGACTCACGAACGGAAGAGCACCTCCTCGCGCCGGTACATCCAGACCGCCAGGCCGGTGGCAAGCACTGCGTAGACCAGCGAGGCCAGGAACATCAGCGCCAGGAAAACCGGCTGCGATTTGCCGGTCAGCAGATCGCGCATGGATAAGATCGTTCCGAAGATGGGGATGGCGTACTGCCACAACCTGGGGACATAATCTTCCATCAGGATCAAGGCAAACAGCAACAACGTCGAGAGCAAGTTGATGGGGTTCAAATATCCGTAGGCTTCATCGCTGTTGCGTGCCCAGGTCGCGAGTGCGATCTGGATGGAAGCTCCCAGCAGTAACACCGGCAAGACAGACAACAACAGGAGCACCACCGCCAGTGGCGAGATCGAATAGATCCCCGCCTGTGGCACACTGCTGGCAAAGGCATCTGATGCGAGTAAACCTGTGCTGTTGATCTCCTCAGACAATCCGGAGGCGTTCAACGCCAGCACAAACCCAACTACGGACAGCGTGATCGAAAACCCCATACCGGCCAGGAATGCGATGGCATTGGTCATCACTGCCAGGAGTTTACCCAACACCAGTCCGGTACGGCTGACAGGCGTGAACAGTACTGGTTCGAGCGTCAGGCGTTCCTTCTCACCTGCGGTGGTGCTCACCGCCATTTGCATGCCCGCACTCAGTCCAAAGGCCAATATGAAACCCGGCAGGACCAGGCTCAACAGCGAGCCGGTCGTCTCGGTGGCTGTGGCAGCGTTGCGCTGCTCGACATGGAATGGCTGGATGAACTCCTCGGGCAGGTGCTGGGTCCGCAAACGCTCCTGGACCAGTTCATCGCGGTAGGCCTGCAGCGCTTCCAGCAGGCGACTTCCGGTCACGTTCACGGACTTACTTTGGTCGGTGACGAGTTGGAGCTGGACGGTCTCGCCGCGCTTGATCTTGGCCTCGAAACCAGGCGGCACGATCAGGCCTCCGGTATATTGCTTCGCTCGAACGAGCGCCTCCACATCCTCGGCCGGCACTATTTCGACATCCGCCTCGGCTTCGAGAAAGGCCACCAACTCCGGCGCGTACTGCATGCCCTGTACGGGAATGGTCACCGTGGTAGCCATTTGCCGTGAAGTGCGCAGAATAAAGAAGGCCATCGGCCCGACGAAAAGGAGCGGCATCAGGATGAAGGCTGAGACTAGGCTCCAGATCAGGCGGCGACGATCGCGGAGCGCCTCAGAGATCTCTTTTCGATAGACCGTCCAGATGATGTTCATGCCACCAACTCCACGTCTTCGCGTCCGACCATCTGCAGGAAGGCTTCTTCTACCGTGTCCACGCCTGCCTGCCGGCACAGGTCGGCCGGCGCGCCTTCGGCTACTACCTCCCCCTCGTCCAGGAAGACCAGGCGGTCGCACATGCGCTCAGCTTCGCTCAGGATATGCGTCGAGATAATGACACATTTACCATTCTCGCGTGCACGGGTGATCAGATCCCGCACCTGGCGCGCGCTCATCACGTCCAATCCGGCGGTCGGCTCGTCCAGCAACAGGTGGCTGGGGTCATGGATCAGCGCTCGCGCCAGAGCCACCTTCTGGCTCATGCCTTTCGAGAAACGCTTGCACGGGCGGTCGGCATATTCGCCCATCCCCAGCAGGGTGATCAATTCGTCGATGCGGTCTTCGAGCGCCGCGCGCCCCATGTAGTGGAACTTTCCGAACAACAGCAGGTGTTCGCGCGGAGTGAAACGCTCGTAGAGCCCCCAGTATTCCGGCAGCACCCCCAACACGCGCCGCACCTCGTCCGGCTGCCGGCGCAAATCGAAGCCGCCAACGCGCGCCCCGCCACAGGAAGGCTGCAAGACCGTACCCAACAGGCGTATGATGGTGGTCTTGCCCGCGCCGTTCGGTCCCAGCAATCCCAGCACTTCCCCATCCCGGACGGTGAAACTGACCCCGTTGACGGCATGCACTTTCTTGAAGCGCTTGCCTCTGAAGTACTTGGACAGGTTATCGATCTCGATCATGGTCTACTTTGCTCCGGATGCATGGCGCAATTGTAAAGCTGGAGTAGGGATTTTGCGTTTACATATTTGTAGATTCTGAAGATAGATGACAAACAATGATTAACGAACGACAAACGGCCGTAGACTCGTCACCTGTCGCCCACCTTTAAACGTGCGATGTACCTGTGAAGTATTATCACCAGCAGAAAGGACTATTAAATCTTGTAACATCTCTTTTCGAACGATCCTTTTCAACATATGCTAAAATCCAACTGGCACGTTGACATTCAGGAGGCAAATAGTTATGCCGATCGAAGATGGGGTTGGATATGGGGAATACACTGGAATAAAAATTGAGCATCTGTCAAAAATATTGGCGATGCATATGGCAATTACTCAAGCAGTGATCAAGAAACACCTAGCCTACTATGAAAATAAGTATTACTATGTTGATTTGACAGCCGGGAAGGGGCATACTCCCGACGGAAATCCTGGAAGTCCCCTTGTGTTTCTCGATAAAGCCAATGATCCAAAATTCAATATTCCTTTTCAGGCCGATTTCATCGAAAGAGAAAAGAAGAACTATAACGATCTAAAAGAGGCTGTATCCTTGCACCCCCTGAGCAATTCGCAGCAGGGGAACATCATTCTCCATCATAATGACTATGAAAAAGCTGTTCCACAATTATTCAAAGACAAAAAAGATTCTGAATTGGGGCTGGTTTATGTTGATCCAACCGTAACAAAGGACTTGCCCGATATTGGTACACTCGCGCTTATCTCTAAGATGCGGCCACGCATGGAAATCCTTTTTTATCTGTCCGCAACAGGTATAAAACGACAATTTCAACAATCCCAAAAATCCTTATCAGTTTTTTTAGTCGCAACCGATAAACAGCATTGGTTAATAAGAAAGCCATTTAGAGGTGATAAACACCAATGGACATTCTTGTTGGGTAGTAATTCGGACTTGTTCAAGCCGTATAAAAGCATTAGAAATTACTTCTACATTTTAGATTCTGATGAAGGGCGGCAGGTTTTTGAGAAAATAAACATGAGTCAAGATCAACGCATGGAACAGAAACAATCTCGTTTTCCTGGATTTTAAACAAAACATTTGTGCTATTATATTGTTGATGTTTATCGGTAGAAATATTATAGGAGGAAAAATGGCCGAACATTCGGGTATCGAGTGGACCGAATCGACCTGGAACCCGCTCACTGGCTGCACAAAAGTCAGTCCCGGCTGCAAACACTGCTACGCCGAACGCATGGCCAGACGCCTGCAGGCTATGGGCCAGCCGAACTACCGCAACGGCTTCAAACTTACCTTGCACGGGAATGCACTCGAAAAGCCGCTCGAATGGAAGAAACCGCAGGTCATTTTCGTCAATTCGATGAGCGACCTATTCCACAAAGATGTGCCAATCGAGTTCATCCTGGAGGTCTTCGATGTGATGCGACGCGCACACTGGCACACATTCCAGATGCTGACCAAGCGCGCTGAACGCCTGGAAGAATTCAGCCCTCGTATCGATTGGCCTGAGAATGTGTGGATGGGCGTGAGCGTGGAAAACCAGGATTACACCTACCGCATCGACCACCTGCGCAGGACAGGCGCAAAGTTAAAGTTCCTTTCGCTTGAGCCTTTGATAGGACCATTATCTAACTTGAAATTGAAAAGGATTGACTGGGCTATCGTAGGTGGTGAATCTGGGCCCGGCGCACGTCCACTTGACCCTGCCTGGGTGACGGATATCCGCGATCAATGCCTGAAGGCCAATGTCCCCTTCTTCTTCAAACAATGGGGCGGAACGAATAAGAAGAAAGCCGGGCGCACGCTCGAAGGGCGCACATGGGATGAGATGCCGGGAGGCATACAAGTGGCAGGAGCATAAATGCAAAGCCGCATGTCTAATCTTGGGGTTTTACAATCATAGACGTTTCAATCAATCTAGTGGGCAACACAATACCTTTATGCAGCACGACCTCCTGATCATCGGCGCGGGACCGGCCGGGCTCTCCACCGCGCTGCACCTGGCCCGGCAAGCCCCGCAGCTCATCCCACGCATCCTGGTACTCGAAAAGGCCCGGCATCCGCGGCCCAAGCTTTGCGCCGGGGGCCTGGTGGCCGACGCCGAGATCCTGCTCAAAGGTCTGGGGTTGGACGTGCGCGAGATTCCCCACGTGGACGCCAGCGCAGCGCATTTTAATTTTTCCGGTCGGGGACTGACCGTTTCATTGCCTGGCCGCCATACTCTGCGGGTCGTCCGTCGTAACGAGTTTGACGCCTGGCTGGCGACGAAGGCACGCGCGGCCGGCATTCAGATCAAAGAAGACATCACCGTCAAAGAGGTGCGGCCCGATGCTGATGGAGTCACCGTCTCTACCGACCAGGGGGAACTCCGTGCGCGAGTCGTAGCCGGCGCGGACGGCTCGAACGGGGTCACCCGGCGCAGTGTGCTGCCGAGGGCACCTGTCCATACGGCGCGGGCCCTGGAGGTGATCACTCCAGTGCACGGCGTCATTGCGAGCGACCCTGCGCATGTCGAAGAGGAGCATGGCAATCTCCCCCCTGGAAACAGGAAATTGCTTCGTCGCTACGCTCCTCGCAATGACAATCAAAGAAGGGAAGGTGTGGCTGTTTTCGACTTCTTTCCCGTGCCCGCGCACATCGCCGGGTACACCTGGGACTTCCCCACCCAGATCAACGGACAGCCCATGCGTTGTTGGGGCATCTACGACAGCAATCTGCTAGCGGGTAAAACACGGCCACCGCTGCAATCAGCGCTGGCCGCTGAGATGCAACGGCGCGGATATTCCCTCGAGCAGTTCGAATTGCAGGGCCATCCCATTCGCTGGTACGATCCGGGCAATCCGCTGGCAGCACCGCGCGTGCTGCTGGTTGGCGATGCGGCCGGCGCAGATCCCCTCTTCGGGGAGGGCATCAGCCTGGCCCTGGGGTATGGCAAGCTTGCGGCGGAAGAACTGGAGAGCGCCTTTCAGGTGGGGGAATTCTCCTTCCAGGGATACGATCGCCGGGTGAGGCGTAGCGCGCTCGGGCAAACCCTGCTGGCGCGCTGGATCATTGCTAAAATCGTGTATCGCCTGCATTGGACCTGGTTTCAGCGCTGGTTCTGGCGGTATTGGAAGCCGCTGATCGTTCCGGTAGCCTGGTTGTTTGTGCTGAACTGGGGTCGCCGGCTCAAATAAGCTTTCCTCTCACTTCAGGGCAGTATAAAGAGCAACACGGGGTTAGCGGTCTTACACATCCACACAAGCCGCTCCGCTTTTCAGGGAGGCTTCTGGTTTTGCTTGACCCGCCGCAGAAATCCGGGGGAATTCAATTCGCGTTCCAACAAGTAGGTGAAGTAGCCCTGCATCAAAGCTTCTGCCTCGCTGCGAACCCCTGCAGCAGGTTTTGCGCGAGCCGCATCTGCATAGCTTGAGCGCTGGAAATGGCGCAAGTATTTCAGCGTGTCCACACCAATACGGGTCTGGTTAGGTAGGCCCTGACCGCAGCGCAAACAAATGACTCCACCCGCCTTATAGGAGAAGAACTGGTCTTCAGGTTGTATCTCCCGCTCGCAATTGGCGCATTCGAAAAGTTGTGGGCGAAAGCCAAGATGATCCAGCAACCGCATTTCGTAGTAACGGACCACCAGCCAGGTATCCTCGTGATCGGCCAATCGCTTGAGGGTATCAGCCAGTAGACGAAACAGGCTTGGGTTAGCTGCCTGTTCTTCGTAGATGAAGCGGTCGAGCAACTCCGCCACATACGAGGCATAGCCGGTTAATTCAAGGTCCTCCCGTAAGGGAAGGTATGCATCCACCATTTCAGCCTGGCTGACGATGAACAGATCGCGACCGCGCGCAAGTTGCAGTTTGACCTGAGTGAAAGGTTCCAGATGCCCCGCTTTCCGTGAAGTGGGCTTGCGCGCGCCCTTAATGATGGCACGCAGCTTTCCCTGGCCGCTCGTAAACAGCGTCACGAGGCGGTCCGCCTCCCCCCAGTTGGAATGACGCAAGACGATGGCTTGCGCGCGAATGGAACGGGGTAGAGTCATTGATCCAAGGATCCAAGTGGCGAAGTCAATAGCACGCTATTCGGGGGTGACCAAATCCTTCGGAGTAAATGCACCAGGCAATAGCTCGGCGACCGTCATCTCCTTCAAGAGTTTTTTCTCTCCGTCGCCGATCAATACCACTGTGTCCAGCCCGAATTCTGCCAACACCTGTCTACAGGCACCACACGGAGAGCCGCCATTGTCGGTCACTACGGCAATCACTTCGAACTCGCGTTCTCCCTCTGAGACAGCCTTGAAGACCGCTGTGCGTTCGGCGCACATCCCGGTTGGGTAGGCGGCATTCTCTACGTTGACGCCTGTAAACACCCGTCCTGAAGTCGTCCGTAGGGCGGCTCCGACGCGATAACGCGAATAGGGCGCGTACGCCCGGCGCCTGGCTTCATCGGCCAGATCTATTAAAAATTGTCGTTCTTCATCAGTCAGTTTGATGGTTGTCATTAGGTTTCTCTTCGATGGAGGCGAGCCGTTTGGCACGCACACGACGGATTCGCCGGCCAGAGACCTGCTCTATGGTCAGCAACAAACCATCGGTCTGGATGGATTCGCCGTCGTGAGGCACGTACCCAAACTGGTCGTACAGATAGCCTGCCAAGGTATCCGATTCAATTTTCGGCAGCTGGCTATTCAGGGTTTGGTTGAAATCATCCAGATCGATACGCCCAAGGAATATGTATTCATCCGGACCGACCTGCTGAACCAAGTCCTCTTCGCTGAGGTCGTACTCGTCTTGAATTTCGCCAATGATCTCTTCGATGATATCCTCCAGCGTAACGAGCCCGGCCACCCCACCATACTCGTCCACCACGATGGCCATGTGAATGCGTTGAGCCTGCATCTCAGTCAGGAGCGCATCGGCTTTCTTGGTGTCGGGTACAAAATACGTCGGCCGGAGTAGTTCACGGATACTGGCCTTTTTCTGGTTGTTTTGCATGACGTGCAGCAGGTCTTTGGCATACAACAGGCCAACGATGTTGTCAATTTCATCTTCGTACACCGGCACGCGCGAATGCCCCGATTGCGTAAATGCCTTGGCCGCCTGCGTCAGAGAAGTGGCGACCTCAAAAGCCAGGATATCCACGCGGGGCACCATGATCTCGCGCGCCAAGGTATCCCCAAATTGGATGATGGAATAGATCATGCGGCGCTCTTCCTGTTCCAGTCCACCCTCTTCCTGGTCTGATTCAACCCACGATTTGAGTTCGTCTTCCGTCATCAATGACGCCACTGGCGCCGGCCACTGCGACTTCAGGAGCATTACCGGTAAGAAGACCAGCGGTGCCATGATGAACACCAGGATTCTGGTGAACAAATTCAACCGGATTCCCCAGAGTTCTGGCTCTTGCAAGATGCTGCCTTCCACAGTGAACTCCACAACCATCAAAAGTAATGCAATGAGCAAAAGCAGCACGGTCATGATCACGAGCACGAACTGGGATTGAGCTACCATCTTCCCGGCCATCGATAAAATGACACCGGCAATTAAGATGCGCGTCAGCGTCTGGCTGAAGCGCAGGGTAGGGCGCAGGCGCGCGTCTTCGGTTAATGCCAGTGTACGGTCAACCTGATCCGGGAATTGTTCGCGTAACGAGATCAACCGTAATGGCCGCAGATTCAGCATGCTGACTCGCGTAGCCGCAATGGCCAGATCCAACAAAACCAGGAGCGCGGATAGTGGAAATCCCCATTCAGGAGGAATCACGTTTTCTCAACTTTCGAATGACGCGTGCCGGCATGCCGACCGCAAGCGAATCTTCCGGAACGTCCTTCGTAACTACTGAGCCAGCGCCGGTACGGGCGCCTTTGCCAATCTTCAATGGTGCTACCAGCATCGTATCCGAACCTATGAAAACCTGCTCGCCAATTTCAGTGGGATGTTTTTGTTCACCATCATAGTTACAGGTAATTGTACCTGCACCGATATTGGTATTCGCGCCGATGGTCGCATTCCCGATATAAGAGAAATGGCCCATCTTGACACCCTGGCCCAAGTGGGATTCCTTGACTTCTCCGAAGTTTCCCATATGCACCCCTCTGGCCAGATGGGCGCCCCTCCGCAATCGGGCAAAGGGGCCGATTTCCACTTCCTCTTCCAACAACGCCCCCTCCATGATCGACATGAATACCTTGCACCCATACCCTACCTGCGAATCGCGAATATGGGAACCGGGGCCGATCACACACCCCTCGCTAATGACGGTATTACCCTCGATATGGGTATTGGGCAAAATACGCGTGTCACGCCCAATTTTAACTCCGGCGTCGATATAGGTTGCGGCCGGATCCTGCAAGGTGACACCCGCCAGCATTAACTCCCGGTTGAGACGCTGGCGCATGGCAGCCTCTGCTTCGGCAAGATGCACCCGGGTGTTGATTCCGATCGTTTCCAACAGATCTTCGTGCACGAGGGCCTGCACCGGCAGGCCTTCATTTACCGCCAACTCGATCGTATCGGTGAGATAGTATTCTCCTTTTGGGGACATTTCGATGCGTTCCAGTGCCTCCCACAGCCAATCTGCAGAGAAGCAATAAGCTCCGACGTTAAGCTCTTTGATCTGCAATTGTTCTGGCGAGGCGACGAATTCTTCCACAATCGCGCCAACCGTCCCATCAGGTTTGCGGACTATCCGGCCGAATCCGCGCGAATCCTCGGCAATGACGGTCAACAGGGTGAGAGGTCCCGGATTCTTCTTTTGCCTCTCAACCAACTGCTGAAAGACCTCACCCTGCAGCAACGGCATATCAGCATAGGTAACAAGGACGTAATCAGTTTTGCCGTTCAGGTGTGGTGCAACCTGCATGACCGCATGGCCGGTACCCAATTGCGGATTTTGCAGTACACAGCGAGCTGAATCGCCTACAAATGCTTCAACTTGATCCGCACCATGCCCAACCACCACCATGGGTTTATCGTTTGAAACATGCTGCATGGCCTGCAGCACATGCCAAAGCATCGGTTTTCCGGCCAAAGGATGCAAAACCTTCGGCAAGGCCGATTTCATGCGGGTACCCTGCCCAGCAGCCAATAAGACAGCCGTGACATTCATAGTTACACTCCCAAAAATAAAAAACAGACCTGCAGTCCGCGGGGCGGCGCAAAGTCTGTCTGCGTTAGAGAAAAAGCCCCGCGCATGCGGGTTTTGGCAAATTTGATAGATGTGGCTGGGGCGCCTGGATTCGAACCAAGAACCACGGCTCCAAAGGCCGGTGTGTTGCCGTTACACCACGCCCCAGGGTTGCCCCAATGGGCGGGCAAAATTGTATCACAGGGCTGGCAGATGGGCAATATCGTTATTCTTCGTCTCCAGGTCCCAGGCCCAACTGGCGAGCTTGTTCATAGGTGATCACGTCTGGATTAGTAGGAATGTTGGATTGGTTCTCCGCAGCTTCATCCCAATAGGCTCGTAATTCGTCAGTGGGGATTTTCTTCTTTTTCTTTAGCAAAGTCTCCATGCCCTGATCAGATTCGCTTGGCTGCGCAGCGGAGGCCTCTTCATCTGAATCCTCATCATCCTTCACGAGGGGAGCAACCCCGATGTGCTTCAAGGCTTTTTCGACCTCATTACGGACCGCAAACATCGCCCCGACGGCCACAAGTACCTTTTTTGAGTTGGCCAATCCTTTCCCAGCCAGCAGCATGGCATAGGCGGCATTCACTGGGATTAGCAACAGATCCTGGTCACTGCCCGGAAATACATGGAAATTATCCAATTCATCTTGGTGGGTGAAGCGTGCCACTTTCAGGCCGGCGTTGTAGATCGCCATCAGTGCGGAAAGCAAGGAGGCTTCCATACTGTTGTCTTTTAAATCTCCCGCTCGCGCCAGTACCCGTCCGCGATCGCTCAGCAAAAAGACAGCCTGCCCGCCAATATCCTGCCTGAAATTCGCCAGTAAATTCGCCAAGGATTGGTGTTGCACCGAATCGGATGGCCCGTCTTCAGGTAAAATCGTCCGCGCCAGTCCCAGAGACCGCTCCACCGCATCCAGAAAATCAGTCAATGAGATCGGCTTGTCGAATACCGCCACAGCCCCGGCGTTCAAGATATCTTCACGCGAACTGCGGTCTGTCATACCTGTGACCAGAATGACGCGTACTTCCGGATGCTTGACCCGGATCTTGTGCATCAACTCGACGCCCGACATCCCCGGCAAACGATAATCCGCCACCAGCATATCGATCTTATGGCGTGATGCTTCCAGTAGGGCCTCTTCTCCAGAAGGGGTCTCTACAATATCCAGATCGTGCTCAAGGGTATCCAGCGTGGAATGTAAGAGCTTTAAGATGTCGCGTTGATCGTCTACCAGTAAGATGCAGGGAGCGGATGAAGGCATGGCTGGGTCCGGGTGACTATTTCACCATCCAGCAGGCAACCCAGTGTTCTGGGCTGACTTCACGGAATTCGGGTTCCTTTTGTGAGCAAACTTCTTCAGCAATCGGGCATCGGGGGTGAAAACGACAACCTGCGGGCGGATTCAACGGGCTGGGCACATCACCTTTGAGTATGATGCGGTTGCGCTTCAAATGCGGATCCGGGACGGGGATGGCGGACATCAGAGCCTGTGTGTATGGATGTAATGGATTCTTGAACAGCTCTTCGCGCCCGGTCAACTCTACCATCTTGCCCAGATACATGACAGCCACCCGTTTGGAAATATGCTCGACCACACTCAGATTGTGAGCAATAAACAAATAGGTCAGGCCGAATTCCTTTTGCAAGTCGTTTAATATATTCAATACCTGAGATTGGATGGATACATCCAGGGCGGAGACAGGCTCGTCACAAATGATGAATTTGGGGCGTAATGCCAGAGCGCGCGCGATGCCGATACGCTGACGTTGCCCGCCCGAGAACTCGTGCGGGTATCGACGAGCGTGGTAATCCTCTAGACCAACTTTCCTAAGTGTGTCGATCATGATATCAAAGCGTTCCTTAGGATTACCAACCTTGTGGATATGCAGCCCTTCCATCACCGATTCGCCAATCGGAACGCGCGGATCTAAGGAAGCATAAGGGTCCTGGAAGATAATCTGCATATCTCTACGGATAGCCTTCAACTCGTGTCCACGCAGGGCGACCATATCCTGGCCATCGAACAATACGGATCCAGAGGTAGGTTCGATCAACCGCAACATGGATCGTCCGACGGTCGTTTTCCCACAACCCGATTCCCCCACCAGACCAAGAGTCTCTCCCTTCTTGACCGCAAAACTTACATCATCCACCGCCTGCACGTGGGCCACCACGCGTTGCAGCAAGCCAGCCCGCACCGGAAAATACTTCACCAGGTTTTTGACTTCGACCAGGTATTCGGCATCTTTCGTCATCGATCGTTGCTCCAAAATATTAGCCGGCAGAAAGAGGAGCTCGGTGCCCCTCGGCGTCCTGGTACAACCAGCAACGCACCTTATGGTCCGGTTTGACGTCGATCAAATCCGGCTTTACGTCTGTGCAAATCTTCAAGCCATGATCCAGCATCGCCTTGCAACGTGGTGCAAAGCGACATCCCGGAGGCAAATCAACCAGGTTAGGCACCGAGCCCGGGATGACTTCCAAACGATCCTTGAGTTTGCCCAAGACAGGAATGGACCCAATCAACCCCTGAGTATACGGGTGCAATGGTAGATCAAATAATGGGCCCACATCCGCCTGCTCGACAATTTCACCGGCATACATCACGGCCACGCGCTCGCACATTTCGGCCACCACACCCAGATCGTGTGTGATCAAGATGATCGCAGTGCCGATATTTTCACGCAGGTTGCGCATCAGGTCCAGGATTTGAGCCTGGATGGTCACATCCAGCGCCGTTGTTGGCTCATCGGCGATAAGCAACTCAGGAGCACAGGCCAGACCCATGGCTATCATGACACGCTGAGCCATTCCGCCGGATAGTTCATGAGGGAAGGCATCTACGCGCCGGTCGGCATCCGGAATTCCAACCATCGAAAGCAGTTCCACAGCGCGCTCGTGTCCCGCTTCCTTCCCAAAACCCTGATGAATGCTCAGCACTTCTCCGATCTGGTCTCCTACCCTGAAGACCGGATTCAGGGCAGTTTGTGGTTGCTGGAATATCATGGAAATACGGTTACCGCGCACATGAATCATCTCGTGCTCGGGCAGGTTCAGCAGGTTCACGCCATCCAACAGGACTTCACCGGCCTCCACTTTCCCAGGGGCTGAAATCAGGCGCATGATCGACAGCGAGGTGACGCTTTTTCCACAACCGGATTCGCCTACCAGGCCCAACACCTCGCCGGGGTAGACCTCAAAATCTAAACCATCGACAGCGCGTACTGTGCCGTCTTCGGTGTAAAAGTAAGTTTTCAGTGATTTGACTTCCAGTAAGGGTTTCGTCGATGCCACAGGTTTCTCCACGTCCTGGATTTGTAGAATTATAGCGTAGATTTACATTGTTGACTTACCGAATCGGGATAGCAAGTGCGGGTGCCCCATATACGCCTGCCAGGCCATTCACCAATTCAGAGAAAGGATAACGCACATTGCGAAAGGCATCATAACGCACCGTACCATACAAAGGGATCAAGGGTAAATCACTCAGGAGGGCGGACTGAAGCTCTGCAAACAGAGAGCGTGTTTGCGCCATATCGGTGGTTTGGTCTATCGCCTCGCACGTAGCTTTTATTCGGCTCTCGTCGTAAGAGAACGGGTTGTTTTCTTTTGGGAGGAACCAATCGCACAAATATGCAGGGTAGTTGCTCAGCTGCCAGCCAAGAAGCGCTAACTCATACTCGCCAGATCCATAGACCGCATACAGGACCGTGTCCACATCTCTGAGTTGTACCTCCACCTTGATCCCCAGGCGTTCCGCTTGTTGGGAAACGTAAACAGCCGCGGAGGCGCGCTGAGAATCATAGTCACCGGAAGGAGCCAACAGGGTGAAGGGCGGTAGAACTCTACCATCCGGAGCTTTCAATCCAACCGGTTGCGTCGCAGTGGTGGGCTCTTGCTCCCATCGATAGCCCGCCGTCTTCAATATCCGCACAGCTTCTTGCAGACGCGCCTCGTGCCCGTCCTCATGGCACGGTATCGCCACGCTTGTCGCCGCCCACTCCTCACCCAGCGCAAACCCTGGCAAGGCGGCTGCTTCTCCATCAAGTTCAGCACCCAACTCCTGAAGGTCGATCAGGCAGGCCAGCGCCCGATGCAAGGGAATATCCGCCAAATATGGATCGGCATGATTAAAGGCCAGGAAGCGGGCGTTGCCTGTACTATTACGCATGAGTGTGATATCGGGCAAAGCCGATACCTGTCGTACCGCTTGAGGCGACAAGCCAGAAGGTGAAAGGATGATATCTATCTCATTGGCCTTCAGCATTTCCACCGCTGAAAGTTCATCTTCCACTCCAATAAAACGCACTTCATCAAACCATGGATCACCCAATGGCGTCCCCAAGACTGCGGTGTTTTCAAGTTCACCAGGGATCCGATCTTTGAATTTCCATGGCCCAAGAGTCGGCTCTTCCGCGTTGCCTAACGCAAAGAGCGTCTGACGTGCGCCCGTCATCTTTGAATCAACTTCGTTGCTTACTTTTTCGAGTTTTTGATTGACACTATTCAGGTCTTCCTGAATGCGTGTCGCCTGGGAGGCTGTGTTCTGATAAGCCTGGCTCGAAGGGGCCATCGTGTTCAATGAGAGTCCCAAACTTTGCACCTGTGCCTGCATTTGCTGTGATTGCAGCTGCAATTCATGCAGTGATTGCAGAAGTGCATCATCTGGCAAGCGCGCCAGGGCTTTCGCGATGCGCGGTTCCCAGTAGGCCTGGTTGACGATCGGCCCCTGCAATACCCCATATTGCCACTCAGCGACGCCGGGAACCTTCTTGAAAGAAAAAGCGACAGTGCCGTCATTTGAGGTCTCGACACGTTCGAGCAAATCAGGGTCATAGGCCTCACGCCAGGCCAAGCTTAATTGAAAACGTAAAACTGTATTGGCTGTGAAAGCCACGTCTGCAGCCTTCAACGGCGTGCCATCTGACCAGGCCAGGTCCGGACGCAAACTGACCATAGCCGTGCAGGGGACAACAGGACACACCACTACAGGGGCCTGCCCTGTAGCGGCGACAGGCTCCACCTCACGGGTGAGTGGTGAAAGGGTATAGAGTCGTGGCCAATAAGCGCTTTGTGCTGCGTAATTCGCGTAACTCGCCCCCTGTTCATCAAATAGTGCCCAGACATTGGTAGTTGTCACATCGCCGAGCATGGCAACGCGCAGCAAAGGCTGCCGCTTTGGTGGTGGCGGGCTAACACGGGTAGGGGTGGCAGTTGGTGCTTGCAGCGTGACGGGTGGCGCGTTACAGGCAGGGAGGCTAAGAGTGACTACCAGGCTGACCAGCAGCCACGAACTCGCGATCTGCATAAAAACGCGATCCTATGGTGTGCAGGTGGAACCAAAATCGATAGACTCAAGGTTCCAAAGCGGATTGGCAGTGGGGTCAAGTGAAAAATTGCAAAGGTCCGAACGGGTAGCGACGATCTTCAGACGCCGATACAATGGAATAGCAGGTAAATCCGTGCTGAATAGGAGCTGCGTTTGTTGGTAGGCCTCGCGGTAGTCCGGCTCATCAGGCACGTAGGACCGCGCGCGCTCACAGGCGGCGTCAAACTCCGCGCTATTGTAGCCGGTCACATTTCCGCCTATCCAGCGATTGGCTTCACTTGGAATTTGCGCTGAGGTGAACCAGTTGCAAGGCGGTTCCAGGCTGGCAGTTCCCATGGCAAATTGCGCCAGATCAAACTTTCTTCCAAACAACGGTCCTCCCGCCTCACCCTCAGCGTAAAAATCAAGGTAGGAAAGATAATTGAGGTTAACGCCGATACCGCATCCGGCGAGCGACTGGCTCAGGATTTCGCTCACCTGCCGCCGCTGCGTAGCCGAACTGGTAAAGTAATTGAGCACCAATGGCGTAAGCGGCGGAACATTGGCCACCCCTTGAGACATTCTGGGGGTGGTGGGGTCATTGTCAAGATCCCTCCAGCCAATCTCATCCAGGATGCGATTCCCCTCGATTGGGTCGTAAGGATAAGAAACTGCCTCAGCCGAAAAAAGCGGGTGATCGTTGGGAATGTAGGTGGATGGAATATCCGTCAATCCAAACAGCACAGTATCCAAGACCTTCTGGCGGTCAAGGCACATGCTGATCGCTTGGCGGAGGCGTTTGTCATAAAAATAATCCGGGCGGTCAAGCGGAGGAGAGGTTACGTAGCCATCATCATAGGAAGCCGGGTTGATCCCCAGTCCCAGCCATTCGATCGTGTTGGTAGGACTGGTCAACATGCGAGCCTGACCGTCCGTTTGCATCTGCAGCAGCAATGCCAATTGCCCATCAAGGCTGATACTTGGATCCAGTAGATCGCACTTCCCAGACACGAGATCGCTCACGGCTGCATTGGGATCGGGAACGATGCGGAAAATAAGTTCATCAAAGACCGGCAAGTCCTCTTCTGCCCTGAAATAACGAATATTCTTAGTAAGGGATAGGTGATCTCCTGCTACCCATTCCTGGAGCACGTATGGTCCCCATCCAGTAGGGGTCCGAGAAGCGACATCAATCTGAGGCAACTCCGCTGCTGTAAATGAATCCCAGACATGTTTGGGAAGTGGCGCCCAGAAATTGGCTTGATAGGTTGGATCGATGAAACCGGGGATTCCCCACCACTGCAAGCCAGTCTCTGAGGTGGCTTCGTAAGTTTGAGTCCGGTCAATCATGTATTTTGAACCAGGCGTATCGCCATCCGCTGCCAACGAAAACGCATAGACCGAATCTTCCGCGGTGAGTGGTTCGCCGTCAGACCAGGTCAAGTCTTCAAGTAGCTCAAAATTAACAACCATCTGGTCCATTTCAAGCGGGCTGGTACCATCATAGACAAGCACACAATCGTCCGCGCGACAACCCGCAGGGCGTACCTGCATGCCAGTATCCAGAAAGTTCAGGTCCCCCCCGGCATCTACGATCAGAGTGCCTTTCTCAACTGTCACAGGATCGATGACAGCCTCTCCATTCGATAGGCTGGGGATTTTATCCAGGATGGTTGGTTGATACCGATAGCCAATTGCATCCATCGGACCATCGTAAATAGCCTCCAGGACGCTGCGAGCTGCTGTGTTGGGTCCTCCAAGTAAGTAGAGCGTATTCGGTTCAGCCCCCAGGCAGATCGTCAACGAGCGGGGCGGAGAAGAAGTCGGGGTAGGAACCGCGGTAGGCACGCTTTCCAGTGTTGGAGTTGGGGATCCCAATCCCATGGGAAAACGGCAAGCAACCATGAGAATGGCAAATAAGAAGAGCACTGGCAGGCTACGTTGAAATGCGTGATCATTCATAATAGTAGAGCCCTCTTCAAGCTGGGTTTAATTTCTTCTCCGAAGTATGCCACAAAATCAAAATTCAGACGAACTGGAAATCTTTCACAGGCGGTGTGACCACCATGGCAGACTATCTTCCATACTGAACTTTGCCGATAGGGCTGAGTACGCACTTTGGGAAGACCATGACCGTTTATGTAGGAGGACGCCGGCGCAGCCTGATCGTTATGAGCACAGCCACAAGGAATGCCAGGGTAAAAGCCAGAATCCATTGAAAAGAATTTCCGCCTGCAAGTTGGTCTTGATGGGCAGGCTCCGGTTCGGTTGTATTTTTCGCCACTGGTTGGATTTCAGCCTGAGGCGTCAGAGGTACAGGGGTTGGGAAATCGGCAGGATTGATAACGCTTAAGTCAATTGTGGCTGCCGTTTCTGTGTTGAGGTCCGGACCGGGATCAACCCCATTGATCTTCAGGAGATAAGCCGTCACACTCCAGGACTCTTTTTCCGTCATACTCCCGCGATCATGCCAGGGCATGAAGTTATGAGTATAAGTATATAGATTCAACGCCGTTCCAAAGCCTCTGATAGGCTGGCCGACCACAGCCGGAACTTGAGGCATATAGAATCCATCCGGGGGGTGATTCAGAGCATGGCACTTGGACTGCCAGCAGTTCTGGTCCTCCGGTTCCCATTGAGCACGCCAATCGTCGGTGAGACCTTGCCCCTTGTCACCATGGCAGGCTTTGCATACCAGCCGATATACTTCTGCACCATATTCAAGTTGGGTGGCGTCAGGGGGAAGATCAACAATGATCCAACTATCCTCAGTGGGCGTCAATGGGATCACCGTAAGCGTGGGCGTGGCCTGTTGCAGTGGAACGATCGTACCTGGAGAAATCCAACTGGAGATCCCCAGAGCAGTGAACAGGACAAATACGGACAGGATGGGAAAAGGCACCCAGGGTTTTCGCATACAAGCACCTCTATTCGTTATTAAGATTTCATTCCTCAAAGCGGACCCTGTCGTTAAATATAACAGGATTCAGAAGAAGTGTACTTCTTCTGAATCCTGTGTTCGTTACCGGTTGGGATGATATGCAGAGATCAATTATTGGGTTCCGCGCAAGCGGGGATCCAGGGCATCACGTAACCCATCACCCAGGAAATTGAAGGCAAACATGGTGATGGCAAGCGCCAGCGCGGGGAAAATGGTCTGGTTTGGATACGTACGAATGGTTGTAGCACCATCCGAAATCATCGCGCCCCAAGAGGGGGTTGGCGGGTTGACGCCCAAACCAATAAAAGAAAGGAAGGCTTCAGTTGAGATGTAGCCAGGGATGGCCAGGGTTTCGGCAACAACCAGTGGGCCAAGAATATTGGGCAAGATATGACGGAACATAATACGCAAGTTTGAGGCACCAATGGTGTGCGCTGCTTCAATAAATTCCTTCTCACGGACTGAAAGCACCTGTCCACGGGTGAGGCGGGCCATGGTCTCCCAAGCGGTTAGACCAATACCCACAAAGATGAAGAACATACCGCCCATCGCTTCGTCTAATTTACTGAGGGCATATGCGGGTGTGCCTGGTTGAATATCCGATATGGTAGAGCGGAAGAAAGCCAGCAGCAAAATAATGAAGAGCAGGCTTGGAAAAGCATATAAAATATCTACGATGCGCATCATGATATTGTCGACACGGCCACCGAAATAGCCTGAAATGCTGCCGTAAATAACTCCAATAAGCAGACTGATCAGCGGGCCAATGAAAGCCACAGCCAACGACACGCGCGCACCATAGACGATACGACTGAACAGGTCGCGCCCGACATAATCTGCACCGAAGGGATAATCATTGGAGATCTGGGCATATGGCTTCATGGTCGGGAAGATATCTGTAATCCACTCGGGAACCTTATTCTGATCTACCAGCACCTGGATTTCAAAGGACTTGACAGCCACCAGCGGCGCGAATACTGCCATTAAGATGAGCACAATGATGAGAGTGCCACCGACGACCGCCGCACGATTTCGAACCAGACGCCTGATCGCATCTTGAAACAGGCTCTCACGCTTATGTATGGTTGGGATACCGCCAGCCGAGCCAAGGGTTTCCGATTCTAGTTTTACCTGTGCCATGGATAGTCTCCTCAACTACTAATCGTAGCGAATACGCGGATCCAGATACGCATACATGATATCAACCAGCAGATTAGCAAATACCAAAAAGACCGCGTAAAGCAGGATGGTTCCCATAATGACTGGATAGTCGCGGTTGGTAATGCTGGTCACAAAGTACTTCCCCATACCCGGAATACCGAACATCAACTCGGTCACAAAAGTTCCGGTCACCAGCGCAGCAAATAGTGGGCCTAGAATCGTGATCACAGGGATCATTGAGTTTTTAAGGGCATGGCGCGTAATGATGACACGCTCCTGCAGACCTTTGGAGCGGGCTGTACGGATATAGTCCTCGCGCACGGTCTGGAGCAAGGTCGCCCGGGTTAGGCGTGCGATCACAGCCGATGAACCCAAACCCAGGGCAACCGAGGGCATGATCGCATATTTGAAGAAATCCCAGCCTAAATTGCTTGGCAAAAATCCAAAAACCCAGGGCGGTTTTCCACCCCAACCTGTCGGCGGAAACCATTTCAATGCCACGCCAAAGACCCAAACAAAGATCGGACCAAGCACAATGACAGGCACAGAGACCCCAAAGATAGCAACACCCATGCCAAAGTAATCCCAGATGGTATTTTGTTTCAAAGCTGCCAGAATACCCAATGGCATGCCGATCAGTATTGCAATGATCAAGGCCATTGTCCCCAGTTGGGCTGAGATGGGCAAATTATCACGGAAGATATCATTGACAGTCCGGCTACGGGACTTAAAAGAAGGGCCAAAGTTCATCCAACGAATCCAGACCGAACCGATCTGGACATTCACCATAAAATCGTCTGACAATTCAGTAGAAGGCGGTGTGGTGGTGACGTGTGGGATCAGGACGTTATAGATATAGTCTATATATTGTTTCCACAATGGATCATCAAGATGATAGCGTTCCTCCAGGACCTTAAGCGTTTCCGCCGGCAGGGCTTTCTCACGTGAAAACGGACCACCCGGGATGGCGTGCATCAAACCGAAGGTAATGATCGAGACAACCAGGATGACCACCACCATGTAAAGCAATCGACGAATGACATACCGGCCCATTAAGACCTCCAATCAAAAACAAGATCCCAGAAGTGGAGAGAGGAGCTAGGCTCCCCTCTCCATTTTTCGTACTAAAAACTTAGTGGGGCAGGATGTCCCATTTCTCAAAGGCTTGCTGGCCGCCCACACCAAAGGTGCGGACCACGTACGGCTTGGTAACCACAACAGTAGTGTACCAATAGATCGGGGCGATCACCGCATCCGTATAGACCAGGGTCTCTTCGAGGTCAGCGTACATTTCGACGCGCTTGGCTGGGTCGCTTTCGGCTGCGGCAGCAGCTAATCCAGCAAAGAAGTCCGGGTTGTCATAGAAGACGCCACCGGAGGGTTTGCCATCCGTGTAGGGGTTAGACGAGCCATTGGCATCGAAGTTCTCGCGGATGAAGTTGTTGGCATCCGGGTAGTCCAGGCACCAGCCGAGGCGGAAGATCTGCGGTGTATCCTTACCCTTAATGGTTGCCAGATAGACAGCCCATTCCTGGTTGACCAGTTTGACGTCCACACCCAGCGTGTCCTTCCACATTTGCTGAATGGCCTCAGCAATTTTCTGGTGGCCGGATGAGGTGTTGAACATCAGGGTCAGGTCGAGCTGGTCAGCGGTCTGGCCGGTCTCATCCAGGTAGGACTGCAAATCAGCTTTAGCAGCCTCAGGATCAGACTTGACGCCCAGGTCGGGGTGATCTGCCATGGTCGGGGCACCGGCCAAGCCAGGGCGTGAGAACCACTGCGCGGGTTCCTGGCCGCCCTTGGTCACGTTGTCGACCAGGGATTGGCGGTCGATCGCCTCAGACAGCGCACGGCGGACGCGCACGTCATCAACAATCGGAGCGGACGTGTTGAATCCATAATAGTAGGTGCACATGCTTGGCGCTATCGTCAGTTCTTGCGACAGAGTCGGATCAGTCTTAACGCGGTCCAGGTCAGACAACGGAACGTTAGAATAATCCATGTTGCCGGCTTCATAATCAGCAAAGGCAACTGTCTCATCCAGCATGTAGAAAGTAACCGAGTCGATCTTCGGGACCGGGATTTCATCGGTGCCGGGCCAGAAGGGATTCTTGACTATGGTGATAAAGGAGTCATGGATCCACTCGCTCATGGTGTAAGGACCATAGCTCTGGAAGAAACCAGGCTCAGTCCAGCGCTCGCCACGGGCATCGTTGCAGTCATCGCCTTCGATGACCCATTGGGGTTGCGGGCGACCGATCCACATGCCGGCGATCTGCGCATTGAAGGCAGCCGGGGCCAGGAAGGTCAGCGCGATGGTGTAATCATCAACGACTTCCACGCCAACGGTCGAGAAATCATCCGTCACGCCGTTATTGTAGTCAGCCGCGCCCTTGAGGACGAAGCCCCATACATAGGCATAGGGGGAAGCGTTGTCAGGGTTCAGGTTGCGCTCGATGCCGTAGGCAAAATCGTTCGCGGTGACAACGCGGTCTGCGGAGCCGTCGCAGGTCTTGACGGTTTCAACTTCCGTACCATTCCAGCGCACCCACGGAATACCTTCGCGCATCTTGAAGGTAATGGTCTCAGTGCCATCATCGTTCACAACCGAGGACCACTCAGTGGCCATGCCGGGTACTGTGGCGCTGGTCTCTTCATGGATATGGGTCAGGCCGATGAAGGCCTCTTCAATAATCTGGATGGAAGAAGTATCTTCCGCAATCGCAGGATCCAGGGTCGGCACATCGCCGTACCCAAAAGAGCCGGTGATAGTCTTGGGGCCTTCCATGGCGGGTTCTGAGGGCGCGGCGGGCTCAGCAGGCTGAGCGGGTTCAGCGGGTTGGGCTGGTTCAGCCGGTGCCTGGGTTGCGCCACCGCAAGCGGCCAGAGCCATACTCATAGCGATCAGAAGGCTCAGAATTACAAATAGTTTACGCATCTTTCTTCTCCTCACAATTTAGATATAGTAGGATTGTTTATATAGTACACAGTGGTTCGAAACTAGAATTCCTTCTTATGCGCAATCACCTCCTTTCAATTCTCACTATACAAATCTTTCCGCAAAATGACAGGCAACGAAGTGGTCTGGTTTGAGTTCACGGAATTCTGGGCGGGATTCAGCACAGACTGACTCCGCGATCGGGCAGCGCGTACGGAATCGACAACCGGAAGGGGGATTCACAGGCGAGGGTACGTCTCCCTGCAAGATGACTCGTTGCCGTTTGGCATCTGCAACCGGATCCGGAATTGGAACAGCCGATAACAACGCCTGGGTATATGGATGCAAGGGTTTGTGATAGACCTCATCGCGGCTGGCGAGCTCGACGATCACGCCCAGGTACATGACCGCCACACGGTCACTGATATGCCGTACCATCGAAAGGTCGTGGGCCACAAACAGGTAAGTCAGGTCAAACTGATTCTGCAAATCCTCCAGCAGGTTGACAACTTGAGCCTGAATGGACACATCCAGGGCGGAAATTGGCTCATCACAGATAATAAAGGATGGCTGCAATGACAATGCGCGAGCCACGCCAATACGCTGGCGTTGACCTCCCGAAAATTCGTGCGGGTACCGATTTTCGAAGGCCGGGTTTAAACCCACCAATTCAAGCAAGTTTTCTACACGTTCCTCGATCTCTTTTTGAGAGGCCACTTTATGGATCACAAGCGGCTCGCCAATGATTTCTCCCACGGTCATACGTGGATTCAGACTTGCGTAAGGATCCTGGAAGATCATTTGCATCTTCCGGCGCATGTGTCGCAGGTCTTCCCCCTTCAGAGCCACCAAATCAACGCCATCAAACTCCACTGATCCTGAGGTCGGACGATAGAGTTGCAATATTGTGCGACCGGTCGTGGATTTTCCACAACCCGACTCCCCAACCAGGCCTAATGTCTCACCTTTGTGAATATTGAATGAAACATCATCGACCGCGTGAACGGCAGCGACCTCTTTCTGGAAAATAATTCCGCGTGTGATCGGGAAGTATTTGACAAGATTGTCAACGCGCAACAAAATGTTGTTCGATGTCATTAACGCTCTCTCCCTGTTTTTACGTCCACCCAGCAGGCTATCCGATGGTTAGGGCTAACTTCTTCGAGCACGGGGTTTTCGTTCCAACAGTGCTCGAGCGCCCATTTGCAGCGGGGTGCAAATGGGCAACTCCTTGGTTTTTCATATAAAGTTGGGGGGAGACCATCGATCGAAAATAACCGTTCGCGTTTCTTCTCATCTACTCGAGGCAGGCTGCCTAATAACCCAATCGTATAAGGATGCTTTGGACTGGCATACAAATCTACAACCTCTGCCTCTTCAATAATAAAGCCGCCATACATCACAACGACGCGTTGCGCAATTCCGGCTACCACACCCAGGTCATGTGTAATCCAGATGATCGCCATGCCGAGTTCATCACGTAAACGCTTCACTAGTTCCACGATTTGCGCCTGGATGGTCACATCCAACGCAGTAGTTGGCTCATCGGCGATCAGGATCTGAGGGCTGCAGGACAGCGCCATCGCGATCATCACGCGTTGACGCATACCGCCAGAAAACTGGTGTGGGTAATCCCCAAGACGATCAGCCGCTTTAGGGATACCAACCATGCCGAGCAACTCAGCAGCACGCGTCCGCGCCTGTTCCCTGGTCATACCAAGGTGCAGCAGGAGCGGTTCTTCCAATTGTAGGCCAATTGTCAGTACCGGGTTGAGGGAGGTCATGGGATCCTGGAAGATCATGCTGATCTGAGCTCCCCGAACGTAGCGGATTTCTTCGTTAGATAGTTTCAGCAAGTCTTGCCCGTAAAACATTGCTTTACCCGCTTTAATTTTTCCGGGAGGGGTTGGGATCAGGCGAAGCAGCGACAACATCGTGACACTTTTGCCGCAACCGCTCTCGCCCACAATTCCCAGTGTTTCTCCCTCCTGCAGGCCAAAGGATACTCCATTTACGGCATGGACTATGCCATCAGAGGTCTTGAATTGAGTCTCTAGGCCTTCAACATCAAGGAGTAAGTCGGGCATCTAAAGAATTCCTTTTCTTCGTCGAGATCAATTGGGTTATCAATTTTAAACAGCATACGGAAAAAATGCACAGCACAGCGAATCTCATTATACTCAATTCTAGAAGAGCGTCAACAATCATGCCTGCGTAGGGGAACCGTAGGTGAAGCGTGCGGCCAAAAAACAGTCCTGCAGTATGGATACAAGCAATACTCCAGTAGGGTATCCGTGACCGAAGATCAACAACCCTGCGCTGGGCTGGAATCATATCAAAAACGAATATGGTTGTTGACATGCCTTCCCTGCTAAAATAGAATACTGTTCTTCAATCATATTTTTCGCGCAAGGAGTCAACATGTTGAAGCAATTCAAGGAATTCATGATGCGGGGAAATGTACTGGACCTGGCTGTGGCTGTCATTATGGGGGGCGCTTTTGGAAAGATCGTTACATCCCTTGTGCAAGATATCTTGATGCCGGTGATCGGATTAGTAGTGGGAGGTATCAATTTTTCCGAACAGTCTTTTTCCGTGGGCGAGGTAGTTATCAGCTGGGGTACCTTCCTGCAGGCGATCATAGACTTTCTAATGATTGCATTCGTCGTCTTCTTGATTGTCAAAGCGGCAAACTTAAGGAAGGAGCCAGCGGTACCTGCAGAACCGTCGTCAAAAGATTGCCCCTTCTGTCATACGAGCATTTCCATTCAAGCCACTCGTTGTCCAAACTGTACCTCACAATTATGAGAACAAGAGATTATATTTCCAACCCATTGGTTTCCGAATGACAGATTTCCTGGATACGCTTAATCCCCGGCAACGACAGGCAGTCACAGCAGGGAATGGGCCCATGCTGGTACTGGCAGGTCCAGGATCTGGAAAGACGCGAGTGCTGACTCAGCGCATTGCTTATTTAATTGCCCACGAGGGGGTTCGGCCCTATCAAATCCTGGCCGTGACCTTCACCAACAAAGCCGCACGCGAAATGGGAGCCCGTGTCAATCAACTGCTGGGAGAACCTGCCACGCAGGGGATGTTGCTGGGCACCTTCCACGCCGCCTGCGCGCGCCTGTTGAGGCGAGAAGCGGAGTTCCTGCCGATTGGGTCCAACTTCGTCATCTTCGATGCGGATGATCAGGGCCGTCTTGTAAAAGCCGTTATCCGCGATTTAAACCTTAATGAAAAATTATTCCGTCCGTCAAGCGTGCATGCTTCTATCTCTAACGCCAAGAACGAGTTGATCAGCCCAGAGGAATATCCAACCAGCACGTATCGGGATGAGGTAGTGAAGCGTGTCTACCTCGAGTACCAAAAGCGACTGGTGGCCAGCAATGCTGTGGACTTTGACGACCTGCTGGTCTACACTGCGCGTCTGCTCGAGGAAAATCCTGACGTGCGCTCCAGGTACGCGCAGCGCTTCAGGCATGTGCTGGTGGATGAGTTTCAGGATACGAACCTTTCGCAGTACGTCCTGATCAAGCATCTAGCGTCTGCTCATCACAACCTTTTTGTGGTCGGCGATCCGGACCAATCGATCTATCGCTGGCGCGGGGCGGACTGGCGCAACGTGCAGCGCTTCGAACAGGATTTCCCGGAGGCACAAGTCATCCTGCTGGAACAGAATTACCGTTCCAGGCAAACTATCCTGGATGCGGCCATGGCAGTGATCGACCGGGCTCATAATCGCCGCAAGAAACGCCTCTTCACTGAGCGGGGCATCGGTGAGAAAGTATTCTATTATGAAGCCCCAGACGACTACGCGGAGGCCTCGTTTGTGGTGGATAGCATCGCACAGCTCGTCGCCGGCCAACATTTCGAACCAGGCGATTGCGCGGTCATGTATCGCACCAACGCTCAATCCCGTCTGCTTGAAGAAGCCTTCCTGCAAGCCCGCTTGCCTTATCGCCTGGTAGGAGCACAGCGCTTCTATGGCCGACGCGAGGTCAAGGACATGATCAGCTTCCTGCGCCTGGCGTACAATCCGGATGACGTAGCCAGCTTAGAGCGGGTCCTCAATGTGCCGCCAAGGGGCATTGGGGACAAGACCCTAAAGGGATTATTTAGTGCAGCACAGCAATCAGGCACCAACCCGGGTGCAGTCGTGCTTGACCTGACCCGTGGCAGCGACTCCACCTACTGGGACCATTTCAGCGGGCGGGCGGTTGCCTTGCTGGCAGAATTTGGCGGGATGCTGGCCAACTGGCGCTCTGCTGCCCAAAGGCTTACCACAACCGAATTGTTTGACCGCATCGCCAGCGACGTTAACTACCAATCCTACCTGGACGATGGGACGGAGGAAGGGAAAGACCGCTGGGATAATGTCAACGAACTGCGCCGCCTGACACAGGAATATGCCACTCGCACACTGGAGGAATTCCTGCAAGATGTGGCGCTCATCTCCGACCAGGACACGATCAGCGACCAGAACGTACCCTCCTTGCTGACGCTACATGCCGCCAAAGGGCTTGAATTTGGGGTTGTCTTCATCGCCGGCCTCGACGACGGGATCCTGCCCCACAGCCGTTCCTTTGACGAACCCGAGGAAATGGAAGAGGAACGCCGTCTTTTCTACGTCGGCATCACGCGTGCCAAAGACCGGCTGTATCTCCTGCGCGCGGTGCGGCGCGGCGGGCGCGGCTATGCCGAAGAGACTTATCCTTCCAGATTTCTGGATGACATCCCTGAAGAATTGATGGTCGGAAAATCACGTATCGGGCGCCCCCAAGAAAACCGATGGCATGTTCCGCAGCCCGCACACCCACAGTCCGCCTCCGTGCTGGAAGCAAAGTATCGCGCCGGGACTCGTGTTCACCATCCTGTCTGGGAGGATGGCATCGTGCTCACCAGCCGCATTCAAGATGGGGATGAGATTGTGGACGTGGTCTTTGAGAGCGTGGGCATCAAACGTCTGGCTGCCTCGCTCGCCAATTTGACGATCCTGCCATGACAAACCAGTCAGGGGTCTATGGTGTTGGTGGATCGCGAAGGTTAAGCGCAGTGGTGTTTCGATTGCTCTACAAACTCTATCGCCTGCAATGGTTCCTTTCCCGTCCGGTTGTCATCGGCGTACGAGTTATGCTATTCAAAGAAGGCAGCATCCTGCTCGTAAAGCATTCTTACCAGGACGGATGGCTGGTGCCAGGTGGCGGTGTCAAACGCGGAGAAACGCCAGAGCAGGCTGCTCGACGCGAGTGCCGCGAGGAGGTCGGGGCAAAAATCGGTCCTATGGATTTTCTGGGTGTCTATACACAATTTGTGGAACACAAAAGCGATCACATCCTGTTATTCGCCAGCCAGGAATTCACCCTCACCCCGAAACGGGATTTCGAGATCGAGCGCGTCGCATTTTTCAACTGCCATCGCTTGCCGCCCGACCTCATGCCGGGCAGCAGGAGGCGCATTGAAGAATTCCTGCAAGGGCAATTGGTTCCGAGAGCAGGGATATGGTAACCGGGAGGTAAACATGCAATACGTCCATCTTGGCAATAGTGGATTAAAGGTTTCGCGCCTGTGCCTGGGCATGATGAGCTATGGAACGTCAAAGTGGCGACCCTGGGTCCTGGATGAGGCGCCTTCGCGCCCCTTCATTAAAAGAGCGCTGGAGGCGGGCATCAACTTCTTCGACACTGCGGACATGTACTCCAAGGGTGTCAGCGAGGAAGTGTTGGGCAAGGCTTTGAAGCATTTCGGTGTCAAACGCGAAAGCGTGGTCATTGCCACAAAAGTCTATTTTCCGATGAGCGATGATCCCAATGGTGGCGGACTATCACGCAAGCACATCATGGCCGCCATCGACGCTTCGCTGAAACGGTTGGGGATGGAATATGTGGACCTCTATCAAATACATCGTTGGGATTACGAAACTCCCATTGAAGAAACCATGGAAGCCCTGCACGACGTCTTAAAGGCGGGCAAGGCACGTTACCTCGGTGCTTCCTCCATGTACGCCTGGCAGTTTGCCAAAGCGCAATACACTGTCGACCGTCATGGCTGGACCCGGTTCGTCTCCATGCAAAACCACTATAACCTGATCTACCGCGAAGAAGAACGCGAGATGATCCCCTTCTGCATCGACCAGGGTGTCGGGTTGATCCCCTGGAGCCCGCTGGCGCGTGGATTTTTCGCAGGCAACCGCAAGCGAAATGGCGGGGGCGCCACTCTCAGAGCAAAGCATGACGACTACGCCGACCAGCTCTATTTCCGCGAGGAAGATTTTCCTGTTGCCGACCGGGTGCAAGAGGTTGCCAGGAAACACGGCGTGACAGGGCCACAAATCGCGCTGGCCTGGCTGCTCAACAAGCCGCACATCTCGGCACCGATTATCGGAGCAACCCATCCCGAACACCTGGAACAATCAATTGCCGCAACAGAGATTGCACTCTCTGAAGATGAAATTGCCGCGCTGGAAGAGCCGTACCAACCCCACCCCACATTGGGGCACACCTAAGCCGTGTTTCATACCATCCCTGAACCCATTTTGAAGCGCATGCATGCATTGGAAAAGCAGGATGCACAGGACCGAGCGGACGGCACGCCGCGGCCCCAACGCCTGCGCCAAATCCCGCCCGAGACCGGCAAGATGCTGGCTCTACTGTGCGCCGGCGCCCCATCAGGCGGCGTGCTGGAAGTTGGCGCCAGTGGCGGGTATTCCAGTCTTTGGCTCACATTGGCCTGTATTGAACGCAGCGACCATCTGACTACCTTCGAAATTCATGAAGAGAAGGTTGCCCGCGCCAAAGAGACCTTCAAAGCGGCTGAGGTCAGCGGGAGAATCCAGCTCATCCACGGCGACGCGCGCCATGTGATCGCTGGCTATTCAAATGTGGCCTTCTGCTTCCTGGACGCTGAAAAGGAAATCTACCTGGAGATCTACGAGCAGGTGGTACCCAACCTTGTCCCCGGCGGGATTCTAGTGGCCGACAATGCCATCAGCCATGCCACAGAATTGGCAGAGTTCATCGCGCATACGCAGAAAGACCCGCGCGTGGATGCGCTGGTCGTGCCGATTGGTAAAGGTGTTCTGGTTTGCCGGAAGAACTAACAATCGTGGCGCGCTACGTTTCCTTTGTGGTTTAATTGAGGTATGGCTGAAACCCTGAAGATCGCAATCCCCATGGCAGGCTGGGGGACGCGCATGCGCCCCCACACCTGGAACAAACCCAAACCATTGGTCAGCGTGGCAGGCAAGAGCGCCTTCGAACATCTGATGGATGTCTTTGCGACCCTGCCAGACCCCAAACGGACAGAATATATTTTCATCGTGGGGCCTTATCTTGGCGAGACACAAATCCCTGCTTTCATAAATGAGCACTACCCGGATATCAAGGCGCACTACGTCGTGCAAGGCGAAATGAAGGGACAATCGCATGCCCTCTACCTGGCGCGCCAGTATCTGACCGGAAAGATGCTGATGATTTTTTCAGATACGCTGATTGAAACCGACTTCTCTTTTTTGGAACGCGAGAAGAGCAACGGCGTGGCCTGGGTCAAGCAGGTACCTGACCCCCGCCGCTTCGGCGTGGCCGAGGTCAATCAGGAGGGTTGGGTAACGCGATTTATAGAAAAACCTCAAAGTAAAGAAAACGCTCTTGCAGTGGTCGGCTGTTATTACTTTCAAAGCGGTGATGTTTTGATGGACGCCATCGAGCAACAGATGAGCCGCAATGTCCAGCTCAAGCATGAATTCTTTCTGACCGATGCCATTAACATCTTGCTCGAAAAGGGCGCCCTAATACGTACGGAGCGCGTGAACACCTGGCTTGACACCGGCACGATCGACGCCACTCTGGAAACCAACCGCTACCTGTTGAAACGCCTCCAGCCTGAAGTAGAACCACGCGCCAGCGTAAAAGTCCTTCCACCGGTCTTCATCCACCCTACCGCTGATATCAGCGAGGCAGTCATTGGACCGGATGTCTCGATCGGCCCTAATTGCAAGATCAATCAGGCAGTCATTCAGGATAGCATTGTCGAAGAAGGGACTCGCATCCAACGGGCAGCACTGACTCACTCTTTGATCGGCCGCAACTGTGAGGTGCTTGGGCAATCCAACAAAGAAGAAGCTGCCTCTCTGAATATCGGTGACAATTCCTATGTCCGCTTTGAAGCGTGAACTTGTGGAATGCCGCTCCGATTCGCAGTACGCCGAACGTCCGCTGGCGCTGACCTGGGAGGAACAACGCTTCGAGATTGCAGAGATCCTGGCGCGCTGGCGCGGCCCCGGAGAGAAAGGGTTCCGGGTGCAGACTTCTGACAGGCGCGTCTTTGAATTGACCTATCGGGAAATTCCCGATGAATGGGAAGTACAACCAATCACCTCGTCGCTGTGAGCCATCCAGGCGAACCTGGTAAGTTTCTGTTCCAAAGGGAGTACCGTTGCTCTGCAACGTACGCCGACACCAACCAACGGAGGTTCAATGCAAGAAATTGAGAGTGCGCGCTATTTATCCAAACGCGTGGCCGGCCTGAAACCTTCAGGCATCCGGAAATTCTTTGATATTGCTGCGACCATGAAGGATGTCATCTCTTTGGGTATTGGCGAACCGGATTTCACCACGCCTGAGCCCATTCTACGAGCCGGCATCCGCTCACTTCAAAAGGGCGAAACACATTACACCTCGAATTGGGGCAAGATCGAACTACGGCAGGCCATTTCAGAGAACCTGCAAAAACTCTACGGCATCACCTATAACCCGCAGGATGAAATCATTGCCACGGTAGGTGTCTCTGAAGCGCTTTATCTAACCATGACCGCCATACTCGACCCGGGGGATGAGGTCATCATCCCTACACCTTGTTTCGTTTCCTATCAGGCAGAGGTAATCCTGGCAGGCGGCGTGCCTGTCGAAATCCCCGCCCATCTCGAGAACAACTTCACGGTTGATCCGGCAGATATTCGTAAGGCGCTTTCCCCGCGGACCAAGGTTATTTTCGTCGGGTACCCCAGTAACCCCACCGGTGCTGTGGCAGAGCGTGAAGTGTTGCTCGAGATTGTCAAAATCGCCGAGGAAAATAACCTGCTGATCGTCTCTGATGAGATTTACGACCGACTGGTCTACAATTTCGAACATGTTTGCTTCCCTGCATTGGATGAAAGCATCAAACAACGCACCATCCTGCTGGGGGGATTCTCCAAAGATTACGCCATGACCGGTTGGCGTATCGGCTATGCCTGTGGGCCGGCGGATATCATCAAAGGCCTGGTGCGCATCCACCAGTACACCATCATGTCCGCGCCGACCACTGCACAGGATGCTGCCCTGGCAGCGCTCAAGAGCGGAGAGCCTCACGTCCAGGAGATGGTTGCAGAATATGATCGCCGCCGGCGCCTGCTTGTTGCCGGGCTTAACCGCCTGGGTCTCAAGACCTTTGAGCCGCGCGGTGCATTTTACGCTTTCCCGAACATCTCTGCCTCTGGGCTGGACGATGAAACCTTTGCCGAAGCCTTGCTCAAAGAAGAAGGCGTGGCTGTGGTTCCAGGGAACGCCTTCGGCCCTGGCGGTGAGGGCTTTGTGCGTGCTTGCTACGCGACCGCCTACGACCAGATCGAGGAGGCTCTGCGGCGCATGGAACACTTTATGAGCCAGCACGGGTAGATACCGCCTGTAGAAATCAAAGACTAAAAAGGCATGGTTGTTCTGCGAACAACCATGCCTTTTCGATTCCCTTCAATTCCACGAATGACTCAAACGGGGTTCTGATCCCATGAAAACAAAAAAATCCCCGGAAGAACTCCCGGGGATTTTTGAAATGCACAGCTCGGTTTAGTAACCGGCAACGGTCACGTTGGCGGCCTGCAAACCTTTCGGTCCTTGTTCGATTTCGAACTCGACCTTTTGGCCCTCTTCCAGGCTGCGGAAGCCGTCAGCCTGAATGGCGCTGAAGTGTACGAAGACATCCTCGCCACCTTCGTGAGCAATAAAGCCGTAGCCCTTGCTCCCATTGAACCATTTGACTGTGCCGGTAATACGTTCGGACATTGTGTTTGCCTCCTTATGGCAAAAAAGAAAATAGTTTCAGGGTCCTGTATCGTTCGGCCGGACAGTCAACAAAAAAGCTCACGGATTACACCGTGAGCCGCCTTCGTCGTACACGTACCGCGAACTTACCAGTATCCTTCGAGTAATAGCATACCACCACTCTGACAAGTTGTCAATCACCGATTTTTCAAGGTGAATATGAAACTATAATACTGGATAATGACATCAGGTAAATCAAAGCAGCAGGATAGGAGTACTTCATGCACATCCTTGGCATAGACATAGGCGGTTCGGGCATCAAAGGCGCACCGGTAGACAGCACCACTGGCGAACTGCTCGCTGAACGTTACCGCATTAAGACTCCCAGAGGCGCTGAACCGAAGCCTGTCGTGGAGGTGGTGGCCCAACTCGTCCAAATTTTTAATTGGACCGGACCGATCGGCATCGGCTTCCCGGCGCCCATCAAAGGCGGGGCGGTGATGATGGCGGCGAATATTTCAGAAAAATGGGTTGGCAGCAATGCGGACAGTTTATTCTCTAAAGCCACCGCCTGTCCTTGCACGACGCTCAACGATGCCGACGCAGCAGGATTAGCGGAGATGGCATTCGGTGCAGGGATTGGGCAACCGGGAACGGTCATCATGATCACGCTTGGCACAGGGATCGGGTCGGCAGTCTTCCATCGCGGCAGGCTACTCCCGAACACTGAATTTGGCCACCTCGAAGTTCGCGGCAAGGAGGCAGAAACTCGCGCATCAGACGCCGCCCGTCAACGAGAAGGGCTCTCCTGGAAGAAGTACGCCAAACGCCTGAATCGATTCCTGGCCACCATCGAGGCGCTCTTCTGGCCCAACCTGTTCATCATCGGAGGAGGTATCAGCAAGGAACATGAACAGTTCTTACCCTTGTTAACGATCGACACCCATGTCGTGCCGGCTCAATTTCTGAATGAGGCCGGCATCGTTGGCGCCGCCCTGGCTGCCCGAACTGAATAGGACGCACCGCTCAAGCCACCCCACCACTCCTTCCAGTCGAGGGACTGCAAAGAGTTCAAATCCAGTGTACATCCCTGTGCATCTGTGGTTTAATCCCTCCCGCAATGAACTCTAAAAGCCTGCATGTGCTCGAATATGAAAAAATCCTGGAACGCCTTTCAAGGTTCTGTGACTTCAGCGCCTCGCGAGCATTGGCGCTGGCGCTAAAACCTACTTCCAGTATAGACGAAGCTCAACGCTGGTTGGCTGAGACAAGCGAGGCGCGTTACCTGCTTGCGACACGCGATCTTACTGTTGGTGGATCCCATGACATCCGGGCTTCGGTAGACCTGGCAGCGAGGGGTGGAGTGCTGGAACCACAGGCTTTGCTGGACGTCAAATCCACCCTGATCGCCTGCCGGGACCTGAAGAAGTCCCTTGAGGCCGCAGCCTCTGAAGCGCCACGCCTGGCAGAAATTGCAAAAGGGTTGCCCGAAACTTACGGCCTGGTGGATGCCATCTCCCGGGTGCTCTCCGAGCGCGGTGACGTGCTTGACTCCGCCTCCCAAAAGTTAACCAGCCTGAGGCGCGAACTGAAGGTTGCGCACGACCGCCTGATGAGCAAGCTGCAAAAATACCTGACAGATAGTAAATCCGCTTCGATGCTGCAGGAGACCATCATCACCCAGCGAGATGGGCGCTTCGTCATCCCGCTCCGCGCTGAGTTCAAAGGGCGCATCAAGGCGGTCGTCCATGACCAGTCCTCTTCCGGGGCAACGCTCTTTATCGAACCTCTGGCAGTCGTCGAACTCAACAACCAGATACGAGAACTGGAACTGGCCGAACGCGACGAGGTGCGTCGGGTATTGGCGGAGCTCTGCACCCAGGTCGGCGAGCATGCCAGCGACCTGAACTACGGCATTGAAAGCCTGGCCGTGCTCGACCTGACGCTTGCCAAGGCGAAATATGCAGAGGAGATCAGGGCTGCGGAACCTATTCTGCACGCGATAGATCATAAGCGACACACAACGGACCAGGGGCAGCCGCCGTCCGTCGTCTGTCATCTCATCCAGGCCAGGCACCCACTCCTCGATCCCAAAACAGTTGTACCTATCACAGTTGAACTTAAACCCGGCATCCGCGCCCTGGTGATCACCGGCCCCAACACAGGCGGTAAAACCGTCTCACTCAAGACCGTCGGCCTGCTGGTGCTCATGGCGCAGTCTGGATTGCACATTCCGGCGAGCAGTGGTTCAGAACTTTCGTGCTTTGAGGCCGTCTGGGCGGATATCGGCGATGAGCAATCCATCGAACAATCGCTCAGCACCTTCTCGGGTCACCTGACCAACATCGTCCGCATCCTGAAACGGGCGGATAAGCGCTCGCTGGTCATTCTGGACGAATTAGGCGCCGGCACAGATCCGCAGGAAGGCGCTGCCCTGGCCCGCGCGCTCCTGGCCCACTTGTTGGAACTTGGCATCACAACGCTGGTCGCCACCCATTACCCCGAACTCAAGACCTACGCGCACGCCACCGAGGGCGTGGTGAATGCCTCACTCGAATTCGACATCAAAACCCTGCGCCCCACCTACAAGTTGACCATTGGCCTTCCCGGCCGCTCGAACGCCCTGGCCATTGCTACACGCCTGGGACTGGACGCGAAAATCGTCGACTCGGCGAAGAATGAGATCAATCCCGAGAATCTGCGTGCCGACAAACTGCTCGACGACATCCGCAAAGAACGCAACCGGGCGGGCCGCGAACGCGAGAAGACCACCAAAGCTCGCAAAAAAACCGAGGACCTCAACCTGGAACTGGACGCCCGCCTTGCCGCTATCGAGGATGAGCGCCGTGAAATCATTGCCAAAGCGCGCGCTGAAGTCGAGCTGGAGGTTGCCGTGCTCAAGCGCAACCTTGAATCCCTGAAATCCCAGCTCAAGAAGGCCCGCCAACCGCTGCAGGCGCTCAAAGAAGCCGAGGAGCAGGTTGAGAAAATCGAAGAGCAAGTCACCGCACCGGTCACCCGCCGCACGCCTGAAGCTGCGCCCTCCGCTCCGGAAACTCTAAGGTTGGGAGAAAAAGTGCTCGTCCGCACGTTGAACACGGAAGGTGTGCTGACCGCCCTTGGGGAGTCCGAAGCCGAAGTTCAGGTTGGCACGTTGCGCATCCGGGCAAAGTTGTCCGAATTGGAGCGAAGGTCTCCAATCCAAGAAACTGGGGATGGCTCACCGGTGGAGGCTGGAAGGCACACTCCCACTGGCACAACGTTCAACGTGCGCCCCTCGCCCGGTCTGGAGTTGGACCTGCGCGGGCAGGCCTCGGACGACGCACTTGACATGCTTGAGCGCTATCTTGACCAGGCTTATTCAGCCGGCTTGCTGTATGTGCGCATCATCCACGGCAAGGGGACTGGAAAACTTCGCCAGGTGGTACGCGAAGCACTGCGCCAGAGTGCGCATGTTTCTTCCTATGAGGAAGCCAGCCCTAAAGAAGGTGGGGAAGGAGTCACAGTGGCAAGTTTCCACTCCTAGGCTCTGTCCGGTTTATGCCGCTGAAATTTTTTACTTGTATAATGGAGGCCAAGAGAACAGTCAGCCGTGATGACGATCGATGATGCCATCCAGAAGATACAGGCCACTATTTCCGCCGCCAGCAAAAGCGCGGAAGTCAAGGTTGTCAAGATCTCGGATGAGGAAGCGCGCATCTCTGTTTACGCACCGGTCGGGGATATGCAGGCGATCAAGGACGCCACTTTCCAACCGGTTCTGGATCTGCTGACCGAGGGCTTGGATGTGCAGGTATTCGTCTACGATAAGGACAATCCCACTCCAACTGCCTGAGCGTGTGGTTCTTCAAGAGCAGCGGCGCGACAAAGCGCCGCTTTTTGTTTGATCAGCCAGGCTGCCACTGACGTGCGAAGCCCAGAATTCGGTTGCGAATATAGAATACTCCGGGATCAGCCATTGGTCTGCGGGCCTTGATCAATGCCATCGCTTCTTCTGGAAGGTGCCCCTGTGCAACCAGGACAGCTGCACCCATCGCTGCACCGCGATGGACTCCTCCGGCACAATGTGCATAAACTTTTCCACCAACCTGCACGGTTTTCAAGGCAGCCTGTGCACCGCGCTTTAGCAATCGAATAGATATGGGTATGAGCGGGCTGTCAAAGCTCGGCAGCCACAAAAGTGTCAGCGGCGGATCGTGTGGATCTGGCTGCAACCGATGTTCAACGCGCATGTTGATGACCAGCTGCACGCCCAGGTCTCGTAGCCGATCGTACTCCGACACGCTGGGCGTGGTACCGATGAAGAGGTCTTCGGTGATCTTGGAAAAATTCACGGGGGTAATCTTATCACGAGGATATGTACCGGGAACCATAAAAACCAAATCCCAATTCCGGTAATTTCCTTTACAATACAGGTCAACCATGGCCGCGCACCGGACTCTCAAAACTACAACCTCGCCCGCTTAGCAGCCTCGCTCGGATTGCACCTCAACACATCCGAAGCCAGGAAGCTTCGGATGTGTTTTTCCGTTTTGCTTGCGGGCGATTGCCTTTGAACCGACCTGGTTACAGGTGCCGCCAATAGAACGTATTGAGGAGATCTCATGCCACACTATGCCGGTCTGCTTGACAGATACGAAGGTCTGCTTGACCTTCCGCCTCATACCGCGCGAATCACATTGCTGGAAGGGGACACTCCCCTCATCCCGACCGCAAACCTGGTCCGCGAGCTAGGAGGCGGGTTCGAATTGTGGGTCAAGTACGAAGGCCTGAATCCCACCGGCTCCTTCAAGGATCGCGGCATGACCGCTGCCATCAGTGAAGCCGTCGGGAGAGGCGCAACTACTGTCATCTGCGCTTCCACCGGCAACACCGCTGCCTCAGCGGCTGCCTACGCAGCGCGCGCCGGGATAAAAGCCATCGTATTGATCCCCCAGGGGAAGGTCGCGGCCGGGAAATTGGCCGGGGCGGTGGCCTACGGCGCGCAGGTGTTACAAATCGACGGGTCGTTCGACGATGCGCTGAAGATGGTTATCGAGATCACAGACAAGCACCCTATCTGCCTGGTCAATTCGATCAACCCTTACCGCATTGAGGGGCAGAAAACGGCTGCATTTGAGATTTGTGATGCGCTTGAGTCCGCGCCTGATTGGCTGTGCCTTCCGGTGGGTAACGCCGGCAATATCACCGCCTATTGGGCTGGATTCAAGCAATACGACGGACTCAAATCAACGGGCCTGCCCGGCATGCTGGGCGTTCAGGCTGCGGGGGCCGCCCCGCTGGTGCTCGGGCACCCGGTCGAAAAGCCGGAAACGGTTGCCACCGCTATCCGCATCGGCAAGCCTGCCCGTGGGGAACAGGCCGTGCAAGCAGCGGATGAATCCGGGGGGGTTATCATTGCCGCTACTGATGAGCAAATCCTGGATATGCAAAAAATGCTGGCCGAAAGTGAAGGTCTCTGGGTTGAACCGGCTTCCGCAGCCGGGTTGGCAGGTCTGGCCTCAGAAATCGCCATTGGACATTTGAATCCCAGAGGCAAACGCATTGTATCCGTGTGTACCGGGCACGGGCTCAAAGATCCAGAGATCATTACCCGGTCCATGCAGAAACCGTTGGTCATCCCGCCGAAGTTACAGGCCCTGGAAGAATTGATTTTGAGATAGTTCACCACAATGGTGCACAGAGCGCATGATCCTTCTTCTCAAAGAAAAACCATACGGGCTTAGTGCTCTCATGGTGAAAGGATAGAACCATGAAAGTCCTTGTAAAAGTTCCCGCAACTACCGCCAACCTTGGTCCCGGCTTTGATGCCCTGGGATTGGCATTGAATTTATGGAACGAAGCTGAGTTTACCTGCACCGACGACAGCCTGATGTCTGTGGCCATCAGCGGAGAAGGGGAAGAGATCCTGCCAGGGAACGCCGAGAACGCCGTGGTGGAAGCCGCCCTGCAGGTCTTCGAGTTGGCCGGTAAGCCCTGCCCCGGATTACACGCCCACTGTCTTAACCGCATACCGCTTGGCTCAGGGATGGGCTCCAGTTCTGCTGCTATGTTGACCGGGATGCTGGGTGCAAACGCCCTGCTTGGAAATCCCTTCACGGATGAGCAGATCTTGAAACTGGCCATCGAGACCGAAGGCCATCCCGACAACGTTGCCCCGGCCATGTTGGGCGGACTGGTCGCCTCGATCGTCTTCGAAGACCGGGTCATCTCAATGAAGCTGCCTGCCAAGGCCAATCACGGGGCGATCCATGCCACGATCGTGCTGCCCGATTTCGACTTCCCCACCAGGCAGGCGCGCGCGATCCTGCCCAAACAGGTCGAGCGGGTAGATGCCATTTACAACATCAGCCGCGCCGTGCTGGTGACCGAGGCCTTGCGCACCGGGAACCTGGACTTGCTGGGGATCGCCATGAAAGACAGCCTGCACCAGCCGTACCGCCTGCCGCTCATCCCGGGCGCCATCGCGGCGCTCGAAGCAGGCAAGGGTGCAGGCGCGGCTGCGGTGGCGCTTTCCGGAGCCGGACCCGGCCTGATCGCCTTTTCATCACAGGAGGGGACAGGGATTGGGCAGGCGATGAAAAGGGCATTTGAAACTGTCGGGCTGAGCGCGCGGATTTTTGAATTGGAGACGAGCTATGAGGGCGCGGAAGTCACAATCGTTTAGCTCCTACTGTATATGCAAAAGAACAAGGACTCCGCCAGGCGCGGAGTCCTTGTTAATATCCACTACTTTCTATTCTTTTGGCGCGAAATACACATCCGTCGGTTTTAGCTTCGAATTGCGCAGGAAGTTCGGCTGCACGTCCATGCCGATCCAGTCCAGCGTCGCCTCCATCGGGTCAACGCCCATCAGGCGTGTCAGCAGCAGCGTATTCACCCCTTCGAACTCGATCAGCGCCAGTACGAATGGCGTTTCAGGCAGGAACTCCTCCGAGCCAAAGTGACAGACCGTGAAGGCGTGCACTTTGGCGGGGCGCTCGGTGATATCGATCCAGTCCGTTTCAGCGCCGGAGTACATATCGTGGCCGCGCGGGTTGGCATAGGTATAGCCATGCACCGGATCCTGGCTGGCAAGCAGACGCTTGTTGGCCAGCCCGGCAAACCAGGGGCTGTCCTGCCCGTACGAGTGCAGGTAGGTGACCTGGTAAGGCTGCTCGATCTGGATGGGCGCCATCTTTTTCAAGAAGGCCAGCGCATCCGGGTCAGTCTCCTTTGGGAAAGGCACGCCGTGGACGATGAAACCTCCCAGGGTTTCTTCGCGTCTGGATGGTAACTTGGACATGGCCTAACCCTCCCGTTCCAGAACTGAGACCGTGACATACGTGCCTGTTCCGGCATGGCTGTGAATGGCGCCTCGCCTGGCATCCCGGACCTGCAGACTGTCATCTTTGAAATGCGCTTTGACCGTCCCCTGTACCTGCCAGATGGCAAAGACCGCCTGCATCAGACCGGTCGCGCCAACGGGATGTCCGCAGGCGATCAGCCCGCCCGAGGGATTGACCGGACAGGCCGGCTTATCCGCCAGTTTCAGGCCGTAGTCCAGGCCCGGCATAAAAGCCGCCCCCGAAGCAGCAAACGCGCCGCCCTCGCCGTAGCGACACAGACCCAGGTCTTCGTAGGTCTGGACCTCGGACGAAGTATAGGCATCATGCAGTTCCACAAAGTCCAGGTCGTTGAGCGGGTCATGGACACCGGCATGTTTCCAGGCCATGTTGCCTGCCGTGCGCCCGGCACGGAAGGAGTGCACGCCTGGATAGCGTGTACCATGGTCCCAGAGTTTTTTGTAGTAGGCCTTCGTATCGTCCGAAGCCTTCTCCTGCTCGGTGGCATAGTTTTCCATGAAGGTATCATAATCCACATGCGGGCGGTCGGCCATGCGCATGGCGTCCGTGCCGCGCCCGATACCGGCCACCCTGACCAGCGGACGGGCGATCTTCGCCCCGGCTGCTTCCAGTTTCTTCAGCCCCTCTTCCGAAACAAGAATGGTCGCCGCCGCGCCGTCCGACATCACACAGATATCGAGACGGGTCAATGGCCAGGCCACCATGGGCGCGTTGCGCACGTCCTGAATGGTGTAACGATTGCGCTTCTGGGAATAGGGATTGTGGTAAGCATTGATGTGATTCTTCACACTGACGTGCGCCAGCTGCTCGACGGTGGTGCCGAATTCCTTCATATGGCGCGTGACCATCATGGCGTAGTAACCCGAATAAAAACCTCCGACGGGGTAGTCGACCGACACGTCGGAGGCCAGAGCGATGAACTCGTTGCCCTTCCAGGTTTCCACGTGGGACATGATCTCGAAACCGTACGCCACGCACACGTCCATGTGCCCACTGGCAATCGATTTCCACGCTTCCTGGAAACAGATGCCCCCCGTCGCACCGCCGCCTTCCACGCGGTGACTGGGCTTTGGGCACAGACCCAGATAGTCCTGGGCCATGATGGCGGCCATCAACTGCCGGGAGAAATGATCCGAGAAGTACGAGGTGACCGATCCGTCCACGATGCGCGTGAACGTCTCGAAGTCCAGGCCGATGTCGTTGATGGCGTAGTCATACGCTTCCTTGACGATGGCCTGGAAAGTTTTGTCGGGCCGGGCTTTGGCGAACTTGGACACCCCACCCGAGATGGCATACACAGGTCTCATTGCGGTTGCTCCTCCTGATCAGGATTTCTGTAAGTGCAGACAAATACATTGTACAAGAAAAGTTTCACAAGCGCCGCGGTTTTAAGAAAAACATTTATACTATACCCATCGCGATAGTTATCGCTCGTACGATTACGCTGATGTGAGTACTGCCCACGCAGCCCAGAGCATGACACAAAACACCTATGCAAAATAAAATCTGTCTCATCACCGGCGCAACGCACGGCATCGGCCAGGCGGCCGCCAAAGGCCTGGCCGAGCTGGGCGCTACCGTCGTTATTGTCGGTCGTAACGAAGTGCGCTGCCAGAGCACCATCGACGCTATCAAGGCCGAAACCGGCAACCCGGATGTGAACTACCTTGTAGCGGACCTCGCCGTCCAGGCCCAGGTGCAGGCGCTGTCGGCCGAGTTCAAAACCCGCTACCAGCAGCTTGACGTGCTGGTCAACAACGCTGCCGGCATCTTCTTTCGCCGCCAGCTCAGCGCCGACGGCATCGAGATGAGCTTCGCCCTCAACCACCTGGCCTACTTCCTGCTCACGAACCTGCTGCTCGACACCCTGAAAGACAGCGCCCCGGCGCGGATCGTCAACGTCTCCTCCAACTCCCACCGCGGAAAACATCTCGATTTTGATAATTTGGAATTGAAACGAGGCTACTGGGCCGGACGCGCTTATGGTCGCTCCAAGCTGGCCAACCTGTACTTCACCTACGAGCTCGCCCGCCGGCTGGAAGATACAGGCGTGACGGCCAACGCCATGCACCCCGGTTTCGTGCGCACCAACATGGCCGCCAACAACGGCTGGCTGGTCCGTCTGTTCCTGCCGGTGGTTCACCGCAACTCACTGACGCCTGAGCAGGGCGCCAGCACGGCCGTCTACCTGGCTTCCTCGCCGGAAGTGGCAGGCGTCACAGGCAAGTATTTCGTGCGCGAACGGGTGGTGCCTTCCGACCCCGCCTCTCACGACGAGAGCGCTGCGAGAAGGTTGTGGCAGGTCAGCGAAGCGCTGACAGGGCTGGGCAATAAGTAGGTCGGGCTTTTAGCCCGACACGACACAAGGAAGTTCATCACACATTCGGCGGGTTGAAAACCCGCCCTACTCTTTTTGTTTCCCCTCTTCCGCCAGCCCCCAGATGCTGAGCAGCAGCGCTGCCACGATCAATACGCTCACGATCACGAACGTATCGCGCAGGGCAAACACCTGTGCGGGGATCGGGGCGTCCGTTGCGCCGCCCGGCAGTACCTTCCCAACATACTTGAAGACCTGTCCCGCCCACAGGGCTCCCAGTGTAGCGATGCCGGTCGTCTGGCCCAGGGTGCGGGTGACCGCCAGCATGCCAGAGGCGATCCCCAACCGCTCCCGCGGCGCAGCGCCCATAATGGCGCTGTTGTTGGGGGACTGGAAAATACCCATCCCCAATCCCACCGGTAAGAAGCGCAGGACGTAGCCCAGGGTAGTGGTCCCGGCATCCAGCGAACTGACCGCCAGGAAACCAGCCGCCAGCACCGCCAGGCCGGCCACCGTGATCGGTCGCGAACCAAAACGATCGGAAAGCGATCCCGAGATCGGAGCGATGATCCCGAGCGCAACGGGCACCGTGGCCATCAGCAATCCGGTTTGCTGGGGGTCGTAGCCCAGCACGTTCTCCGCGTAGAACGGCATCAGCAGCAGCGTGCCCGCCAGGCAGATGAAGATGATGAAGCCGGTTGTCAGCGAGACCGAGAACAGGCTGTTGCGGAACAGGCGCAGGTCGACCATCGGCTGATCCATGCGCAACTCTATCCTAATGAAGAGCATCAAGAAGAGCACGAAGGTGCCTGCCAGGGTCAGGACCGCGTGATCGCCAAATCCGTTATATTGGCCAAGCGTCAGGGCGACCAGCAGCGAAAGCAGCGCCGTGCACAGCGTCAGCGCGCCCAGATAGTCGAAACGCTGCCCGCCCGGCGGCTTGAAGGCGGGCACGTAGCGCACGACCAGGAACGTGCCGATGATCCCGATGGGCAGGTTCACGAAGAAGATCCAATGCCAGGACAGGTTCTGGACGATCAGGCCGCCCAGCGTCGGGCCGACCGCGATACCCACCGAAACGATCGTCCCGCTGATGCCAAGCGCGCGCCCTCGCTCTGTAGCGGGAAAAGCTTCGGTAACGATAGCCATACCCAGCGCCATGACCATGGAGGCGCCAACTGCCTGCAGCACACGGAAGCCAATCAGGATGCCGATCGTTGGCGACAACCCGCATAAGACCGAACCGGTCGTGAAGACGATGAAACCTGCTGTATAAATGGGCTTCTTTCCATAGATGTCTGCCAGGCGGCCCACGCCCAGCATCAGTATGGTCACAGTCAGTAGGTAAGCCAGCACAACCCACTGCACCAGCGCAAAGTCGGTCTGGAATGCGCCCACCAGCGTCGGCAGGGAGATGTTGACGATGCTGCCATCGATCGTCGCCAGGAACACGCCCATACCGACCGCCAGGAGCACGTGCCATTTTTGGGAATAGTCTACTGCGGGGGAAGATGCCGTCATCGATGATCCTCAGTTTCAAAAGTTGGGAGGATTATATCTCAGGCGTTCCCAATCAACGTATAATAGCCCCCAAGGTGTCATTCTGAGGGCACGAAGTGCCCGAAGAATCTCAGGTAAAGGAAAGTACGGTTATGCACGCCAGACGCGCACTGCTCTACATGCCCGGTGACGACCGGCACAAGATCGAAAAGGCCACCACCCTGGGCGTGGACTGCATCTGCATGGATCTGGAGGACGGCGTAGCGCTCAACAAGAAGGCCGAAGCGCGCGCCGTGATCGCAGAGGCAGTGCACGAACTGGACTTCGGCGCCTCCGAGCGCTGCATCCGCCTCAATGGCGTCGGCTCTGGTTTCGAATCCGATGACCTCTCCGCGGCTCTGGCCGCCCGACCGGACACGATCGTGCTCCCAAAGGTGGAGAGGGCCGATCAGGTGGGATGGGTCAGCGCGGGGATCGAATCGTTCGAACTGGCGCAGGGCCTGCCCATGGGCGGCATCCGCCTGCTGGTGGATGTGGAAACCGCGCGTGGCATCCTGAACCTGCAGGAGATCGCGGGCGCCACCCCGCGCCTGGAGGCTATCATTTTCGGCGGGGAGGATTTCGCCGCCAGCATCGGTGCCACCCGCACGCCCGAGGCCATCGAGTTGCTGTACGCACGTCAGGCAGTCGTCACGACCTGTGGGGCTTATGGGCTGCAGGCCATCGACATCGTCACGATCGATTTTAAAGACCTCGACTTCGTCCAGAAAGAAGCCGAGTTCGGCGCTCAGCTTGGCTTTAGCGGCAAGCAGATCATCCACCCCGCGCAGGTCGGACCGGTCCAGGCTGCCTTCACACCTTCCGAATCGGCCGTCGCCCATGCCCAACAACTGGTCGATCTCTTCGAAGCCAGCCAGAAACAGGGTAAGGGCGCCTTCGCCATGGACGGCAGGATGATCGACCTGCCCATTGTGAAGAACGCCCGGGGGGTGCTGGAGCGCGCTAAAGCCGCGGGGAAGTTATAGCTTCCTTTCTCAATGAATTCGATCCGCGAATTAGCGCTAACCCACACGAATGCATCAGGTTTTTGCGCCCATTCACGAAGATTAGCGGATAAAATCCATCAGGAGAACATCATGCCCACCCTACCCATCCTGCTTGGACTACTTTCCGCCCTCACCTGGGGTGCAGCAAATTTTGGCGGAGGGATAGCCGCGAAACAGACCAATTCTTATGGTGTGGTGATCGTCTCTCACTTTGGTAGTTTGCTACTGCTGGGGATCTTTGCAGCGTTTATGCGCGAACCCCTTCCGGCTGGCCGGGAATTGATCTTCGGGGTAGCTGCCGGTATGGCCAGTGGCACCGGTCTGATGTTGCTCTACCGCGCCTTAGCGGAAGGAAAAATGAGCATTGGCGCACCTGTCTCTGCAGTGGTGGCCGCTGCGATTCCCGTTATCGTGGGGAGTGTTACTCAGGGGGTACCTGCTGTTCTGACCTTCCTCGGATTTTCGCTGGCACTTGCAGCGGTATGGATGCTTGCCAGCGAAGAAGGGATCGCCCGCATTAAACCGAGCGATTTGAGCCTGCCGTTCTGGGCTGGGATCACTTTTGGATTATTTTTCGTACTTATGGATCTGGCCAGCCAACAGGCTGTTTACTGGCCGGTAGTCGCCGCACGCAGCGGTTCCGTTACGGGATTACTAACTTTTACTGCACTATCCCGCAAGGCCTGGAAACCAGCCCGAAATCATTGGCCGTTATTGATTCTCATTGGTGTGGTTGATATTTCTGGAACTGTTTTTTACGCCCTCGCCACCCAGATCGGGCGTCTGGATGTGACTGCTGTATTGGGTTCGCTCTACCCCGGTGCAACCGTATTGCTGGCCTGGGTGTTCCTTAAAGAGAAGATCTCTCGAGTCCAGGCCTTTGGAATTGTATTGGCCTTGGGTGCGATAATCTTGTTGACCCTGTAACCCATAAGATATTCCTCTACCAGGAGCAGTCATTGCAAAAGCCCGATCATCACATAAGCCTGTTAGACGGTTCCGGTATGCTTGGTATCTCCCCGACTTTGCATCGAAACCGGAAGACCCATTCACAGGCAGAAACCAGGGTGGTGCTACCATGAGGGGCGGGGAATAATTGCTATCACTCCTCTTCGGCTTGGGTGCCGCACTCATTTGGGGCGCTGCAGATTTCAACGGCGGAATTGCCAGCAAGCGTAGCAATCCATACGGCGTGGTAACTGTAGCACACGCGATCAGCCTGGGCTTATTGTTGATCCTCGTTCTCTTAAATGGTGAAGCCGTCCCACCACCGAAGGATTTACTTTGGGCCAGCGGCGCTGGCATTTGCGGCGGCGTAGGCCTGCTGTTCCTGTACCGCGCCCTGGCAGAGGGACGCATGAGCGTGGCAGCCCCGGTCTCGGGAGTGCTGGCCGCTTCCCTGCCTGTTCTGGTTGGTTTCTTCATCGATGAGAATCCGGGTGTTTGGGTGCTGTTTGGGTTTGCCATGGCCTTGGCGGCTGTCTGGTTGATCTCTGGCGGGGGTCAGCTGAGGGTCCCGTTTGCAGAACTCCAACAACCCATAATCGCTGGAATTGCATTTGGAGGTTTCTTCGTCTTCTTTGAACGCGCCAGCCAGATCTCTTTGTTATGGCCATTGATCGGGGTTCGCATCGTCTCAGTCGCAAGTCTGCTTGGGTACGCTATACTGACCCGTCAGCCCTGGCTGCCCACAAAGGCGAGCCTAGTGCCAATCCTTCTGAGCAGCATCCTGGATACTCTTGGAAACGCCAGCTTTGCCCTCTCGGCTCGGACGGGCCGTCTGGATACCGCTGCCGTACTCAGCTCACTCTATCCCGGCGGAACCGTCCTGCTGGCCTGGCTGTTCCTTAAAGAGCGCATCTCGCGCCTCCAGGTGCTCGGAATCATACTGGCACTGAGTGCAATAGTGATGCTAACCATATAACCGCAAACGACGGACCGCAGATTGCCGTTCGTGGTTCGTTGTTGAAAATTGTCATGATCGAACTCCGCCCCGTCACCTCTCCCCGCGAAAAACGCCTTTTCCTGAGCTTCCCCTGGCGCATCTACCGGGGCGATCCGCTGTGGGTGCCGCCGTTGCTGCCGGAACGCGCCAAGGTCATCGATCCGGCGCAGGGCATGTTCTTCAAGGACGGCTATGCGGAGTGCTTCCTGGCCTGGAAAGACGGCCGGCCCGCCGGGACGCTCTGCCTGGCGGAGGACCACAACAACACGCGTACTTTTGGACATGCCGAGTGCATGTACGGCTTCGTCGAGTTCCTGGAAGAGTATGCGGTCTTCGATGCCATGTTCCACTTCGCCGAAGACTGGGCCCGTGTGCGGGATATGACCGCGCTCTATGGTCCTTACAACCTGGACCGCGAAGACTCGCGCGGCTTGCTGATCGAAGGTCGCGACCGGCCGGCCGCCATCCTGTGCGCGCACCACCCGCCCTACTACCAGGCTTTCTTCGAACGCTACGGCTTTCAAAAATACGGCGAAGACGGGCTGGCCTACGCCGTCGACCTGGATCTGTCGACCCCAAGGATACAACGCCTGGGGCGGCTGGCAGAGCTCGTGCGCCAGCGCAATCCTGAATTCAGCGTGCGCAGCGCAAATATGGCCGATTTCGATCGTGAGATCGATCGCATTGTCGATCTGCAGAATCGCGCCTTGAGGCACTTCCCCAACTACGTCCCTTATACGCGCAATGATATCGAAACCATGATCCTGCCCCTGCTTGACGTTGTGGACGTCGATCTGATCCTGTTCGCCGAGGTGGACGGCCAGCCAGCGGGCTTCTTCCCCGGCGTGCCAAACTTCAACGAACTCATCATCCACCTCAACGGCCTGCGCTATCCCTGGGACGCGCTGCGTTACCTGCGCTACCGGACTCTCAAGCCAAAGTGCCTCTCCATCAAGAGCATCGTCGTCCCACCCGAATATTGGGACATCGGCGTAGCCGTGCTGCTCTTCGACGAGATGGCCAGGCGCGCTGTGGGCAAAGGTTATACCTGGGCCGACCTTTCCATCACCGGTGACGAAAACCCCGACACCTGGCCGCTGGCGCACCACATAGGCGCGCAGATCTACAAGCGCTATCGATTCTATCGGAAAGAGCTTTGACCAAAGACGAAGGACAAAAGACGGAAGACCGATATTCACTGTCCTCGGTCCACGGTCATACAGGAGACCACCATGTCTGGAAAACTTTCGAATAAAGTCGCCCTCATCACCGGCGCCACCTCCGGCATTGGGGCGGCCACCGCCATCCTGTTCGCGCAGGAGGGCGCCAACGTGGTCATCACGGGGCGCAGGCAGGAGCGAGGCCAGGCGGTCGTCGCGGAGATCGAGGCGGCGGGCGGCGCCTGCCTGTTCGTCCAGACCGACCACACACAGCCCGAAGACTGCGCCCGCGCCGTCGAGCGGACGCTGGCCGAGTACGGCCGCCTCGACATCCTGTTCAACAACGCCGGCATCGTCACCAGCGGTACAGCCGAAAGCGTCACCGAAGAGGACTGGCACGATACATTGGCCATTAATGTCACGGCCGTCTGGCGCATGTCCAGGCTTGTCCTCCCGCACCTGCGCGCTGGGGGTGGGGGCGTGATCGTCAACAACGCCTCCGACTGGGCCGTGGTGGGGGCAAAGGATGCGCTGCCCTACGCCGTCAGCAAGGGCGCCGTGGCACAGATGACGCGCTCCATGGCGCTCGACCACGCCCGCGAGAAGGTTCGCGTGAACGCCGTCTGCCCGGGGGATACCTTCGTGGAGCGCTGGCTGGAGCAGGGCTACTTCGAGCACGACGATCCGGTCACGCAGGAGCAGGCCATGCAGGACTCTGCCGCCGACATTCCTATGGGGCGCTTCGCCCAGCCCGAAGAGATCGCCAGGGCCGTGCTCTTCCTGGCGTGCGATGATTCTTCCTTTGTGACCGGGCAATTACTGCTGGTAGATGGAGGCAATACCGCGCAATGAAACATCCACGGCCGTGGTCTCCTGCCCGCGCCCGAGATCTCTAATACAACTCTAACGGGGGAATGCTTGACAAAGCTCCTGTTTTGAATATAGTTAAGCCCGCTTAACTATATAGCTCAAGTTGCTACCAACTATGAATCTCTTTAATTTTGTCACCCTGGGTGTAGCGACACTTGCACCTGCACTGCGTTCGGTGTAAGTGCAGGTGAGGGTCTCCCGCACGGAGTGCGGGGAGATGCTTAGGGGCATAAACCGCCCCTCACACCGTCCTAGCCCTTTGGGAGCATGACATTACCGGTATTGCGGCAACTTAGGTTAAATAGCATCCTTAACTATGCACCCACATGTGCTGTCGTTGACAGATGTGATCATCAAAACACTAGGAGTTAGTCCATGTCAGGTGAAATGAGTATCCCCTTCATCGTCATCAACTTTGCCCTGCTCCTCTATTCGATCGGCGTGTGGAGCGAGCGCATTTCAGGCCGGCTCAAGCCCTGGCATCTGGCCTTCTTCTGGTTGGGTCTGGTCTGCGATACCTGGGGCACAGGCCTGATGTTCGAGATGGCCGGCGGAATGCGGTTCGACATCCACGGGCTGACCGGGGTGCTGGCCATCGTCCTGATGCTGATCCATGCCCTCTGGGCCACCCTCGTCCTGGTTCGAAAAGACGAAAAGGCCATCGTGAATTTTCATAAGTTCAGCCTCGTGGTCTGGTTCATCTGGCTCATCCCTTATTTCAGCCCCATGCTTTTTGCCCTGGCATGAATATTCTCAAAAAAGCTGTTGGATAAAAATCCAGGTTCTTGCAAAAGAAAGTGAATGATGACCAACGCAACGCAATTCTCCCAATTCCTCCACGACTGGATGGAGACCTTCACCCACCGCTCGATGCGCGACTGGTCGCGGTTCGTCAAGGCCAGCGGATTTTCCATGCCGCAGTTTTTCCTGCTCATGCACCTGCACCACCGCCCGCATTGCGCCATCTCGGACCTGAGCGAGCACATGGAGATCAGCAACGCCGCTGCCAGCCAGCTGGTGGAGAAGCTCGTCCAGGCCGGATTGCTTGAGCGGGCAGAAGATCCAAATGATCGCCGCGCAAAACAGGTGTCGCTCTCCGCGCAAGGTAAGGGTTTGATCGAGCGAGGCATCCAGGAACGGTACCGCTGGGTGGAGGCGGTGGCGGCCCGGCTTAACCCGGAAGAACAGGCAGAAGTGAGCGCAGCCCTGGCTGTTTTGGCTGAGGCGGCAAACGCTTCAGGCCTGGAACCTGTCCCGGGCGGGGACATGAGCGAGTAGGATCTCGAAATGGGAGGGAGCATGAAAGCCTTCAACCGCAGACTGTATCGAAGCTTTGGTGATTTCCTGGTCGATATACGCACAGTCATGGCAGATCGGAAGGATATCCGCGCCATGATGCAGGAGCTGGACCCGGCCTTTCGTGAACGGCTGTTCCTGGCCGTGACGCAGGTCAATGGCTGCCGCTACTGTTCCTACTTCCACGCCCAGCAGGCCTTGCTGCAAGGCATATCAGAGGCTGAAATCCGCTCCATCGGGGACGGTCTGCTGGACAAGTGCCCGGAAGAGCAATTGACGGCCTTATGCTATGCCCAGCATTGGGCCGAGACGGACGCGGACCCGCTCCCCGAAGCCCGGGAGCGCCTGCTGGAAACCTACGGCGAGGCTGCCACCGCGCAGATCGACCTGGCGCTGCGTATGATACGGATTGGCAACCTGACCGGCAATCTGCTGGACTATATCTTGTTCCGCCTATCCTTTGGGCGCATCGATATCAACAAGCCGCCAAAGATGGGCAAACTTGGAAGTGGCTGAAAAATAATAATACCTGTCATTGCGAGCCAGCAACGCTGCCGCGGCAATCTCGAGCAATTTCCATCCTTGAGATTGCTTCCCGAAGGCTCGCAATAACCCAAGGAGTACCCTTTGCAAGCAAGCATGACTCGAACTACCTCCCGGATGCGCGGGGAACGCCATAAATCCAACGGCGGGATGGTGCGCGCCGTACGCTACCTGACCCACTACGGGCGCGAAGCGGCTCTGCCCTATTTCTTCCTGCTCATCGCGACCCTATCGCAACTTGCCGTGCCGCGCATGATCCGGCTGGTGCTCGACGCTGTCACCAGCGGCTACCTTGCCAGCCAGGTTCTGGGCGCGCTCGATGCGATCCCGGCACAGGCCATCGGGGCGGCGCTGCCAAAGATCCTGCAGGCTGCCGGCAAGCCGTCCAATTTGACACTTGACCAACTCAGAGTCCAGCTTGAAGCGGACCTGGCGAATGCCCCCCGGGCTCTGGTCACAGCGCTGGCCGCCATTGTGGTCTTTGCCCTGCTGCGCGGAATCTTCGCCTTCCTGCAGGCTTACTGGGCGGAGAAGAACTCGCAGTCCGTCGCATACGATCTGCGCAACGACCTGTACGCCAAGATCCAGAACCTGTCGTTCTCCTACCATGACAAGAACCAGACCGGCCAGTTGATGATCCGCGCCACGGACGATGTCGAAAAGGTGCGCCTGTTCATCGGTCAGGGCCTGCTGCAGTTGGTGGGCGCAATCATCCTGTTGAGCGGTACGGTCATCATCCTGTTCAGCACCAACGCAGCGCTGGCCTGGACGGCTATCCCCATCCTGCCGATCGCGATGGTGCTGTTCGTCATTTTCAGCGGCGCTGCCCGGCCGATGTTCACCAAGGTGCAGCAAAAGATCTCGACCCTCAACACCATCCTGCAGGAAAATCTGGCGGGCATCAAGGTCATCAAGGCCTTCACGCGTGAGGTGGAGCAGCAAGGGAAATTCCGTAACGCCGCCGACGCCACCATGGACCAGGCCATCGCGCTGGCGCGTTTGTTCACCTTCATGTTCCCGATGGTCTTCCTGATCGCAAACCTGGGCCAGGCAGCCATCCTGTATGTGGGCGGCCAGCAGATCATCAGCGGGCTGCTGACGATCGGTGAATGGCAGGAGTTCTCGCTCTACCTGATCTACCTTTTCTTCCCGGTAGCGCAACTGGGATTCATCATTACTCAATTCGGGCAGGCAGCCGCCTCGGCGGACCGCATTTTCGAGATCCTGGATGCAAGGAACGACATCGTCGACAAACCGGAGGCCATCAAACTACCGACTGTGACCGGCGAAATCAAATTCGAAGACGTGACCTTCCGCTATTTCGGCGGCGGCGAACCGGTGCTCAAGAACGTGACCTTCGAGGCCAAACCCGGCGAGCGCATCGCCCTGCTGGGCGCGACCGGCTCCGGCAAGAGCACCATCATCAACCTGCTGCCGCGTTTCTACGACCCCAGTGAAGGGCGTATCACCATCGACGGTCACGACCTGCGCGATGTCAAACTCGAGTCGCTGCGTTCCAAGATTGGCATCGTGCTGCAGGAAACCACCCTCTTCAGCGGCAGCATTCGCGAGAACATCGCCTTCGGCAAGCCGGAGGCCACGCAGGAAGAGATCGAAGCCGCCGCCCAGGCTGCCCAGGCGCACGCCTTCATCACGTCATTCCCCCAGGGCTACGATACGCACGTCGGCGAACGCGGCACCACCCTGAGCGGTGGGCAGAAACAGCGCATCGCCATCGCGCGCGCGCTGCTGCTGGACCCGCGCATCCTGATCCTGGACGACTCCACCTCCAGCGTCGACCTGGCGACCGAGTCGCTCATCCAGGTGGCGCTCGACAAACTCATGGAAGGGCGCACCTCCTTCGTGATCGCGCAGCGCATCAGCACCGTCATGACTGCCGACGTGATCCTGGTGCTTGATAAGGGCGAGGTGATTGCCATAGGAAAGCACGCTGATTTAATGGAAAACGAACCCATGTACGCCGAGATTTACAACTCGCAGATCCTGAGCTACGAGGCCGAACACCAGGCTTCTGAAGCCAGCGAAGCTCAACAAGAAAGTGAATCCCAGTATGTTTAGCATAAATACTTCCTGCTTGCCACATGTCATTCTGAGCAACCGAAGGGAGCGAAGAATCTCATCGTTTTTTAGTAGTGCCAATCAAAGATTCTTCGGCGCTCTGCGCCTCAGAATGTCACCTTCTTATCTCAGAGGTGCCCAATGATGCACGGCGGACGTATGCAAGGCTTGCTGCAAAGTGACAACCTCAAGCCCCGCAACTTGAGCGAAACCCTTGGCCGCCTTGGGTCCTACTTTGGCCGCTTCTGGTACATGCTTATCCTGGCGGTCCTGTTCGTGGTCGTTGCAACCTGGACCCAGGTGACCACGCCCGACCTGACCGGTCAGGCCACAGACTGTTTCCTCGTCCCGCTGGGTGCAGGCAGCAGCTTTGGGGCCACCGCCCCTGCGGCCGCCGCCACGCAATCCGGTCAATCAGCCTCGAACTGCTGGCTGGGGACGGGCGACCCAGCCAACCTGTCTTTCACGCATAAACTGGTCTACAACGCGTACACCATGGGCGGTTACCCGGCTCCCGATCCCGCCGCCATTACCAGCGACCAGCGCGTGGCGGGACTCGCCCGGCTGATCGTCATCATCATTGTATTGTTCGTGAGCGGCTCACTGCTCAACGGCCTGACCTTCTTTACCATGTCCTGGAGCGGGCAGCATGTGCTGCGCGAACTGCGCGTGGAGGTCTTCGAGCAGCTGCACAAACTCTCGCTGGGCTACTACACCGAAAACGAGGCCGGCGACCTGATGAGCCGCATCACCAACGACACCAGCGCTATCGAACAGGCGGTCTCTTTCGCATTGGTGCAGGTCTTCGGCGGAATCCTGCTGCTGGTATGGGTGGCCTACAACATGTTCACCACCAGCCTGGCCTTTGCCCTGCTTTCGCTTGCGGTCGCGCCGCTGATGTTCCTGGCGACGATCTACTTCTCGGGGCAGGCCCGTAAGGCCTTCCGCCTGGCACGCCAGGAGATCGGCTCGGTCAATGCAGAGTTGCAGGAAAGCATCTCCGCCGTGCGCGAGGTGCAGGCCTTCAACCGCGCGGGTGAGAACATCGAGCAGTTCAAGCTGGTCAATGCCGCCAACCGCGACGCCAACGTGCGTGCGGTGGCCTTCACTTCGGCTTTGGCCCCGACGCTGGAGGCCATGTCCTATCTGGCGCTGGCGATCGTGACCGGCGTGGGCGGCTGGTATTTGCTGCAGGGGCAGACGCTGCTGGGTACGGTTGTCTCGCTCGGTCTGGTGGTGACCTTCCTGGCCTACGTACAGCGCTTCAACCAACCCATCCAGCAGATCTCCGTGTTGTGGACCAATATCCAGAACGCCATCGCGGGCGCAGAGCGCATCTTCGGCATCCTGGATGAAGAGCCCTCGGTACAGTCCAAACCAGGCGCAAAAGAGATGCCTGAGATCGTCGGTAAGGTGGAGTTCGACCATGTCTCTTCGGCCTACAAGCTCGACGAACCGGTTCTCAACGACGTGACCTTCACCGCCGAGCCGGGGCAGACCATCGCCATCGTCGGCCCGACCGGCGCGGGCAAGACTACCATCATCAACCTGATCCCGCGCTTCTGGGACCCGACCTCCGGCGCGGTCAGGATCGACGGCATCGATGTGTGCGACGTGACAACTGAATCGCTGCGGCGCCAGATCGGTATCGTACTGCAGGACACCTTCCTGTTCAGCGATACGGTCATGAACAACGTGCGCTTCGGCCGCCCGGACGCCACGGACGAGCAGGTACTGGCTGCCGTCAGGCTTGCCAACGCCGACTCGTTCATCGCGCGCATGCCCGACAAGTACGAGACCGTGCTGGGCGAACGGGGCTCCGGCCTCAGCCAGGGGCAGCGCCAGCTGTTGGCCATCGCGCGCGCCGCGCTGGCGGACCCACGCATCCTTATCCTGGACGAAGCCACCTCCAGCGTGGATACCCGCACCGAGCGCCTGATCCAGAAGGCTTTCGATGAGCTGCTGAAAGGGCGCACCGCGTTCGTCATTGCCCACCGCCTGTCCACCATTGTCAACGCCGACGTCATCCTGGTGCTGAAAGATGGCCAGATCGTGGAGCGCGGAGTGCACGACGAGCTGATCAGGAAGAAAGGCTTCTACTACAACCTGTACATGAGCCAGTTCAAGGTGCAGGAAGATGGGGAGCCCGTGACCTGACTGTGACCTCACAATGATTACAGCCTGGATATCTAAGGTCCTTCCACAGCCAAAAACTTCTCCTACCCATCCCCCTGGCCCCCTTCCCAATGTGGGAAGGGGGTGAGAATCAAAAAAAGGGGCGAGCGGCGCTCCGCGCCAACTCGCCCCTTTTTTTTCGTAAGATTTTCCTCCCCCGAATCAGGGGAGAGTACGGGGCGGAGGCAGGTATCTTCGTGTCCCCTTGCGTCCTCCGTGGTTAATGCTCTTTCCATTCGTGTTGAACAAATCTGTGGTTAAATAAGGCTCACAGGAGGCCGTATGCAAAACCCCGACCCCGAATTCGTTCGCTTTCTGAAGGCCTACCCCACCTACCAGTCCACCGAAGCCCTCGACCAGCTGCGCGCCAGCGAGTACGCACGTCTGGATCAGGATGAACACGTCTACCTTGATTACACCGGCGGCGGGCTGTACGCTGAATCGCAGTTGCGTGCGCACCAGCAGTTGCTCAAAGAGAACGTTTACGGCAACCCTCACTCCTCCAACCCGACCTCCCTGGCCGCCACCGAGTTGGTCGAGAAGGCGCGCGCCTACGTGCTGGAGTTCTTCCACGCCGACCCCGGAGAATACCTGTGCATCTTCACGCCCAACGCAAGCGGCGCGCTCAAGCTGGTGGGTGAATCCTACCCCTTCCCGGGCGGGCATTACCTGCTGACCTTCGACAACCACAACTCCGTCAACGGCATCCGTGAGTTTGCCACCGCCCGCGGCGCCGAGGTGACGTACGTCCCGGTGGCCCTGCCGGACATGTGCGTGGAGGCCGAGTCCCTGGGTGAGTACCTCTCCCGCGCGCAACCTGGCGAGCGCAACCTGTTCGCCTATCCCGCCCAATCCAACTTCTCAGGCGTGCAACATTCCCTGGAGTGGATCGAGCAGGCGCACGCCGTCGGCTGGGACGTGCTGCTGGACGCGGCCGCCTACGTGCCCACCAACCAGCTCGACCTGGGCGCGGTCAAGCCCGATTTTGTGCCGGTATCCTTCTACAAGATGTTCGGCTACCCCACCGGCCTGGGCGCGCTGATCGCCCGCAAGAGTGCACTGGGCAAGTTGCACCGCCCCTGGTTCGCGGGCGGCACCATCACGGTCGCTTCGGTGCAGGGCCACAAATACTACCTGGCCGACGGCGCAGCCGCCTTCGAGGACGGCACGCTGGACTATCTCAACATCCCCGCGGTCGAGATCGGCCTGCGGCACATCGCCGCCATCGGCTACGACCTGATCCATGAGCGTGTACGCTGCCTGACCGGCTGGCTGCTCGACGAATTGACGGGGCTGAAGCACTCCACCGGCGAACCGCTCGTACGCCTTTACGGCCCAACCGGTTCAGAAGGCCGCGGCGGTGCGGTGACGGCCAACTTCTACAACAAGGACGGACAGATCATTGACCACCGCGACATCGAGGCGGCCGCCAACCGCGTCAACATTTCGCTGCGCACGGGCTGCTTCTGCAACCCCGGCGCGGGCGAGATCGCGCTGGGCATCTCGCGCGTCGAACTGGACGTGTGCTTCACGCAGCCCGGCCACGAGCAGCGCCTGTCAGTGGACGACTTCCGCCTGTGTATCGACGGCAAAGCCTCCGGCGCAGTGCGCGTTTCAGTCGGCCTGGTCACCGACTTCCACGATGTGCAGGCCTTTCTGAGTTTCGCGCGAAGCCTGCTTCAATAATGTCATGCTCCCAAAAACCCACTTGATCATGTCATTCTCCCGAAGGACACCGGGACGATGTGCGTTCGGTGCACTGCAGGTGAGCATCTCGCCCATGGCAAGCAGGAGATCCTTCGCCTACGGCTCAGGATGACATCGTCGTGGAATCTTGCTCCCGGAGACACTCTTTGGCCATGTCATGCTGAGGAGCGCAGCGACGAAACATCTCGGAGTACAGAGCAATTGCGTCTCGCCTGAGATTCTTCGCT
>CAZULT010000017.1:0-1431 GCA_964621295.1 uncultured Anaerolineaceae bacterium | reverse complement strand
AGCATTTCGTTCAGTCAAAGGAGACAGCCATGAAGACCAGCCAGAAATGCCCAAAATGTGACTCCAAAGAAGTCGTGCAGCTTGCGGGGCAGTCGTTCGGCACCAAGGTGTACCCCGCCGGCGGCCAGTACTCCACCGTGATCAAATACGCCTGCACGGATTGCGGCTACGTGGAGACCTACCTGGCGGACCCGCAGGAACTGCAGATGCTAAAACAGGATCCCAGAGGCCTTTCCAGTTGAGCCCGGTAGCAGGTCCTCAGGGGGAGCGCAAGCACCACACGAGGAAGTGATAGAATACTTTTCAAGGGGATATAAAAGCCAAAGATCCTTAGCTACGAAAGTGTGACGGAAATGGCAACCGTGTTCATGAAGTGGCTTGAAAAAAGCCCGAAAGAGTACGACCGGGGGATCCAATTGCTGACGCTGGGCAAAATCCAACACATCAAACAGAACATCAATGAGAAGTACATTCACCCAGACATGCGCGTGCTGGAGATCGGCTGCGGGACCGGCACGCTCACTGCCATGATGGCGGCGCGCGGAGCAGATGTCACCGGCATCGACGCTGCGCCTGCCATGCTGGCCGAAGCTGAGGCGAAGCTGAGGGCGGAGGGCTTGCTGGAACGCGTATCCCTGAAACACATGGACGCAGCCCTGGTCGGCGAGCGCTTTCCTCCCGGCTCATTCGACCTGATCGTTTCCACGCTGGTCTTCAGTGAACTGCCCCCGGATGAGCAGAAGTTCGTGCTGGGGGCCTGCCAGGACCTGTTGGCGCCGGGCGGTCGTCTTTTGATCGCCGACGAAGTCGTCCCAACGCACCCTTTGAAACGGCTGCTCTTTACCCTTGTGCGCCTGCCGTTGGTCTTGCTGACCTGGCTGCTGACCCGCACTACGACCGCGGCCTTGCAGGATTTTGAATCATTGCTGGCACAGACCGGCTTCCATGCGCGTGCAGCCGCGTCTTACCTGGGCGGCAGCCTGGTCTTATATGAGATTCTCCCTGCCCCGGCAGCCGGACTCGAAGCCACTCTGCCCCCATCTGTGGTCGGGAGGTTGCGCCACCACGTCAGTCCCCGCACCTTGCTGCTCGATCTGTGGCTGCTGTTCTTCCGCATCCTCCCGCCCTATCCCAAAGTGCGGCCAGGGCTGTACGCCGTCGGCCAGCCTGACGCGGGTTCGCCCGTGCTCGTGACCGGCAATTTCGACCTGACCGTGCGCAGGCTGGTGAAAGCCATAGATGGGCTGGTGAACGCCTGGGTGCTGGTGGCGGATTCGGCGGGCATCAACGTCTGGTGTGCGGCGGGGGGCGGGTATTTCACCGCCGAAAAAGTGATCGCAGCGGTGAAGTCCTCCCACCTGGAAGGTGTGGTCCACCATCATGCCCTGATCCTGCCCCAGTTGTGCGCCAACGGCGTGGACGGCTGGCGCA
>CAZULT010000016.1:49244-66404 GCA_964621295.1 uncultured Anaerolineaceae bacterium | reverse complement strand
CCTGCGACCTCCGGGTTATGAGCCCGACGAGCTGCCACTGCTCTACCCCGCATCGAAGCCCGCGAATATTACCATACATGGGAACGAGAGTCAAGCGCCTGCCCGAATCGGCCGGATTTTCTGATGAATCCCGGTTCGGAGCCCAACCGACGTTTTTGTAAGGTGGGCCAGTACTTCCAGAGTGGAGAACTTTTGTTAAGATTCAGTGTATAATGTTTTAACATTCACACCCCGTCGTCCAGTTCGAAATTAAAGTCATTATCTTCTCATCTTCCTTCGATCGACAGGGTGTGATGGTCCACAGGGAAGCTAACCGACCACAATGACAGAAGCAACCATCCTGATCATCGAAGGCAGAACCACCGAAATCCCTTCTTTTGAAAACGACCTGCAGAAGAAGGGATTCCACGTCATAGCCACCAAGAGCGGCAATGAGGCGCTCACACGCCTGCGCCGGGCTGCCCCCAGCCTGGTGGTGGTCAATGCGGCCTCCCTGCGCAGCAGCGGTATTCGTATCTGCCAGTCCCTGAAGGACAAGAAGCCAGGGCTGCCCATCATCCTCATCCTGCAGGCTTCCAAGGCGGTCACCAAAGAGACGGCCGACGTGATCCTCAACCTGCCCTTCACGGTTCAAAAGCTCGCCAACCGCATCAAGCCGCTCCTGCCGGGCGACGATAAGAATACCCTGCAGGAAGGCCCACTGCGCCTGGACCTGGAGCGCAGGCGCGTGCACTGCCTGAGCAAGCACAGCAAGCTCACGCCCAGGCTGGTGGCGCTGCTGCAGGTACTGATGAAACATCACGGGGAAGTGGTGGAGCGCGAAGTGCTCTTCAAGAAGGTCTGGGATACCGACTATACCGGCGATACGCGCACGCTCGACGTGCACATTTCCTGGCTGCGGCGCGCCATCGAGATCGATCCGGTCAAACCAAAGTTCCTGAAGACCATCCGCGGCGTAGGCTACCGCCTAGACGTCTAACTGGTACTGCTCTCCCCCAACGGTCACCATCCGGAGGCAAAGCGCGTCGCCGCCGGATTTTATCTTAAGTCCCATGGGGATCTGCGCGCTGCGCTTCTCCCGCACTGCCTGGGCCGCGCTGCGGAAGGTAACCCCATCCCAGGCCGGGTCCACCTCCCAGTAATCCAACTCCAGGTCGGTCTCCAGATGCACAGTACCCTCCGAGGTACGCGCCTGACCGCCTCCCTTTTCATAGCTGAACGGCAGCCCGGCATCCCGCTCCAGCATGAAAGGCGCAGAGGTGGAAGTCAGACGGTTGCGCGCCGTGCCGACCGCGCGCAGGGTCGCATCGCAGGCGATGAAGCGCCTGCCGAGCCCGGCAGCCACCATTGGGGTCGTGCCGGAGCCGCAGAAGAAATCCGCCACAAGGTCTCCGGGGTTGGAGGAGGCGCGGACGATGCGCTCCAGCAAAGCTTGCGGCTTCTGGGTCGGGTAGCCGGTGCGTTCGGAGTGCAGGCGCGCCACCACCGGGAAGTACCACCAGTCTTCAGGCACCTTGCCGCGTTTCAGGTCAGGCACCTTGCCGAATCCGGCCTTGGGAGAGGCTTCGAAGGTCTTGACCGTGTTCGGGTTGTACGGCTCGCGCACATCGTCGCTGTTGAAGGTATAGTCCTTGCCCTTGACATAGGCAAGCAGGATGTCGTGCTTGCGGTTGAAGGCGCGCCGGATGGGAGAAGGGCCGTGATAGACCCAGGCGATCTCATTGAGCAGGTTATCAGGACCAAACAACTCGTCCAGCAGCAGGCGGGCGTAAGCATCGGCGTGCCAGTCGAGGTGCAGGTATAGCGTTCCGTGCGGCGCGAGCAGGCGATACATCATCGCCAGACGCTGGTACAGGAAACCCAGGTAGGCCTCCAGGTCCGGCCAGTGATCGCGGTAGCCTTCCGCCAGCTGCCACGCCTCAGGTTTGCGCGAATCCTCCCCACGGCCGATGCGCGCCGCGTATTTACGGTTGGTGAAAAAGGGTGGGTCAGCGTAGATCAGGTCGATACGGCCTGCATACGTCTCCAGCAAGGTCGCCATCACCGGCAAATTGTCCCCCAGGACCAGGCGGTTTTCCGGGCTGGCATGCGGGTATCCCTGCCCCGCAGGGTAGAGCAGCGCCTCGGTAACTAGCTTCGCGGGCTGCGGATCCACGAGACCCTTGCCCGGCCAGGTAAGCTCAGGCATGGGTTCAGGAGTACAGGATCGTGACGGGGGTGCCCAGGCCGCGCTGGTAGATCTTGCCCTGGCTGAAATCGAAGACGGGGTCTACCCAGCGGAAGAGCCAGCGGGCGTCTTCCGTGCGCATGTTGACGCAACCGTGGCTCATGGGCGTACCAAAATTATCGTGCCAGTAAGTGCCGTGAAAGGCATGTCCGAGCTCGGTGAAGAAGCAGGTCCAGGAGACGCCCGGCAGCTCATAATCATCCGTCCCGGCAAACAGGTTACCGTTGCCCATATGTTTGGCGGGCATCTTCTCCTGGATGAAGAAGTCCCCGCTGGGCGTCTTGGTAGAGATCTCGTTCTTGCTGGTCCGGCCGGCCGGGATGCCGGAGGCGATCTTGGTCTGGTAAACGGGCTTCTCGTACTCGTAGGCCGTCAGGGATTGGGTGGTCAGGTTGACCTGTAATCGTTTCGATTCTCTGGGGATCTCGGGGCGGATCGGGGTCAGGTCCCCGGCCGGGATGGGCCGCAGGTGCCTGGCATTGACATGGTACGTGCCGGTCAGGTCGTCGTAGATCAGGTACCAGGGGTCGCCGTCCGGCCCTTCGTCCACGCCTTCGATCCAGTGCACCGATTCGTAGTACAGCAACGGGTTCAAAGGCTCCCAGCCAAAGGCCTTGGTGAAGCGCCAGGGCTGGGTGAAAGGTACGGTGACTTCCACCAGGCTGCGCACCCCGCTCGGGTAGTTCGAGACGGGCGTGTTGTATAGGAACTTGACGCGCTGCAGCCGGGCGCGGTGCAGGTACCCGCCCCACACACGATACCAGACCGGATTGTAGACCGGCTCCTCCGCCACGACCTCATCGTAGATATGGACCAGTTCGTCACGGTACCAGGTGCCGGTGATACGGCTCTTGTCATTCGATTCGCTGTACACGCTGACGGATGCGGTGGTGACTCGCGCGACATTGCTGTCATCGAAATCAATGCTACCCGGCGCAAAGGGGCGTAAGGCCATGCCGCCCAGCGCCAGGGAACTGAGTTTCAGGAAATCTCGTCGTGATATTCTGGACATCATGCGTGTATTTTACTCCATTGCAAGGATTGTTTATAGCCTGCCGGCACTACCCCGCCCTTGACACTCGTTATCGCAAGACTTGCTAAGCAAGTCGAAAAGGTGGATTCCCGCGGCGGCTGGCGCCGCCTCCCAACGACGAACCAGCAGGCTGTCATCGCGAAGCCGACAGGCCGACGCGATCCACCCCTGAATAATAATGAAGGGACATCTGCGGCACAGGGATGGATTGCCACGCCCAACTTCGTTGGACTCGCAATGACAATTTCCTTTAAACGCGCGTCCCCCGCCGTTCCGGCGGGGGACTGAATAGCGAAAAAAAGGGGATTTCAGGCGTCTACCATAACAGGGATCATATCCTTCAGCAAGATTTCAAGGGCCATGGTATGCCCGCAGCGCTGATGCGACATGAAGAACTCACAATCGCACTGGAAGAGACCGTCCTCGAAGGTGATCCGGTGTGGATTGTTATCGCCTTCAAAGGTCAACTCGAAGTTCTTGAATTGGAAGCGCTCGCGTTCCTCGGCGTACCGTTTGGATTTTTCGATCTTGCCGATCATCCCATAGTCCATTTTGCTCTCCTTTTCCGGGTAGGAACCAAAAAGGCACGCGTGCGCACGCGTGCCTTTCAGCAATGATTTCCTTTTTTCTTGGCGGAGGATACTCGCATAAGGTTTTTTATCCTTGGAAAGAGTATATAAGAATTCCGAAACAAAGTCAACACTCTTTGGGCAGATTCTCATGAAACTCACAGAATCGTATGGAAATCGTCAGGCTGGAACGGATGCGCCCGGTACGCTCTCGTCGCCGTTATAACTGCGCAACTGTGGCCATTTGCGCACGATCCAGGCTATCCCCAGCAGGCAGCCGACACCGCCGGTGACGATCGCAAACGGCGCCCCGAAGAACTGCGCCGCCAGGCCGGCTTCGATCTCACCCAATTGCGGACCGCCCCGAAAGAAGATCTGGTTGACGCTGGTCATGCGACCTCGGATGTGGTCAGGCGTGCGCACCTGGCGGATGGTGTTGCGGATGATCGTGCTGACCGAATCCGCAGCGCCGGCCAATGCCAGCGCGCCCCAGGCCAGCACAAAACCGCGGCTGAGGCCGAAAGCGATGGTCGCCAGTCCAAACGCGACCACCGACCCAAGGAAGACCGCTCCTTGCCGGCGGATCTGCTCCACCTGCGAGAGGATCAGTGCCGCCAGCACCGCCCCCGCGGATTGAGCCGCCGAAAGCCAGCCGTACTGCACCACGCCTACGTGCAGGACATCGCGGGCTACGATCGGCATCAACGTGTTGGCTGACGCGAAGAAAGTTGCCACAAAGTCCACGATCATGGTGGAGAGGATGATCGGCCGGCCGAGGATGAAACGGATCCCTTCCGCAATGGCGCTCAGGCGCAGCCGCCTGCCGCGCGAGCGGTCGATCTCCTGCGGCACGTTCCCGATCAGGATCACCGCCAGGATCACGGCCAGAAAGGAACCGGCATTGACGTAGTAGACCGCCGATTGTCCGGCTATGGCGATCACAAACCCGCTCACGGCCGGACCCAGGATCGATCCGGTTTGAAAGGCAATGGAGGTCAGGCTGAAAGCGTTGGCCAGGTCCTTTTCCGGGACCAGATTGGGCACCAACGCCTGGCGCGCGGGCACGTCGAAGGCGATGCCCACTGCCTGCAGCGCAGTAAGAGCGTAGATGTACCAGATCGAGATCGCCCCAGAGTCGGTCAGCATACCCAGCGCCAGGGCCACCAGCGCCATGCTCGACTGGGTCAGCAGCATGATCGCGCGGCGGTTATACGAATCGGCGAAAACCCCTGCGAACAGAGAGAAGACAATCACCGGCAAGATGCGCGCCGCGCCCACACCCCCCAGCGCGATTGGCTGGTCCGTCAGATCGCGGATGTGCCAGAACAGCGCCCAGATCTGCATTTGCGAGCCGGCCACGGAGATCAACAAACCCAGCCAGAGCAAGGTGAAGCGGCGGTGTCGGAAAGCCGGGGGGATGTGTAAACGCATATAGAAAGATTTTAACTGTGATGATCTGTCACCCTGAGGGAGTGCTGTCTAAGACCGAAGGGTCTCCCGGTTCCGGAGAAGCTTCGGTCGCAGTGCTCCCTCAGCCTGGCAGGGTGAGTTGTTGTGATCGTATACCTGGAAAAGCGGCTTCCAAGGCCCTTCTATGTCCCCCAGTCGCGCAGGTAGAGGAAATCATAGCCGATCGTGCGGTTGCTGACCTTGGCGATTGGCGGGAGCATGCGCTTGAACTGGTTGCGGCGGACACGCTCCAGCACTTTTTCCACAAAGGTACGCTCGAACCCGGCAGCAACACACTCTTCAGGGTTGTAGCGCTGGTCCACCAGCAGGTAAAGCAGCCGGTCGACTTCAGCGTAGGTGAAACCCAGCTCGCCCTCATCGGTCTGGTCCGCCCACAGGTCGGCAGAGGGCGGCTTATCGATGACCACCGCCGGGAGCTCCATGGCGCGCGCCAGCTGCCGTAACTGGGTCTTGTACAGGTCGCCCAGCGGGTTGAGGGCGCAAGCCGAGTCGCCGTAGAGTGTACTGTAGCCCAGCAGGATCTCGGTCTTGTTGCCGGTGCCCACCACCAGGCCTTTGAAGGCGGCAGAGCGGTCATACAGGACGATCATGCGCATGCGCGCCAGGATGTTGCCGCGCCGCACGTTGGACATACCCGGATCGCTTTCGATGAACGGCTCGGCCATGGGCGTGATCTCGACCGTCTCGCTACCCACCCCGAACTGCTCGATGACCAGCTGGGCGTGCGCCAGCGATTCCGGTGAAGAGTCGCGGTAGGGCATGCGCACCGCCAGCACGTTTTCGGGGCCGAGCGCCTCGGCTGCCAGCGCGCACGAGAGGGCTGAGTCGATCCCGCCCGAGAGGCCGACCACCGCGCGCGTAAAGCCGGCCCGCGTGATCTCGCTGCGCAGGAAGCCGGTCAGGATCACCCGCGTTAATTCGGGATTGATAGAGAGGTTACTATCAGGATGGGTCACTTTTCAATACTCTTGATCGAACTCGGATTAACGGAAGTGCTCGTCTACAGATATTATACCTGTGAGTAAACCTTATGAAGATGACATCGAAGCATGGCCAGTCTAAGTCCCCACGCTGAAGACCTGTATCCCGTCCTGAAGCAGGATGAACTTTACGTCCAATTCCTGGCTTAATTCTTCACTCAACTGTTGCAAATGTTCAAGGGAGACCAATCCGCTTTCCTGTGAAGCGCTCCCCAATACAACCGTGTCGATTTCATTTTCTGCGATGACCTCACACAGCACATCCCGAAAAAGCCCGCTGCGGACGACAGTGCTGGCTGAAACCCCAGCCTTTTCGGCGCGTTCCTGCGCCATCGATAGCAAAAAGTCGCCCACTTCAGCCATCTCCTCCTGAATATCCACCACAATGGCAGGGCCGGCGCGTTTCAGGAATTGGATATCTGATACGTAAAGGAACAGCAAAGCTGCGCTACGTTCTTTGGCCAGTTGGACCGCAAAATCTTGATTGGGGTGACTTTCTTTTCCGCCGCGAGTGGGACAGAGGATCGTAACCATTTTTCCAGCCTCCGATCAACCGTATCAGAACCGAATCAACAGCCAGATAAAACCAACGGTCAGGGTCAAATACGTAACCGGTAACCCTACCTTTAGAAATTCTTTGAATGAAATGGGGTAATCGGTCTGGTTGGTGATCCCGGCAGTCACCAGGTTGGCTTCCCCCCCGATCAGGAATCCGTTCCCACCCATGGCAGCCCCCATGGAAAGCGCGTAGTACAGCACCAGGCTTTGTGCGCCGGGAATGCTTTTCGTCAGGATGCGAACGATGGGCAGCATCGAAGCCGTCAGGGGAATATTGGCTACCACGGTGGAAAGCGTGCCAACCCCGAAAACGACCAGGAAGATGCCCAGCGTCAAATTATCACCCACGATACGGCTCATCCAACCTGCAATGAAGTTGATCAGGCCCACTTCCTGGATCGCCCCAACGACCATGAAGAGGGCCATGAAGAAGACCAGGGTCGTCCAGTCCACGGCCATGATCATCTTGTTGATATCCGGGTTCAACCAGATCAAAAGAATGGTTGCCCCTGCGATGGCAGAGATGGCAGGCACCAGATACACGCTTTCACCCAGAACAAAACCCATGAAGACCAGCCCGAACACGATCATCGCCTTCCACAGATCGCCCTGGTTCTCAATTTCGGCATTCTGCTCCAGCTTTGCATACAGCGCAGGCGAGATACCTCCCGTGCGCTTCTTCCATTCGTCCCGGTAATGGTAGAGCACATAGGCGCCCATGACGACCAGGGCGATCAACACCCCCACCGTCTGGTTGGCCAGAAAATCATTGAACCCGATCCCGGCGTTGGCTCCGATCAGAATATTGGTCGGTGTGCCAACCAGGGTGGAAATCCCGCCGACATTCGATGACAGCACCTCAGGGATGATCAAGGCCAGCGGATTGATACCCAGCGCCATGCCGATCTGCAGGCTGATCGGAACCATCAATAACATCGTTGTGAAGTTATCCAGCAAAGCCGAGGCCACCACCGTGATGGCCATCAGGATGATGACCAGCAGCCAGCTTCTCCCACGGCTCAGGCGGTAGGCCTGGAAAGCCATCCATTGAAAGATCCCGGTCCCTTCGAGAATGGCGATGATGATCATCATGCCAATGAGCAGGAAAATGACTTCCCAATCGATGTACCCGATCGCCTGTTCAAAGCTGAAGATCCTCAAGCCCGGATTGTAGCCTCCACCGATATAAGATACCAGCAGCAGGGTCGAGATGCCTGCCAGGGCTGCTGTGGCGCTGTGCAGGAATTCGAACCCGATCAGCAACAGCACCGCCAGGAAGACCGCAGTAGCGATCCAGAAGCTGGTATCGATCTTGCGCTCCAGCTGGATCGTTTCAATGTAATAAAGGCCTGAATCACGCAGGTCCGCCATTTTTGCACGATCGAGTGTGGTTGATTGGGGCAGGTAATGGGAGCGTTCGACCCGGATTTCCATACTCTGGTCCGGAATGGCATCCATGGAGAGCGACCAGGACCCGTCGCTACGGCTTTCGGTTTCAGCAAGTGCTTCCGACTGATCGGTATTCCAGGCGGCGATCTTCGCGCCTGCTACAGGCTGATCAAGGCTGTCCCTTAATTCTCCCGTAAGGATGTATCTGTGGTCACCCACGGCATGGCCGGGTTCGACGAACACTTGAGCGCACAGAACGAGCACACAGATGAGGAATCCCACCTTGAATACGATGGCGAGAAGACCGGAACGGTTCTGGTTCCTTTTTCCGCTGACGATCACAACCTTTCCTTTCTCCCTGGTTTGAAAGATCAAGCTGATGCGCTCTTTTGCCAGAAAGTCAGCCCTTCCCATCTGGCTGGTAGAGCGAGTCGTCCCCCAGGATACGGCGCAGTTCACGCACAACCAGTGAAGTCCGTTCGTCGCGCAAGAGCGGGAGGCGCGCGCGCGTGCGGTGCAACTGGTTCAGATCGAGCGTGGTCATGGTGAGGGCCTCTTCGAAGTAAGGCCCCTGGGCAATTCGTTCGCCGTTCGGATCGAAGACGGTCGCCCCGCCCCAGAAGTTGAGCCCGTCCTCGAAGCCCACGCGGTTGCTGTGCGCCACGAAACAGGTGAACAGGTTGGCATAGGAGCGGTTGACGTTCTCCACCCAGCGCGCTGATTCGAGTTTCTCGCCGTCGTTCAGGCCGCGCCCCGGCGAGGCGGAGGTGAACAGCAGCACGTCCGCGCCGTCCAGCCAGAGCAGGTAGGGCGGCGAGGCGTGCCAGAAATCCTCGCAGATCAGCAGGCCCATGCGCCCGAAGCGCGTATCGAAGGCGCGTACAGAGTCGCCCCAGGCGAAGAAGCGCCCCTCGTCGAACAGGCCGTAGGTCGGCAGGTAGACCTTGTGGTGCACGTGCAGTACGCGCCCGCCCGAAAGATATGCCGAAGCGATGTAGAAGCGGTGGCGGGGGTCCTCATCCACGAAGCCGACCACCAAGTCCAGGTCGCGGCTGGCCTTGAGCAGCGGCTTGAAAACGGGGTCGTCAGGGACCGGTTTGTGCGAGACCGCCGGCACCAGGTCCTGCAGCACGTAGCCGGTCAGCGAGAGTTCAGGAAAAATCAACAGGTCCGCTTTTTGCTTTCTGGCTTCATCGACCAGGCTCAAATGCTTATCGAGATTGGCCCGGACGTCCCCGAGTTTTGTGTCAATCTGGGCGAGTGCAAGGCTGAGTTGCATGGTCAGCACAAATCTTACCACCAATTAATGCGCCTGTTCCCGCCTACCTTATAGGAAGACCCTGAAGGTTTTGGGGAACCGCTTCAGGGTCTTTGTCTATGCTCCAGACCTGACCGAGACAAGCTTGACCCCCAGGTCGCGAAGTTTGGCAATCAATCCATACAGCGCGGCCTGATCCTTTACATCACCAGTCAGGACGGTTTCACCCTGGTTCGTATGTCCAAGAGTGAAACCATCCAACCAATCCGCCCATGACGGGTCAAGGTGACCTTCCACGCGGATCTCTACGCGCTGCATCAAGGATCTCCTAACCTTGCTCCGCTTTCCCAAATAGCTGGCGTTTTTCAAAGTACGGCTTGAGAATGAGATAGCCGCCCAGGACGATCAGCAAGACAGCGCCATTGATGCCTTCCATGCCAACCAGATCCAGAATACCGCCCAGCACTGAAATCACCCCCAGGAAAGTGGTAAAGCCGCTCATGCGCAGGCCGTTGAAATAGCGGGCCGCGTTCAATCCCAGGAAGATCAGGCCTTCCCGGTCAACACTCGGATTCCGGAAATGAAATAGACAGACACCATGCTCAAGATGTAGAAGATCATCGTCGCAAACTTGCAGAAGGCACAGGATGATCGCTAATTCGGACAATTTCTATCTTGACCGCACAGAATAATTGTTCTAAACTATAGCAACCACCCAACTTTGGTGGTACATCTATTCATCTTCAACGACAATCCATCACGATAGAGAGGTTTCTATGAGCCCAAAGAAGGAAACGCAAAAGTCCGCCACCGCAAACAAAAAGACGCCCAAGGGATTCACGGACGAAGAAAAAACCGCGATGAAGGAGCGCGCCAAAGAACTGAAGGCGGAAGCGCGCTCGAAGAAGGACAAGGCGGCCGGGGAAAGCGACGTGCTCGCGAAAATCGCCGAGATGCCGGAACCGGATCACGCCATGGCCAAACGGCTCCATGCGATCATCAAAGCCAGCGCGCCAGCCCTTTCACCGAAAACCTGGTATGGGATGCCCGCGTATGCCAACAAGGACGGCAAGGTCGTCTGCTTCTTCCAAAGCGCCCAGAAGTTCAACGCGAGGTACGCGACCTTAGGCTTCAGCGACACGGCGAACCTCGACGAAGGCGCCATGTGGCCGACCGCCTTCGCGCTGAAGGAGTTGACCGCCGCAGAAGAGACAAAGATTGTCGCGCTCGTAAAGAAAGCCGCGAGCTAAGGACTGACCGCATGTGTAAGAGACCCTGACGGTAACATCATCAGGCTTAATCAGTAGCCGCGCATAAACCCTTTACAATAATGGCGTGTTCCTACACCTCACCACCCATTCGTCGTACTCCTTGCAGGAAGGTTTAAACCGGCCCGCCGAGTTGGTGAGCGCTGCGCGAGCGCAGGGCATGCCGGCAATCGGATTGACGGACCACAGGTTGCTGACCGGCGCGGTGGAGTTCGCCCAGGCCTGCCGCGAAGCCGGTTTGCAGCCCGTGCTGGGGCTTGAAATCGACCTTGAAGGCGGACCGCTGGCCCTGCTGGCCACAAGCCAGGAGGGCTGGTCCAACCTGTGCCGCCTCAGCAGCGCTCTGGCGCTCAGAGAGGCGCCCGCAGCACCCTGCTCTCTCGAGTTCCTGATCCCTTTCAGCGGGGATCTGATCGCGCTCAGCGACGACCAGGGCAATCCCACCGGGAGGGTGGTAGGCCGCCTACACGAGATCTTCGAGGACCACCTGTACCTCTCATTGCAGAACTCAACCGACAGCCCCCGGTACACCAGCCTGGCGCGCCGGTTGCGAATTCCTCTCGTGGTCACTCATCCAGTGTATTACCTGTCCCCAGAACAGGCGAACCTGCAGCGCACCCTGGCCGCCATCCGCCTCAACCGGCCGGTGGAGGCGATTGCACCGGACGAGGGCGCGCCTTCAGGCGCCCATTTCGCCAGCCAGGCCGAGATGTCGGCGCGTTTCCCCGGTTTCGAGGAAGCACTCGCCAGAACCCTCGAGGTTGCAGAGCGCTGCCGGTTCGACCTGCCGCTGGGCGTGGCGCACATGCCCGCTGTGCCCATCCCGGAAGGATTGACTCAAAGCGGATACCTGCGCCAGAAAGCGGAGGCGGGCGCTACCCGCCTGTACGGCGAGATTTCGCCGCGGATCCGCGCGCGACTGGACCACGAACTGGAGGTCATCGCCCGCATGGGCTATGAGCCGATCTTCCTGATCGTGGAGGAGATCCTGGACTTCGCGCGGCGCAGCGGCGTACCGACCTCTTCACGCGGCTCCGCTGCTTCCTCGCTCGTGGCCTACTGCCTGGGTATCACCACCCCCGATCCCCTGCGCCATAACCTGTTCTTCGAACGATTCCTCAACTCTGCCCGCCAGACGCCCCCGGACATCGACACGGACCTGTGCTCCCGCAGGCGGGACGGCGTCATCCAGCACGTCTTCGAGACCTATGGGTCGGAACGCGTGGCCATGGTGGGTACGATCAACCGCTACCGCCCGCGCTCGGCGCTGGGCGACGTCGCCAAGGCTTACGGGTTGCCGCCCGCCCGCGTGCGCGAAATGGTCGCGAAGCTGCCGCACTCCTTCTGGGCGCGCCGCCGGGAAGCGAACCCATTTAACGAATTGCGACAGGCCCTTCCGGATCCCAGGTACCAACATATGATCGACGACGCCGGGGCCCTGCTCGATCTGCCGCGCCACCTTTCGGTGCATCCGGGCGGGCTGATCGTGGCGCCCGGCCCGGCGACTGACCTTGTCCCGGTCATGCGCTCGGGCAGCAAGGGCGTGGTCATCACCCAGCTGGACCTGGAGTCCGTGGAAGCCTTCGGGCTGGTCAAGATCGATCTGTTGGGTATCCGCGGCCTGACGGTCTTGGGAGACGTGGCCGAGTTCATCCAGGGTAGCCAGCCGGCGCTCTACGCCACGCCGCTCGACGTGCTGGAAGCCACGCCCGGCGACGATCCTGAGACCGCCGATCTGGTCGAGCACGGCCAGACCATCGGCTGTTTCCAGATCGAAAGCCCGGGCATGCGCGCCACGCTGCGCGAGATCCACGCCAGGAACGAGGACGATCTCACCGCAGCGCTGGCGCTCTACCGGCCGGGTCCGCTCACGGGCGGGTTGAAGGACGCCTTCGTGCGGCGCTTCAAGGGCGAAGAACCGGTGCGGCACCTGCATCCCGCACTTGCGCCTCTGCTGGACGAGACCTACGGCGTGATCCTGTACCAGGAACAGGTGCTGCGCATCGCGCACGAACTGGCCGGGTTCAGCCTGGCGGAAGCGGACCTGCTGCGGCGCGCCATGAGCCACTTCGACCCCGGCAAACGCATGGGGGAGCTGCAACGCAAGTTCGTTACAGAAGCGCAGGCGCGGAGCGGCGTGCCGGCGGAGGTAGGTGAACGCGTCTGGGAGATGATGGCGGCCTTCGCCGGCTACGGCTTCCCAAAGGCGCACGCCGCCTCCTACGCAAAGGTCGCCTGGCGCTCTGCCTGGTGCAAGGCCCATTTCCCGGCCGAGTTCATGGCGGCTGTGCTGGCCAATTGGGGCGGGTATTACAGCCAGCGTGTCTACCTGAGCGAAGCGCGCCGGCTGGGGCTGGACATCCATCCGCCACATGTGACGTATGCCCGGCGAAATTTCTCGGTTGCCCAGGTTTCCAGGGATGGGCGGGAAGAAAGGGCTCTTTTTATGGGACTCGACCAGGTTCGCGACCTGACACGGCGCACCATCGAGCGGATCCTCCGCATGCGACCGTTCGCTTCCCTGGAGGACTTCCTGGCGCGCGTCGACCCGCGCCCCGCCGAGGCTGAGAACCTGGCGCGTGTGGGGGCGTTGAAAGGATTTGGGACCATCCCGGCTATCCTGGACCGCCTGGGAAGCGGCTGGCAGGCCGGGCAGATGAGCCTGTTCCCGCTTGGGCGCCTCAGCGACGAAGAGGACTGGCCGGTCGAGCAAAAAGCGGCCGCCCAGGAGGCACTGCTCGGCGTCAGCCTGGAGGCGCACCCCCTGGAACTGCTGGCGGATCAGGTCGCCCGGTCCGGGGCGCTCACCACGGCGGAAGCGGCGGAAAAGGTCGGGGTGCGCGTCACCGTGGCCGGCGTGCGCCAGACCTCCCGGCGCGGGCGGACGGAGAATGGGGAAACCATGCTGTACCTGACGCTCGAGGACCTGAGCGGTATGCTCGAAGTGGTCTGCCTGCCGGATACTTACCGGAGCGCGCGAGAGCTGCTGCGCTCATCGACGCCCCTGCTGGTCACCGGCACGGTGGCGATGGACGACGAGCACAACGAGCCGTTCCTGCGCGCGGAGCGCGTCGCCAGGCTCGCCTGAGGCGGGACTCGTGTGCGCCGGACAGGGAATCGCCCTTTTCCGGTAATCACATTAAAAAATCCACGTGGAATTGCGGGAATATCCACTGGATATTTCGATGAATCCCTGTGGATTCGTGCGCAAATCCACTGGATATTCCGGTAAATCCAGTGGATATTTCACAGACTCCCCGGCGATTCCTGCTTCAAACCCTTTGCCGCAGCTGATAAAACACTAAGTACCGGTTCTTTATCCTACTAGCGGAGATGGTAATAGCCTGGTCATCACATCATGCAAAGTCGGCAAGGAATCACTTACCCCTCCTGCAAGCATGTCCATCCAAGGGGCTAATGCTTCACACCAATGATCTTATCAACCAGACTTAAAAACACGAACAGGTTGGGCGTACCGCTGGCGGTGATGCTGGCCCAGGAAATCCAACCCCCCTCCTTTTGGATCGCAATGCTCCCCCGATCAAGTTTGACTTCTTCGACCTGGTGCCAGGGGAGCACTTCCTTTCCTTTGCTGATGCCCTCCTTGCTAATAGCAAGCTTTCCAAAGTGGAGTGTCCTCCCGGCTTGATAATCTTCCCAGCAACGGGGCAGCATCCGGTTTGTGACTTCACACTGAACCGTTTCGCCCAGAGCCGCGATACCTGCGAGTTCACCCGTCAATACGGATTTCTTCCCTCCTGCATCTTTGACCGTATATATTTTCTGGACAGCCCTGCCCGTGCGGTGGGTTTTTTGCATGCTCTGGTACACTTCCGTGATCTCATCCCAACGAAATACGTTCACGCGACCACCCCGGATGTGAACCAGCCCATCTGAAAAGACCAGCGCGCGCAGGTTGTGTTTCAAGCGCCATTCTCAAATGGCCCAACCAGCCACGCCTAACAGGAGGATTCCCGGCGGCACCAGGCACAACAGAGAACTATCTGACCGGCTGGCCAGCAAACCCCCAACCAGCAATCCCAACCCAACCAGTCCCCAAAACAGGGCCAGCCCAACCAGCACCACGGAAAGACTTCCCCGTCCTTTGTATTCTGCGATCGGTGCTCCCCCCAATTGCAGAGCTTCTGTGGGTAAATGCTCAGCCATCTCCTCCTCCTTTGAACCCTTATGAAAAACCTATAACGCCTTTTATTGCTCCTGCGTGACATCCAGGACCCATAATTCGGCCGCTTCCTTTTCACCCACCAATACCCACACCCGTCCAAAGGGATCCAGGGTCATGCCTCTCGGGTTAAAGGAGGCCACGGGAAGCAGGGCACCAGCCTCGATCTGGTAGAAAACGCCTTCCCACAGCAGCCAATTGCTTCCATCAGCCCCTGAAAAGAGTTCCTTGTGTGGTTCCCACCAATCCGATGGTTCTGCAACCACCGATCCCTTGCCCTCATGGAGCCGATAAAGATACGACTCAGCATCACAATTCGCGCCTCCGCACAACTGTACGATCACCCAGACATCGCCATCACGATCTACGGATAATTCCAGAGGATGATTGAAATTTAAGCCAAATTGGGCTGCTTCAGGGAGGGGATAGGATGTCCATTCATCTTCAACTGGTTGGTAGCGCCAGATGGCATCTGCGACCCCGATCCATACATCCCCGCTTCGATCCACGGTCAAAATGGAAACGCACTTCTCTCCTACAGGAGATTCTTTCCCACCCCAGGTGTTCCCATCGAACCAGCGTACCCCATTCCCACCCATAGGTCCAAGGGGGCCGTAATGGCATTCACCCACCCATGTCTGTCCGCTGCTTTCAAGGTTCGCAATGGTGTGATAGGCGCCAAGTTCCTCCCATTCGGGCTGTGCAAATCCCAACTCCTCAATTGTATGGATCCTCCATCGCCCCCCATCGAAGACGCGAACGTCCCTCTGGGTTGGCAACCAGATCCTTCCCTGTGCATCCATTTGCACCTGCCAACCCCTGGGCGCCCACCAAATATCGATATATTCGGAATTCGCTGTCCAACCCCGATCGATGCCCTGAACAGTCCAATGCCCTCGTTCCCATTTTTCTATTTCAGTTCCTCCCTTGCGGATGACCCATGCGCGTCCGGCCTCGTCCACACTCATTTGGATCTCTTCAGATATGGGTAGGATAAGCTGGCCATCATCTGGCTCCCAGCGTGCAGCAGTTTGTTCTTCGTATCTAATTAGCGGGAGGATCCATAGCGAACCATCTTCAGGAGCGAACAATTGCGCAGGACCGTATGGATCGGACACCAGGTCCGCTACGGAATCCACGTACTGGAAGAGTCCCATATCCGTTAATGCCTCAACAGGAGCAGCGCTGCTGCTGGAGGTCGGGGATGGTAAAACAGGAACTGATGTGGGATCCACTTGTTTGGTGGGGTGAGGGAGCACGCTGGGGGTCAGTTTCACTGGGGGTGACAACGGGACAAGTGTGGCTTCGACTGAGCTACATGCGGAAAAGAGAAGCGCTGCAACGAGCAACCCCGGGAAACTGATCATCGGTTTTCTATCTGACATACCCCACATCCAATCGATGGTGCGCACGCTATCAGATTGCTCTCGCCCCCCAGGGCAAACCCATTGGTCACATTCTCAATGAGGTGCATGTGGCAGCAGTGAACCATAAAGGTTACTGCTGTCATTACTATTATATGGATAGTTTAATGGGGAAACAACTGATCTTCCTGATAAAAATAACCCCAAAGGAATACGGTCCTTTGAGGCTATTCTTCAGCAGAGAGGGAGGCATTCGACATCGTCCCCTTCAGCACCCTTCGGGTGTGCTTCGCGAGGGGACCCTCGGTAGAGAATTCATTTTGACGTGCACAAGTCTTCCTAGCGGAGAGGGAGGGATTCGAACCCTCGGTAGCCACAAGGACTACAACGGTTTTCGAGACCGTCCCGTTCAACCACTCCGGCACCTCTCCATTTGTCGAGTAAACGGCGCGCTAATAGAGATAGAAATTAGCCTAGGCCGTCGTGTATTTTACACGCAGATTAAAGGGCTGTCCAGCCACATTGTCAATAAATAACTAGGTTTGGGTTTACACTTTCAAACTTCCTCATTATAGTATTGCTTGTTTATTAGACTTATTTGGCAGTGAGTAGTTGTGCTTGTAAATCTCTAAGTGCTTTAAATATCATCTTTGATACTTGTTCATTTGTATTGATGGGAATGAGATTAACGGTTGGATGTTTAAATTGGAATACTCGGAAAATCTCATCGGCAAACGCTTGCCCAATTGTATCTACTCTTTCAAAATCAAGCACTATTTCTTGAAATTTATCAAATCTTGCTAATAAACGTTTTGCTTGAGATCGAGATACCAAGGTCTCATCTCCATATTTTGCTAGGAA
>CAZULT010000016.1:18033-49234 GCA_964621295.1 uncultured Anaerolineaceae bacterium | reverse complement strand
TAGGAAAACTGGAACATGGGTTTTAGAAAATCCAAACTCATCACCTTTTGTTGAGTAGTAATCGAATACTTCTTTCGTTGTTCGAGATGAATTCCTTTGTAATTTCATTATTATGCACGTCCCTTTTATTTGAACTTCATTATCCTCAAGTATCCAATCACTGCCACCAACTTCGTTTTTGTTGCCCGTATGTGAAAAGTAAAAATTGCTTGAAATAATTGAAAATTTGTCAAACATTCGTGATGCAAAGAACACACCTTCACCTGTATGGTGTTCAGGGTCAGTGGTCAGTTTTCCTTTCGCTAACTCTAAAACAGCGTGAAGCGGATCATCCAATTTCAACACTGTATAAATCTTATTGAATATACCTACTCCGAAGTCTCTTACCCATAAATCAATGGTCCTGGCTGTACGTTTTAAAGTAACCTGTAATTTTTTACTTCCTGAATGGTCTACCACATTATTAACCATCTCGTTAAAACCATACTCACAAAGGGCAACAACATTTTCAGGCACGTCATTAAGTTTTGGTCGAATGTGCTCTCGCCAAACTTTGTCCTCTTCTAATCCTTCTACAGTAAATGTTTTTTCGTACTCGGAGATAACTCTCAAAGAATAGCATCTGTTACTTGTCTTCCCTTCAAATTCAATAAGACCATCCGCTATCAAGATGCGTATGTGCCTATTAGCTGCCTGCCTTGATATTTGAAAATGACGTGCAGTATGTACTGTAATATCTTGCTCGTGTTCTTCTAAGTTATCAAGAATATAATCTCTTATCTCTTTGGATCTTTGCCTTTGAGCACTTGACATACGCCACTCTTTTGTTGTTAATATTGTCAACTTGACCGTGGTGCATTGTAAACATTTCTGACGTTATTGTCAACCATTTTGAAACCACCTACGATATATGAGATATTCCGAATATAACAACTGTAAACTAAGATGATCCCCGCCCAACGCCAACCTGTTTTGTCTGAAACGTTTCGATTATATATACCAACGTTCGATAGATAGGGCTAGTTTTGGCTCGTTGATATTTCTATCTTCCTCAACTGAACGTTTGAAGTGGGCAATTCCAGCGTTCTCTGATTCGCTCGGCACATCAATCAATTCCCAACCGATGGAACCTAATTTACCAATCGCTTCTCTAAATGGATTTTGAAAACAGACTAGAGTATATTTTTTCCCATCTTCGTCTTTATAAACATCATCACTACATATCATTTCATTAATTAATTCAACACCAATAAATTCAATTGCTAGATCACACTCCCAATACGCAGGCCGGTCTTTTACCGCTTTGAAGAATACCAAATTTCTGCAAGCTAAGATACAGTATTCCCATTTTTGCATGATACATTTCCTTTCGTCCCTGGCTATATTATCTAAGTAAAACCAACGGTAGGCAAGAGCAACCGAAACGCCTTGGAAAAAGTGTTGACTTTCTGAAAGGACATGCAATAATGGGTATGGAGGGTGCAATGCCTTTTCGTTTTCGTCGTTCCAAAAAAAGCTACCTGGTGTTCGGTCGAATGTCAGTAAGAAGGGAATTAGCACCACTATTGGGGGCGTGGAGCAAAGACAACCATCGGGCATGGAAAAACACGGCAAACATTTAGCATACCAGGGACAGGCATGTCTTATATTAATACACGTAAAAGTCCCTGTTATCCTATAGCCATTTTCTTAATTCCTTTCATTGCAATAATAGGATTGCTGATTTTCTTTGTGTCTTTGCCAGGCCGATCATCAATCGCCCGATAGCGCCGCAAAGTCACCTGTGCAAGTAAATAAAAACGCCTACCCCCTGATCGGGTCCAGGGGTGGGCTATCCCGAAGAAAAAGAGATAAAATGGGCGAAAGTATTGGCTATTGGGTTATTGTTGGTTTGTTGGCTTTGGTTGCTATATATAAAGGCCAATTTTGGGGTTTACTTTCATTGCTCATTGGGACATTTATTGGCTTTCTAATCGGACTGAATTTTGACGATGACATTGCTGGCATACTCGCAATATGTCTTGTGGTGTATCTGGTGGGAATGTTTATCAGCAAGAAGACAAAAATATACAATTTACGCCACCAATAAAAAGAATAAAGAAACCTTCCGTTTTATTGTAAAACGAACCCCCCTGATCGGGTTCAGGGGGTAGTATGCTCCTGCCTTGTAAGAAACGCTTCAGGGCAACTTATTTAGTTGCTAACCTATTATCCAGGCAAAACCAATAGGGGGCAGCTACTACCTAAGTCCAGTCCAGCCGCCCGCGTGCATCAGTGTTTCCGGTGTACTTTCTTTGGCGTTATTTCTTTTTTAATTCTTTTTCGAACCGTTCACGCGCCTGCTTTGCCTGTTCGGCTTTATTGTGGTCTTCCTTTGCCAGATAAGCCTTTTCAGCCTTCTTGTGATAATCGATCAGTGCTTGCAATTGTTTCTTTTCCATTTCGTCTCCGATCTAAATTATTCCTCCATACAATATCAGTCATCACTAAGCGTCACAAAGTCACTGGAAGGAATGTGCAGGTCAAGCCAACAGCGGGCACAGTATGGATTTAAATTTCAATGCTGGAGTGTAACTCCGGGTAGTAGACGCTTGAAAGGCCTCCTTCAGCCATTTTTTCCTTCAGGGTCATGGCTGCCTTTTCTTCTCCATGCACCAGGAATACTTTCTGTACGCTCTCTTTAACCCCCAGGGCGTACTCCGTAAGCAGGCCCTGCCCGGCGTGCGCCGAAAGCCCGCCAATGGTGGCCACCTCCGCCCGGCGCTCGAAAGCCTCGCCGAAGATCTTGACCCGTTTCTCCCGTTCGGCGAGTCGCCGCCCCAGGGTATAGGGCGCCTGCCAGGAGACGATGCAGACCGTATTGCGCTTGTCTTCGATATTGTTGCGCAGATGGTGCAGGATGCGCCCCGATTCCGCCATTCCGGAGGCCGAAATGATGACCATGGGTTCGTGCCGGTCATTGAGCGCTTTCGACTCATCCACGGAGCGTGTATAGGTCAACTGCGCAAAGTCCAGGGCGGGGTGCCGGTGGTCGCGCACAAATTCCCTGGTTTCCTGGTCAAAGACCTCGGAGTGTCTGCGGAAGATATCCGAAGCATTGACGGCCAGGGGGCTATCCACAAAGACCGGAATACGCGGCACTTCTCCGGAGGACATCATTTCGTTCAGGAAATAGACCAGCTCCTGAGTCCTGCCCACAGCAAAGGCCGGGACGATGACTTTGCCCCCACGCCCCACGGTGCGGTCGACCACCTGGCGGAATTCTTCGTACGCCGCGTCCGGATCGCGGTGCGGCTTGTCGCCATAGGTCGATTCCATCAGCAAATAGTCCGCCTCGACCGGCAGGACCGGGTCGCGCAGGAGCGGCAGTTTGCGCCGCCCGATATCGCCCGAAAACCACAGGCGCACCGCCCGTCCTTTTTCCTCGAGCTCCAGGGAGATCGCGGCTGAACCCAGGATGTGCCCGGCTTCCACGAAGCGCGCCGTCACGCCCGGCACCACTTCGAAGGGCCGGTCGTAGTCTATTTTCCGGAAATGCCCTGCCACCTGCCCGGCGTCCTCGATGGTGTAGAGCGGCTCAATGAGGGCTTCGCCTCGTCTGGCGCGTTTCTTGTTTACGAAAGCCGCATCCGATTCCTGGATATGGCCTGCATCTCGCAACATGATGTCGGCCAGGTCGACGGTAGCCTGCGTGGCATAGATCGGCCCTCGAAAGCCGTCCTTGACGAGTTGGGGCAGATTTCCGCTGTGATCGATATGCGCGTGCGATAAGAGCACCGCATCGATCGCGGCGGGGTCGAATGGAAAATTGCGGTTGCGCTCGTACGCTTCCGCACGCCGCCCCTGGAAGAGACCGCATTCCAGCAACAACCGGGCGCCGTTGATCTCGATCAGGTGTTGGGAGCCGGTCACCGTCTGGGCAGCGCCGTGAAAATGGAGTCTCATGCACTCATCCCTTCAAAGTCCGCAACAATTGTGGTCCGTAGCGTCCCAGGCGCCAGGGGGAATCTAGCATGACGTGCGTCAGTTGATTCATATCCTGCGGGGCCTGCTCGGCCAGCCGCTCCATCAGGGACCTGGGAAGAACCACATCCGATTCCACCTGCATGGACCTGGCCAGCACCTTTCTCCATTTTTTTAGCGCATCCAGACGAGAAAGGAAGGCCTCGTCCGGTCGTTTGATCGGTTGCGGTTTGATAGGCGGCGCTTCCTGTCCCTGGGCGACAGCCTGCATCAACGCCCTGCCCCAGTTCCGGACTTGCTTGTAGCTCACGCCCAGGTCAACCAGGTCCTCCATCTTGCTGGGGGGCTGGTGAGCGAGATCGAGTAATTGCCGATCGCTGAAGACCTTGAACACAGGCCGGTCGAGCTGCTCGGCGAGCCTCTCGCGGCAATCGCAAAGCGACTTCAGAATCGCACGCTCCCGGTTGCCCATGCGGCGCCCATTCCCCATACGCTCCCACAAGGCCGGCCGGGGTTCGGGGAGCTCCACGTCACAGGCGCGCACGAAATCCTCACGAGCAAGGTCGCTCAACCCCTTCTGGTCCAGCTCCGCCTGGAGCATTTCCTTTAAAAGAAGCAGGTAATGCGTATCCAGGCGCGCATAGTGAATTTGCCCTTCCCCAAGCGGGCGTTTCGCCCAGTTCGCTTTTTGAAATTTCTTATCGGGCCGGACATCGAATTTTTCCGTCAACAGCCGTTCCAACCCATCGCCGGCATATCCCAGCAAACGCACCGCCCAACGCGTATCGAAAAGGTTCGATACCAAAAATCCAAAATCTCTTTTGAGGCAGATCAGGTCATATTCAGCCGCGTGAAATACCTTTTCTATTTTGGGATCAGCAAATAGATCGGAAAGCATCGAAAGGTCGTCGAACGCCAGCGGGTCGACCAGGTAATCGACACTGTCGGTGGAGAACTGGATCAGGCAGACCCGTTCGCGGTAGGCGTGCAGGCTGTTCGATTCAGTATCCACGGCAATGGCGGATTGTCTTCCAAGCTCCAAAAGCATCGAAGCTAAGGAATCGAGGTGGTCGATCCAGAGCGGTGGCGCAAGAGAATGGTCCATCACGACGCTATTATAGTACAAGGGTCATTTACCCTTTTCCATCACCAGGGCATCCCCGCCGTCGTTATAGTACCTTCGCCAGACGTCCACACGCTGGTAGCCCTCCTGTTCGTACAAACGGATGGCCGGGGCGTTGCCGGTCCTGACGCTCAGGCGGATATGCGCGGTCGGGATCTCGCGTTCGCAGGCCTGCAATAATTTTCTCCCGATCCCAGTACGCCTGTATTCCGGCAAGACCCCGATGGTCGCGATCCACGAAAAGCCCTGTGATGGACGCGGATCGCCGGCGATAAAGCCGACCATGGTTTCATCGGCCATGGCTTTTAAGCGCACCACATCCGGAAAGGTCAGCACGGCGATCAGGTCGAACAGCGACCAGGCGTCCTGGTCAAAACAGGCCTTTTCCAGCCTGCGCAGGGCGTTCAGGTCTCGAAGGTTAGCTGGGATAATTTCCATTTCATTCGCCGCATGCTGTTGGCCTGGCTCCTTTTGAGCTTAGCCAACAAATAAGAAGCCTCTCGCCATTAAGGCGAGAGGCCTAATTGTACTAGATTTGCCGGATTACTTTTTATCTCCTTTGACGAAATTCTCCAGCATGCTGGTGAATTCCATCGGGAAGATGTACTTGGTCGATGCGCCCTGACCCAGAGTTTTAAGCGTTTCGAAGTATTGCAGGGTCATGGTCTTCTGATCGATGGTCTTGGCGGCGGCAAAGATCTTTTCCAGCGCTGTGGCAAACCCTTCCGCCTTCAGCGCCTGCGCCTTGAGGGCGCCTTCTGCATCCAGAATGGCCGATTGTTTCGAGCCTTCAGCCCGCAGGATCGCAGCCTGTTTCTCGCCTTCCGCAACATTGATCGCCGCTTCTCGCGTTCCGGTCGACTCGGTCACAACCGCGCGGCGGATACGCTCGGCCGACATCTGGCGGTTCATGGCCTCCTGGATCTCGCGCGGCGGGATGATCTCGCGGATCTCGACGTTCGTCACTTTCACGCCCCAGCGCTCGGTGACCTCATCAAGACGGGTGCGAAGCATCGAGTTGATGTGCTCACGCTCGGAGAGCACATCGTCCAGCGGGATACCGCCGATCACGGCGCGCAGTGTGGTCGTGGCCATACCCTGCGCAGCCGCCTCGAAGTTGCCAACCTGCAGCACCGATTCGGTCGGGTCAAGCACCTTGTAGTACCAGATGAAGTCCACCGAAATGCTGGCGTTGTCCTTCGTAATGGCGGTCTGGTGCGGGATCTCGCGCACCTGTTCGCGTAAATCGACTTTCACCGCGCGGTCGATCACCGGGATGAGGAAGACCAGGCCGGGACCTTTTTGCCCGACACAACGCCCAAGCCGGAAGACAACCAGGCGTTGGTATTCCGGCACAATGCGGATGGCATTGGCCAGCACCACCAGCGCCACCAGAATAACACCCCCCACCAGGCATAACACAGAACCTGTTAAAGCATCCATTTTTTCTCCTTGTCAATGGTTTGGTTTATTCAATCAAGGTACGGTCTTTTCGACCAGCAGCACGAATCCTTCGCGGTCTACCACGCGGATGGAGCTTCCATCCGGGATGGGTTTTTCACTGCGTGCGCTCCACAACTCCCCGGCCACCTGCACGGAACCATCGCGGTGGATGCGCGTTTTGGCTTCTCCTACCTGACCGACCAGGGCGGCCAGGTTATGCAAGGGCAGGGCATGCGCTGCCTGCAAAGTCTTTCGAATGACCAGCCACAAAAAACCTGCATACAACGCAGAGGAGACCAGAGCCAGGATGGGATTGACCGCCGGCCGCCAGTTCTGAGTGGCAAACAGGAATACCGAGCCGATCACCAGGCCAAGAATGGCCAGGCCCAGGTAGAGTTCCCGTTTTGGCTTACGGATGGCATAGATGAAGGGCACCATGCTCAAGAGCAGGATTATCAACGCCCACAGGTTGATGGAAAGGTTATAGATGGCATAACCCGCCAGAGCCAGGCAGAAGAAGGCGCCGATTTCTAACAATCCCGTGCCCGGGGTGACAATCGCGAGCAAGCCCAACAACATCCCCACCAACAGGATCAGGTACGCCACATTGGGGTCCAACAGGAATTCCATCTTGCCTCCAATTCATTATACAACAAGAAAGAAACTTCTTATTCTATTTACGCGTGCTGCAGGGAAAAGTTGTATCGAGGGTTCGCCCCATACATCGATGTATAATACGTGGGTTGTGAAAAAATTGCCAATACAGGAGTGAGATTGAAATTCCAGAAGATCTGTGTTCTGGGCCTGGGATATATCGGTTTACCTACGGCCAGCACCTTTGCCACGCACGGGATCCAGGTGATCGGAGTGGATGTCAATGCACGCGTGCTCGAAACGCTCAAGAGCGGGGAAGTGCACATCCACGAACCGGGCCTGCGCACCATCGTCGAAGCGGCCATAAAATCTGGTAATTTAACCATCTCCAGCGCGCCAGAGCAGGCGGATGCCTTTCTGATCGCTGTGCCCACGCCGTTCTACGCCGATAAAATCGGGGAATACGAAGGTGACTCTTACAAACTGGCTGACATGCGCGCGGTGACTTCGGCAGCTGAGGCAATTCTGCCGCACTTGCGGAAGGGGAACCTGGTGGTGCTCGAATCGACTTCACCACCGCGCACCACTGTCGACCTCGTGCAGCCTATCCTCGAACGGTCGGGGTTGAAAGCAGGCCGCGATTTCCACCTGGCTTATTCGCCGGAGCGGGTACTGCCGGGCCAGATCCTGCGTGAATTGATCGATAACGCCCGCGTCATCGGCGGCGTTACACCCGCTTCCGCCCAGGCAGGAGCCGACCTGTATGCCGTCTTCGTGAAGGGCGATATCGTCCAGACCGACGCCACGACCGCCGAGATGGTGAAATTGATGGAGAACACCTACCGCGACGTCAACATCGCCATTGCGAACGAATTCTCGCGCCTGGCCGACCGCTTTGGAGTGGACGTGTGGGAGGCCATCGCCCTGGCAAACCGCCACCCGCGCGTGAAGATCCTCTCGCCCGGCCCGGGAGTGGGCGGTCATTGCATCAGCGTGGATCCCTGGTTCTTCGTGGAAACCGCGCCCGACCTGACGCCGCTGATCCTCAACGCGCGCAAAGTCAATGACGAACAACCGCATTTCGTCTTCAACCTGGTACAGAAAGCGCTGGGATCGCTCAAAGGCAAGCGCATCGCCGCGCTGGGCCTGGCCTATAAACCGGATGTGGATGATCTGCGCGAAAGCCCGGCCGCCGAAGTGGCGCACTTGCTGATCGACGCAGGCGCCATTCTGCGTGCGTTCGAACCCTTCAAGCCGGAAGGCTTGCCTGGCATCCCTATGGTCAGCTCACTCGAAGAAGCCGTGAAGGAAGCGCAGGCGATCCTGCTGCTGGTGCGGCATTCCCAGTTCCAGGAAATCCAACCGGCCAAAATGGCCTCTATCACGCCGGCTCGCCTGGTGGTGGACACCATCAACGCCTGGGAGCCGGCCTCATGGGAAGCCTCAGGGTTCACACTCTTCCGGCTGGGTGATTCCAGGTAGGTCACGATCTGGTTGACATGAAGATCCTGTCCGTTTTCGGGACACGCCCTGAAGCAGTCAAAATGGCTCCAGTGGTGGCGGCCCTACGCAAAGCCCCGGAGGTCGAAGCGCGCGCGTGCGTCACCGCCCAACATCGCCAGATGCTCGATCAGGTGCTGCAGCTATTCGACATCCATCCAGAGTACGACCTGGACCTGATGCGCGAAAACCAGTCCCTGGCCGAGTTGAGCGCCGCGATCTTCACCCACCTGGATCCGGTCCTGTCCGATTACCAGCCGGATTGGGTACTGGTCCAGGGCGACACAACCACCGTGGCTGTCACGGCCTTGCTGACCTATTTCCAGCGTATCCGGCTGGGACATGTGGAGGCCGGGTTGCGCACGCACGATAAGTGGCAACCGTTCCCGGAGGAGATCAACCGGCGCGTGGCGGGCGTGATCGCCGACCTGCACTTTGCTCCCACGGAGTGGGCCCGCCAGAACCTGCTGCAGGAAGGTATCAGGAGCGAAGCCATCGTGGTGACAGGCAACCCGGTCATCGACGCGCTGCACCATGTCGCCAGCCAACCGGTCCCGGAATCAGTGCTGGAATTGCTCCAACGCCTGGAGGTCCGCACTTCGCAGACCCAGGCTGGCAGGAACCTGGTGCTGGTAACCGCCCACCGCCGCGAGAACTTCGGGGAACCGCTGAAACAGATCTGCGCGGCCTTGAAAGAACTGGCTGAAACCGAACCGGTCGAGATCGTCTATCCCGTCCACCTCAATCCCCACGTCCAGGAACCTGTCCATCGTTTGATCGGAGAGGTCGAACACATCACCCTGCTACCTCCGCTGGATTACCTGCCGCTCGTGCACCTTATGAAGCGAGCCAGGTTCATCCTGACCGATTCAGGTGGCATTCAAGAGGAGGCGCCGGCTTTTGGCGTGCCGGTGCTGGTGCTGCGCGAAGTGACCGAGCGCCCGGAAGGCGTCGAGGCAGGCACGCTCAAACTGGTCGGTACCGATACGACGCTTATCCTTGAGGCCGCCCGGCAATTGCTACATGACCCGGCCGCTTACGCCAGGATGGCCAAGGCCGCAAACCCATTTGGCGACGGGCAGGCGGCAGGGCGTATCGTGCGAGCCCTGTTGCAATACCGCGCGGATTCCGGGGCAGGGTACGCCAAGGTTGGCCAAGGTTGGATAGAATAGTCGATAAAATCAGGGGAAAAGAACCAGCCTAGATCAAATCGGAAAGCTTGAATACCGGGCCGTCCTTGCAGGCCATTTTCCAACCACGCCGGGCAGGCAGTGCGCACACCCCGCACTCCGCGAGCGCCCCACACGGCATCGGAGCGACGACAAGCGCCTGGGCATCGAGCGAGGCCGGTGCATGGTCGACGAGTTTCAATCGCTCCCGCAGTTCCGGCAGAGAAGCGCGAGGCAGGTCGATCGCCACATAATCAGCCCAGGCCAGCACCTCCGAGATAGCCGCTTCCGGCCGGAATTCCACCTCGGCGGCCAGCCCCTCGGGCATGACGCTTCCCAGCGCCACAACTGCCGCGCCCTGATCCAAGGCGTTATCCAGCACCGGCCGCAACCGCCCAAACGTTCTGCCTAATGCCAGTAGAGCCACCCTTCCAGCGAAAGCGGGCAGGCTAAACCCGTGCCCGAGCGGTCCGCGCAAGGTCAGCGTTGTACCCGGCCTCCAGGCTGGCGGCAGGGGTGGCGCAGCCAGGAAGCCGCCGGGCACTGACCCGGCGGCGAAAACAGGCGTTGGAAAGGGAGCCTCTGATGCGGGGTCGCTGGCCAGCAGGTACTGACCCGGGGTGGGAACCAGTTTTGATTCGCACAAGATCCGCCCTGCCAATTGTCCATTATATAGTGTGACCTCGATAAGCTCAGCGATTCCCTGCAGCATACAATGAGGCTATCACGATTAGAAGTGGGCTGCAAGCATCTGCAGGTATAATTCACCCATCGTTTAATATAGGAGGTAAAAATGAACATCGCGAATGTGATCAAGGCTATCGGTTCTTTTTCTTGGTTGATCCTAATTGCTCTCGTTGTTCTCGTAGCAGTGCGTGCCAGTCGAAAACAGAATGTGAAAGGTCTTTCGACCTTGACCACAATTATGCTTGTCATCGCAATTCTGATGACCGTGCTTGGTGCCGGCCTGGTGTTCATAGAACCCTACGAAGTTGGGGTTGTCGTCACTATTCTGGGTCAAGGAGGTATGCGCCCCGAACCACTAGATGCCGGTTTGCATTGGATCCTGCCTTTCGTGGAAAGGGTTGAAAGGTTTTCCATCTCAAGGCAGACCTTCACGATGGCAAAGACTCCCAGCGAAGGCGAGACGATGGGGACTCTTACCGTGGAAGCGCGAACGTTAGACGGGCAAAGGATTTTTGTAGATTCCTCCGTTATCTATGAGATTGACCCCACCCAAGTGACTTCCTTATATCGCATGTGGAAACACGATTATCAGGAGAATCTCATTCATCCAGAAACCCGCGGGATCATTCGCGATTCCGTTTCGCAGTACCGTGTAGAAGAGGTGGTCAGCAGCAAACGCTTCGAGATGACAGCCCAAATCACGGAGAATTTACGCCAAGTTCTCGAAGACAATGGCATGGTATTGGTGGATTTCGTGCTGCGCGACATCACTTTCACGGATGAGTATGCACAATCGATCGAACAAAAACAGATCGCCGAGCAGCAGGCCCTCCAGGCCAAGTTCGTGGTCGAATCCAAGAAACAGGAAGCCGAGCAAGCCCGCCAGGTGGCGCAAGGACAGGCGGATGCGGTTGTGATCGGATCCAAAGGCGATGCCGAAGCACGTTTGATCCAGGCCCAGGCTGAAGCCCAGGCCTTGCAGTACATCGCCGACGTGCTGCGTAGCAACCCGACCCTGTTGCAATACCAGTACATCACCAACCTGGCGCCGGGCGTGCAGACCATCTTCGTGCCCAGCGACAACCAGTTCATCCTGCCGCTGCCTGATACCACACCGAACACCACGCCTTAGGTATGATTTTGAGCAAGGGAGTAGTGATATAGCTCCATCACGCACTGCTCCCTCTCTATTGTTCCTCCCATCGTTGGAAAGCCACCATGACAGAACCTAAACCTTCCGGCCGCCAGATTCGTCTGACCTCTCTATCCAGTTGCGCGGGTTGAGCTTCCAAGCTCAACGCGGAAACGCTGGCGCAGGTCCTGCGCCCTCTGCAAACCGTGTTCGACCGGTCCGCTTATCCCGACCTGCTGGTCGGCCTGAATGGGCCGGAGGACGCCGCCGTCTGGCAATTGGATGAGAAACGCGCCCTGGTCGTGACCACCGACTTCTTCACACCGGTGGTGGACGATCCCTACGACTATGGATCCATCGCGGCTGCCAACAGCCTGTCGGACATTTATGCCATGGGCGGCCAGCCTTTCCTGGCGCTCAACATCGCTGCCCTACCACCAGACCTGCCCTCGGAACTCTCCAGCGAGATCCTTCGCGGCGGTGCCGAGAAGGCGCGTGAAGCGGGTGTGGTCATTGCCGGAGGTCACACCGTGCAGGACAAAGAACCCAAGTTCGGCCTGGTGGCCCTTGGCTTTGTGGACAAAGACAAGATCCTATCGAAATCCGGACTGCAAGCAGGCGATACACTGGTGCTGACCAAACCGCTTGGGTTCGGCTGTACAACGACCGCCCTCAAACAGGAGAAAGCGGACGAAAGCGATGTAGCCGAAGTGGTAGACTGGATGAAGCGCCTTAACCGCTATGCAGGTCAGCTGGCGGTTGAGTTGAGCCTCTCCGCCGCAACAGACATCACCGGCTTCAGCCTGCTGGGGCACGGACTGGAGATGGCGCAGGCTTCCGGATTGGCCTTGAACTTCAACTACTCGCAGATTCCCTTTGTAAGTGGTGCGCGAAAGTACGCGGAGATGTGGACCTTCCCCGGGGGCGCAACGGACAACCGCGCGTATTTTGGATCACAGGTCAGCTTCGACGCCTCCCTGGACGAAGCCAGCCAGATGTTGCTCTTCGACCCGCAAACCAGCGGCGGATTGCTTCTGGGCGTTCCCAAGCAGTTGCTGGCAGAATTCGAGTCGAAAGCCAAAGGCTTAGAACAACCTTACTGGCTCATCGGCGAAGCGCGCGAAGGTAGCGGTATTCGCGTGAGACCCTGATCGATAGACCAATGTCAGAATTTGGAACCGAATTAATCATTATCACCGTTCTGATCGCATTGAACAACGTGCTCGCCATGACGGAAGCTGCCTTGTTCGCAGTGCGCAAGGCGCGCCTGCAACAGCGCATCAATGAAGGCGACAAGCGCGCAGAAACGGCACTCAGGCTCACCGAAAACCCAAACCTTTTCCTTTCGGTGATTCAAATTGGGATCACATTGATCGATGTGCTAACGGGCGCCGTCGCCGGAGCGACCCTGGCGGATTTTCTGTCCTTACGGCTCAAGGAGATTCCCTCTCTAGCACCCTATGCCGACACGATTGGTCTGGTAGTGGTCGTGCTGGTTATCACCTACTTCTCGATCATCCTGGGAGAACTGGTGCCTAAACGCCTGGCCATCCAGAATCCGGAGGGCATTGCATCCTTTTTTGCCCCACCCATGCTGGTGTTATCGAAAATCCTGTCACCGGTCGTCCGTTTCTTGAGCTTTTCAACGGATCTGGTACTCCGCTTGATCGGGGTCCGCCCCTCCACCGAACCACCGGTCACGGAGGAGGAAATCCAGGTGCTGCTCGATCAAGGGTCACAGGCTGGGGTATTTGAAGAGGCCGAACTGGATATGGTGGCGGGGGTCTTCCGCCTGAATGACCGCAGAGTGAACTCGCTGATGACCCCCCGCACAGAGATCGTCTGGTTGGATATGCGCGATGCGACCGAGGAAATTCACAAGAAATTGGGGGAAGGGCCTTTCTCTCGTTTTCCGGTCTGCCAGGGCAGCCTGGACAACGTGCTCGGTATCGTAAAGGCCCGCGACCTGCTCACACGCAGCATGGCGGGTGAACCGATCAACCTGAAAGAATGCTTGCTGCCGGCCATCTTCATCCCCGAGACCAGTTTCGCTTCACGCGCTTTGGAAGTATTCAAGCAAAGCAATAAGGAATTGGTATTGGTGATTGATGAGTTCGGTGGTGTAACCGGCCTTTTAACCATCAACGACGTCCTTGAAGAAATCGTAGGTGACATCCAGACCAGCGAACCGCAGGTGACGCAACGCCAGGACGGATCCTGGCTGCTGGATGGCATGCTCGACATAGATGAATTCAAAGAGTTGTTCAAGTTTGGAACGCTACTTAATGAAGGGGACTACGAGACCCTGGGGGGATTTGTGATGGCTTCCCTCGGGCGCATCCCGGTTTCTGGCGACCAATTCGAATGGGAAGGTTTACGTTTTGAAGTCGTTGACATGGACGGCCGCCGGGTGGATAAGATCCTGGTAACAACCCTTCCCGCGAGACCCGCCGCCAGTAATACCTAGATAAGTCTCAGGGTTTGAGCGCAAGCAAAGTAGATGGATCCGGTGTGCGCACAACCACTCGAGGCGATCGTGATAGTTCCCCTCTCAGTGGTTACGCGCAAGTTCGTAGTTTGATCGTATAGTGGGTAGCAGGGTCTTGAACCTTCGTTCAATGGTATAATTCCCGCCCGTATGAGTCTTGAGACACCTTCAAAAAAGACCCAAGTCTGTCCTACCTGTGGGACGCGCCTGAGTGAAAAAGCTGTCCGATGCCTGGTCTGCGGCACGGAATTGATCACTGAGCCAGAACCGAAGGCGGCGAAAAAGGCTGAAAGATCGATCCAGGCCAGCCGCATGCCCGAAGTTACGCTAAGCTTACCGGCTGCCCTAGGCCTGTTAGCCGTCGTACTACTGGTGGGTGCGGCTGTGGTCTTTTTTGGATTGCGAGCTACCAATCGGGTGGTCGAACCGACCGCAGTCCCAACACCCACCGAAACTGGGGTCCCCACAGCAACTTCTACAGAAATCCCCACTACCACACCCGTTCCTACCGCAACGGAATTGCCACCATTTGATTATACCGTTGCATCTGGTGATACCTGCTCATCGATTGCCTTGACCTTTGGCGTTTCGGTACAGAGTCTCATTATCTTGAATAATCTTCCTGCTTCATGCAATAACCTGTACATAGAGCAGGTGCTCAAGGTGCCTTACCCAACTCCCACGCCAGCGCCCCTCCCGACCAATACCCTACCACCTGAGGAAGCTGCCAAAGCGGATTGCGAAAAGGTCGCGATTACAGTGCAGGAAAACGACACGCTTTCGAGCATCTCGCTCAATTATGCGGTACCAATGGCCGCCATCAAAGAGTACAACGGTTTATCGACCGACAACGTCTTTTTAGGACAGACCTTGCTGATCCCGCTTTGTGAACGCGCTGCCACCCCCGGCCCGACTCCCACACCCACTACCCCGCCTCCTTATCCGGCTCCAAACCTGCTGCTACCTGCGGACGGCGGTGCTTTTACATTGGCCAATGACACCGTGACTTTACAGTGGTCCTCCGTTGGAACATTGCGTGAAAACGAATCCTATCAGGTCACCGTCGAGGATGTGACCGAAGGGCAGGCGCGCCGGATCACGGATTATGTCACCGATACCAAATATATCGTACCAACCACATTCCGACCCCGGGACGAGGTTGCACACGTTATCCGGTGGTGGATCTCCTCTGTGAGGCAGACGGGCACGGATGAGCAGGGACAGCCCATCTTCTCATCGGCTGGCGCAGCGAGCCAGAAGTGGGTCTTCACCTGGGTGGGTTCTGCTCCCCAGGGCACTCCGCAACCCTGACAAAATTCCACTCCAATAAAACACCTCCTGCAGAATCGTTGCAGGGAGGTGTTTTTTTCGTTTGCATATCCGTAGGATGTGCAAAAGTTTGCAGGCAGCAATTTTGGATTTCCTTACCAGAGATTGCACATCTCCCCATAGGCGCATTGGCTTGAACGTACATGGTAAGTAAAGGCAGCTTTCTCGCTCTCAGAAGCGTCGTAACCAGGTAAGGAGGCAACAGATCGTAATACTCACCTGGAATAACTTCTTCTGAGGGATTGACTATTTATTCAGAGTTGTGTATACTTGCATTAGTTATTCAATAATGTAAATAATATAAATAGTTCAATTCAAGCATTGGAGAACCTTATGCCCTTACCTACCACGATCGAACAACCAGCCCGCGAACGGCTGGAGGTGGCTCTTGAGCCGGTTCGAAACGCGATTGCCAGCATGATGCTGGTGGTTTTTGATCACATCACTCCTGGCACAGGCACCTGGCTTGACCGCATACGTGAAACCCTGTCCAAAGAAGAATTAGCGCGGCACAAGTTGGTCATCATCGGGTTTTTCCACGCCATCCTACCCGATCAGGAGTGGGGGTCCTTCCCGGAGTATATGAACTATCTGGCAGCCAGTGATCCCACCAGTCTGCGGGACAGGATGCTGAAAACCTATGAGCACGTCTGCATCGCCTGCGATGAAGCGCTATTGGAAGAGGAAGTTGATTGGCCCGCTATCCTTGATTCGGTCAACTCTTACGTCAGTTTCCTGATCACACGATTTGGCGAAGACCTGGTCGATGAAGACCTGGAGACAAAGGCGTATCAATATGTGATCGACCCGCCCGCCATGAAGAAATTGATTGTCGAGCATTTAGGCTGGTTCTGGAATACACACCTGGCGGAGGAATGGGATCGGGCTGTTCCACTCCTGAATGGTTCTGCAAACGCGTTCCAAAACTCAGAACTTGACCACATGAGTCGACTTGAAGCCGCCCGTTACATCACCGGGCAGGATTTGGACGAGACAACCTGGGCAGAGACCCTTGAAAAAGCCGACCACTTGCTCTTTATCCCTAATCCACATATTGGCCCCTACGTCACCAAGATCCATATGGGCAAGGGCCTGGGGATTCTGTTTGGTGCGCGCCAACCTGAGGACGCTGGAGTTCGCATTCCTGAGCTGGACCGTGCAGACATCGCTGCCAGGATGTCTGCCATTGCAGACGATACGCGGTTGCGAATCCTCCAAATGATCGGCGTGGGCGGCGAATTACGCTCGCAAGATGTCATGGATCAAATCGAACTCAGCCAACCCAGCGTATCCCGTTATCTCACCCAGCTTACTGCTACTGGCTATCTGCAAGAAAGGAGGGTGAATGGCGCCAAGGCCTATGCCCTCAATCGTGACCGTATTGAAAAAACTTTGAAAGCGGTTCATAAGTTTCTGTTAAACGACTGATCAACCCCTCATCAATCAATAGGAGAAAACAATGCTAAGCTTTTTCACTTCAAATATCGAATTTCTTGTCGAGGCGCGCCGTGACGACCTGAACCGTGAAATCGCGCAGATGCGCTTGGAACGGGAAGCCATGAGTGCCGGGGCCATCCAGCCAAATCTGCTCCAGCGCATGGAACCATCCCTCGGCCGATGGATGGTATCGACGGGAGAACGCTGGCAACGGCGCTATGAAGCGTCCAACGCAATCCCGCGCTGGTACCAAAGTTTTAGATTGGCCAGGTAACCGCTTACAACATTCTCCTCACATTTTGTAAGCAAGCGAGAAGGATCTTCCGGTGCAAGAAAATCAGCTCACCGGAAGATCCGAATTAATGGAGATTTGATGCAAACTCAATTTATTCGAGCGAAACAGGTCTACGCGGAATACCCCCGCACATTCTGGACCCTCGTCGTGGTCACTTTTATCGACAAACTCGGTGGTTTTTTGCTGTTTCCCTTCTTTGCATTGTACATCACCAAGAAATTTGAAGTCGGCATGACCGAAGTGGGCATCCTTTTTGCGCTGTTCTCAGCCTCCAGCTTTGTAGGAAGCTTTATCGGCGGAGCTCTGACGGACCGTATCGGGCGCAGAAGCATGATCATCTTCAGCCTGCTAACCTCCGCCTTCAGTACACTGGCCATGGGTTTCGTCAATTCATTGCAGGCCTTCTACGTGATCGCGATTGTATCCGGCGTTTTCACAGACACAGGCGGACCGGCGTATAACGCCATCGTCGGGGATTTGCTTCCGGAGGGTAAACGAGCAACCGGTTTCGGTATCCTGCGTGTGGCGTTCAACATTTCAGCAGCGATCGGACCTGCGATCGGTGGTTTGCTGGCATCGCGTTCCTACCTGGCATTGTTCGTCACCGATGCCATCATCAGCACCCTGGTAGCAATCATCGTATACTTCACCATTCCAGAGACCAAACCCGAACCAACGCCTGGAGTCGAACCGGCCACCATGGCGCAATCCTTCAAAGGCTACCTGGTTGTCTTTCGCGATGGCGCATTTGTTTTGTTCATGCTCGCTTCGACCTTGGCCTGGATGACGTATATGAATATGAACACTACAATGGGAGTGTTTTTACGTGATGCACGCGGAATCAGCGAAGCGGGGTATGGCGCCTTGATCAGCTTGAATGCCGTTATGGTGGTGGCACTTCAATTCTGGATCACTCGCAAATTGGAAGGGTATCCGGCCATGCTCATGATGGCGGCAGGCACCTTGCTCTTCTCCTTCGGTTTTGTCATGTATGGCATCTTCGAGCAGTACACCTGGTTTATGCTTGCCATGGCAATCATCACGGTTGGCGAGATGATCACGGTACCCATTGCGAATGCGGAGGTGATCAACTTTGCTCCTGAAGACATGCGCGGACGCTACAGCGCTGTTTACGGGTTAGCTTGGGGCCTACCCTTTATGATCGGCCCTTACCTGGCAGGCCTGTTGATGGACAACTACAACCCTGTCTGGCTTTGGTACGCTTGTGGCATCTGCGGGACTCTGGCGGCCATTAGTTTTCTACTCTTGCACCGCATGCGCACGCCAGCGAACGGCACAGATAAGCCGACGGCGAAACAACCTGCCTGAACCACACGAACATTCGGCCGGAGTAAGCAGGCCGGATGTTCGTATTTAATTAAGGTTCTTGGTGTAAAATCCCCCACACCGGAGGTGCAACTCAATAGATATACGCGCCTACAACCGTGAGGCCTGGAACCGATATGTCGATGAAGACGAAAGGCCCTGGACCCGGCCTGTATCACACAAAATCATTGCCAATGCCCGAAGAGGTGACTTTTCAATTCTATTAACGCAACAGAGGCCGGTTCCTAGCACATGGTTTCTCCCTCTCAAAGGGTTGGACACACTCTGCCTGGCGAGCGGAGGTGGCCAACAAGGACCTGAGCTGGCAGCTGCCGGCGCAAATGTGACCGTTTTCGACAACTCCCCTCGTCAACTAGACCAGGACAGAATGGTCGCCGAGAGGGAGGGGTTGATAAATCTCAAAACCGTTGAAGGCGATATGCGAGACCTGTCCAGGTTCAAAGATGAAACCTTTGATTTTATTTTTCATCCGGTGTCCAACCTATTCATTCCAGACGTGTGCCCGGTATGGCGAGAAGCTTACCGCGTGCTACGTCACGGGGGCACACTCCTGGCTGGTTTTCTGAATCCCATCCTTTACCTTTTTGATTTCGAAAAAGCCGAACAGGGTATGCTTGAAGTGAAGTTTAAACTGCCATACGCCGATACTGACCACCCCGAAATCGCCGCCAAACTGCAAGCAGAAGGGGAGGCGCTCGAACACAGCCACTCCCTGACAGACCAGTTGGGTGGGCAATTGGAAGCTGGCTTCCAGATTATCGATTTATATGAAGATTCGCATACGGATTTGGTCTTCAGCGAATATATGCCCACCTTCCTTGCCACCCGGGCACGCAAACCTTGATTGATACTTAAAGCCTATTCTTTGGAGATATCGATAACAACTAATTCCATCTTAAGATGTTTCCAGTCCTTGATTTGAAACAACCATGCCCATGAACTTCACGATTTGCCAGCCCCGATTTGGTGATCACTGTGACTCGTTGGAATTACACAGGAGGGTTATCGGGAGCCGCCCCTGGCTTCTCGCAGCAAAATAACAGAATTGTCAGATAACAAAAATGTCATTCTCAGACATTGTTTTTCGTGGTTACACATACTAAAATAGATACGGACAAATCAGGGCCAAGTATCTATGGGCAGAAAAAAATTAAAAGAGAAGAGTGTAAACACAAAGACCAAAATGGGTGAAATCCAGGAAGGTATTCCCGATTTAATCTTCTATCTGGATAAGGATCACAGCGTCCTCAGCTTCAACCAGGCTGTCATGCAAGCTTTTGACGAGCATAATCCGGCGAAGATTGCACAAAAATGGCGCCTGTTGTTCGAAGAACTGCAAGAAACTTCGCTGGGTGATTCCCTTGAGAAAGCCTGCCTGGAAGATAAGCCAATCACTCATACCATCTTTGTTGAATCTCTTCAGCGGAATTACCAATTCACAGCTACACCTGTGAAAGACCTTAAAGGCGCATACATTGGCCTGATCTGCATCGCTCAGGATCTCAACTCACACGTGCATCCCGAAGAAGGTCTGAACACACTTCAATCTCAACTAGAAAACCTCTTAGAGCATATTGACGATCGCATATGGGTGATTGATCGAGAGTATCGTTTAATCTACGCCAATTCGGTGATGCATAGGAGCATTGCAAAACGGATCGGGAAGGAACTCAAATATGGGGGTTCAATATTTTGGGAGGGTATGGATGACAACCTGGTACGCTCCTGGAAGGATAGTTACGATCGCGCGTTGGTAGGCGAAGCTTTTTCGATCGAAGCCAACACCTTGTTCGTGACAGAAACTGCCTATGTGACCTGTCAATTCAAGCCCATCGTATCGGATGATGGAAAGGTCGCTGGAGTCATGGTCCACGGTCGGGATGTCACTAGGCACGTCAATGCCGAGGAAATTCTACGCGAAAGCGAAGCCAAATACCGGCAATTGTTTGAAGCAGAATCCGATTCGGTCTTTTTCATTGAGAATGAAAACGGGCAAATTCTGGAAGCAAACTCTGCGGCCGAAAAACTCTATGGGTACAGTCGAAAAGAATTGCTTTCAATGAAGAATACAGACTTATCGTCTGAACCCGAACAGACCGAAGAAGTCACCAAAAACTCCCCGATTAATCCGGACGCGGTGGTGAGCATTCCCACACGCTTTCATCGTAAGAAGGATGGCACTATATTCCCGGTCGAAATTACAGGACGTTTTTTTCAATGGCGGGGCCGGAACGTCCATATTGCTGCCATTCGCGATATCACAGAACGGAAACAGGCCCAAGAGGCTTTGATGCGCATCCAGATCCAAATGCGGCAAAAAATGCAGGAGATCGAGATGCTACAAGAAAAATTACAGGAACTGGCAATCCGAGATCCACTCACCAACCTGTATAACCGGCGATTTATGGAAGATACCTTGCTGAGGGAAATCGCCCAGGCACAACGTGAAAACCAGTCGATTGGGATCATTATGATCGATATCGACAATTTCAAATCGTTTAATGACACCTACGGTCATCAAAATGGGGACCTGGCTCTGGAACTTGTTGGTAGGTTGCTGAATAAAACCATTCGCAGTGGTGATATCGCCTGCCGCTACGGAGGGGAAGAGTTTGTCATTATCATGCCCAAAGCCTCCTATGAAAATACCATTAAACGCGGCAAACAAATCAAAGTTCAATTTGAATCTATGCCCATTCCAGTCGGAGTGGACCAGCAGGGCCTTCTAACCATTTCTTTGGGGATTTCCAATTACCCCATGCACGGACTTAATCGTGATACGATCCTTAACAATGCCGACATGGCACTCTATAAGGCAAAAAGACTGGGGAAGAACCGGGTGGTGGCGTTTGGCGAAGGGAACGGGACCGAGGTGGACTGAAGGGTCAAACCAAGGATCACCACAGGATTTACGAGTACAGCATCCAAAGGCAGGCAAGTCTTATTGGGGGAAGTAAGGGGTGTATCCTGAAGTGAACACTCATCCAAGGGTAGTGCGTTCGTATAGCTCGAGGTCTCATGGTAGCTACCTAAACCGTGTTTTTATGGTTTAATTGGGTAACGAAGCATCGTTACGAATGAGGCCTCAATCCAGTGATATTCCACCCACCCCTACTTACCTTCTCGGAGATCGTGTGAAAGTATGGTTGCAATCTGAATTTTGGAAAAGCGGGGGAGTGGACGAAGTCACGATTATTCACCTTGATCCCTGTTCACGCCACCGCCATTTCTATTGAGTGGAATTGGACTTGGAAGCCCTGACGACAGCAGGAGGCACTACCCGAATCATTTCTGTCCTCAACCTGGCCAGGATCAAAAAGGTGTAGTGCAAATGCCATCGATCTACTCTTAGGAAGGAATATGGCTGTTTTTTCTCATTATGGTTTTCTGCGATAAGTATTTCACTTCTCTCGTTGTCAGAAATCCGATTTGGATAAGTGTGCCTCAAAAGCATTTTAGACTTTTTTCTTCACGAAAGGAATACCTATGGCAAGCTCCTCCTCTAAAAATCCCAGTATTGATCTAGCGCAACTCTTTGGCGTGGCCGCGCAAGCATTGGCCGCCAACCAATCCACCCTGAACCAGGCGGATACCGGCAACGGTGACCACGGCGACAACATGGTCCAGATCTTCAATCTCATCACCCAGGCAGTCTCCTCGCAACAGAAAGCCACACCCGCCCAGCAGCTTTCGCATGCCAGCCAGGTGGTAACCCAGAATGCAAGCAGCGGCTCCTCCAAGGTGTACGCCCAGAGCCTGGCGCAAGCTGCGAACCAGTTCCAGGGAAAATCTGCCATTACAACCGAAAATGCGTTAGCCCTTGTGCAATCCTTGTTAGGCGGAGGGGGCGGCACTTCCGGGACGCAAAGTGGTGCAGGCGCAGACCTGCTGGGTGCTCTCATGAGTGGGGATTCAACCGGGCAAACCCAGGGCTCAGACAACGAAGGTCTGGACGTCGGCGACTTACTGAACGCCGGGATGGCATTTATGAATGCCAAGCAACAAGGACAGGATAACTTGCAAGCTCTGGTGACCGCTCTTGTCTCTGATGGTCCCTTGGGGCAGCGTTCCTACCGCCAGCAATCCGGTGAGATCGTCGCCAACGCATTGATGAGTGCCATTGCCGGTATGTCCAAAAAGTAAGAAACCTCTTATTTCAAAAAGAGCTTGTCTGGAGTCAGACAAGCTCTTTTTGATCAGCAGATGGAATCAGGCGACGTTCTTTACCGCTTCTTCAAGCATCTTCAAGGTAAGCGACTTTGGGCGCTCAATGGGTTGTCCCAAAGCGCGCGCCCAGACGTAATTCGCAGATACGCCCAGCGCACGGCTAACGCCAAACAACACAGTGTAAATTTCGAATTCCTTTAAACCGTAATAGTACTGCAACGTTCCAGAGATAGCGTCTACATTGGGAGCCGGATTCTTAGCCTTACCTTGCTCCTTCAATACCTGCGGCACGACCTCAAAGACCATATCAGCGATCTGCACAAGCGTATCTTTCGGGAAATGTGCTTTTGCAAATTTCATCTGCGCTGTAAAGCGTGGGTCAGGTACGCGTAATACGGCATGACCATAACCCGGGATCACTTTTCCGCTTTCGAGAGTATCCCAGGCATACTGGCGCAATTGTTCGACTGTTGGTACACCCCCAAACTGTTTCTGCACGCCAAGCAACCAGACCAGACACTCCTGGTTAGCAAGACCATGAAGCGGGCCAGCCAAAGCGTTCAAGCCTGCGGAAAAAGCGTAATAAATGTCAGAAAGGGTGGAGCCGGCCAGATGTGTGGCATGCGCCGAGGCATTCCCCGATTCGTGATCCGAGTGGATGATCATATAAAGTCGTGATAGATCTGCATACCCAATTTGATCTTCCAATCCCAGCATATGGGCAAAATTCGCACCGTAATCCAGTTTTGGATCAATTTTTGGTTTTTTTCCTTGCTTGTACTTCAGATGATAGATATAGGTGGCAACGACCGGCAATTTAGCAGTCAAATTCAACGCGTCTTCCAGTGCAGGCTCCCAATAGCCGTCCTTCTGCATGCCTTCCTTGTATCGGCGCGCAAACTCCGATTGGGGCTGCAAAGACTGAACTGCCAATGAGAAGAGCGTCATTGGATGGGTGTCTCGTGGCAATGCGCGCAGGGTATCAAATACATACCCGGGCACATCGCTTCTCTTCTTCCATTCTGCTTCAACAGCCTGCGCCTGTTGTATCGTTGGGATCTCGCCGATCAATAACAGGTAGAACAGGCCTCCCACATATGGCATCTCTGCCCCATCCGGTTTAGGCAACGCCGCTAATACTTCAGGGATTGTCATCCCTCGAAAGCGAATGCCTTCCGCCGGATCCACGAAGGAGATATCTGTCAAAAGCGATTTGATGCCTCGCATCCCGCCCACAATTTGCCCGACCGAAACCTTGTCGACCACGACATCCGCAAAATCCTTGGACAGAGCGCGGTAGCGCTCACGTTCGGTTTGTAATTGAGCAGCCATTTTCTCGTGCAAGATCATGCAACACCTCCAAGAGTCATTAAATAGGGACTAACTAACGTGTGCCTCAATTTATAGAAATCCCTAAACCTTTACCAGCTTTTTTAATGCCTCATGCGTTTCGGAGACCGCCGCCGCCGATTTCTCGAGTGCGACCTTTTCATCCGCATCTAACTGGTACTCGATAATCTTTTCCACACCGCCAGCTCCCAGCATCACAGGAACGCCGAAGAATATATCATTCAAGCCATACTCACCCTGCATGTAAGCAGCCGCCGGAACAATCAACTTCTTGTCCTTAAGGATGGCTTCAGCCATCTGGGCACAAGCCGCCGAAGGCGCATAGAAGGCCGATCCGGTCTTCAGCAAATTGACGATCTCGCCGCCGCCTTTGCGTGTGCGCGCCACAATGCTTTCCAAGCGCTCAGGTGACAAGTAATCACACAAAGGGATTCCAGCCACATTGGAATGGCGCGTGAGCGGCACCATAGTATCACCATGCCCGCCCAATACGTAACAATCGATGTTCTCCACGCTCACTCCGGTTTCCATGCTCACAAAGGCTCGCATGCGGGCCGAATCAAGAATACCAGCCTGGCCAACCACACGCTCACGAGCTAATCCGGTTTTCTTCATTGTAAGATAGGCCATGGTGTCAAGCGGATTGGTCAATACAATGTAATAGGCACTTGGGGAATATTTCAGGGTTTCAGTTGCCGCTTTCCCGACGATCTCAGCGTTGGCGCTCAGCAGGTCATCTCGGCTCATTCCAGGCTTGCGCGGCAGACCTGCGGTAATGATGATGATATCCGATCCTTTCGTAGCGGCATACTCATTCGCGCCTACAATTTTCACGTCTTTTCCGATGATGGGCATGGCTTCCTGCATATCCAGGCTTTTACCCTGCGGCATGCCTTCCACAATGTCCACCAGCACCAGATCGGCCAACTCGCGTTCAGCCAGCCAGTGGGCAGTGGTCGAGCCGGTCATGCCTGCACCGATGATCGAAATTTTATTTGTCATATTTCCTCCAAATCGTAATAATATGGCATTGTAGTCCAGACCCATCCACCCGCCTAGGTAAATATGTCACCTATACAGGGTGTTCTTTGATGGGTTGGACAAAAAAGAGACTCTGCCAACCTCGCGGCAAAATCTCTGATATCGCTTGGAACCGGAAAGCGGTTACGCCTCCTGCGCCTCGAGATAGCGGGTCGCCTGGATGGCAGCCGCTGCGCCCATGCCGGCCGAGGTGACCACCTGGCGGAAATGCGGGTCAGCTGCCTCTCCGCCAGCAAAAACGCCCTCAACACTGGTCTCCATCTGGCTGTTGACTTTGATGTATCCCAGGTCATCTAACTCGAGTTGGCCTTCAAAGATCTGGGTATTTGGCGTGTGACCGATGAAGATGAACAGGCCATCTGTATCGAAGGTCGTCTCCTCCCCGGTTTTAACGTTCTTCATCTTGACGGCTTCCACCTTCTCTTCGCCAACCACCTCGGTCACGATCGTGTTCCACAAAAAATTGATCTTGTCATTTGCAGAGGCACGCTTCTGCAGGATGGCGCCTGCGCGCAACTCTTCACGACGATGCACGATGTTCACTTCGCTGGCAAAACGGGTCAGGAACAGGCCTTCTTCAAGGGCGCTGTCTCCTCCGCCGACCACCACAACCTTTTTGTCTTTGAAGAACCAGCCATCACATGTGGCGCAATAAGAAACCCCCTTGCCGGTCATCTCAACTTCCCCGGGGATTTGCAGGTGATTGGGGCTGGCGCCAGTGCTGATCACGACCGTGTCCGCCAGGTATTGGCTGTTATCGGTCGTGACTTTGAATGGGCGCTGTGAAAAATCCACGGCATTGGCCAGATCAAACTCGGTCGTGGCGCCGAAACGCTCGGCCTGCTTCTGGAACAATTCGCCCAATTCCGCTCCACCCACGCCCTCCGGAAAACCAGGGTAGTTTTCGATGGTGTGAGTCAGGGCAGCCTGGCCGCCAAGCTGCATGCCGGTCAGCACCAGAGGCTGTAGCTCAGCGCGCGCGGCGTACAATGCCGCCGCATAGCCGGCAGGTCCGGAACCAATGACCAGCACCTTTACGTGCTTCCCTTTATCATCTGTTGTTTTTGATGGCGTGGATACGCTTCCAAGATTGAACATTTCATTCCTTACGAGAAGTTGGTTTCAGCATTTCTGACGCCCTGATTGGCGCTGGTATTACCATATTCACTTTATCAGATGCAAATTCGCGTGAAAAGTTTCACGCAGATCGACTGGTGTTCTTCCAAGTAATTATTCTATTAAAATTGCGCATTGCATAATCATTTAGGAATTACAACCCTTATCTGTGATCTCCAGCGCCCTGTCAAGCACCTTCACACCCTCCAGCAGCTGCGCCTCGGTGATGATTAGCGGTGGTATGACCAGCACGGTATGCCAGTGTGTATAAAGGAACAATCCGTTGTCCAGGCAATATTTCTTCAAAGCGGTCATTTCAGGCGAGGAGCCATTCCAGGGCGCCATGGGTTCTTTTGTCTCGCGGTTCTTGACCAACTCCAGGATGCCGAACAACCCGATATTGCGCACTTCCCCCACCGAGGGGTGACTCTCACCCAGATCGGTCAGCATGCGCTTCAATACCAGGCCCATGGCGGCGGCATGTTCCACGATCCGGTCTTCCTTCATCACATGGATGTTGGCCACGGCCGCAGCCAGGGAGACCGGATGAGACGTATACGTTAATCCTGACTCGAAGACGCGTTCATCAAATGCCGCCGCGATCTCCGGTTTCATTGCTACGGCTCCAAGCGGCGCGTAGGCCGAGGTCAGCCCTTTGGCCATGGTCATGATATCCGGGATTACACCCCAATGCTCGACCGCGAACCATTTACCCGTGCGGCCAAAGCCGGCCATGACTTCATCCGCGATCATCACGATGTCATATTTGTCGCAGATCACACGCACTCCCTGTAGGTATCCTTCCGGGGGAATGAGGATGCCATTGGTGCCGGTGACGGTTTCCATCAAGATGGCTGCAATGGTTTCAGGTCCCTCATACTGGATGATCTCCTCCAGGTGGTTCAGGTAGTCCCGTGTAAACTCAGCCTCGGAAAGATCGGGTTGGGTGCGATGGAAGGTGGAGCGATAACGATAGGGATCCAGGAAATGGACCACGCCTGGCATGGTCAACGGCTCCCACATATGGCGGCGTGGGTCGCCAGTGGCGGCCATGGCGCCCATTGTGGCGCCGTGATAAGAGCGGTAGCGAGTCAATATCTTATGTTTTCCGGTATACCCTCGCGCCAGCTTGATAGCGTTCTCATTGGCGTCCGCCCCGCCCAGGGTAAACAATACCTTCGTCAGGGCGCCCTGTGGCGTGATTTCTGCCACCGAGCGACTGGCCAGCGCACGGATGCGGGTGGTCATGCCGGGTGCCGCATATGGCAATTCCGCCACCTGCTCCTGCATGGCTCGAATGATGCGCTCATCACCATGCCCCACATTGACGCACATCGTCATAGAGTTGAAGTCCAGGTAGCGCTTGTCGTTCAGATCCCAGAAGTAAACGCCCTTGGCTCGTTTTACCGGAAGTGGATTGACCCTGCCCTGTGCGGACCATGTGTAGAAGACATGCTCTTTGGATAGCGGGAGGATTTCATCGTCAGGAAGGGAAAACATAACGCCTCTTTAGAAGATAAGTTGGGAACACCTGCATTATAATACGCCCGCTGAAAGGAACCCATACCAAGAGTGAGCAAATTCCCCCACAAGCGCATCGTGGTGATCGGCACGACCGGCTCAGGCAAATCCACGCTTGCAGAACGGCTTGCGTTGAAGCTCGGTCTTGAATTGATCGAACTGGACGCGCTTAACTGGGGCCCAAACTGGACGCCCGCTGGATCCGAATTGCTTCAAGCACACGTTGAGAAGGCCACACGCTCATCCGGGTGGGTGCTGGCCGGCAACTACAGTGCCACGCGGCCGATCAGTTGGCCGCGGGCTCAGGCCGTCATCTGGCTGGATTACTCCTTCTGGGTCATTTTCAGCAGGCTCTTCAGGCGCACGTGCCGTCGTCTCCGGACTCGCGAGGAATTATGGGGCGGCAACCACGAACGGCTGGGGACCCAACTGAAACTCTGGTCTGAGGAGTCCCTGTTCCACTGGTTCTTTAAAACGTACTGGCGCAGGAAGCGAGAATATCCGGAACTGTTTGCCTTGCCCGAAAACGCCCACCTGTATATCCTGTGTTTCAAGATCCCGCAAGAGACCGAGGCCTGGCTTGCAGAACTGTAAGCGCATACGCGAGAGTGTAAGGTCGCTGTAAGGGGGAACCTGCTATAATGATTTCAAAGCAAGAAACGATAAAGGCAAACCCGGCGAAAGCCGGCGACGCAAAGTCATGGATCTACCGTCACAAATGTGACCATGATCGCCAGACCGCCGAAATGACATAAGTCCGATGTGTATTCGTAGCGAGCCTGGCAAAAGAACAGGCTCGTTGTTTTTTTACAAAAACGGTAGAAGTTCATTAACATCATTCGTTCGACAAAGGCAAAACCGGTGAAAGCCGGCGACGCAAAGCTATGGATCTAACTCCCTTACAGGACATGACCGCCAGGCTACCGAAAACGAGTATCACCGCAAACGCAGCCAAGCGAGGCGAACGACCGGGATACTCTTGTCGAGAAAGGAATCAAGATGTCCCAAAAACATTCGTTCGTTTGCGCCACTCTCGGTTTACTGCTCGCTCTGGTGTTGACTTTTGCGGTTTCACCATCCCCCGTAGCTGCACAGTCAGGCTCCGCTAGCCAGGCACAACTTGCTGATTTCGACAGCTTCGCCAGATCGGTCACGAACGGTCAGGCAAGCAGCGTACGCGGCATCTACGCCCCAGGCCAGCTGGCCTTTCCCATCGTCCAACAACCCACGAACAATCCTGGTTACGTCTCTCCGGTTAACAATGTCGTGACGCAATTCGGACTGGCACAGCAATACGGCACGGTCGGATTGCTAGCGCATAACTACCTGGCTGGTAAATCCTTCTCCAACCTGGTTACTGGGCAGCAGATCCGCATCATCTACGGAGACGGCAAATACACCGAGTATCAGGTCACAAAGGTCTATCGCTTCCAGGCGCTCGATCCGCAGAACCCAAACAGCGATTTCATCGACCAGGAAACCGGGGAAAAGGTTTCAGCGGCTTCACTATTCAATCGCATGTACAGCGGTTCGAGCCACCTGACCCTGCAGACCTGCATCACCGCCAACGGAAACCTGAGTTGGGGACGCCTTTTCATCATTGCTGAAGCGGCGTAACGGGCAAAGAAATCAGACCGAGCAGGCAGAAGCACCGGCCAATCAGAGCACGCCTTAGAAACCATAATTATTAGACCACCCCCTCCAACTTATTCGGAGGGGGTGGTCCCTTGATCTGGGTGAGGAGTGTTTGCTTTATACTATTGAGAGAGCAGGAAGAATGTCCCGGTAAAGTTGAATGTGATTTCTACAAGACCGTCCACGACGGGAACCGCTTGAGTCGACCAGCCACCGATACCATTTACAGCTTCTGCATCCCAATACAGGATCGTGAAACTCTTATCGTATTGCCCCGCAGGAACTGCGAAGGAGAGCGTAATCTGTGAACCATCGGGCAGTATGTCTACCGGCTCATCTTCCATGAAAAGGGCTACGGTCAATCCCGAGACGAATTCGCTGCTCTCAAGTAATCCTTCGGGTACGTCCCCTGCCACGACCGAATCCAATAGCGCATCATAACCACATAGATTGATGAAGGTCGCCCATTGGGTCTCGGATAATTCCAGGGTCGTTTGTGGGTATTCACAACTTATCGGAAGCAACTGCCCACCGGTCACCGGGATCAATAGTGTTGTGGCGGTTTCGGTCCTGCGTCCTCCCATGTCCTCATCCGCAGGAGGCGCAGGTGGATCGGGCAAATTGCAGTCATACTCCGGGTCAAAGCTGGCTACACCGCTGGCAGTCTGGTAATAATAGTCGCCCTTTGGATTGTTCACAAATATCGACTCGCCGTGGAAGGTCATGGCGCCTCGGGCGTAGCGGCCATAGACTCCATACGTGCCGTTGTTCCCAAAGAAGCTGCAGTAGAAGTTGACCTCATTGGGAGCAGAGGCTGCGGTGATAATTTCTACACCCTCCTTGCCATTCCCGCCGGCAGTCAGGTGGTAAATGTCGACATTGCCGTGCGTAGATACCCACAGGCCGTCGTAAGCGTTGTTGCTGATGCTGTTACCAAAACCGCCTACCAGCACGGAACCAATCCCACTGTCGTTATCCAGCCGCACACCAGAGCCCTTGTTCCCCTCCGCGATGATACGATCGGGAGAGGCATAAGCCGCCACCTGGTTCAATTCGATATTGCCTTTTGAGGTTACATACAGGCCATCATCTCCTGAACCATTGCCGTTGCCACTGAAGCTGTTCACACCATTGATGTTTACATCGCCCGTGCCGGCATCGTTATCCAGGTAGGCTCCGTCCTGCGTCTTGTTGTTGTCCGCACTCACGTTCTCGAAGACCAGGTCCCCGCGTGAGTACACCATCAGGCCCCAGTCATTGTTGCCGCTGAAGCTGTTCGTCCCGCTGATGACGATATTCCCTACCGCCCCCGCTTCGTCGTTGTCCAGCCGCGCCCCGCTGTCTTTCTTGTTGTTGTCGGCGATCACGTTCTCGAGCGTGATAGTCCCCTTCGAGCGCACGTACAGCCCGTCCGACGTGTTCCCGCTCAGGTCGTTCGCGCCGGTGATCGTCACCACCGCATTGGTCGTGCTGGTGTGGTTGGCGATGTTGACACCGTCCCCCCCGTTACCCTGCGAAGTCAGGTTCGCCAGCAGCACATCCCCTTTCGAACGGATCAATAAACCCACGCCCTTGTTGCCGGTGAACAGGTTCGTGCCGTCGATCTGCACCGTCCCGCTGGTCTTGCTGGCCGTATTCTGAATCTCGACCCCCTCATCCCGGTTTCCGGTCGCCACCAGGTCCACCAGGTTCACGTTTCCTTTGCTGGTGATGTACAGCCCGTCGTCACCGTTGCCGTTGCCGTTGCCACTGAAGCTGGTCACGCCGGTGATGATGATATTTCCGGTTCCGGCATCGTTGTCCAGGTAAGCTCCGTCCTGCGTCTTGTTGTTGTCCGCACTCACGTTCTCGAAGACCAGGTCCC
>CAZULT010000016.1:0-17933 GCA_964621295.1 uncultured Anaerolineaceae bacterium | reverse complement strand
CGATCACGTTCTCGAGCGTGATAGTCCCCTTCGAGCGCACGTACAGCCCGTCCGATCTATTCCCACTGAATATATTCGTACCAGAAACCGTGACCGGTGCGTTGCTGCCGCTGGTGTAGTTGGAAATCTCCACGCCATCGTCTTTGTTTCCGGTGGCGACGAGGTCCACCAGACTTACATTCCCTTTGGAGCTGATGAACAGCCCATCGTCATTGTTGCCATTGCCGTTGTCCGTAAAGCGACTGGCGCTTACGGAAACCGATCCGGTACCGGCATCGTTATCAATATAGGCACCGCGATTATTCTTGTTATCCTTCGATTCTACTCGTTCGATCTCCACGTCACCTGTGGTTGTCACCATCAAACCGGGGTTCCCACCGGCCTGCTCTATGACAACATCTGCCACGGCAACATCGGCAAGCCAATTGAGGATCCTCAAAGAATCGCCTGAAAATGTCGAGGGTGTATCTTGATCAATAGTGGTCGTCCCCAACCCTTCCCAACCGCCCTGCAAGCGCAGGGAATAATTCCGCCAGGTTTTGTAGACATTTCCATCTATCGTAATGTCTTTCGTGCCGGAAGTTTCTGCAGCCGCACTATTGTAGGTTTTTTCGATCCAGATGACGCCGTTTTTGGTTGGCTGGGAGGCGCCGGTCAGTGAAGTAAGTAGGTCTTTGAGACTGGAATAGCTATCCGTACAGCCATCCTTCAGCGCTTTGGGTGTGACACCATCCGGGCACCAGATCGGATCGTTTTCGATGATAGCTTTTTCGGCCTCCTGAGTAGCCAGCGGCTCGATCTGCCCTTCCTGGCTGACGATCACCAGGTCGGTGCCTTCAGGTAGTTGGCTGACCACCGGTTCAACTGGAGTCTGCTCTTCCCCAACAGATTCTATTGCCTCCTGAGGTACTGCAGTCTCAGCAGCTTGTTCTTCCACATTTTGAGCTTCATCGCTGGAAGGCTCTGAATCCTGATCTGGTTCATTAATTTCAACCACTTCTTCCGTTGAGGGCGTCTCTTGCGGCGGTGGAACTGTATCATCAGCCAGCACAATCGATGATGGGATCAATAAGGATAATAACAATACAACCAAAATGATCGCCTGCAAGTGGATCTGTGTGGTAACAAACTTATTCTTTATTCCATTCATATGCAATGTACCTCCACAATCATTCTAGCAAAAAGCGGAGGCTAACGGCGTGGTTCTTACGTTTTTGTAAACATTACAAACATGTTAGTGCAAGTACCCCAATCCTGCTCACCAAGGAAGATTGCTCTCCATGTTCAGTGAAGGTCTCTGTGAACTGAACCGGAGAATCACAGAGCGGGCAAATCTTCGCGAGATTTGCCCGCTCTGCCTCAGGACGGTCTATAAGCCGCATTCTGTCCAGCAAACAGGGAAACCCTGCGCCTGGGCGATCATCTCTCTGGACGGTATGTCGCCACACCGTTCATTGCGGCCTACCCGGGACTGGCTGCCTTCCGGTGAAGGTAGCACATATGGAGGCGAGCAGCCTCCCACCGTCCGCAGACGATTTCGTCCCTGCTTGGCCTTGCTCCCAGCGGGGGTTACCTGGCCACGCACATTACTGCGCGCGCCGGTGGTCTTTTACACCACCTTTTCACCCTTACACCCTCCTGCTCTCCCCATGGTGGGGTAGCTGGGAAAGGGTGCGGTTTGTTTCTGTGGCCCTTTCCGGCAGGTTGACGCCTCTCGGCGGTTTCCCCGCCCCGGGTACTATCCGACGCTGTACTCTATGGAGTGCGGACTTTCCTCGACCCCGACAACGCAGAGCCGCGATCGCCCGACCGACCTGTGGCATTTTTATGATACCGCTATCACAAACCCCCGTCAACCTAAGATCTATACGGCTTCAGGTGCAAAATTCGGCAAAAGACAGTAAAATAGAAAGGCCAGCAAACCAGTTCAGCAGGAGATCGCGTGGGAAATCCTCCCAACAGGTACGTCATTGGGCTTACCGGCAATATCGCCACCGGCAAAAGCGTCGTGAGAAAGATGCTTGAGCATTTGGGCGCTTACACGATTGACGCCGATGCCCTGGCGCATCGCGCGATTTCGAAGGGGGCTCCTGGTTACCAGCCTGTCATCGCCACTTTTGGAAATTGGATCCTGGACGCGGAAGGCCAGATCGACCGCTCCAAATTAGGCGATCTGGTTTTTCGAGACGCTGAAGCGCTCGCGAATCTGGAAGCCATTGTCCACCCGCTTGTCTTCCAGGCCATCGAAATCCTGATCAAGCGAGCCAAGCAAGAGATCATCGTGGTGGAGGCCATCAAGCTCCTAGAGAGCGAACTGCGCGAGCGCTGCAACAGTATCTGGGTCACCTACGCCCCCGAAAAGATCCAGATCGAACGCCTCATGCGAAAACGTAAGATCAGCCGGGAAGCCGCCCTGGATCGCATTCATGTCCAGGGATCGCAGGAAGAGAAAACCAGTCGCGCCCACGTCGTCATCCGCAATACCGGATCCTATGATAACCTCTGGAGCCAGGTTACGGCAGCCTGGAAGGGGGTTTCCGACTCCACTGAAACGCTTCCTGCCGTTCCGAAGAAAGCCAAATCAGGAGCCTATTCGGTCCAACGTGGGCGCCCGCGTGACTCAAAAACCATCTCAGAGATCATCTCGCGTTTAAGTCAAAATGGCCAGAAAACCTCCGAAGCAGATGTGATGGAAGCCTTTGGCGAAAAAGCGTTCCTTTTACTGCAAATGGATGACCAGTTGGTCGGCCTAGCTGGCTGGCAGGTCGAAAACCTGGTAGCTCGCACGATCGACCTGGTCCTCGAACCGGAACACCGGGTCAGCAAAGCACTTGAAGCCCTGATCTCTGAAGTAGAACGAACCTCCCTTGATCTGCAATGCGAGGCCTCACTTGTGTTCCCCATCCCTGAACTTGCCAAACAGGAAAGTGCATGGAAAACAATGGGGTATGAACGGCGTACACCTGAAAGCCTGGGGGTCCAGGCCTGGCAAGATGCTGCACTAGAATCAAAACCGCCAGGGACGGTTTTGATGTTCAAACAATTGCGCTCTGACCGTGTTTTGCGGCCTATTTAACCTCAGCGCGAAGATTTCTCTGTCTTTTTTCGGTCTGGCTTTAAAGTTCAATAATCCTAATTGCGGTAGTTCCGGTGACTAATTTCCTAAACGACCTGCTTTTTATTTTTCAACGTGTAAACTGGCTCAGCGCCGTAGATATTCTACTGGTAACGCTGATCTTCTTCATATTACTATACACCCTGCGCGATACCCAGGCGCTGGTTCTGCTACGCGGCGTGCTCTTCCTGGTAGTGTTGCTGGCTCTACTGACCAGCCTGGTGGAGTTGCCGGCTTTCTCCTGGCTCATTCAAAGCACGCTGCCGGCTTTATTGCTGGCCATTCCAGTCATCTTCGCCCCTGAAATCCGCAGAGGGTTGGAAAGGTTGGGGCGCGCCGGAGTCTTCATCGCATCGAGCGGTAACGGTACCACCCAGGATACGCTTGGAACCATCCAGGCCATCGTCAGTGCCTCCGCCAGGCTTTCGGCACGGCAACACGGCGCCCTGATCGTCATCCAGAGGCTCGACAACCTGGACGAGTATCTCGAAACCGGCGTGCGCATGAACGCCAGAGTCACGCCCGAATTGCTCCTGCAAATTTTCTATCCTAACACGCCCCTCCACGACGGCGCGGCTGTGATCGGCGACAATCACATTCTGGCGGCTTCCTGTGTGATGCCGCTTTCCGCCAGCGGAATTCTGGCTCGCTCACCCGAGCGCCAGATGGGGTTGCGTCATCGCGCCTCCCTGGGCGTCACGGAAGTCAGCGACGCGGTGGTAGTGGTGGTGTCCGAAGAAACCGGATCGATCTCTATCGCCCACTCTGGACGCATGATCCGGCGCCTCGATCCTGACAGGCTTGAGAATATTCTCACCGCTTTCCTGAACCCGCAAGGCGAAGGCCGTCAGTTCTGGTGGTTCCAGCGCTATTTCCCGTTCCTGTTCAATCAGAAGGACGAAGGGCGATGATCCGCTGGATAGGCACAAATCTTCGTACTTTCTTGTGGTCTTTTCTGTTAGCCCTGGCGGTTTGGGTGGCAGCTGTTTCAGCAGCAGATCCCGATGAAGTGCGCCAGTATCCTAATCCGGTACCGATCGAAATCATTGGGCAGGATCCAGGCGTGGTTATCACCGGGGATGTCCCCCAACAGGTCGAACTGGTCATGCGCGCCCCTCAATCTGTGTGGGAGAGGCTCTTGAACGACGACATTCAGGTGCGAGCCATCCTCGATCTCTCTGGGCTGAGCAGTGGCTCGCATACATTGCCCATCCAGGTCCAAATTCCCATTCGACCAGTGCGCGTGGAATCACTGACGCCCGGATCTGCCAGCCTGACCCTCGAACCCCTGGCGACCCGCACCTTCCCGATCGATCTGGAGGTCTCAGGGGAGCCGGCGGTGGGTTACCTGGCCAGTCAGGCTACCGTCCAACCGAAAGAGGCCGTCATTTCCGGTCCGCAGTCGCTGGTCGAACAGGTGAGCCGCTTGCGCATCACACTAAACCTGGCTGGGGCACGAGAAAGCATTGACAGGTCTCTTGCAATTGAGGCACTGGACTTGAACGACCACCCGGTCGCCGATCTTGGCTTGAATCCGAGCGAGGTGCAGGTGGCCCTGCCTGTGTTGCTTCAGGGTGGTTATAGGGATCTGGCAGTAAAAGTGGTCGTACGCGGCCAGGTCGCCAGCGGATACCGCCTGGCTAATATCTCTGTCTTCCCGCCAGTAGTAACGGTCTTCAGCAGCGATTCCGCCCTGGTCAATTCATTGCCCGGTGTACTGGAGACGAAACCCCTGGAGCTGGACAACGCCAACGAAGATCTGAGCACGCGCCTGGCACTCAACCTGCCCGAAGGTGTGAGTCTGGTGGGAGAGCAAGCCGTGCTGGTTCAGGTCGGCATCTCGCCAATCCAAAGCAGCCTGACCCTCGCCAACAAGACCATTGAGATCGTCGGCCTCCCGGTTACCTGGTCCGCGCAGATCGCCCCCGAGGAAGTAGATGTGATCCTCTCCGGGCCTTTACCTTTGCTCGACACGCTTTCGCCACAGGAAGTGCGCGTGCTGATCGATGTCACCGGGCTGGAAGAAGGGACGCACCAACTTACCCCCGAAGTAGAGATCCTGATCTCCGACATCACCGTTGAATCCATCCTCCCCGGTACTGTCGAGGTGGTGTTGAGCAGGTCGGGGTTTCCCACTGCCACGCCCGCACCCTGACAGGCCCTGACCCATGCCTTACCCTGTCGTAGCCCTGGTTGGTCGACCCAACGTTGGGAAGAGCACCCTCTTCAATCGCCTGGCGGGGGAACGCCTGGCCATCGTAGACGGAACCCCGGGCACCACCCGCGACCGCCTGTTGGCCGAGTCGGAATGGAACGGCGTACGTTTTCATGTCATCGATACCGGCGGTATCGATCCCTCCCACGGCGGAAAGACCCCCCTGTCGGTCGGGTCCGCGGACTTCATCCAACAGATCCGCGAACAGGCCCTTTTCGCGATTCAGGACTCAGACGCGGTCCTGTTCCTGACCGACGGGGAGACGGGCGTCACGCCCCCCGACCGCGAGGTGGCAGAGATCCTGCGCAAATTCCAGAAAAAATCGGAGCACGGGGAACTTACACCGCCAATCTTCCTGGTGGTCAACAAATGTGAAAACGCTGCGCGGCGCGCTGCAGTGGGGGAATTCTACGAACTTGGATTGGGCGACCCCTATGCGATCTCAGCCCTGCACGGCACAGAGACCGGGGATTTGCTCGACGACCTGGTCAAAGGTCTCCCGACGCTAGAGGAACAGGACGAAGATGAATCTGTTAAGATCGCTATCGTCGGAAAGCCCAACGCCGGCAAGTCCAGCCTGCTCAACAAGCTGGTCGGCAGTGAACGGGCCATCGTCAGCCCAATCCCCGGCACCACGCGCGATTCGGTCGACACCCGCATCCTGTTCGACGGCATCGACGTCACCCTGATCGACACGGCCGGCATCCGCAAACGCGGCAAGATCGAACGCGGAGTGGAAAAGTACAGCGTCTTGCGTTCGTTCAAAGCCATCGAGCGCGCGGATGTGGCGCTCTTGCTTGTCGACGCCGAAGCCGGATTGACCGCTCAGGATGCGCACATCGCCGGCTTCATCCTCGACGCCTGGAAATCCTGCGTGGTGGTCGTCAACAAATGGGACGCCATTCAGAAGGACACGTACACCATGGAAACCTTTACCGCGCACATCCGCGCGGAATTGAATTTCATGGATTACGTGCCCTTGCTGTTCATCTCTGCCCTGACCGGCCAACGCGTCGACCGTGTGCTGCCATTGGCCTTGCAGGTCCAGGAAGAACGGCTGGTGCGCCTGAGCACTTCGAAGCTCAACCAGGTCCTGCAGGAAGCCCAGGACGTTCACCCCGCGCCCTCCCGCTCCGGCCGCCAGCTCAAGATGTTCTACGGCACGCAGGTGCGTTCGGATCCTCCGACCTTCCTGGTATATGTCAACGATCCCAAACTGGCGCATTTCTCGTACCGCCGCTTCCTGGAGAACCGGCTGCGCCAGGAATACAGTTTCCTGGGCACGCCCATCCGCATCGTCATGAAGGGGCGGCGGGACAAGTAGAATGACGCACCAGGAGGCGTGCCTGGCGAGACCTTTTCAGTTGTCACGTTAGAAACGTGACCTACCGGCCGCAAGGAGTGCAGGTCACGGTTGCAGCGTGACGGTACTGGCCGCAAAGATTGTAGGTCATGCTTTTAGTGTGACGATACCGGCCGCAAGGATCATAAGTCGCGCTTGCAGCGCGACGATCGGTGTACATGCGGTAGGCTGGCGCGAACGCACACCGCTGGTTGCAGAGAGGAGTTTTTGAAAATGGCAGAGGTCGTGTTGTTTCACCACGCGCAAGGTCTGACCCCTGGCGTCGTCGCGTTTGCCGATAGGCTGCGCCAGGCCAGGCATATTGTCCACACGCCCGATCTCTTCGATGGCCGCACCTTCGGCGACATAGAGTCGGGTATGGAATTCGTCGGCAAACTCGGGTTTGGCGAGGTGCTCGAACGCGGAGAGCGGGCGGTGGAGGGGCTGCCCACCCGGTTGGTCTACGCCGGATTCTCCCTGGGGGTTGTCCCGGCCCAGAAGCTGGCCCAGACCCGGCCCGGAGCGCTCGGAGCGCTGCTCTTCTATTCCTGCGTGCCGGTTTCGGAGTTCGGGCTGGCCTGGCCGAAAGGTGTGCCGGTGCAGGTGCATGGCATGGACGCCGATCCGATCTTTGTTGGCGAGGGCGACATCGACGCCGCCCGGGCGCTCGTTGAAGGTGCCGAGCAAGCGGAGCTTTTTCTCTACCCGGGCGACCAGCACTACTTTGCCGACAGCTCGCTGCCTTCCTACGACGCGGAGGCAACCGCTCTCCTGATGGAGCGTGTACTGAACTTCCTCGCCGCACTGTAACGAGGCGAAACCGGACCGTACGGTAGCGGACGGAACACAGGCGTGTTTGGCGTGATGGTTGTATGCTCAGGGCGGAGAGCGGCCCCGGCCGGTCAGCTCGAGGGCGTCAGCCTAAGGTTAGAGATCAGTAAAACCCAGAACCGGTGTTCCAAAGGGGAAAAGATCCATTGAATCCAGCGTACCGATGCTTCGCGGTGCTCAACACAGGAGCCCGCACTCCTGAATGGACGGAGTGCGGGCTTCAGCCTGTAAACAAGCCTGTGTTCCTTACGGCCGGAATATCTTGGTTCCGACCCAGTAAGCGTGGTCGCCATCGGCAGAGCCGGTCGCCATCACGCGCAAGATGAATTTCACGTTCTGGCCGGCAAGCGGGCTCAGGTCGAAATCAGCCTGGTAAGACAGGCCCTCGTAGGCCTCGCGGAAAGTCCAGAAAGTCTGGATCGGTCCGTTGCCGACCTGGTAATCGAGCCGGTAAGTGACATAGCATGCGGTGAAATTATACTCGCAGCCGATCACAGACTGGAAGCGATCCCCGCTCTGTACCACAAATTCCGGATAAACACCCTGGATATAGCCGTTGTAGACCTTCTGTGGTTGCGTCAGCAGGCCCGGCATCGATGCCGGCAGACCGTTCTCCATGGTGGGCGTATTTTGCGAAAGCACGAAACCGTTGACATTGTCGTAGGCGGTCGGGCAGGGTAAGATGCCGGACCCGCTCAACCACTGCGCCGAGCAGAAGTTCGCGACGAAGTCATAGGCCGTCGTGCCGCCGGCTGAACCCGAGACCTTGATCTCGACCCAAAAGGGTTTATCGCCACTTGTGCCAATCCCAAACAAAGTGCCGCCGGCGTTCTTCAACATCCAGTAGCCGCGGTAAGTGCCGTTGATGGCAGGCGCAGTCAGGTTGACCGAAAGGTCAATCGTCTCGCCGGGGGCCACTGAAGACGGCAAATTGATCGAGGCGGGTCCTGACATCTGTTCGCCGTTCAGGAAGGCCACCGAGTAACTCGTCGTCCAGGTGCAGGTGCCCACGTTCTTCAGGCGCCACGTCTTTGTGAACGCTGTCCCCGGCGCGAAGATGGTGCCGTCGGGAACGGTCACGTCCGCCACATACTCAGCCTTGTCGCAGGCCGATCCAGGTGTGCCGAGGGTCGGTGTAGGCGTAGGCGAAGGCGGTGTGCCGGTGTAGGTCGGTGTCGGCTGCGTCATCGTATAGGTAGGCGTGGCAGTCGGGGGCGTGCCCGTATAGGTTGGGGTCGAGGTCGGCGGTGTCCCGGTGTAAGTGGAAGTGGGCACTGTCAATGTATACGTCGGAGTCGAAGTAGGCTGCGTGCTCGTGTACGTCGGACTGGGTTGCGTTCCGGTGGGCGTGGCCGTGGGGCTGGGGAGTGTACCGGTCGGCGTGGCTGTGGCCGTGGCCGTGGCCGTGGCGGACGGCGTGGCGGAAGGCGTTGCTGATACCGGCGTATTCGTAATGGAGGCGCCTACAGCCTTGATCTCCACCCACCAGGGTTTGTTGGCCTGCGAGCCGATGCCGAACAGCGCTCCGCTGGCATTCTTGAACATCCAGTTCCCGCGGTAGGTACCGGCCACGTTAGGTGCCGTCAAACTGATGGTCAGGTCCACCGTCTGGCCAGGCACGACGGATGTTGGGAAGAACAACGCGTCGGGCCCGCCCATCTTCTCCCCGCTGTAAAAGACCAATTGGTACGCCGTGGTCCAACTGCAGGTGCCCACGTTCTTCAGGCGCCACGTCTTGGTGAAAGGCGTGCCCGGTGCAAAGATCGTGCCGTCCGGGACGGTCACATCTGCGATGAATTGCGCCCGGTCGCATGAGGAAGGCGGCACCGTGGGTACAACGGTCGGCGGGGTACCCGTTACTGTTGGCGTAAAGGTGGGGATCGTCCCGCCCCCTGCTCGCGAGAGGATCGGGTAGCCCCACAGAGCGCGGTCGCCCGGCGCGGAACCATAGGCGGAAATGAACAGAATGAACTTCACATCCTGCCCGGCCAGTGAATTCAAATTAAGGTTAACGTTGTACGTGTATCCTTCGTACTTTTCCCTGAACGTCCAGAAGGTGCGCACTGCCCCGCTGCCGATCTGGTAGTCCAGGCGGTACGCCACATAGCAATTGGTGGCGCCGTAGTCGCAGCCGATGGTGGCCTGGAAGCGGTCGCCGCTCTGTACCCGTACGGCCGGGTAGACGCCCTGGATATAGCCGTTGTAGACGTTCTGCGGGGCTGTCAACAGGCCTGGAACCCCCATGACCAGACCGCTTTCGAAGGTCGGGTTATCTTTCTTGAGCACAAAGCCGCGCGAGTCCCCGTCCGAGCCGGGGTACGGCAGGCCGCCCGCGCCGCTGCTCCAGGCCGCGGAGGATGCGTTGGCTGTAAAATCGTAAGCCACACCTGCTGAAGCGGCCACGTAGATCTCCACCCAGAAGGCCTTGTTGGCGGTCGATCCGATGCCGAAGATCGTCCCGCTGGCATTGCGCAGCTTCCAGTAGCCGAAGTAATGCCCTGCGGTGCTGGGGGCGGTCAGGTCCAGGCTCAAATCCACTGTCTGACCGGGAGCCACGCTGGTCGGGAAGTTGATGGCGGCCGGTGCCCCCATGCGCTCCCCGCTGTCGAAGACCAGAGCATACGAGGTCGTCCAGGTGCAACTTCCGATATTCTTCAAACGCCAGGTTTTCCGGAAGGTCGCGCCCGGCGCATAGGTCGTGCCGTCGGGAACCGTCACATCAGCGATAAACAGCGCCCAATCACAGGTGGCGGCATGTACTGTATTCACTCCCATGGCAGGGAAAGCGGAAGTCATCAGCACAAGCAAAATCACCGCTGACGCTAGCTTGGAAAGCAATTTCATGTTCTCCTCCTGAAGTGCCTATCTGTGTGACGCATATAAACCAGAAAAAGTTCCATAAATGATAGTTACACGACATATATAGTATATCTGGGGTTGGCTTTTAGTTCAATACAAATATATGACTAATCTTTACTATAATTATGACCATGCCACGCCATATTTTACACCTTGACCTGGATGCTTTCTTCTGTGCGGTGGAAGAGAACCAGGACCCGGCGCTACGGGGAGTACCTTTTGCAGTAGGCGGCAAGCCCGATGAGCGCGGCGTGGTGGCCTCATGCTCCTACGCCGCCCGGCGTTACGGCGTGCGCTCAGCCATGCCCATGGCGCGCGCGCTGCGCGCCTGCCCGGGGCTGGTCGTCGTGCCGCCGCGGCACCGGGTGTACAGCGAGACCTCCAGAAAGGTCATGGAACGCCTGGGGCAGTTGACGGCCATGATCGAGCAGATCTCGATCGACGAGGCTTTCCTGGATATCAGTGATCTACCCGGGCCGCCCAAACGTCTTGCCCTGGACCTGCAATCCCGCATCCGGGACGAACTGGGGCTGCCCAGCTCGATCGGCATCGCCTCCAACAAACTGGTGGCCAAGATCGCCACCGAGGTCGGCAAGAAGTCCGCGCAGGGCGGCCGGCCGCCTTGCGCGCTGACCATCGTCTCATCCGGAAGCGAGGAGGCTTTCCTGGCGCCGCTGCCGGTGAATATGCTGTGGGGCATCGGCCCGAAGACGGCCGCGCGCCTGTCCGAGTTGGGCGTGCGTACCATCGGAGATATCGCGCGCTGGCCCGAGGCGGAACTTGCACGCCTGTTCGGAGAGCACGGGCGCGAAATGGCTCGCCGCGCGCGCGGCCAGGACGACCGGCCGGTCATGACCGAGCGCGAAATCAAGTCCGTCAGCCAGGAAACCACATTTGCGCGCGACCTGCGCGAGGACCAGGCTGTCGAAGGGACGCTGGCGGAGCTCTCCGCAAAGGTGGGGGAGCGCCTGCGCCGCCAGGGGCTGGCAGGTTCGACCATCAAGCTAAAGATCCGCTGGCCTGATTTCACCACCCTGACGCGCCAGACAACCCTCCCCAGTCCTACCGATCAGGACAGCACCATCTACCAGACCGCGCTGGCCTTGCTACACAAAGTCCGTAAGAGCGGCCAGGCGGTGCGCCTGATCGGTGTGGGGGTCAGCGGCCTGGGCAGCCCCTACCGCCAGTTGGAGCTTTGGGGCAGCGGCTCGGAGCGCGAGCGCCGGCTGCAGCAGGCCGTGGATGAATTGCAGCAAAAGTACGGGCGTCAGGCGATACACAGGGGCAAAGGAGACGAATGAATGGTCAAGACAGGCACGATCAAGCTCAGCGCGCGTGGAGACGCCGACGTGCAGGACATCACCCCCCAACTCCACCAGGAGCTGGACAAAAGCGGCCTTAAGGACGGCATTGCGACTGTATTCTGCGCTTCCGCCACCAGCGCGGTGACCACGCTGGAGTTCGAAAGCGGCTGCGTCGACGACCTGCGCCGCCTGTTCGACGAGATCGTCGCACCCGACCGGGAGTACGCCCACAACGCGCGCTGGGGCGACGGCAATGGGCATAGCCACGTGCGCGCCGCACTGCTGGGCCCGTCGCTGACGATCCCCTTTTCGGGCGGAACCTTCACACTGGGAACCTGGCAGCAGGTGATCTACGTGGATTTCGATACCCGCGCCCGCCAGCGCGAACTGGTGGTGCAGATGATGGGGGAGTAAGGTTGACGAAAAACAAGCACCAATACACACCAGAAGGTTGTCATTCTGAGGCCCTTTGGGGCCGAAGAATCACCAGCCCAGGCGATGCGTATCCCAACGATCCAAAGGACGCTCTGGATCGCGGGTTAGATTCTTCGCCGCTACGCGGCTCAGAATGACATGGTTTTGGAGGTTCATATGAATTGTTACTACCACCCCACCCGGCCGGCCCTGGGCCTGTGCAAACACTGCCAGCGCGGATTGTGCGCGGAGTGCCTGGCCGAGGTCGGCGAGGTCCTGGCCTGTAAGGGCCGCCATGAAGAGCAGGTGCAGGCCGTGGAGCAGCTGGTGGCGCGCAACCTGCTGCAAAGCCGGCGCGTGGGCTTGAATTACCGCCGCAACGCCATCTTTTACTTCCTGAGCGGCGCGCTCTTCAGCGGCTTCGGCCTGTACCAGTTGCGCTTTGCCGGTCTGCAGGCGCTCTTTCTGCTGCTGATCGGCCTCTTCCTGTTGTATGCAGCGGCAGCCAATTACCTGGAGAGCCGCAAGTTCCGGTCTTGAGCGCTGCAACCTTTCCGGCCCCCATTGCGTAGACAGGGTAGAACATCACGAAAGGAGAACGCAATGGACAACTACAAGCAACTGACCCGCAGCGCATCCAACCGCATGGTGGCTGGCGTGTGCGCCGGATTGGGAGAATACCTGAATATCGACCCGACCATCGTACGCCTGCTCTTCGTACTTGGTTTCTTCCTGACCGGCCCGGGCATCCTGATCGCCTACCTGATCATGGCGCTCATCGTCCCCGAACCCGTCACGGTGCAGTAATCCGCGATTCGTCGGCGTAGAGACGCGACATGTCGCGTCTCTACGCCGCGTTTCTACACCGCGTCTCTGCGACAAAATATGGCCCGGTTCAAAAACAAATACCGCATCGAATCAACCCGCCTGCCTGAATGGGATTACGCCTCGGCAGGCTGGTATTTCGTCACAATTTGTGTCAAGAACCGACAACCCGCCTTCGGTCGTATTCAGAATGGAGAAATGCGATTCTCCGCATTAGGCGAGATCGCCCACCGATTCCTGGCCAATATCCCGGACCATTACCCCCACACCCAATTGGACGCATTCGTGGTGATGCCAAACCACGTCCATGCAATTATTGTCATCAACGATGAACCCAATGTAGAGACGTCACATGGAACGTCTCTACATCCACCACGAAAACAAATCAACCGTAAATTTGGCCCGTTGCAACCCGGGTCTCTTTCCAAAATCATTCAGGCCTACAAGGCCGCCGTCACACGCCAGGCGCGTCGAGAGGGGGTTAGCGAATTCGCCTGGCAGGAACGTTTCCACGATCACATTGTTCGCGACGATCAATCTCTTCAGCATATCCGGGCCACTATCCTCGACAATCCCGAGAAATGGGACAGGGATGAACTGTTTTATGGGAAATGAACCCACTCCCCTGCTCCTTACCTGCCCGGGAGGTCAATTTTCATTTGAGACATACGGGAAGAAACGACCAACACGAAGGGCACAAGGGTTCAAAAAGGATTTAAGGAAAACTTCTTTTCAATCCCTTTGTGCACCTTCGTGTTTTTTGTGGTTGATGCTTTTCCCCTGCGAAGTCAAATTACTGGTTCAAATGCCTGAGCAGCAGGTTGATCAGGCGGTAGATATTCATCAGGCGCACATTCTTATCGACATGCTCCGGTTGGGGCGACAGGCTGATGATGGTCTGCAGGTTGTCGATCTTGAGGTAGATGGAATTGAAGAATTGCTCGGTGGTCCAGCCCACATAGCGCCGGTTGAACGAGTCCTTCCCGGCCGTCTTCTTGCTCAACCTGTTATGGATCAAGGAATAGCTCCTGAAATCGAAGTTGGACTCCAGGGCTTTTTCCAGCCGCGTGGTCTTCAGCTTGCCGATGACCGTATCGATAGGGACGTTCTTCTTGAGGAATTCGATCGTGGAGAGGTTCTTCTTCATTTCGAGAAGCAGCATGCGCTTCATGCCCTTATAGCGGTTGAGCAGGTCATCCAGTAGTTTTATGCTTGAGGTAGGGTCCAGCATGGCATCCTCTTCATCACGCGAATATCACCCGGGCAAGGATACGTTCTCTCCATTTTAACCCCGCAGGGGGCCATTCGTCATTTCGCTTTAATTGCAATCGCAAACATTGACTGGTTCATTCAAATACACCTGCCGGGATCCTTCATTCGCTTTGTGCCCGCTGAGGTGAAGAAGGTTGCCACGAAGGTCCACAAAGGGGGTTGCAGTAGCGGCTGAAGTCGCTCCAGGTCTGAATTCTTCTCATGTGCATGTAAGAATCCTTCGTGCTCTTTGTGCCCTTTGTGGTGAAAAAGGCTTTTTCCAGAAAAAATTCGCAAAGGGTTTACCGGTATCCTGGCAGCGGTTCCCATACCTCCCGGACTTGCGCGTACAGGCGCTTTCCTGTATGCTTACACGGTAGGAACTCCATTCCAAGGAAGCCGAGGGTATATGAAACGTCCAAGGGATATCAACATCGTGATCGGGATCGGGGTCTTCGCCGTCCTGGCGATCGCCGCCTACTGGTTCGCCTGGTTCGTCCTCCCGGGATCGGTACAGGCGCGCACCCCTGCCGACCCGGACTATGCTATTTATATGGGCTATGAACTCGCTTTTCCATTACCGGATGCGTTCGTAGCGGTTGCTGCGCTGGTGGGCGCCGCCGGTTTGTGGAAGATGAGGGATTGGGGACTACTGGCGATGACCCTGGCTGCCGGCGGAGCCATCTTCCTGGGCCTGGAAGACCTGCTTTTCGACCTCGAGAACAAGATGTTCGTGCCCTTCAACGGCGCTGCCGTGATCGAGCTGGCGATCGTGCTGGTGATCATGGCCCTGGGCCCTACCATGACGGTGCTTTTATGGAAACACAGGAAAGAGCTGGTCAGGTGATCTCTGCCCTGCCCTGGAATGCCCTCTGATTTGTGGTTCCTCCGCAGCCTGGTATCCGGAAGCCGCGCCTCTGTACGTACCGGGCGGTAAACCTGGATACAAAAGTGAATAGTGCTCGCCAGGCGGTTGACCGAAGATACTGTATCTTTTAAAGTTACTCCACCTGCGAAGCAGGTCCGCGATGCACACAGTATCAGGTAGACGATCTTTCCTGCTCGATGGTTAGATTCGACTCACCCCATACAAAGATCCATGCCGCTTTGGTGTCCGATCAGCGCACACAGGTGATGCGCACATCTTCCCAGCCTTCGATCGTGGGGTTGTGCGCCACAAAATCCAACGCCCCCCAACGATCCACGATACCCTCGGTCCAAACACAGTCGGCGTCCCCTTCCCAGTCCGTCAGGTGCGGATCCGCGCTCTGGTTCCCGGAAAGGATCAGATCGCCCAACACATCCAGACCCGAAATGACATAACTGACCTGGGCACCTTCGACCTCATTGTCGGCCAGTGTGACGCTTGTTCCGGGCGCGATTTCCCCCCAGGTGCGGCACATCGTATTGGCATCACAGGAGGCGCCTTCGGGCGGGGGGGAAAAGATGGAGCAGTCGCCAGCGATACCGAATGTCGCGGCTGTTGGCGCCGGTTCACAGCCGTTGCCCCAGGTATGATGGCCGAGGTTGATGCCGATGTGGATCCCCCCGCAGGTCGAGTCGGCCTCGTTGATGACCGTGTTGTTGATCACCTGAAGGCCGGATATCAATCCCAATGTGTTGGGGTGCACGGCAATTCCTGCAAACATACCGTGATTACCCGGACTGGCCCGGATCGTATTATCCGCGATCAGGATATCCCGTCCGCCAAACGATACCATCCCGACATCGGATGCATCCTTGATCAGGTTATTGGTAAGCCGGTGAGCGGGTCCAAGGTACGTGATGCCGTCTGACCAGGCTTCCGGCTCATCCGGATCGGTCAGCTCGCAGCCTCGCACGTGCACGTGATCTCCGGCAGTATCCACCGTCACCGAATCGATGAGAAAATCGGCGCCTGAGAAGAAGAAGGCCGTGCCGCACTCCGTATTCGACAGGGTCACATCCTGCACAACGAAACCGGTGCTCCACATATCCGGGTTGGCCTCATAATCCTGTGCCGGATCTGTATAGTCCACGTTTCCGTACAGGTATAAGGTGCCTGCATTGCACCAGGAATCATTGGGGATCTGGCACTCCCCCGGCAGCCAGGATCCCCAGTTATCGTTTTCGCCCTCTCCTCGGGCGTTTTCCTCGCCTGGCAGCGGATCTCCGATGCATACGCGTTCGGCCCGGTTCCCGTCAAGATCAAGGTGATGGAAGGTGATATTGTCGATCAATCCCGGGGAAGAGATCACGGAGCGCGGCTGCAGATGAACCACAAAACCTTTCAGGTCAGCGGCAGCCTTCAGCAAGGCGTGGTTGTCTTCATCGGTCGAGCTGAAGGTCAGGTCGCTTTTCTCCTGCGGGTAAACCAGCAGGATGGTCTTATCGATCAGGTAACCCTGGTAATCCGGGGTATTGACGCCCGACGTGAACAGGATCGTGTCCCCGCTGCAGGTCAGGTTGATGCAGGTCTGGATCGCATCGCTGTCCGGTTGATCGTCGAACGGATTGGCTCCGCAAGAATCGACATGGATCTCCGATGGGCCTGTGATGCTCGTATCCCGCCGGACGGCCACACGGCGGATGGTTTCGGCGCCGTCGCTGGAATCTGCGATCCGGAAATCCGCATTTTGATCGCGGTTGGCAAAATTGGCGTCACAGACACGAATTTCAGCCGTACGGAATTCACCCGTTCCGGTCTTATGAATGAGTCCGGTATCCTTGAATTGCCCGTTGCCTTGAGGCCCGCCGCTGAGCGCATCGTATTGAATATTGAAGGTATCCAAACCGTCATCTAAATACTCGATGATGAAAACGACCCGGGAGGTTGGAGAACCGCCGTAAAGGAAATCATCATCCACCTGAAACTGGACGTAGTAATCCGGGATCGTATTTCCATCACTCGCGGGAAGGACCGCGCCATTTCCGGAGCGGAAGGCGGTTTCGTTTGTGTCCGGCAGGCGAATGATCTCCCTATCGACATCCCCGCCGGATTTGATCGTAAGCCCGTTGTTTGGTTGACCGGGTGTGTAAGATACTTCATCAGCGAGGGGATTCTCCGGGGAAGTGGTGGGTGAGATGGGTTCCGGCGTATAGGTTTCAGTTGGAGAGGGTCGAATCTCGCCCGGCGGGGTACAACCGGCAAAAAGGATCATGCCAAGCAGGAAAAGTGGGGGCACGGCGGTTTTTCTTGTGATCATGAAATGCTCCTCTCAGCTGGTTTGCAGGCAATGTCTTTCCCCATGGATGCGAAGTCCGCTGCGCGTTGTGAGCCTCTTTATGTGTGTACGGGCCCCCGCAGCCATTATAGACGACTTCACCAGAGGTACGGTTCATTTTCCCCGAGTTAACCGGTTGATGACCTGCCCCCTCGAGTGCTTATGCGTGCTGCATCACTGCGATAACCGCAGGTGCTGCAACCCTGATCACTTATTTCTGAGCGCCTACCAGGATCATGGGGAGATAAGGTCGCCAGAAGCCAGCAGGGAAAAGGTGAGAAATATGGGAAGTGCTGGGTCTCGCTCACCGCCGCGCAGGCTAACGGTTGTTTCGATTTTATGGCAAGCAACTGTCTTGAGGTCTAGACATTTGCTGCACATCGCGACACCGTACCCGCCGAAGGTCTCCGAAGGGGGAAAGGGGCGGTGTAGGCGGTTTTCAATCAAATCGATACTCGAAACTTTTCATATCTCCACTCAAGAGCCGCCTGATCTGGATAATCTTGAGCCACCCTACCCTCTGCGCGGGCTGGAAGTCGAATTCGAGACAAAGATCGGCGATATCATCGACAAG
>CAZULT010000015.1:0-67585 GCA_964621295.1 uncultured Anaerolineaceae bacterium | reverse complement strand
GATCTTGGCAACCTGCTTGGTGATGCCTTGAATGCGGGGGTGGTACGAGGCGTAATCACCCACGAACCAGAGCACATCAACGGGTTTTTGCGTCTTCGCAAGCAAAGGCACCTCGAAATCGAGGCCGGTGATCCAGTCCGCGCGTTTGCGCGGGGATTCGCCCATGGGATTGCCGTAGCGCTGGGAGTTCATCAGTGCATCCTGCAACTCGCTGGGAACATTGCCTGCCAGCAGCAATTCTTCTTTGGCGCGTGTCATCAGGCCTGGGGTGACCGGGATGAGTGAAGGGCAAACTTGCGTGCAGGCGTAGCATGAGACGCACATCCAGACGGAATCAGACTCTAAAACTTGCTCGAATAGATCTGCCCGTAAATAGGAGATCATCCTGCCTGGTGGAAAATCCATCAGGTAGCCGTAAGGACACGCTCCGCTGCACGTCGCGCATTGCAGACAGGTTTTAAAGCGTTCTCCATCCGTAATCTCGTAAAGGCTATCAAAGAACTCCCGGCTAAGTTCGATATTCTGTGGGATTGCAACGTTCGCCATTACAGACCTCCTGTTCAGTCATTGGGTGAGGGCGAATCCTGAATGAAAAGTTTTTTTCCAAAAACAAGTGCTGGGAAACAGATTAGGATGCATACTGCGTCACAACTATAGTATGTGACAAATAGTACTAAATGATAAGTACGGGATGTCATGGATAGATTGTTACAATAATCACAATAGAAATTTCGAGATTTGTCTATAGGAGTTCGGGTGTTATTCCATTCACGACAAGGGCGCTGAAAGGCATGAATCGCTCTTGTCTACACAAATGTAGCAAGTATATTTTGTTGATATAATTTACCCGTTTACATCACCCTGGAGGATCTATGAAAATTGATTTTGCGATGTGGCGAAAGGCTTTAAATGTCATCCCGGCCGTCAGCAAACAGGAATGGGCCGAATTGGACCTGGTTTCACGGTGGTTGATCTCCACACGGGCCGCCGTGTTGATCATGACCTTCATTTCTTCAGCGCTTGCCGGGTTGTTTGCGCTGCGAGAGGGGGCGTTCCACCTGCTACCCTGGCTGGCCCTGACGTTCGGGCTCATCATGGCACATGCGGCCAACAACATCTTCAACGACTACACTGACTTTGCACGTGGCATCGACAAGGATAATTATTTCCGCACCATCTATGGCGCCCAGCCCATCGCGAGCGGGCTGGTCACAAAAAGACAACACCTGACCTATTTTGCGTTCACCGGTGTACTTGCTGTGCTTCCTGGTCTTTACCTGATCCTCATCAATGGTGGCGATCCGGTAGTGTGGACTTTATTGGGACTGGGCGCCTTCTTCGTGCTCTTCTATACCTGGCCATTGAAAGGGTTTGCCTTGGGCGAATTGGCGGTCCTGATCGTTTGGGGACCGCTGATGATCGGGGGCGGTTTTTACGTGCTTGCCCACCAATGGGATTGGAACGTCGTCATCGCCAGCCTGCCCTACGTCCTGGGTGTGACCACGGTCATATTCGGCAAACATATCGACAAGATCGAGATCGATCGCGCCAAGCATATCTATACGCTGCCTGTTTTGATCGGCGAAAAAGCCGCGCGCATTGGCATATTGGCCATGATGGTTTTGCCGTACTTGTTCACAGGTTACCTGATCGCAACCCGGTTCTTCACACCCGTGATGGCCATCGTTCTGTTTGCCTTGCCGACCCTCTTTAAAGTGGTTCCAGCCTTCTTGAAGCCAAGACCTGCTGAACGGCCGGTGGACTTCCCGGATGGGCAGGGCGGCTGGCCGCTTTATTTTGCCCCACTGGGATTCTGGAACAACCGCTCCTTTGGAACCTTGTTCATGTTCGGCCTGTTGGTTGATGTCCTGATCCGCATTTTCCTGCCGGCGTTCTGGCGCTAGCAGGCGCGAAGATAGACCGGAGTTTCCGACTTGCTCCATGAAGGACCATGATAAGTGTTTCTTTTCACATAATCGGTTGTATAATTTGAACTTCGAAAGGAGTGAATGCCGATGAAGATTAATTTAGGGATGTGGCGCAAGGCCTCATGGGAACTCATTAAAATGGAGGATAAGAAGGAGTGGGATGCCCTTGATGTGGTCTCAAAATGGTTGATCGCCACTCGCTCCGCCGTGACACTTGTTACGGTTTATTCTTGCATCATCTCAGGTATCCTCGCATGGCGGGACGGGTATTTTTCCTGGATACCATTTCTAATCTTGACCTTTGGACTTTTCATTGCGCATGGCACGAACAACCTGCTCAATGATTACACCGACTTTTCACGCGGCCTCGACCAGGGGAATTATTTCCGTACGCAGTACGGTGTTCACCCCCTGGTGCAGGGCTTCTTTACGAAGCCCCAGCAGATCAGGTGGTTTCTGGTCAGCGGCGTGCTGGCGACACTGGCGGGTGTCTGGGTTTTGGTGAACACCGGCTTCAATTCAACAGTCCTCGGACTGTTTTCATTTGGGGCCATCGTATTGCTCTTCTATACCTACCCATTCAAATATTGGGGGATCGGGGAGTTGGCCATCTTCCTGATCTGGGGCCCGATCATGATCGGGGGCGTCTATTTTGTGATGGCTCTGATGAGCGGACAGGCCGTGATTCTTTCAAACGTCTGGCATGCAGTCCTTGCGGGCGTCCCATATGGGTTGGGGGTGATGAGCATCAACATGGCCAAGCACATCGACAAATTGGAGGACGACAAGCAACGCGGGGTAGGCACATTCCCGGTACGGGTAGGGGAGGCCGCGGCGCGCCGTGTCGACCAGTTTGCCGTGCTGATGATCTACGTTGTGATCGCCTATCTGGTTTTCGTCCCGCGCTATTTCACACCCATCATGCTGGTGGTGTTCTTTGCCATTAAGGACGCCATTCCCTTCCTTAAAGTAATGAATTCGCCCAAGCCTGCAAAGGCGCCTGAAGGTTGGCCGGCCTGGCCGGTTTGGTTCTCGGGATTTGCCTTCCAGCACAACCGCCAGTTTGGGAGCTACATCCTGCTGGGCCTGGTCGTCGATGCTTTGTTGCATGTGATCCCCTTTACATCAAACCTGATCGCGCGCTTCTGGCCCCCGGTCTAAGAAAGATCACCTGAAAGTGGGAGCCGGCATGCGGGCGACACCCACTCCACGCACCTCCAACCACGCGGGTTCGGCGTTTTTAAGTAGGCCGAACCCGAGTTTTCCTTCGGGTGTAAAAGCCGCGTACTGGTTGTCGATCCAGGCCACCAGGCCGAGCGGCGCATGGGGAGCCACGCGCGACTCCAGCACGAGCCTACCATCAACCCGAAACGCCGACCCCTCCGGACCCCATTCGAGCTGATAGTCGTGCCATGCGGTCATGTCCACGTCCAGACGCACTCCATCTTCTGCAACGATCCTTCCCAATAAATTTCGCGCTACCTTCCGTGAGAACAGGAAGGTAAGGCCGGCCAGCGCTAAACGGGCTAACGGACGCGCGGGTGCCCGAAAGGCCTGCGCCAGAAAGCCGTTGCCCGGGTTGTCGCAAAACGATAGATGGTTCTGTGGTGAGGCGTGGAAGAACCAGATCGCGTTCGGCAGCGCTGGCAGGCGCAGCGGATTGCCCCCGAAACCGAGGCAGGCGCCAAAAGGGTCGTTCCACAGTCCGAAGCCCCAGGTCCCGGGGAGATCCTCGCTGGAAACGCGGGCCTGCAAACTCAGCCGCAATGCAGGGCGGTGGGGAAAGGCGCCCCGCGCGAACTGCGCATAATCATCAAGCTGCGCCAGGCGATACTGTTTATCGTCCCCGGCAGAGATGGCCAGCTTATACCCCCCGGGGGTGTGGGTGACGGTTCCGCCTCGCGCCTTTTCGGCAAATACTGGATCCTTCATCTCAGTGCTTTTCTCGTCCGGTTGACCAGCCAGACACCCAGCAGGATGATGCCTCCACCCAGTAAGGAGGCCCAGGTGATCGGCTCGGCGAGAAGCAGGGCGGCTACGACCACCGCGACCAGCGGTTCCAGGTAAAGGAAGGCGCCGGTTTGGGCGGCGGGCAATGCCTGCAACGCATCGTACCAGGCGATGTAAGCCAGCCCGGAACAAAAGACGCCCAGGAAGACCACACCCAGCCAACCGGCCACGGTCAGGTCGGGTATTTCTACCCACCCTGGCCCGAAGAGGAGCAATACGCTCGTAAAAACCCAGCCGAACGCCATGACGTTGAACATCATGCGCGTGGCGGGATGCACGGCCAGCCCGCGTCGCGAGGTGACGGAAAAGACCGCCCAGTTGAGCGAACTGATCAGGATCAGGATATCTCCCGGTTGGCCGAACCTGCCCAGGGAGAACGAGGCCGGGTTCCCCTTCGACACCACCAGCAACACGCCCGCGGAGGCTACGAAGATCCCGAGCACCATGGTGATCCCCAGACCTTCCTTGAGAAGCAGCCAGCCCAAAAGAGCCATGAATACCGGCGTGGTCGCCACGATCCATGCGGTCGTGCTGGCCTGCGAGGTCACCAGACCGTTGGACTGCAGCCACTGGTGGAAGGTGATGCCCAAAAAACCTAAAAAGGCAAAATACCCCCATTCTCGACCCTTCGGCAGGGCAAATTGTCGTCTCATGACAACCGCCAGGCCCAGGATCAGCATCCCAATGGTGAAGCGCAGCCAGACGACCGTCATGGGAGAGATATCGCGTAAGGCGAACTTGGTCGCAATAAAGGAAGCGCCCCACACAAGCACCGCGAAGAGTGCTTCAAGATAGGGCAGCATACTTGGTTTTGGCACAGGCCTCCTTGAATGGTTCAGGGGTTCATTATAATTCGCCTTGAAGCGGTGAAGTCCTGCTGGTGGCTGGCGGTTTCCTACTGAGGCGAAAGGAAGCTCGCAGTGTCTGAAGCTCGAATTCCCATAGGACCTTCATGATAAGCTTACAGCCTATTAAGCCTATGCTGGCAGGATAAGGAACATCGGCCAGTAGGATCGTCAGGGAATCCAGTACATAATGTAGAAATCCCGGATTTGCATGGATAGAATCTGGCTCAAGTTGGCGTTCGTGAGCTTCGCAAATAGAAGAATCCATTCGCATGCCCGCATCCTTCAGGTGGGTGAGCGGGGGGCTCCCAGGAAAGCGTCCCAAAACCCTTATGTTATAATTTTCAATCCAGGGGCCATGATCAGCAACGCAAGGGTTGTACGTCTATCCAGCCCCGGAAGTACGTAGCCAGCATCCCAATTGATGCAAACAATCTGAAGGCGCCTTTCATTCCCTGAACCGGAAGTATTCAAGGCAGGTATCGCAGGCATTACCCTGCCTGCGGACCAGCAACAGGCGCTCCAGCTGCTGGAACGAGCGACTCACCGCAACAAAGACTCCGTTGAATTTAACAGGGTTCTGATGAGATCATCGTTTCTTCAAATGACGGGATTTTGCATCCTGCAGCAAGGATGCATTGCCTGATCGTCACTTAGAAAGGAGCGTACATGAAAACCGTTGTGGCGGGGGCGCTGGGCGAATGCGTCCATGTGGCCGGGATATCAAAATTCCTGCGTCTGGCTGAGCAAGCCGGCTGGAAAACGGTTTTCTTGGGACCGGCCGTCACTCCCACGAAGCTGTTGGAAGCTGTACGCCAGGCCCAGGTGGATGCCGAGGGGGACCAGGTGCTGGTGGGTGTCTCTTACCGTCTGACTCCTGAAACGGGCGAACGCCTGTTGGGCCAATTCGCAGAGGAGGCTTCCGAGTTGCACGAGGGTGGCGTACGGTTCGTATTTGGCGGAACGCCCCCAGTAGTGGAGCGGGCTGATAAGCTCGGGTTCTTCGAGCGGTCATTCGATGGGACGGATCCGATTGAAGAAGTGCTGGCCTACCTGAATGGCCAGGTGCACGAAGCCAGCGCGTCGGATTATCCGGGCACAACCGTCGGACGTATACGCTGGAAAGCGCCTTACCCGATCCTGCGCCATCACTTCGGTCTGCCGAGCATGCAGGCTACCCTGGAAGGTATCCGTCAGATCGCAGAAGCAAGAGTGCTGGATATCATTTCATTGGGGATCGACCAGGACGCGCAGGAGAATTTCTTCCATCCTGAGCGGCAGGACCCGCGCCGCACAGGCGCTGGCGGCGTGCCGGTGCGCACTGCGGAGCACTACCGCGAACTCTACCAGGCCAGCCGTTGCGGCAACTACCCGTTGTTGCGCACCTATTCAGGTACAGACGATTTCATCCGCCTGGCTGAGATGTACGTCGATACGATCAAGATCGCCTGGTGCGCCATCCCACTGTTCTGGTTCAACCAGATGGACGGGCGCGGACCGTGGGACCTGGCAGGCTCGATCCGCGAACATCAAAAAGTGATGGCATTTTATGGGGAGCGCGATATCCCTGTCGAATTGAACGAGCCGCACCATTGGGGGATGCGGGACGCACCGGATGTGATCTTCGCGGTCTCGGCCTTTCTGGCCGCTTACAATGCGCGCGCTTTCGGCGTCAAGGAATATATCGCCCAGTTCATGTTCAATAGCCCGGCAGAAACCTCCGATAAGATGGACCTGGCAAAAATGTTGGCCGTGCTCGAGCTGATCAACCCGTTGCAGAGCGATACCTTTCGCATTTACAAGCAAACCCGCACGGGCTTGCTCAGCTATCCTGTGGAAATCAACGCCGCGCGCGCGCACCTGGCTGCCAGCATCTACCTGCAAATGGGATTGCGGCCGGATATCATCCACATTGTGGGGCACACCGAAGCCGATCACGTTGCGACTGCTGCGGATGTGATTGAGGCGGCGCGCATGGCGCGCAGGGCTGTCGAGAATGCCATGGGGGGACCCGATGGGACAAAGGATCCTTCCATTCAGGAAAGGGTGCGTGAACTGGTCGAAGAGGCGAGGGTAACTCTGGACGGCATACGCGGGCTGGCGCGCTCTTCGGTCTCCGATCCCTGGACCGATCCCGACACCTTGGCCCACGCTGTAGCCCTGGGGATCATGGATGCGCCCCAATTAGGCAACAATCCCTTCGCGCGCGGCGCTATCCGGACGCGCATTGATGGCCGGGGAGCCAATCTTGCCGTGGATTCAACCACAATGGAGCCCGTAAGCGAGACTGGACGTATTCAAGCAATTCTTGAAAAGGAGGGCGGATGAGTCAGAAGATCCGTTATGCGATCATCGGGGCCGGGCATGGAGGGCGGGCCATGGCTGCGCATCTTGCACTGATGGGGTTCAAGACCGCATTGTATAACCGTACCCCGGAACATATCCAGGGCATCAAGGCGCGCCAGGGTCTGGATCTGGAAGGCGGTGAAGGCGGCCCCCATGGATTTGCGGCTTTATCGCTGGTCACTTCGAATTTAGAGGACGCGGTTGCCAGCGCCAGGGTTATCATGGTGGTTGTGCCTTCCTCGGCCCATGCGGATATTGCGCGGAAGATGGCTCCCTTTTTAAAGAATGACCAGATCATCGTATTGCACCCTGGTCGAACGGGTGGAGCGATCGAGTTCGATAAGGTTCTCAAAGTTTCGGGCTGCAAGGCCCGAGTCATTGTGGCCGAGGCCGAGACCTTCATTTACGCCAGTCGCGCCGAGGGTCCGGCGCAATCGCGCATCTTTCGCATCAAGGAGGCAGTACCTCTGGCGGCTTTGCCGGCCGTGCACACCCAGGCTGTTTTGGAGGCGCTGAATCCCGCGTACCCGCAGTTCATCGACGGCGTGGATGTGTTGCATACGGGGTTGAACAATATGGGAGCCATCTTCCATCCGGCCATCACCATTCTGAATGCCGGCTGGATCGAAAGCACGTACGGAGAATTTCAATTCTACATCGACGGGGTTACGCCGGGCGTGGCGCGCATTCTGGAAGTGCTTGACCGGGAGCGCGTGACGGTCGCTTCCTCGCTGGGCATCCGGGCTCGCACGGCCATGGAGTGGTTGCAGCTGGCTTATGACACCCAGGGTGAAAATTTGCATGAGGCCATCCATAACCAGCCCGGATACTATGGCATAAACGCGCCAAACAACCTGCGGCACCGCTATATTTTTGAGGATGTACCCATGAGCCTTGTGCCGATGGCGGCGCTGGGGATGCGTTACGGGGTCAGCGTGCGCGGGATGGACAGCATGATCCGGCTGGCGAATTTTATCCACAGAACGGATTACTGGCGGCGCGGCCGGACTCTTGAAAGGCTGGGTATCGAAAATTACAGCGTCAGTGAATTAAAAGGCTTCGTCCGGGAGGGGTTTGCAGGCTGATACAATTGGCCTATGGAAACCCTACTCACTCACTTACCTGCTGAATTGAACTGGTTCGCCTGGATAGGATTACCCCTGCTCATTTTCTGTGCACGGGTGATCGATGTGACGCTGGGCACCCTGCGCATCATCTTCACCTCCCGGGGATTACGCAATATAGCTCCATTCCTGGGATTCGTCGAAACCTTCATCTGGATCATAGCGGTTTCTTCCTTGGTGAAACATGCACAGAACCTGGCCGCTTTTATCGGATACGCCGGTGGGTTTGCGACCGGAACCTTCGTCGGGATCTTGTTGGAGAATCGCCTGGCGGTGGGGACGGTCACTGTGCGGGCTATCGTTCGTCGTGATCCTGCTGAATTGCTGAAGGTCTTGTCGACTTCGGGGTTTGGCGTAACCTGTGTGGATGGTAAAGGTAGCAGCGGGGATGTCAAGATCATCTACTCCACGATCAAGCGCCAGGATCTACCAGCTGTGACCGGAATTTATCACCGTACCCTGCCCGGCGCTTTCCTCTCCGTGGAGGAAGAGCGCTCCACAGAACAGGGCGTCTTTCCGGCCCATCACAAAGGGTTGGCTCGCGCCCTGAGTATGAAGAAGTAGGAGCGGGCATGACGCTGCTGTTGCTAATCCGTCACGGAGAAAATGAACTGGTAAAAACCGGCAAAATGGCCGGCCAGTTACCGGGGGTGCATTTAAATGAAAGGGGAGTACACCAGGCGCAGATGCTTGCCGACGCACTGGCAGAAGTGCCTCTCAAGGCGGTGTATTCCAGTTCGCTCGACCGGGCCAAAGAGACTGCTGCCCCCATCGCCCAAAAACAACGATTACAGGTTCAGATCAGGCCAGAGTTGATGGACAACGATATTGGCAAGTGGCAGGGTCGTTCCCTGCGGTCGCTCAGCCGTACCAAGGCCTGGAGGCTGGTGCAGGGCGCACCTTCGCGCTTTCGCTTTCCAGAGGGTGAATCCTTCCTCGAGACGCAAACGCGCATCGTGACCTGCCTGGAGGCGATCCTTGACAGCCACAAGCCGAAAGATATTGTGGCGGTAGTTTTCCACGCAGATCCCATCAAGCTGGCGGTAGCCTATTACCTGGGTCTGCCTCTGGATCATTTCCAGAGGCTGGGGTGCGACACGGGTTCCGTGACGTCCATGGTCTTTGGGACAGGTCGCGCCTATCTCGTCAGGCTGAATCAGACGCCTCCATTCGAAATGGCCATCCACAAAAAACAGGATAAGCGCAAGGCTCATCCTGTCTCTAAGAAGAAATAATAGAATTTAACGATGAATTATGGATTCATGCTCCTATAAAGCGCGATGGTATTACCAGATGGATCCTTGAACATGGCGAACCAGCCCGTATTTGGGATTTCCGATTTGGCCTGGACGATCTTCCCGCCGAGCGATTCGGCCTTTTTTAGATCCGCCTCGATATCCTGGCTATCGATATAGATCATCACGTCTCCAGGTTTGACGGTTTCACTGAGGGTTGTAAACCCGCCGCCCGGGCCATCCTGCGAGTCCCACATCGTATAATTCATTTGCTCGTCATGTTCGATCTTCCATCCAAACAATTGCCGGTAAAAATCAGCTGATTCCTTCTCGTTGCGTGAAGGGATTTCAATATGAACGATCGCTCCTTGGGTCATTTCAGTCTCCTTTTCTAAAGAGGTAGGTTTTCCAATAATAGAACAATAGTTCTGTTTTGTCAAGCCCTTACTGTTGGACCAGGAGAAGATCAGCCCAGACCCTCGAACAGATCGTGCGCAACGCGCATTTTCCCTTGCACAGGAGGGAAGGCGCGCATGTACTCTTCCTTCTCTCCAAACACGCGCGTGACAAATCCCATCAACCCGCGTCGCATTTGGATGCCGCCCTGCGAGGCGTGGCAGGCGCTGGCTTCCTGTTTCACTTCCGCTACCGGGCGTATATCCACCCTGGCGTGGGTCGGGAAATGCACCTCCGTCAGCGCCTTGAGGTCAATGTCCTTGTTGCGACCCCACTTGCGCGGGTTCATCCCGAATAAGGGCATCACATTCGTCATGATCCCCAAGAACCAGCGCGGAAATACGTGGTAATACAATCCGCGCGGTTGAAAGGCCTGGCCGGCCTGCGGGTAAAAGGCTGGATCGGAGGCTTTTTCAAAGGCCAGGGTCGTGGCCTGTTGGATGTGGATATGATCCGGGTGGCGGTAGCCCCCGATCGGATCGAAGGTCAGTACGATGTCTGGCTTCAATTGCCGGATGTATTTGACAACCTGGCCGGCGACTTCTTCGACCGGATGGTTGATCTGGGCGTTGGGATGCTTGTTGTCTTCCGAACCCGGCATACCCGAATCGCGGTAGTCCAGAAAGAAAACTTCTTTCAGACCAAGTATCTCGGCTGCGCAGCGCAATTCCGCCTCGCGTTTTTCAGCCGTGCTCTTGAAGTTTCCAAGGTGCTCGGCTTCCATGATGCCCGCTTCGCCCCGTGTTGCGCAGACCAGGTACACATCGTGGCCTTTATTGGCATAGAGCGCCAGCGTGCCGCCCATGCCGAAGGTCTCATCGTCTGGATGTGCCAGCACTGCAAGGATGGTATGATGGGTCATGAGTTTCCTTTTATAATCATTGATTGTATACTTCTCAGATTGCGAATTCACTCCCCAATCGAATGCCAGTCTTTCCAGGAGCAAGAGAAAATGAATATCGGTATCTATATCTATGACGAGGTGGAAGTGCTGGATTTTACCGGGCCGTTTGAAGTCCTGACAACGGCAGACCGGGTGTACTCCCGGATGAATCCGGAGGCAGAAGACCTGTTCCATGTGTACCTGCTTGCAGAAAACCTGCGCTCGGTTCAGGCTCGCAATCGTTTTAATGTCCAGCCGCACCATTCCATCCAAAGCCATCCTGAACTTGAGGTGTTGATCATCCCAGGAGGAGTCCATGCTGAGGAGTTGGAAAAGGCGCGGGTGATGCAGTGGATCTCCAAGACCTCGAAAGCAGCCAGGCTGACGGCTTCCGTGTGTACCGGCGCCTTCTTGCTGGCCAAGGCAGGCGTGCTGGTCGACCAGGCCTGTACGACCCATTGGGAGGATATCGCCGGTCTGCGAGAAATGTTCCCCCGCCTTGATGTCCGTGAAGGGATACCCTGGGTGGATGCCGGTTCGATCCTTACTTCAGCCGGCATATCCGCAGGGATCGATATGGCCCTTCATCTGGTAACCCGGTTGGCAGGCAAGGATCTGGCCTTGCGAACGGCTCACCAGATGCAGTATCGCTGGAATTACGCGTACCTCTCCAAGGAGTGAGCATGAAATTCGAAACACTTGCCATTCACGCCGGGCAGAAGCCTGATCCTACGACCGGCGCGGTGATGACGCCCATCTACCAGACTTCCACCTACCTTCAGGATGGCGTGGGAAGCCCGCGCCAGGGGTACGAGTACTCCCGCACGAAGAACCCGACGCGCCTGGCACTGGAAGAATGCCTGGCCGCTCTGGAAGGCGGAACCCATGCGTTGACTTTTGCCTCCGGCATGGCGGCCACGGATGCGGTTTTGCGCACGTTGTCCTCGGGAGCGCACGTGCTGGCCGGGAATGATATCTATGGCGGCACGTACCGCTTGTTTGAGAAGGTGTTGAGAAGGTTTGGACTCGACTTCTCCTTTGTCGACAGCTCGGATTTGGGCGCTGTAGCGAATGCCTTGACTCCGGCCACGCGACTGGTCTGGCTCGAAACCCCTACCAATCCATACCTGAGTATCACCGATATCCAGGCCGTGGCTGACCTGTTACAGGCGCAGCCGCAGAAACCGCTTTTGGTGGTAGACAACACCTTCGCAACCCCGTTCTTGCAACGCCCGCTGACGTTGGGAGCGGATATCGTCGTGCATTCCACCACCAAATACTTGGGCGGGCACTCCGATGTGATCGGGGGAGCGGTGGTTGTCAAAGACGAAGGACTTTACCAGGACCTGGCATTTTTACAGAATGCGGTGGGAGCTGTGCCCGGTCCGATGGATGCCTTTCTGGTCCTGCGCGGGTTGAAAACCTTGCCTTTGCGTATGGAACGGCACGCCCAAAATGCGGAAGCGGTGCTCCAATTCCTGGAAGATCACCCCAAAGTGAAAAAGCTGTACTACCCCACCCATGCCAGCCACCCTCAGCACCAGATAGCCAGGCGTCAAATGGTGAACGGAGGTGGGATGATCTCTTTTATCTTGAAAGGTGGAAAGTCAGCAGCCAGAAAGATGGCAGAAGCGACCAGATTGTTTGCGCTGGCGGAGTCGCTCGGCGGCGTCGAAGCGTTGATCGAAGTGCCTGCGGCTATGACGCACCTCTCAACCTCCGATTCCCCTATTGCAGTTGACCCCGGGCTTGTACGCCTATCGGTTGGCATCGAGCATATAGATGACCTCATCGCCGATCTTGAACAGGCTCTCTCCGGAATCTGATTTGTTTGTTATTTTCCTCGAAGATCCATAACTTCCTTGCCTGCCAGCTTGTCCTGGATGCGCGCAACTACCGTCTCCAGGTGGCCGGGTTGGTGCACATAATCCAGGTTATCGGTGCGAATGGTGAGCACCGGGCACAGGTCGAAGGCTGCCAGCCATTCGTCGTAAAAGGTGTCTAGCAGGGTAAGGTATTCGTTTGAGATGCCCGTTTCCATATTCCGGGCGCGCCTGCGAATGCGCTTCATGAGCACTTCCACCGGCGCCTTCAAATAGATCAGCAAACCTGGGCGGGGCAGGCTGCCCACGACCAGCTCGAAGAGCCTGCGATAGGCCAGGTAATCACGTTCCGCCACGTTCCCCATGTGGTGCAGGGCGCGGGCAAAGATGTAGAAGTCCTCATAGATGCTGCGGTCCAGGATGGCGGAACGCGTATCGTGGGAGGCTTCGAGGTATTGTTCGGCGCGATGGCCCAGGAAGAACACCTGCAGGTGGAAGGCCCAGGCGCGCATGTCGGCGTAGAAATCCGAAAGGTATGGGTTGTCTGCCACGGATTCGTACCCGGTCCACCAGCCCAATCGCGAGCCGATCCTCTCCGTCAGTGAGGTCTTACCGGCGCCGATGTTCCCGGCAACCACTACCAGATGTTTGGTCATGGTTCCATCCTTTGGGTTTGATCGTACTTCAATGTGATTTAACCGATCGCTAAATCGTTGGGAAACCACACAATGTGTATTGAGCGCCAGGTTTTCCTGAAGGGTTCGAAGGCATCAGGACTGACACACTATGTGCAAGGAGCGATGGGTTAATTGTACAATGAAAACACCGTTTTATCCCATTCAGTCGTTCACGGTATCCATGACAGCCAGATAACCGTGCACACCTTGTGCTCTCTGTATTCAGAGCGTTCAAAGCTGCTCGTTTTGATAGGCTATAATCGCGGGATGCTGACGTTTCTCCTGCAAGGCCTGGCATTTGGTTTTGCAGCCGGCGCGCAGCCAGGCCCGTTCCAGGCATACCTGATCAGCCAGTCACTCAGCCGCGGATGGCGTCGAACCCTTATCGCCGCCTTCGCACCGCTGGTCAGCGATGGGCCCATCGTGGCGCTGGTCTTATTGGTGTTGAGCCAGGTTCCTGCCTGGTTTGAGCGCGGATTGCGGATTGCAGGCGGGTTGTTCTTGCTTTACCTGACCTGGGCTGCCTACCGGGCCTGGAAGGCGTTCGCACCTGTAAGGGAGGAAATGTCTCAAGAGGGTCCCCAGAGCCTGTGGCAGGCGGCGCTGATGAACGCTCTCAGCCCCGGTCCGTATCTGGGTTGGAGCCTCGTGTTCGGTCCGCTGGTGGTAGAAGCCTGGCGGCAGGCGCCCCCGCTGGGAGTGACCTTTCTGGTCGGGTTCTACTCAGCGATGGTGAGTGTGAACCTGCTGGTGATCGTGTTGTTCGGGCTGGCGGCGCGTTTTGGGGACCGGGCGCGCAAAGCCATGTTGGGGTTGTCGGTGATTGCATTGGCGGGATTTGGGATCTACCAATTGTGGCAAGGGTTACTTGTGTAGCAGATATCACCAGACGATTGTTGGAGCACTGTGACGTACTCTTGAAATGGTGAGTAATTAATAAAGGAGGAAATGTTTTGTGGCTGAAACCAGGGCGGCGTGAAGCCTCTCTGGTTCTTATATCGTTTCCAACGTGCCGCGCCGCTTGGCGGAGATCTCGACCCACCTGAACAGGAAGAAGCCCAACAGGCCGTACATGAAACCGATCCCGAGTTCCTGGACAAGCATCGGTAGGATCTCACCCAACGGAGCCCCGCTGATCAGGGCCCTTGCCGAGGCGATGCCGCGCGTGAGAGGCAGGACGTTTGAAATAGCCCGCATCCAGGCCGGGAGCAGGTTCAGGTCCACGTTCGCCCCCGAAAAGATCAATAGCAGGAAATAGACCGTGTTGTTGACGAACATCACATTCGCGGTCAGCAGGCTCAGGCAACCCATCAGCAACCCCAACCCGCAGGTGCTCAGGGTGGTGACCACGATCGTCAGGCCGAGCGCCGGCAGGTTCGTATGCGAGAGATCCAGCCCGAAAAGGAGAATGCCCCAGAGGAAGGCCACCACAACGCCGATGGTGCCGTCGATGATGTGCATGAACGCGCGCCCGAAGAACATCATCATGCGATTGGCGGGTGCGCCGAAAAGATAGACCAGCGTTCCTGCCCAACGTTCGCCGCCGATGCTCATGGTCACACCGAAGATACCGCTCACGGCCGCAATTTGCACGGCGTTGCCAATCACGTAGAACAGGGCGTTGCCCCGGCCTGTGGCAAAGCTGCCCAAAAAGGTGAAGAACAGCATTTGCGTCAGCGGCATCACGATCTTGGAAGCCATGTAGGTGACGGGCCGCAGCCAGGCGAAAAGAGCCACGTACGAAAGGATCGTGCCTTGCCAGAACAGCCGCAGATTGGTATTCAGGGTCTGCATCATGTACTTATTTCCTACTGCACATCCAGGGTGGCGTCCACACGCGCCTTGTAGAGCATGATCTTGAATAGCCGGCTGGCGATGAAGAGATCGATGATGCTGAAGACCAGCATCATGCCCCAGGCGAACAGCGTCTGCTGGATGGGGGCGTTGGTAGTCGATGTCCCGTGCAGGGCGATAGCAGCCCAGTAGGGCGGCAGCATGTAGGACAGGGGCGTGGTCCAGCCCGGCAGCAGCAGGATCGGGAACAGGAACCCGGCCAGGATGTAGACCGGATACTCCATGGCGTTCTGCCATTGCTGCACTTCGCGGTACATGACAAAGATGGGGGCGATGATCAGTCCGAAACTGATAAAGGCCAGCACACTGAGCAGCACCGAGGCCAGGAACAACAGCGGCTGGTCAAGGTGCAGGGAATACCCGAAGAACAACGCCGCCAATAGGTAGGCTACCACCATGGAGAGCAGAGATTGCACCACATTGGCCAGGTTCTTGCCGAATACGATCACTTCGAAAGGCGTGGGTACGCCTACGAGTGATTCGAGCGTGCCCTGCCAGCGTTCCGAGCTGATGCTGTTGCCGGAGATGAACAGCAGGCTGCTCCACAATCCGGTCAGTCCGCTACCCACGACCACGAACATGGCTGCATTCGGCCCGGTATCCTTGAGCATGAACAAGGCCAGTACGGCGATGATCACCGGCTGAAAGAGCACGGCAAACAGGATAAAGCTGTCGTTCATCTGGTGCCTGAGGGTGATCTCAGCGACTACCAGGACGGTGCGCCAGTAGACAATGATATTCTTGAAGTTCACACGCGCCCTCCTACCAGCCGGACATAGGCGTCTTCCAGGGTTGGCTCGCGTACCAAGACTCGCCCGACGCGTTGCCCATCCAAAGAGGCCATGATATCTGGAACAGCTTCAGCCCCGCGGGGAGTCTGGATCAAGAGCATCTGGCGCTGGTCATTGTCCCGCACTGATAGCGAATCCACAAAGGGCAGGGCTTCCAGCCGCTCCAAACTTTCCGCGGAGGCCCCAAAGGTTTCGACCTCGATGACCGAAAGGTCCGCTACGTGTCGTTTGAGTTCTGAGGGCGAATCTAAGGCCACGATCAGACCCTTGTCGATCACGCCCACTCGTTCGCAAAGCGAATCGGCTTCGAACATGTAATGGGTCGTCAACAGGATGGTCTTTTTTTCAGATTGCAGGTCGCGGATCACCTGGCGGAATTCGCGTGCGCCGACCGGGTCGAGCCCGATGGTCGGTTCGTCCAGGAAGAGAATATCAGGGTCGTGCAGCAGGGTGCGGGCGACATGCAGGCGCTGTTTCATCCCTCGCGAATAGCCCTCCACGCGTTCGTTGCCGCGGTCTTTCAGCCCGACCATTTCCAACAAGTAGGGAATTCGTTTTTTAGAAACTTCCGGTTGCACCCCGTACAGGCTGGCAAAGTAGCGCAGGTTGTCGATCCCGGAGAGCCTCCAGTACAGACCGCGCTCACCGCCGAATATGAACCCGATATGCTTGCGGACTTCGTTGGCATCCCCGACCACGTCCTTGCCAAGCACCGCCGCGGTTCCATTCGTTGGAATGAGCAAAGTGGCCAGCATCTTGACCGTTGTGGTCTTGCCGGCTCCGTTAGGCCCAAGCAGCCCAAATAATTCTCCGGTCTCGATCGCAAAGGAAATATCGTCGACCGCGACAACTTCCTTGATCGACCGTCTGAACACACCAATGCGGGCGCGAAACACGCGCCTCAGGTTTTTTACTTCGATCGCGTTCATATACGTTTCCTGTGGCGATTGGCCTGGCTGAGTACAGGGTACCGATACCTGAGTAGGCCCTGTATGCTATACTGAATCTTGAGAGTCCGTGCCTATAACCGGTTGTGAAGGGCAATGGACTGGAACATGGATGATATCATATGCTTGGAAAAATGTAAAAAGCGGGAAATTCGGAGTAGGAGTTTCGTAGGATAATCATCCGGCGTCAGGGGAGAGTTCTTCGGGTAGAATCATGACCTTGCTATTCGTGAATGATAAAGGAGCTTACTGTATGAAGACAAAGCCTGCCATACACTTGCTGGTGCTGCTTGCCGGCCTGTTCCTGAGCGCCTGTGGTGGGGAACCGGAGGCGGTACCCACCCTGGATGTGGCCCTTATCCAGACTCTGGCTGTCGGGACCTTTCAAGCCGGGTTGACCCAGACTGCGCAGGTCATGCCCACGCCCACTCCGATGTCAACCAATACGCCTCTCTCATTGGCAACCTTCACGCCGCTCACAGGTAGCGTCCTGTTGCCTTCCCCCACCACAGCCGGTGGTAGTGCAGCCTCCTGTTACAACCTGACCTTTGCAAAGGACGTGACTATCCCGGACAATACGCCGGTCACTCCTGGACAGTCCTTCACCAAGACATGGCTGGTTCTGAATTCCGGCAGCTGTGCCTGGGAAGCGGGCTTCATCTTCAATGTGGTCGCAGGCGAGGCAATGTCTGGAGCCGCGGTCACTCTGCCTCAAACCGTGCAACCTGGAACGCAATACGAATTCTCCGTTCCTATGATCGCACCTACCGATAAGACCGGGGAGATGAAGGGCACCTGGCGTCTGTCAGATAGCACAGGGAAATTCTTCGGCGACGGCGTTTTCGTGGTGGTGATCGTTGGGAATGCCACCGCAGCCCCCACCGCCACGGAAACCCCCACTCCGACCCCTTAACGCCCCAACCTGTTGGCATGCTATAATGAAGAGGACAGAAGGAGTGAACATGGCTGAACGGACATCCAGAAAAACGAAAACCGAGAGCCGCATCCCGGATGAGGCGCGCCAGCACTTTCACGCAGCCCGTGCAGAGATGCGCAAGAGTTTTGAAGCACTACTCCCGGAGAGTTTCCTGACTTCTAGAAAAAGCGCTCGTCGCGAAATGTTGATGGCCTGGCGCAGTATGCTTGACGCTGCCATCAAGCGCATGGACGAATAAGTAAGAATAACCAGGAACCTGCAGCGCTCAGCCTGTGAGAGGTGGTCTCTCACTGGCCGGGCGCTGTTTGCATATTACTTTCTTGGACCTTTGAAGAGCAGCCAGAGCAATGTCAACCCGGATACTCCAAAGAAAACCTGGCTGATGAAAGCTTCCCTCGCGATCCACATCAAGGTTCCCCCGATAAGAAAAGCCGTGAATACCACGCTACCAGCCAGGCGGTCGATGGCGCCTGAAAGGAGTCGAAATTCGCGAACGACCTGTGGCGCGCGCAACAACAAACCCTGGCTTTCTACTTGAGTCAGGACGCGGCTGGTCTGGGCCGGCAGGGCCAGCAAGGTCTGTGCGAGCTGGCCAAGCTCGTCCAGCCAGAAATCCAGACTGCTACCGGCTTCCTGTTCGACCAGCTTCTTGGCGAACGGCGCCAGTGAGGTCCATAAATTGAACTCAGGATCCAGGCCGGTGCACATACCGGAGAGGATCGCCACAGTGCGCGCAAGGTACAGCAGATTCTGAGGTATCTGGAAAGGCATGTTCAATAACAGGTCGCGGTACTGGTGGGCAAACTCCCGGATCTCCTGCGGGCTGATGCTGCGCAGCTCCTGCATGGACTTACCCCAGAACCGGTCGAATGCCTGTGCTTCGGCTTGCTCGATCACCTGCAAATCCGCGCCCGGCAGCAGCATCTCCAGCGTTTGGTAGGCGTGCACAACGCCCCCGGCATCCCGGGTTCCGACTGCAATCACAAGTTCGCGCAGGCCATCACTCAAGGCATCCGGGACGCGCGCGACCATACCGAAATCCACGAAGGTCAATTGCCAGCGAGGCGATTCGTCGTGCTTGGCTGGCAAGGGGGTGACAAACAGGTTACCTGGATGAGGGTCGGCATGTACAAAGCTGTCTTCAAAGATCTGCTTCAGGTAGGTTTCCAATAATTTGGTAGCCACAGCCGCGCGGTCGATGCCAGCCTCAGTGATGGCAGCGTAGTCGGTGATCTTGATGGCGTACACATCTTCTAGTGTCAATACCCTCCGGGTGGTCAGTTCCCGGACCACGCGGGGCACGTGAACGGCCGGATCCTCTCTAAAATTTTCAAAAAAGACCTCGGCGTTCTGCGCCTCCTGCAGGTAATCGATTTCCTCGTATAGCGTTGTGGCGAATTCTCGCAGCAAAGCCGGTACATCGGCGTGCTCGTGCACCGGCCGGTAGCGCATCAGCCAGGCTCCCACCCTGCGCAGTGCGGCCAGGTCGGTTTCAACGATCTGGCGAATATGTGGTCGCTGCACTTTGACCACCACTTCCCGGAACCCCTGGATTTTGGCCTGTTTGGGATGCAGGCGGGCGCGGTGGACCTGTCCGAGTGAAGCAGCCGCCAGCGGTTGTGGGTCGAGGCGTTCGAAGGCTGCGTCCGGGGATTCAGCCAATTCCGCTTCGATGATGTCATGCATGGCTTCGAATTCTTCTGCCGGAACTTCATCCTGCAGGTTCGCCAGCTCGTCGGTGATCTCGGCCGGCAACACGTCCAGACGGGAGGATAGGAACTGCCCGACTTTGATCATGACGCCGCCCATGCGCACTGCCAGGGACCTGAAGCGCAGCGCCTCCTTGCGCAGGCGCTCTGGTCGCGTGCTGCGCACCCAACGCTTTAAGCCCAGGCGCCTGAAGAGGATTTCCCACAGGATGAAACGCGTGATGGCACCGGCGAAGAAGGAAAGAATGCGTAGGTAACGAGAGCGCAAGCGAGATGGCTGCATAGTGCCTCCTGGCAGACAGATCATTCATTGTATCATTCTGGATTCGGGCAGAGTACGAAGCTCCCGGTGGGATCCCACCGGGAGCTTTATGAATGAAGTAGAGCGGAGACTTGCTGGGAGTTCAGGCGATATTCGACATCCTTCTGGAGAAAAACCGCCCCACCAGAAATCCCAAACCGCTGAAGAGTAACCAGTTCAAAAGCGGGAAGAGGATGATCCCAAGCGGCCCCAGCACGCCTCCTCCTACCATCATCATGGTGCTGATAGGTGTGCCGACCAGGAATGCCAGAGCTACGATCCACCTTTGGGCGCCGTTGGCGCTGCGGTTGAGTAAGAAGATCAGCAACAATACTCCGGCTGATCCGGCCAAAAAGAACCACAGGTAATCCCAGACGGGTGCGTAAGGGTTCAACTCGCCAAAGCGCAGGTAATAAATTGCGACTTGAAGCAGGGGAAAAAGCAGGCCGATCGGGATAGCCCACACGTAAGAAGTTTGTTTGTTCTCCACGACTCATCTCCTCCGACTGTTTTGCTTATTGTACTCTTTTTCGAGGCCTCAGAAAGCGCAATCTTCCGGTTGAGGCGCGATATTTTCAAGTTCTGAAAACATCCCGGCAGGTATGGAGACTGGCTCGAATCCTGAACGTGGCGTACCGCGCAGGGTTGACCCGCCGTACCCATCCGGGTGCAAATGGGCGCGCACCCACAGCACGGTATCCGGTTCGACGGCTACCGGACCACCGGAGCGCGTGAACGGTTGTTCATCCACGTGGCTATGCAGCAGGATGCGGCGGTAGAGCAGCTGGCCGTCTTCCGTAACCAGTTCCCACCAATCTGCATATCGTTCGCAACCGCTGTCCGGACTGGCGACCTGCACTGCAAATTGATACGCACCGGATTCTCCGGTCACTCCCACAGACAGCACGTCCGCATTTTCTGTCCCGGCGGCAGGAACGGCTTGCGTTGCTGGCCCCTGTGGGGGCGCCGTGCAGGCGCTGCAGGTAAGCATTCCTGAAAAGAGGAGCGGCAGGATGACTTTAAAGTAAGGCATGCGCATATTCAAAGTATAGGGGCATTCGAATTCCCTGGCAAGTCCTACTGGTTGTGCATCTGGCGATGCACGTCTATAATTGGCAAAATACAAAGGAGAGACCACCATGTCGACTCAAAGGAAGAAAACTTCATCCAGCAAGAATCGCAAGGTTGCAAACCGGCAAAGAATGGACAGCATGCAGTTGATAGCTGTTGCCGTCATCGTGCTGGCGGTCGTCTTCATCGCCTGGTTGACTTTCTTTTCGGGAAGCGGAGGGCCAGGAGTGAGCGGCTCACAAGGGGTTGCGCAACAATACGACTCCCCACCTCCGATGAGCATTGATGTCAACAAGACCTACATGGCGACCCTGCGCATGGCCAAAGGGGGCGAGTTCACCATTCAGCTTTACCCGGATAAGGCGCCGATCACGGTTAACAGTTTTGTCTTTCTGGCGCGCCAGGGCTTCTTCAACGGCACGACCTTTCACCGCGTCCTGGAAGGCTTCATGGCCCAGGGCGGCGACCCGACCGGCACCGGTATGGGTGGGCCGGGATATGAATTCGTCAACGAAGACAGCGACCTTGAATTCGACAAGGCCGGTGTGGTGGCCATGGCCAATGCCGGGCGCGATACCAACGGCAGCCAGTTCTTCATCACCTTCGGGCCGGCCCCGCAGTTGAACGGCGGGTACACCATCTTCGGCCAGGTCATCGACGGCATGGACGTGGTGAACGGTATCACGCTCCGCGATCCCCTGCAAAGCCCGGACTACCAAGGGGATGTCATCTCCAGTATTACGATTTCGGAAGAATAGGTCAGCGTAAGATCAAACGATAAGCACAATCGATCAAGAAAATAAACGTGCTGATTTAGTTGGCCCCCTAACCAACAGGCTTCCTTTCTTTGTAAAATGGAGTATTGAGCGGTGAAGCCGCTCAATACTCCATTAGAAACCGTACTTCGCCTACCATCTACACGTGAACCGGCCCTCTCAAGATCCAGGTGAAGGTCCCTCCGTTCCCTGGAAAAAGCTTTCATCCTTGGGTTATGAGACTCTTCCGGCTCCATTCAATTCGCATTGAGACTTGGTTCACCGTATTAAGATCGGTTAATTGAAAACCTGGCAACTACATGTGGCAGCTGACCAGTATTCCGCGGGTCCGCAACCACCCGGCGGCTCCTGGCAACCGGCGGGAGAACCAGGCTGGGCCGGATTGGCTACATTGCACAGGCCGAGCCCGACCGGGTTATCTGGTCGCAGGCCGATGGTCATGCGGCAGGAATTGTCCAGTTCGGAAAGCCCCTTGATCGGGTAATAGACTTCGTACCCCGGGTCGGCTGAACCTGCTTCTTCGTAGGTGTAATGGTCGTTGAGATCGAACTGGCCAGGGTCCAGGTCGTTGGCGGCCCAGGTGCCCACAAGCAGTCCCTTTTCACCATCGAAGAGGCTTTTTTGGACAGCGAACAGGATCGTGAGCGGGTCACCCGGATCGCGCTGGGCATAGGCTGCATCCGGTTTGCTGCCCTGGCCTTCATCATAGACCAGCAGCTCGTAGCCGTCGCTGTAAGGCGGGTTCTCGTCGGCGCGTACAGGCACGTCTCCCCCCACATCATCGTTGGCGTCCTGCCAGACGCGTACGCCGTCACTGGACCATTCGGAGGCGCTGGGATTGTCGACTTCCACCAACCAGTCGCCTCGTCCGTCGCGGTCCTGGTCGATCTCGACGAAGTACTGTCCGGGCAACTGGTTCCCTTCCATACCGCGCAGGGTCTGGCTCATGTATAACCAGGTATCATCTTCATAGACTTTGGTATCGACGATATCGAGATAGGGAAAGTACGTGTCCATGGTGTCCGCATTGAAAGGCCGCTCGAATTCGCCCTGGGTGAACAGGTCGCCTCCCGAAGTAAAACCGCGAGAAGCAGTCTTCGAGGAATCGTAATCGTTCGCCTGGTTGGCGCGTTCTTCCGGCAAGGAGACCGGGACCAGTTTGTGTTGCACTGCGGTCGGGGCGGCGACCGTGGGCGGGGTGATCGGTTCCGGCGTGGCGGTTGCTGGTTTGGAGGTGAGCGGCAGGCTGCAGGCCGTAAGCATCAAGAGTAGGACACCGAACAATGCTAGTGGTACACTTTTTTTCATTTCTCTCCTTTGGTTCGCTAAAGACGCCTATCTATTTTAGATAATATCTCCCTAAATTGTCCATAGGACGATTGTACCAAATACGGGATAATGTCGCAAGAATCATTGGCAAGAGCTTGATTTACAGGGAGTTCGCAGCCCCTCGCTTGGCAGGCTCAACAATTACTGGGTGATCCCTTTCGGCGAGCAGCTGCTTGTGCGTGGAAGAAGCTCTCAAGTCTCGTGATCCATTCTCTCAAGACTCGTTGCGATTCCTCTCAAGTCTTAATAATAAACAAGTGCGGACTCGTTGAAGATCGAGTCCGCACTCATGTTTGCGCCACTGCGGAGAGGTTAGGGAGCGAGTCCGCAGAGGATCATAATTGGTTCAGGAGCGGGGCGTTGAAAATGCAAGGCTTTTTGGGTCAGATCACCTTGTCCCAATCTCTGGCGATGGCCTGTAGCCGGTCCGGGTCGAGCAGGTAGCTCTCGAAATACCCGCAGGAAATGCAAATGTAGACATCCACTTCTTTGACCGTCTTGGCTACTCTCTCATCAGAGATATCAACGAAAGGGCCGCGGTTGCCATAATGGATTCCCCGGGTCTTGCTGTAAACGGTGGTCGCGTTGCATTTGGGGCATTTGCCATCTTTCATACTCACCTCACGATTTTGAGAGGAAATGGGATTTGCTAGCACTCGCTATACCCGCAAGCATAACACTTGCGGCAGCCTTCTTCGTTCACCACGGCGGCTTCACCACACTCCGGGCACAGGTCGCCAATCTTGAGCGAGTGTTCGGCAGGTGGTTCACCTTCGGTCTGGATCGAGGATTTTGCGCGTCCGCCGTTGCCGTTCGATTTCTCTTCATGCGGTTCGTCGACCAGGCCATCTTTCTCGCGCAGGTACAGGTCGATGACCTGCCCCACGCCATCAGGCAGGGATCGCACACGATTGGGCCCAAAACCGAGCGAGCGCCCGCCACCGATGCCTCCCAGCTGGCGCACCACCTCGCGCAGGCGATCAAGCGGTGCAACCGGCGAGGCCAGCCGCAGGATGTAGGAGATCATGCGCCCGATAGCTTCCGAGACAGCCGCCGTTTCTGAGCCGGCCTTGGCCGTATTGATAAAGACCTCAAAGGGTTGCTCGCCGCCGTTCTCGTTGACGGTGATGAAAGCCTTGCCCAGCGGTGTATCCACGTTGAAGGTCTTGCCGGTCAGCGCGCGTGGGCGCGGTTTCTTGTTATCGTGCCAGAGGGTGCGGTCTTCATCCAGCTTCTTATCGACCGTGGCTTTGGTTTCCAGGACTACCTTATCGCGCGAGCCTGTGACGTACACCGTCAGCCCCTTCACGCCCAGCCTCCAGGCCAACATGTAAGCCTGGGCAACGTCCTCCGCGGTTGCGGTCTCAGGAAAGTTGATCGTCTTGGAAAGGGAATTGTCGACAAAAGCCTGCATTGCAGACTGCATGCGCACGTGCTCTTCGGCCGAGATATCGGCCGAGACCACGAACGGGTCGCGGATGACCTTGGGAACAGTACGCAGATGCTGGCAGGTGCCTTCCTGCATGACCTGTTCGATGACTTCGGTTCGTTTTTCCTCTCCCAAGCCGGCTTCTTTGAGCGCAGCTTCGAAGCGTGGGCTGGCGTAGGTCAATTGTAAGTCTTTGCCGTTGTCATTCATATGGCGGGTGTACGCCAGGGCGAAGACCGGTTCGCAACCGTAGCCTTCACATCCGGCCACCGTTGCAATGGTGCCGGTCGGCGCGACGGTCGTCTGCGCTGCGTTGCGGATGCCGTGCTTTCGGATTCCGTCCGTGATCGTTTCCCAACGAATCTCCGGCCTGTGCCAATCATGCAGGAAAGGAGTCAATGGTTGGGGCGGCTGCCAGCGTAAATCGTCCATGTCGTACAGGCTACCCTGAATGGCTGGGAAAGGTCCACGCTCTTCAGCCAGCTCGATGCTGGCGGCCATGGCGTGGAAGCGCACGAACTCCATCACCTGAGCGCTGAATTCTTGCCCTCGCTCAGACCCATAACGGACGCCGACGTGATACATCATATCTGCCAGACCCATAATGCCCAAGCCGATGCGGCGCGCGCGATGCGCGGCTTCCTTCAATTGCGGGATAGCGGGCACGTATGCATTGGCCTCCACCACATCGTCCAGGAAGCGCGTGGCGGTCACTACCGATCCTTGCAGACCCTGCCAGTCGACAGTCCCGTCCGGTCCACAATGCTCATTCAGATTAACGGAACCAAGGCAGCAATTCTCATAAGGTCCCAGCCACTGTTCTCCACATGGGTTGGTGGCTTCCAACGGGTACAAGTGTGGGACCGGGTTGGTGCGGTTGGCGGCATCCAGGAAGAGCAGGCCGGGCTCACCGTTGTGATGTGCCTGTTCGACAATGCGGCGGAATAAGCTGCGCGCCTTGACCACCCCGTGCGAGCGGATCGGTACACCGGCAGCTTCGGCCTGTTCCAGGGTGCCTTTGCCGTATTCTCGATAAGCCGGATGGTTCACGTCCGGAAAGCGCAACTCCCATTCCCTGTCCTCTTCGACCGCCTGCATGAAGGCATCGGTTACCCCTACCGAAATGTTGAAATTCGTAATTTGATTTTCATCGGTCTTACAGGTGATAAAGGCTTCGATATCCGGGTGGTCCACGCGCAGGACACCCATATTGGCACCGCGCCGTGTTCCGCCTTGGGCGATCTCGCCAAAGGCATGATCGTATACGCGCAGGAAACCAACCGGACCGGTTGCCTCCCCCGCTGAGGATTTGACCAGCGCTCCTTGCGGCCGCAGGCGCGAGAATGAGAATCCGTTCCCGCCACCGGTCTGTTGGATCAGGGCGGCATCGCGCAAGGTCTGGAAGATGCCAGCGCCGTCACGTCCCATGTCGTCGGTAATGGGTAGCACAAAGCAGGCGGCCAGCTGTCCCAGCGGGGTGCCTGCGCCGGTAAAAGTCGGAGAATTCGGAAAGAATTTCTTGCTGGTCAGCAGATGATAGAACTCAACCGCGCGGGCCTGCACCTCACTACCCCATTGTTCTTCAACTTTCGCGATATGGTAGGCCACTCGCCAGAACATTTCCTCCACGCTTTCGACAGGCTTGCCATCCGGGCCTCGGCGCACGTAACGGCGGACCAATACCTGCCGGGCATTCTCGGTCAGTTCAATCTTCGGCAGGCCTTTTGGGGGGCGCGGTGTCGGGATTAAACTTTTCTTTTCGCCAGCGGCTGCTTTCGTTACCATTACGCATTCTCCTGAACTAAAGTGATTTCTAGAGATAAATAACCGGCAGGGGATCCCAACTCAAGGCGTATCGGGACTGCCGGGGAAATCAGATTTCGAGTAGTTGATTGATCTCGTCTCGCAGGGCGTGCAGATCGTCCAATCGAAGATAAACGATGGCATAGCGGATGTAAGCGATCTGGTCCATCTCTTTGAGGACAGAGATCGCCAGGTCGCCCACCACGCGTGAGGAGACCTCTGCTTTCCCTAACTTCTGCAGGGAAGCTTCCACCTGGCCTATCAGGCGCTCGATGTCGGCTGCTGAGACCGGTCTTTTCGCGCAGGCGATGCGAATGCCGCGCGCTAACTTCTCGCGATCGAACTCTTCGCGCGTGCCATCTTGCTTGACGATTAAAGGTGTGGCAAGTATGGCACGTTCATAGGTGCTGAAGCGTTGCTTACACTCCAGGCATTCCCGCCTTCTGCGGATATTTCCATGACTGTCGTGGCTGGTATCGATTACTTTCGAATTGTCATTCTGGCAGTAAGGACACCGCATATCTGGGCCACTCCATAACTAGAACACTTGTTGCCGCCAGATATGCTGTTCAGGATCATCCACCCCCGTACATCTGGCTAATTATGAACCGAATTTTAGCACACTTGTACGATCGGTTCAAGGGGGACTATTGGGGGATTCCTAACAAAATACTTAAGTGGGGTGTTTCATTTTTGCCCAACTATGGAAAAGAAAGCGGTCAGAGGGTGTCAAGAAAAGCCAGGATCTCCTGATTGAAGGCAGTCGGGTGACACTGGTGGGGGACATGCCCGCACCTGGTCAATTCCTCGCCGCGCGCGTTCGGTAAAGCACCTACCAGGTTGCGAAAGGAATTCGGGTCCAGAGTCTGGTCACGCACCCCCCATAGGACCAGGGCTGGCTGAATGATCCTCGAGAGATCAGAATTCAAATCAGGTAGCGTGCGTGGGATGTTGAAGATCCCGGGCGCGGCGCGCTTGTAGTCCAGAGCGGTTTGGCGGCGAACTTTTTCTGGCAGCGTGTGGCCCGCCCCCCGACTGGCGCTGAACTGCAGACTGGAGAGGTCAATCAGAAAACGGAACAACCAGTAAGGTGTGCGTTCAATGATGGCTGTGTTCAGGAGGGGGCGCTTGAAGAACAACTGCAGCGGAGAAGGCAGCTGAGCTTGCGAGTAGAACGGGTTGGCCAGGATCAACGCGCGTACTTGCGCCGGGCGTTCCAACGCCAGGCGTAAGGCCAGATAGCCTCCCAGGGAATGCCCCAGAAGTACCAGAGGTTGATCAAGGGACAGCGCGTCCAGCCAGCTTCTGAAATGTTCAAAAACTGTTTCAGCGTTGTACGCTTCCAGTCCAGGCGGTTTCACGCTTTCGCCGTGCCCGAGCAGGTCCAGGGCGTAACCAGCGTACCCGGCCGGGCTCAGGGCGGGCAGGAGGTCGTCCCAATCATGCAGCGAGGCGGCCAGCCCATGGATCAAGATGACCGGCGTACCCAGCCCGGCGTGGACCGAATTCACAGACATGTAGGGAGACTGGTCGATTTCAGGGATTGTCGTAGCGTGCATAGCGTTTGGCGAGTTCGCGTCGCAAGACCTTTCCAATGAATGTGCGCGGAAAATCGTCCATAAAGATCACAAACCGCGGAACGAGGTGTGGGGGCAACCGCCGCCTGCAATAGGCGATGATCGCCTCTGCGGTGGGGCGTTTCCCGCCAGCGATGACAAATGCCAGCGGGTGCCCCGCGACAGCGACGACCGCCACTTCCTTGATTTGTGGGACTTCATAGATGACCTCTTCCACATCGCGAGGGAAGGCTGGTTTGCCCGGCTTGGCGGGATACCACATATCCGCTTTACGGGCGATGATGCGGAAAAAACCGTCCTCATCCATCTGGGCCACATCTCCGGTCAACAGCCAGCCATCGCTTGTGAGGGACTCGTGCGTGGCTATTTTGTCTTGCCAGTATCCAAGCATGACTTGTGGGCCGCGTACAGCCAGTTCGCCGATCTGTCCTGCCGGGACCTCTTTACGCCCGCGCACCAGATCGACGACGGCCGCCTCTGTAGATGGCAGGGGGATGCCGATGCTGCCTACTTTGCGGGTGCCGTAGAGGGGATTGGCATGGGTGACCGGGGAAGCTTCGGTCAACCCGTATCCTTCCACCAGGCGACCTTTGGTGAGTTTTTCGAAGGCCTCCTGGACTTCCACCGGCAGCGGTGCGGAGCCGCTGATACAGGCATTGATCGAGCGAATGCCATACCTGCGCACCCCGCGGAAATTGTTGATGGCTACGTACATGCTCGGCACGCCTGGAAAGATGGTCGGTCGATACTTCTTGATCGATTGCAGCACTTCTTTGATCTGGAACTGCGGTTTTAATACCAGGCACGCGCCCAGCGTCACCGGAACGGTCAGGGCTGTGGTCAGGCCATAGGAATGGGAGAATGGCAGGGCGCACAGGAACCGTTCCCGGCCTTCTTTGGCCTCCGGCATCCAGTGCCGGGTCTGCAGGGCGTTGGCAACCAGGTTGCGGTGCGAGAGCATCACCCCTTTGGCGGCTGCAGTCGTGCCGCCTGTGAACTGGATCACCGCAAGGTCTTCAGGCGATACCTGTAGAGTCGGGGATCGGTGACTCTGGCCAGCCAGCATCCGGTGGTAGCGAATACCGCCCGGAACGTTCAATCCGCGATTGCGCCAGCGAGAGACCATCCTCTTGGGAAGGGAGAGATATTCGGCCGGATCCGTCAGCATAACGAACGGCAGGTCTGTGCTGCTTTGAATCTGAGCGGCAAGGCTGGCCGCGGTTTTGATCGTGACCAATAAACTGGCTTCCACTTTCTTGATGATCCTGACCAATTCCTCGGGGTCCGTCACCGGCGGGATGAAGACAGCGGTCATCCCGGCTTTGAGCACTCCAAAGAAAGCCACCACCATCTGGGGGATGTTCGGTAACAGCAGGACAATGCGTGCACCCTTGCCCAAACCCAGCGCCAGCAATGCATTGGCGAAGCGGTTGGCTTCGTGATTCAGGCGACGGTAGGTCATACGGCTGCCCTTGAAGATCAGAGCGGTTTTCCTGGGAAACCGGCGAACTGCAGACCTGAGCAAATGGTGGACTGGGATCGCAGGGACGCCGATGGTATAGGGGACGCCGGCTTCGTAGGAATTCAACCAGGGCCGTTCCCTGCGGAGGGTTTCACGGCTGGATTTGGTGGCGGCGGGTTTCTGATCCCGCCAGGATCTTTGCGATTCGCCGGCGAGAAAACGCTCGATTGCGCGGTCTACAGCCTCGCGCCGCTCGAGCATGACCATATGCCCTGAAACTCCTATATCAGCTTCTTCTGCACCAGGGATGGATTTGGCAACTTCATCGTACAGCGGTCGGGCGAACACCAGATCGCGGTTGCCGCGAATGACGAGCGTGGGAACAGACAATTGGGGAAATTTGTTCCAACCGCTCCAACTGGACAAATTGTTGAGATAAAAAGGCTTCAGGGCGTGCGGCGGGGCTGACAACCAGTTGCGGGTGAAGGGATCGACCAATCGCAGGATCGCATCTGGAAGGTGAAGGCCAAAGCGATAAAGCCAATTCAATCGAAACTCGCTCGCCGTGGCGATCAAGATCAGCGCTTCGATCCGCTCGGGATGGAAGAGCGCAAAATCTATCGCCAGCGCGCCGCCAAAGGAATGCCCAACCAGGACGACTTTCTCATTGACTTTGAGTTGTTTGAGAGTGGTCTCTACATCATTAAGGAGGGATGGCATATCAAAGGAACTGGCCAGTCTCTCAGAAAGACCATGTCCGCGCAAGTCGGGAGCGATAACGCGGTTTTCTAAAGAAAATCGCTGAAGCTGGTAGCGCCACTGCCTTGCCTGCCCGCCAAAGCCGTGTAGAAACAAGAACGTCCGCTGGGGTCGGTCCGGCGAAATGTCGATGACCGAAAGGCGGACCAGTGGATCGTTCGAAACACGGATCTCATGCCGGTACAGATCGAGATCTACTTTCATGCTTGAAGTGTACAGGAGTTGTCATAGTATGTCAATTTTCCTGATGAGCCCGTATGTTATACTGATTCCAGATACTTCCCCAAAGCAATCAGGATCAGGACTATGAGAGGTGCAACTGCTCGTACTTACCATCGCGTGATATTCGAGAATTCTCTGGAGGGGGTTTTGATCTCCGAGGCAAAGACTGGAGTCATTCTTGAATGCAATACCACTTTGGCCAGGCAGGCGGGTTGGAAGAAGTCCGAATTAGTGGGGAAACCTCGGACAACGATCTTTCCGGATGGATTAAAAAGAAGCCAGAAGCCTAAGCATGGCGCAGGGCATAAAAGAAAAACCCCGACTCACACCATTCTCCTGACAAAGCAAGGGGAGCAAAAACCTGTCGAACGAAAAACCAGGCAAATTGAAGTGGATGAGCAGGTTGAGACCGTCGACTACATTCGTTTTTTGCCTGACCAACCCACGCAGTCGGATACTTCCAACCAAATCTTATTGAATATCCTGGACAGTCTGGATGCCGATGTCTATGTTGCGGACTTGCAAACCTTTGAAATATTGTTCGCCAACCAACACATGCGCGACAATTTCGGTAAAAAGCTGGAGGGAAAGACCTGCTTCAAGGTATTCCGCAACGAGACCGCACGGTGCTCGCATTGTAAGAACGATCTGTTGGTGGACAAGAAAGGGCGGCCGACCGGGGTCCATCTCTGGGAGGGATACAATCCGGTCACAAGAAAATGGTATTCCAATGCGGACCGGGCCATGCAATGGCATGACGGCCGCCTGGTGCGCTTGCAGATCGCCATGGATATCACTGAACGCGCGGAAGCAATCCAGGAACTGCGCACGAGTGAAGAATGCTACCGTGACCTGGTGGAGAATATCCATGACCTGATCTGCACGCATGATTCGAAGGGAAGAGTATTGTCCGTCAACCAGGCTGCCATGGCATTGACCGGATACCGGCAGGATGAAATTATTGGGCGCAATTTGCGCGAATTCCTGGTACTCGAATCTCGCGAATTGTTCGATGCCTATCTTGAAAAGATACAAACGGAAGGCGCCGCTGAAGGCTTGATGAAGATTCACACCAAAGCGGGAGAGACACGCCTGTGGCACTACCATAATACATTGAGGACTGATGGGCCCGGAGAAACGATCGTTCGGGCTTATGCAAGCGACGTCACGGAAAAGAAACGGGCTGAAGACGCGATCAAAGCCAGCGAACAATTCCTGAAACTATCACAGCAGATCGCGCATCTCGGTAGTTGGGAATTGGATCTGACTCGCAATCATTTGTCCTGGTCGGATGAGTCCTTCCGAATCTTCGGCGTCCAGCCGGGTGAGTTCGAGGCAACCTATGAGGCCTTCCTTGCCTTGATCTATCCTGATGATCGGGAAGGGGTGGATCGCGCCTATCAGGCGTCCATTGAGAATGAAGGGCAGGATGGATATGAGGTTGAATACCGCATCATCCGCGCCGATGACGGTGAAGTGCGCTATGTCTATGATAAGTGGGAACATTATCGCGATCCACAGGGCCAGATCGTCAAGTCTATTGGTATGGTCCACGATATTACTGAGCGCAAATACAATGAACAGGAATTATTTCATTCCCGTCAAATGCTGCAATTGATCCTGGACAATGTGCCTCAGGGCATCTTCTGGAAAGATCTCAACTCACGCTATTTGGGATGCAATCAAACGTTTGCGCAGGATGCCGGATTAGAACGCCCTGATCAGATCATCGACAAAGATGATTATGAGTTATCCTGGAAAATCGAAGCTGACCTGTACCGTACGGACGATCGGGAGGTAATGGAGAAGGGCGTCAGTAAGATCAATTACGAAGAACCGCTAACTCAAAAGGACGGAAAGCAGCTCTGGGTACGGACCAGCAAGCTCCCATTACGGGATCAGGATGATAACATTTTCGGGGTCATGGGGGTATATGAAGATATCACCGAACGCAAACGTATAGAAGGAGAACTTCGCCGTCGCGTGGAGGAATTGGCAGCGCTTCAGGATACGTTGCTTGGAATTACCTCCAGGCATTCTTTACCGGAGCTACTGAACATGATCGTCGAAAGGGCAGTGAAGTTGCTGGACGGTTCTGAGGGGGGCATGTATCTAACTGAGCCAGAACAGAGGCAGGTTCGCTGCGTGGTTGCATACAATACCCGCCAGGATTTCACGGGCACGGTCCTGGCTTATGGCGAAGGAGCTGGGGGACTGGTGGCCGAATCGGGGGAGCCGCTGATCATAGATGATTATGCCAATTGGTCAGGACGCTCGGTAGCCTTCGAAGAGGAGAAACCTTTCCATGCGATCATCAGTACCCCTCTGCTTTGGCAGGGAGCTGTCACTGGTGTGCTGCATGTGCTGCGAACAGAAGACAAACCAAAATTCACTTCGGAGGACTTGGATTTGCTGAGGCAATTTGCCAACCATGCAGCCGTGGCGGTCGAAAATACACGTTTGTATAGCTCGCTTACCCAGGAATTGGAGGACCGAAAACAGGCGGAGGCGGAAATTCGCCGGCAGATGGCCGAATTGGAGACTTTGTACGAAACCGGAGTAGCGGTCAGTCGCTTGTTAGAGCCCAAGGCCATTGGGGAGAAGATCATCACGAGCTTTTCTCAACATTTGGCCTGGCATCATGTGACAATCCGTTTAAGAGGGAATGAAAGTGACGAACTTGAGTTGATAGCCTTCAACCAACCCGGATTGTCCAAAGCAGCCAGGAAAGACGTCGAGAAGAAATTCACCAGCATGATTCATAAGGTCGGGCAGGGTCTCAGTGGCTGGGTGGTGCAAACAGGTGAAACCATACGCCTTGGAAATATTAAAGACGATCCACATTATATCCAGACCTATCCAAGCATTCTATCGGGTCTCTATGTGCCGCTCAAAATTGGCAGCCGGGTGATCGGAAGTATCGCCGTGGAAAGCGAAAAAGCAGATGCATTTAGTGAAGCAAACGAACGGCTGCTGACCACGTTGTCCGCTCAGGTGGCGGCTTCCTTTGAAAATGCCCGGCTATACCAGGAAGTTCAGCAAGAATTGGTGGAGCGAAAAAGGGCGGAAGACAAGCTGATCGCACAAACACGAGAATTGGAAGCTTTGTTTTCGATTTCAACCCATCTGCGTTCCGCGCAAAATGCGGATGAAATGCTGCCCATGGTGTTGGATGAGATGCAACGCGTATTGCATACGGATTCAAATGCTGTCTTGCTGCTTGACGATGAAAAGACCGAATTTCGATACGCCCTGGGGAATGGTGCGTTTCAGTCTCATGAAGAACTGAGCATAAATGCGCATGAAGGGATCGGTGGAAGGGTTTACTTGAATTCCGAACCATACATCAGCAATGATTATGCCACCGAGATTGGCAAGAGTGCGCATCTGCCTGGAACTGACAATCTAGGTCCTGCACTTCTCGTCCCTTTGCAATCGGACACAAATTTTCTCGGGATCTTGATCGGCGCAAGAGAAAAAGGAAAAACATCGGATTATTTTTCCGAACGAGAATTGCGTTTATTGAGCGCGGTCGGCGAAATGGTTGGAAATGCGTTGAGGAGAATGCGGTTGTATGATGAGGTCCTTAATAGAATGAACCAGGTCCAGGCATTGCATTCCGTGGATATGGCCATTGCAGCAAGCATTGATGCCAAGACAGCATTGGATATTATTCTCGGCCAGGTGATATCGCACCTTGCTGCGGATGCGGCGGCCGTGCTGGTTTTCAGACCTGAAACCCAAATCCTGGAATATACTGCTGCTTTAGGATTCCAGTACCAGGAAATCAACAAATTGCAATTATGGCCCGGGGAGGGCTTGGCAGGTAAGGTCGTTCAAATGCGACAAATCTTGAGTGTGTTGGATTTGGCCAGCGAACAAAACGCCCAGACGGCGGCGCTCAGTTTAGAAAAATTACATTCCTACCACGCCGTTCCCATGCTGGCCAAAGGACAGGTGTCCGGGGTATTGGAGATCTATTACAGACAACCACACGCCATCGATGAAAGCCAGATTGAGTTTCTGGAAGCTCTGGCCTCTCAGGCCGCAATTGCCCTCGATAATGCGGAACTTTTCAGCAGTCTCCAAAGATCGAACCTGGACTTGATCCTGGCCTACGACGCTACGATCGAAGGATGGTCTCAGGCATTGGATTTGCGCAATCCAGCATCAGAAGGACAGATTCAGCGTGTAACCGATCTGACGCTATCCCTTGCGCGCGAAATGGGGCTGCAAGATGAACTTAATCAGATCCGTTGGGGAGCGTTATTGCATGATATTGGCGAGATCGGTGTTCCAGAACAGATTTTGAACAAGCCAGCTGCTCTTACCGAGGAGGAATGGAAACTGATGCGGGAGCATCCGATGTATGCCTACCGCATGATCTCTCCCATTGAGTTCCTACGACCTTCCTTGGATATCCCTTATTGTCACCATGAGAAATGGGATGGAACGGGCTACCCGCGAGGCTTGAAAGAGGAAGAGATCCCCCTGGCGGCGCGTATCTTCGCGGTGGTGGATGTGTGGGAGGCTTTGATCAGTGATCGACCTTATCGCAAGGCCTGGTCCAAAGAAGATGCGATCGAATACATACGCTCCGAAAAAGGCAAGCATTTCGACCCTCATGTAGTAGAGGCTTTCTTAAGGAAAATTCGTTCTCAAGAAATGGAGTTCGAGGAGTGAGCACATTCGCATTCGAGCGCAGACTGCATACCCTTCATTAATTTAAGATTGAAAGAAGTACGAACAGGTTCGACGAACGACGAGGAACGACAATCCATCACAACTTCGATTAACAAAAAGCAATTGCAATTAGACCTGCTCCTGGAAAGCTTTCCCGAAGGAAGAAGTGAAAGACTCCGGGTATTAATCACTGTCAGTGGCTTTGACAATCCCCCCTTGTCCTGTTATACTTGTAGCGCTGAATGATGACGATACCTGCCTCACGGCAATTTGAGTAAGCCAGTTCAAGATCATAAAGTTTCCCTGGCCTGCAAGCACCAGGGTGTTTTTGTATATAGCCTTGCACCGCAAAAGCGGGAAATCTATGTTATTGAAATCTTAAGGAAATCGAAAGAATGAGTAAAAAAAATAAATTAAAAATTATCCCCTTAGGGGGATTGGGGGAAGTTGGCAAGAATATGACCGCGTACGAACATGGGAACGAAATTCTCATCGTCGATACCGGTATCATGTTCCCTGAAAACGACATGCTGGGAATTGATTACATCGTCCCGGATTTTGAGTATCTGCTGGATAAAGTTGACCGGGTGGTCGGGATTGTGATCACACACGGCCATGAAGATCACATCGGAGCCATTCACCATGTCTTGGGTGAGATCCATGCACCGGTCTATGCCACGCCACTGACCCGAGGGTTGATCGAGGCGAAACTGGCGCGAAACAATGCGCTCAGTAAAGTTTCATTGCATACCGTAGAGGCTGGCCAGCGCGTAAAGCTGGGAGCCTTTGAAATCGAATTCTTCCACGTCTGCCATTCTATTCCAGACGCAGTAGGGTTAGGGATCACGACGCCGGCCGGATTGGTCGTCCATATGAGTGATTTCAAATTCGATCACACTCCGGTGGACGGCTGGCCTACTGATTTTGGCAAATTGGCGGAGTTATCGAAGCGAGGCGTTGACCTGTTGCTCTCAGACTCAACCAATTCAGAACGCCAGGGATGGACCCCCTCTGAAATGGTCATTGGTCCGGCATTGGACAATGTGTTTGCGAATGCACCGGCCCGCCTGATCGTAGCAACCTTCGCCTCCCTGATATCACGAATGCAACAGGTGTCAGATGCTGCCGGAAGGCACAACCGTAAGCTGGCATTTGTGGGAACCAGCATGGTAGACAACGCCAAGATCGCCCGCAAGCTCGGATACCTGAATGTTCCGGACGCCCAGTTGGTATCGATCGAGCAGGCTTTGAGCATGGAGCCCAAACGCGTCGTGTTGATGTGTACGGGATCTCAAGGAGAGCCTTCTTCGATCATCGGGCGTCTTTCGGCGGGAACGAACCGCCAATTCGACTTGAGGCCCGATGATACGGTCATCCTCTCTTCTCATCCCATCCCGGGAAATGAGGAAAATGTCAGTCGCACCATCAACCGCATGCTGCGCCGTGGTGCGCATGTGATCTACGATGCCATCGCGCCGATCCATGTTTCAGGCCATGCCAGCCAGGAAGAGTTGAAACTGCTCCTCAACCTGGTGCGGCCCAAGAACTTTATCCCGATCCACGGCGAATTGCGCCAGTTGAAACATCATGCATTCCTGGCAGAGCAGGTTGGTGTCCCAGTAGAGAATATTGTTGTGGTTGAGAACGGCCAAGTGGTTGAATTATCTGACCAGAAAATCCGCAAAGGCGAACGTATACCCGGCGGGTATGTATTTGTGGATGGCCAGTCTATCGGGGACGTCGATCACGGCGTGATGCGGGAGCGAGAAAAGCTTGCTCGCGGAGGCATCTTCTTGATCGACTTGAACGTCGATAAGTATTCAGGCCGGCTTCTAGGAGATCCGGAGATCCTCACGCGCGGATTTGTCTCCTCGGATGAGGCCACCAATTTGATCCCAGAGGTTCGCAAACGCATCCTGAATATCGTGAATGGGGGAGGGCTGGATGCCGAAAAAGACATTTCGAGCGCCGTGAAATCCTTGCTCTACAATGAAACCAAGCGCAGGCCGATGGTCTTTGTGACCTTGAGCAAGACCTAAAAAGAAAGCGGGTGCCAATCAAAGGCACCCGCTTTGATCTACCACACCTTTCGGTCCCAGCCCCTCTCGCCCCGCAACGGGACAAAGGCCACGTTGACAATGCTTTCTGTACTGAAATCTTTTCCGTATTTTTCCCATAACTCCAACTTCTGAAAACTTCGACCGCCAACAGGTATCACCAAGCGTCCCCCCTCAGCCAGCTGTTTGAGCAATGGCGCAGGGATTTGTGGGGCCGCGGCTGCTACCAGGATGCCATCATACGGCGCGGCCGCCTCCCACCCCAGCGAACCGTCTCCGAGATGGCAATGCACATTTTCGTAGCTGTTCAGAATATCCCGGGATCTTTCAGCAAGTTCGGGAAGGACCTCGACGGTATGGACTTCCTGCGCCAGGGTCGATAATATGGCCGCCTGGTAGCCTGAGCCGGTTCCAATTTCGAGCACTCGTTCACTGCCCTGCAAGCGCAGGCTGCTGGTCATCAAGGCGACGATGTAGGGTTGAGAAATCGTTTGACCGTAACCAATCGGCAGCGGACAGTCGTCATAGGCTTCGAACCGGAGTTCCGCTGAGACAAAGTCGTGGCGCGGGACGGTTTTGAACGCCTCCAAGACACGCGGCTCCCGAATTCCGCGTTTGGCGATCTGAATTTGGACCATGTCCTGTCGTTCCAGTTCGTAGGCCGGAGCACTCATTTCACATCACGCGCTGCGCCAGATTCCTGGCAATCGTTCGATCGACCTTCCCCATTGGATACTCGTCCATCTGCTCCACCTTGACCCAGTTGAATTCCTGGTGTCCTTCTAAAGAAACGAATTCGCACAAAAATGGATATACGGTAACCCTGAAGTGTGTATAGGCGTGTTGGATGGAGGGCAGTGGATCGGTCACAACAACAACAAGCCGGTATTCAGATTCTAATACAGATTGCAACTCTGCAAGCGGATCCTCTTCTACGCGTCCGCCAGGAAAGGCCCACATGCCCCCTAACAATCCTTTTGAGGGTCGTTGGATCAGCATGACTCGCCCGCTCTTCAGGATGACACCGACAGTTTCAATATGGTGAGGCAGGGCTTTCCTTGGTTTCATGACAGGTCGTGAAGCCTGTGTCCCTTTTGAATAGCAGATGCACATTTCCTTGACCGGACAGAGCGCGCATCTCGGATTTTTAGGAAGGCAGACCGTGGCGCCTAGATCCATCAATGCCTGGTTGTATGTGCCGGCCTGTCCACTTGGCAAGGATTCTGCGGCGACCTGCCAGAGATGCCTTTCTCCATTCGTGCTATTAACTGGCAGGTCGATATCGAAGAGTCGTGCAAGCACGCGTTTGATGTTCCCGTCTAGGACAGGCTCATCTAGACCAAATGCAATCGATGCGACGGCCCCTGCGGTGTAGCGCCCGATCCCCGGCAAGGCGCGAAGCAAGCGGGGATCGCCAGGAATTTCCCCGCCAAATTCTTTCGTAATGATGGCGGCAGCCCTGTGCAGATTTCGCGCACGGCGATAGTATCCCAGTCCTTCCCAGGCGGATAATACCTGCTGTTCGGTGGCTCGTGCCAGTGAAGAAATCGTAGGGAAGGTTTCCATCCAGCGTTCGAAATAAGGGATCACTGTTTCGACGCGCGTCTGCTGGAGCATGATTTCTGAGACTAAAACAGCATAGGGATCTTTGGTCGATCTCCAGGACAATTCGCGTGCGTTTGCTTCAAACCATTCCGCCAAAGGTCCCCAGAACGCACCTGTTTTTCGGGTAGCCACGATTTATTCGTTGATTGGGGAATCGCAGGGACTCAGCTTGAAAGTGGATAAATACTCAAGATTCCTTTGGGGAAGGACGACCCATCTTGCCTCGACATACGCTTCGCGGTTGCAGCCAAGGATCAGCGCGTCCTGCGCATGGATGTTCTCGATGCCTTCCTTTCGAATTGGCAGGACCACTTCGCGAATGTTGCGGTTGATCAACAGGAAACCAAGTCGGGGATAATCGCGTGGGGCATAGGATTGCCAGGGTGTACTGGACGTCAGACCTGATTTTCGGAAGAAGTAACGCGGGTAGAGAATACGGCCTTGCAGGACAATGGCTTCCGGGTCATCTGCGAACTCACTTACCTCTTGCGTCGAGAGTCCCAATTTCTGTAGATTAGGGTTCGAAATCAATTCAGTGACCAATTCCTCAGAAGACCTATCAGTAAAATGCGTCTTTGAGAGTGACTTCGCAAGCCACGGCGCGGTTCCGACCATCAAAAAGATCACTGCAAAGCCCGCCCAGGGAAGAATTGCAGTCCTCTTTCCCTTTGTTTCTGTCTCGTCGGAGGAGAGAAATCGAACTTCACGGACGCCAAAAAGTCCGGCCAGCCAGATCAAGATTTCCGAAATCCCAATCCCGAAATAAAAATAGGCGATCCAATCGGCAGGAAGGTCGTAACGCCAACCTGAAAACCGCCCAATCCCATTTGCCAGGGCATAGCCCAGGTTATAAGCCAGTGGCAACAGCCCGATCCAGCGCCATCTGCGCCAGGCGGCGCCTAATCCCAACGCAATGACTGCCAGATATCCGATCATAAGCAGCTGATTGATCCAGCCGAGATGGCCGTCGAAGGCGGTCCAATAGAGGTTGATGGGTGCCAGCATTCCTTTGAAAGGCGCCACCAGCGGTAAGGCCAGAAGGGCACCAATTTCGGTAGCCAGAAAATGATTTGTGATAAATCCGATCACGAACCCTGGATCTCGTAAGGCAAAAGTGAGCAGAAGTCCAAGCAGTCCTTTCCCCTCCAAATCGACGCTACTGAAGTCAAGGTTGCCGGTGTAGGCATATTGGCTGGCCAGGACCTGAAGCTGGAAAGGCGCATCAAAGGTGAATTTTCCCGACTGCAGATAATTGTGCGTCAACCAAGGTCCAACAGCAAGCAACAATCCCAGGAGGAATAGCAGGGAGGGCGCCAGCCAGCGTCGGGAAGGACCTCTGTAAGAGAAGAACACTAGGAGGAAGAGGAAAGGCAGAATCAACATGGTCTGAGATCGCAGCAACAGCAATAGCCCAAAGGCGCCCCCGGCGATGAAGGCGCCGATCGCACCTTTGCGTTTCAACCAGTGCAGGACCAGCAGGCAACTCAGCAGTAGCAAGGAAAGGGTCGGAAGGTCTACCAGCAGGGTTTTGGTGTTGGAGACCCTGGTGGCGGAGGAGACCATTAAATTGGTCCATTCGCGCGCGATAGCCAGAAGCGCAATTGTGAGGCCGGCCAGACGGCTGTGGAGTTTTCTACCCAACCCATACAGCAGGACCGGAAATGCTGCCAATACGGCCGTCTGTCCTGCGATGATCAGGTCGTAGCGCTCACCGAACAGCAGGTGCAATCCCGTCAGGAAAAGAATGTAGAGCGGGCGCGTAGGAATCTGGCCATTGTAGTTCGTTCCGATCAACAGACTATGCGCCATGTAATCGTAATAGCCCGAGTCAGAATAAGGGAAGGGCGTATTGGCGGGAGGGTCTATGGGGAAATAGAAGCTGTTCCGTAAGACATCGTTTGAGACGCTCAACCAGATGAACACGGCAAGGAAGTAGATCGATAGGATCGTGATCGCCTCCGTCCGTCCGGGACGATTGTTGAACCAGGGTGCCAAGTGAAACAGCAGGAAGGCAGCGCTACCTATAAGAATGAAGAATAACTGCCAGCCTTGAATGGGGACCCCCGGTTCTCCCCAGTAAGCTTTGTCAGGGGTAAGTCCCAATCGGGTCAAGCTGACGAAGGCGTAGACAAGCACCAGGAGTGAGAATGCCAGAAGAAAAGGGTGCCAATTTCTTTCGGGCGGTTTGTGAAGGCCAACTTGCAGGACTGTCAACAGGAACGTGGATTGTACACTGAAGAGCAGAACGAAGACCAGTAACGGCCAGGCGCGATCGAAATAGGGCAAGAAAAGGACGGGGTTATACCATCTCAATAAAAAAGCCAGGACAGCGGTCAGGAAAACGAGCCCTGTAAATAGCCATGAAAGGAGTCGGAAGATCTCCGGGTTGGACGAAGGCGATAACCGCCTATCGCGAACCCCGTCATCCTTCCAGGAAACCCAGGCTGCCAGCAAACAGATACCGGCCATGAATACCATTGGCAGCATGATCCCCCACCTGAAAGGCGAAAACCCCAGCATCCCATTTGAGCCTTCCCCCGGAATGCGAATCAACATAATCAATCCGGCCACTGCTTCCAAGAATGCCAACAGGAAAAACAATGGCCAGGCTTTCATCCAATTTGTCGTGTGTTTCATATTCGATTGTTTAGAATTGGAAGCCTCCGCGTGCCGGGACGATCTTCATCGTGAAGTTATTGACGTATCCAAACAATTGCTCCTGCAGCTGAACCCATTCGTGCGAGTCGAAGGCGTGTAAGGCGCGCTGCTCGTTGTCGGCTAATAACCCGACCTGGATTTGTGGATATTGTCCATAGATCGTCGCCCAGGCTTCGATCGGTTGGAACCCAAGCCGCTGCACGCCCGGTACAAATTCTCCGATCACGAATTCGAAATATTCCTGATCGCGCTCCGGTGAGATATCCCACGTCATTAATACTTTTACGGGCACCAACGACTCCTAGCTGCCTTGATAGTCCAATACGATCACGTGCGTTTCCTCAGGCAGGCTGGACCGATTGATTTTCAGGGAGGGTTGCCGTTCTACTGAACCCAATCCCATTTCTTTCAAGAATTTGTCCAGGGAGTCGAGCGAAACCTTCGATTTGGGCATGGCGTAATGCATGGGTATAACCAGATTAGGTTCCAATAAACTGACGACTTCGGCTGCCTTGGCGGCATTCAGACTTCCTCCTCCTCCGACCGGTACCAGAACTACATTCACTGAGCCGAGCGCTTCCACTTCGGTCTGTGAGGGCATCTGTTTCAGGTCACCGAGATGGGCGATCGTCAGGCCATCATAATCGAATACATAGAGCGTGTTTCGGGAAGAGCCATTGTTCTTGCCATGACCATCCGTTTGCACACCGGTGATGAAAACGCCTCCGATTTCGTATTCGCCAGGGCCCATGATGATATGGGTTGCGCCCCTCACTGCGTCGGTGTGATTGTGGCCGGCCGCATCGTGGCTGGACGTAACGATGTCCGCTTTGAGCTTAAGAGCGTCATACCCGACGACTTTGGTGTCGTAGGGATCAGTAACCACTGAGGCCATGTTACGCTCAGAGAAACGGAAACAAGAATGACCGTACCAGGTAATTTCCATAGATTAAATGTGCCTCCAGGGTGCAATTATACTCGTTCTGACCTCTAGGCTGGTCTTTCTGGTCGCATTGTACTATAATAGAACGACTGTTCCCCTTTTTACTTACCTGATTATGGATTTCAAACTCTCTGCTCCCTTCCAGCCGACCGGCGACCAGCCAGAAGCTATTGCCAGCCTTGTCGCTGGTGTGAATAAAGGTATGCGCCAGCAAGTGTTGCTTGGTGCTACCGGTACCGGGAAAACATATACCATAGCTTCGATGATTCAACAATTGCAGAAGCCTGCTCTCATCATGGCGCATAACAAGACCCTGGCGGCGCAATTGTATGCGGAATTCAAGGATTTCTTCCCGGAAAATGCGGTGTCCTATTTTGTGTCCTATTACGATTACTACCAGCCGGAAGCCTATGTCCCGCGTCATGACCTGTATATCGAAAAAGAAACAGATATCAATGAAGAGATCGAACGAATGCGCCTGGCTGCAACCACAGCGTTGCTTTCCCGCCGGGATGTCATCATCGTGGCCTCCGTATCTTGTATCTATGGCCTGGGCAGTCCGGAAGAATTCGGAAAAGGGATGGTTAAACTTCGGAAGGGTGAAATCTACCGGCGAAATGCCTTGATCAGGCAGCTGGTTGAATCCCAGTATTCACGCAATGATCTGGACCTGCGACCTGGCACCTTCCGGGTGCGTGGCGACACACTGGAAATCATCCCGGCCTATGAAGAAAAACGCGGATATCGCATTACGTTCTTTGGAGATGAGGTTGAGCGCATCATGCAGTTCGTCCCGATGACGGGGGAGGTGCTGGATGAACCGGAGGAAGCCTCCATCTACCCGGCCAAGCATTACATGACTGAAGCAGAAAAGCTCAAACAGGCCATTGCCGACATCGAAAGTGAACTCGAAGAACGGCTGGCGTTGTTCAAACAGGAAGGCAGGCATCTGGAAGCCCAAAGGATCGAGCAGCGTACGCGATACGACCTTGAGATGCTCAAAGAAGTAGGTTATTGCTCGGGTATCGAGAATTACTCCCGCCACCTTGACCAGCGCGCTGCAGGCACGCATCCATGGACGATGATCGACTTCCTTCCCAGCGATTACCTGCTGGTGATCGATGAGAGTCACATGACCGTACCGCAGATCCGAGGGATGTACAATGGTGACCGGTCTCGCAAGGAGACGCTGGTCGAGTATGGTTTCCGATTGCCGTCTGCGCTGGATAACCGTCCGCTTAAGTTTTCTGAGTTCGAGAAGGTGATGGGTTATACAATATACACATCTGCCACCCCAGGCCCCTATGAAATGGAGAAAGCGGACCAGGTGGTTGAGCAGATCATTCGCCCGACAGGGCTGGTCGACCCCGAATTGGAAGTCCGTCCGGTACAAGGGCAGGTGGATGACCTGGTTGGCGAGATCAGGCAACGTACAGAACGAGGCGAGCGGGTTCTTGTGACCACGCTGACCAAACGCATGGCGGAGGACCTGTCCGATTACCTGATGGAATTGGGCGTCAAAGTGCACTACCTGCACTCGGAAATCGACACGCTCGAGCGAGTTGGGATCTTGCGCGATCTGCGTCTGGGCGTGTTCGATGTCATCGTCGGCATAAACCTGCTGCGCGAGGGGCTCGACCTGCCGGAAGTTTCACTCGTTGCCATTCTGGATGCCGACAAGGAAGGTTTTCTGCGTTCCGGCACAGCGCTGATCCAGACCATCGGGCGAGCCGCCCGTCACGTGGGCGGGCGGGTGATCATGTACGCCGACCGTGTTACGGATTCGATGAAATTCGCAATTGACGAAACCAACCGCCGCCGCGCCAAGCAGGTGACTTACAACAAAGAACACGGCATTCTTCCGGTCAGTATCCACAAGGCCATTCGCGACCTGACGGATGAGCTCTCACTGGAAGCGCGTGCCGTCGCCGAGCGTCAATCGAAATACGAAGTGAAAGGTAGCGGCCTGCCGCGCGGCGAGCTGCAAAAGATCATCTCTGAACTGGATAAACATATGAAGGAAGCTGCCAAGAACCTTGAGTTTGAGAAGGCGGCTGCCTTGCGCGATGAGATGTATGAGTTGAAGAAGATCCTGGCTGAGGAAGAAAACCTAAAACCCTGGGAACGCATCAAGCTCATGGCAGGCGAGGAATGATCGGTTTGGCCTTAAGATTCTCCTGAATAAAACGGTGCCTTTCCGTTCGAACGATCCGGCTGAAGGTCGGATCGTTCTTTTTTGTTTCTTCGAATAACCTTTATGAATCCTTTACAAATGGATTGTATGATTCAGGTCAGAAACAAAGAAAGAGTATTGAATTAAAAAGGAGTTGAAAAATGAAGAAGGTCTTTTGGATGGTTACATTGGTCGTGCTGGCGTTGGTGGTTCTGGGCGTGGGTGTTGTGCTGGCGCAGGCGCCTCAGCCTCCTGTTTCCGGATACGGCCCGAACAGAGCAGGGGACGGAGAAGACGGACCGCTGCACGACTATATGGTCAGTGCCATGGCTGATGCGGTGGGATTATCGACCAGCGAGTTCGAACTCCGCCACGACGCGGGTGAGAGTTTTTACGCGATCGCGCTGGCACAAGGCTATTCCGCGGATGAGATTCCTTCCCTGATGCAGGCCGCACGTACAAAGGTGCTTGAGGCGGCGGTGAGAGATGGCGCGATCACCCAGGAACAAGCCGATTGGATGGCTAGGCGCGGGTTTGGGGTCGGCGGCATGATGGGTGGTTTTGGCCGCGGGGATCGAAGCGGCGATTGCCCAATGTTCGAAGGGGACGGATCCAGTTTTGGTCCAGGCAGAATGGGCGGCGGCCGCTGGCAGCAATAGTACCAGTAATCCTCATCGAATTCGAAGAAACAGGGCGGGTTCCCGCCCTGTTTCTTATTTAACTTGAATGAGTAGTTAAGTGAAGTATTCGATGCGGCCGATTGACGTTGCAGTTCATGGCTTCACCTCGACAACAAATGACAGGCTTGTTTCGCTGTAGTCTGCATTGAATTCCCAACATCCTTCCGTGGGGATGCTGATGCCGGAGAGCATGAAGGATCCGGTCCGGTCAAATCCGTGCGTGGCTTCTGACTCTACAAAGGAAATTGTGGGCCCATCCAGCCTGCGACCTGTCAGCGTCAGATCCGGATTTGGCTCGCTGAGCGCGTCGAAGTTCTCACTCCAAAACGCACCTTTCTGGGTGAATCCGGCTTCAGTTCTTGGAAGTTCTCGCCAGGTCCCGTCCAGTGGGAGCGCCGTCCATAACTCTGGTGAGCCGTACCAGAACAAGCCTTCGAAGGTTTCAGCCGTGCCGGGAGGAGAAAAAGGCGGTTCAGGCGGTTGCGTAGTTGGGCAGGATTCTGATTGGTCGGAGGATGTTTTGGGAATGCATGCCGACAAAAGCGCCAGGATTCCGCAAGAAAGGATCTGCCTTCTTAACATAAGTCACCTCCTTGAATATTGGACCACTTTTGTCATGAATTTTATCGTAGCATGACCTGCGCAGTTCGTAAACATACTAAAGAATGAATTAACTCAAAAAAGAGACCCATTCTTCGCTGGTCTCTCTTTTGAGTATCGGTTTAGTTCCTTGCAGGGCGATGCCCCGTCAAATCTTTGTTACATTACACCCAACCCAATAACCTGGCGGCACTGGCTGTCAGGAACGTCACCAGGAAAGCCGTCCCCAATGTGATCACAACGCTGACAGTTGCCCATTTGTACGATTTTGTCTCTTTATAGATCGTCATGATGGTGGTGGCGCAGGGATTGTGAAGCAAAGAGAACAACATCAAGTTGATGGCGGTCAACATGGTCCAGCCGTGGCCGTTAATCAGTAGCGAGCGAATACCTTCACTGGTTGCCGGTCCGTCGATCATCATGCCGGCACCAATGTAGACCATCATCATGGTTGGCACCACGATCTCGTTGGCTGGGATGGCGATAATGTAAGCAAGTAGAATGACCCCGTCCAATCCCAGTAGCAACCCGAAGGGGTTCAACCAGTCGGCAATTGCGCGTGCCATATTGGTGTCTCCCAAAGGGATATTGGCCAGGATCCAGATGATCGCCCCGGCCGGGGCCGCTGTCTGGATGGCGCGCCAGAGCACAAAGATGGTGCGATCGATAAGTGAGGTATACAGGATCTGCAGGAAGTTCGGCCGGCGGTAGGGAGGCAGTTCCAGCGTGAACGCGGATGCTTCACCTTTCAACATCGTGCGCGAAAGCAACCAGGACATAATAAATGTAAAAACTACGCCGATCAATACCACACCGACGACCGTTCCAGCGGCGATAAATGAGGTCACAGCCGGGGAGAAGGAGGCAGCCACGAAGACCGTAGCGAGCATGATCAGTGTCGGGAATCGCCCGTTGCACGGGACGAAATTGTTCGTCAGGATCGCGACCAATCGTTCGCGGGGAGAATCGATCACGCGTGTGGCTACAACGCCGGCAGCATTGCAACCAAATCCCATTGCCATCGTAAGGGCTTGCTTGCCGTGCGCACCCGATTTTTTGAATAACCAATCCAGGTTGAAGGCAACGCGAGGTAGGTACCCCAGGTCTTCAAGAAACGTGAACATAGGGAAGAAGATCGCCATGGGTGGCAGCATGACAGAGATCACCCAGGCCAGTCCACGGTAGACGCCCTCCCACATAAATCCGGTAATCCACCAGGGCACACCCCAGGCGTTGAAGAGATTAACGGCCTGGTCCCCGACCCAGAAGAGTCCTTTTGCGAGCAAGGCTGATGGTACATTGGCACCCTGAACGGTAAGCCAGATGACGACGGTAAGCATGATCAGCATGATGGGCAGGCCGAAGACTGGTGAGGTTACGATGCGGTCGACCTTCTGATCGAGGTCGTATTTCTTGTCCGTTGCCACCTTCACAGCCCGTCTGGTGATCGTTTCGGCTTCGTTGTAGAGGGACTTGACGATTTCATCGCGAAATCCAGTGGAAAGTGTCCCGCGTAGAGCCTCTGCTTTGGCGAAGACGTCGTTGGGATGGATTGGTCGTGGACCCATTATTGCCTGCCTTCCACTGCCATCTTGCGACTGAATTGTACGTCGGCGTGCTGCTGTTTTGCAGCAAGCTGGGCCAGATCACCGCTCAATAGCGCTTGCTGTACCTTCGAGTCGCCGTCTAAAAGCCGAATCGCCAGCCAGCGTGCGTTGGGCACGCCAGGCGCGAGCTCTTCGATCATAGGCACCAATTCACTGACCGCTTGTTGGAATTCAGGTGTGCCTTCGACACGTTTAGGTCTGGTTATTAGCTCACCTTCGATGACATCTGCCACAGCCGAGAGCAGGGTGTGGATGCCTTCGCCTGTACGTGCAATGACTGGAATCGCCGGAACCCCCAAATCCTTGGCCAGACTGCGCGTGTCGACCGTCAACCCTTTCCGTTTGGCTTCATCCATCAGGTTAACAGCCACCACGACTTTGTTGGTGATCTCAATGACTTGCATCACCAGGTTTAGGTTGCGCTCCAGGGCTGTGGCATCAGTTACTACGATTGTACAATCGGGCTGGCCAAAAAGGATGAAATCTCGCGCCACTTCTTCATCCTGGGAAGCCGAGAGCAGCGAATAGGTGCCTGGCAGGTCGACCAATTTGTAATTGACTCCGTTGAACTGGTACCCCCCTTCAGCACGCGTGACGGTCTTACCAGGCCAATTGCCGGTGTGTTGTTTGAGGCCTGTCAGCGCATTGAAGAGCGTAGATTTGCCGGTGTTTGGATTGCCAGATAGAGCCACCACGCGGTCATACTTATCCAATGAGATGCCCATCTGTTCCAGCTGGGTAAAAGCCGGGCAGGTTTCACAATGTTCGGTAGGGAGTTGTTTTTTGTCGGTCATAAATCCTCTTGATATAGGGTAGTGTTGTTTCTGGTAAGGAGTGCCTTTGTGAGGTCACTCATTGAATCTTGGTAAGAATTTTCCAGTCCGCTCCATGTATTTGGAATAGTCATCACCGAATTTCTCGTTTAACAGTGCTTCTTCAACCGGAACGCGGAGTGACAGCAACAGGAATGCCAGCACTGCCAATAAGGCCGTGAACCAGCTATCGGCCATCAGCGCGAAAGATAAAAAAAAGGATATCCCGAAGGTATAAAGCGGATGCCTGATCCAGCAATAGGGGCCGCTGGCGATCAGTCTGTGTGATGTACGTGCCACAACTGTGGGTGTGATGTCCGAACCGATGCTGCTGAACATCCAATAAATCAGAAAAACGGTACTCGTACCGAGGCCAACACCCAGCAAACGCGCCCAATCCGGTAAGCCAGCATGCGACCATGCCAGCAAGGGTGGGTATATTAGGTAACCAACCATGCTCATCCACAATAACAACCCACCAAGGCGGAACGCCAGGATCATGAAAATGCCCTCTTTTTCCCAGGAGACCTTTTCGCCTGTGTCCACATGCGCTTTGCGGTGGAAGTGTATGGAGGTCCCGAGGCCTGTTGCGAAGATGATAGCAGCGAAAAGTCGATAGATGTTTTCGTTCATTGATTCATCTGGATCATGCAACAGGTTCGAGTTCTCGAATATGATTGATCGGTCTGACCCAGATTTGTGCGGCCTGGTCATGCCTGAGGGCGATCAATGTGCCGCGCACGCGGTAGCCGCGCGGGTCGCCAAAGAAATTACCCAATTCAGGAAATATTTCCGTGCCGGGCGTCAGGCCCAGGTCAAGGAAGCGGCGGCGCGTAAAACCCTGCACCGCCTCGTCCAGCGATAGGATCTCAGCGCGCTGATCCTGTCGCAGCTCATCCAGTGAAACTGCCCCGGCAGGTAGCAACATCCCTTCTGGCAATGGGGCAACATATACATTGGCTGCCACGGCTGGAGCCAGGCGGTACTCGCTCACACTATCACTCAGCAGGTAGCGTTCGGGTGTGCACTCCAGAATGCGAATGGTTTGCCCCAAACGCAACCCGGCAGCCAGGATTTGTTGGTAGGCGATGGCGGGTTCGTCCTCAAGGTGGACGATGAGAGCAGGGAGATCTAACTGCCATGAAGTCAGCGGCGTTGTGTCCTCAGAATATATTTTCCCTTCCCGTGTCGGGATAGGGTCGCCATGCGGGTCACGGGTGGGATGCCCGAGCGCTGCTTCCATTTCGTCGAGTTGATCCATGGTCTGGCCGTGCTCGCGGCGATTGGCCTCAGAATGGACCTTCTCAAGCGGCATGCGGGCTTCATCCGCCAGGTAACGTTCCCATAAGCGGTGGGCGCGCACGATGTGCATAGCCCAGCGTTCCCCCTCGGCGGTCAGGTGCAGGTCAGTACCGCGGGACTCGATCAGAACCTGGGATTCCATCGAAGCAATAAGTGCTGAAGTCTTGACGCGAGGCAAATCGAGGGTACCGGCCAACGACTCAGGCGAGGCGTGGCGTCCTTGGTGTTCCCGGTCGAGCAGGTGCTTGAGAGCATCCTCTACCAGTTCGCGTTGACGTGTGGTTCGCCAGACTCTAAGACGGCTGAGTAATCCGATGCGCGGAATAAAAAGCGCCAGAAGAAGGATGACAAAGACGTACCAGTAATTCATAGGACCTCCACGAAAATTTTTGAAGTAATGGCTGGACCCAGGACTGCAGCCGGGCGACCGTGGACCGCGATAGTCAGGTTGTTATCAAACGAGGAAAAGGAAGTGACTTTGAACTGTGCCCCTGGTACCAGACCGAGTTCGTCCAGGTGGCGCAGAAAGGCAGACTCTTCATCGTTCACACGCAGGACCACGGCCTGCTGAGTTGGGCGTAATTTTGAGAGTGGAAAGGCTTGCTCTTTGGGCATCACCAATTCGGCATCCGGGATTGGATCGCCATGCGGATCTCGTTTGGGGTTGCCGAGAGCAGCAGCTATGCGCGCTTCAAATTCCTCCGAGATGACGTGTTCAAGACGGCAGGCTTCATCGTGGACCTCGTCCCAGGTGTAGCCAAGCGACTGAACCAGCCAGCTCTCGAGCAGGCGATGGTGTCGCAATACTTCCAGCGCAGCCCGCTCGCCTTCAGCGGTGAGCCTGGCGCCCTGATGTTTGCGGTAGCGCACCAATGGCGGTTCGGTCCCTGCCAGCTTCTGCAGCATACCAGTAACCGAGGCGGGCGCAATGCCCAGACGGGCTGCAAGGTCATTGGTGCTTGCCGCAGCGCCGTTTTCGGTACATTCGTAAATGTGTTTCAGGTAGTCCTGGATGGACTGGGTGAATTGTTCTCTTATCATAGCTAATATTCAATTTAGGAGTGCCTAAATCATTGTAACCAAAAACGATCTTTTCGTCAAGGCAAATATGCGTATTCGGTTGGCGCTTTCTCGGTCTTTGTTTTGAAAAGAATTCTTATCTATTAAAGTTCAAGTCTATGGTTGGCCCGGGTCATCATCGTAGACGCACCTGAAACCCACGTTGTGGCGCGTATAGTCGGGTGGATCTCCGCCGCGATTGGCACTGCGAATAAGGGATGGCAAATCCAGCCAGGAGCCGCCGTGCGGAATTATGGTTGTGCCGGTGGCTGGACCAGTGGGATTGATTTGGGGATCAGCCGTATAGGGTCCATACCAATCCGCTAACCATTCTCGCACGTTGCCTGCCATGTCCAGTGCCCCGACCCAGCTTGCCCCCGAGGGGAAACTGCCCACTGGGGCGGTGTCGGCATAGCCGTCATCAACGGCTGGATCGTTCCTGCCGGCATCGCAGTTTGCGTCGCAATAATTTAGGCGCGCTCCGTCAAAATTGTCCCCCCAGGGGAACAGCCAGCTATCAGGGCCTCTGGCCGCATATTCCCATTCCGCTTCGGTCGGCAGGCGCGCCCCGGCCCAGGTGCAGTATGCTTCCGCCTGATCGCGGGTAATCCATATGACTGGAAAATCAAAGTATTCAAGATTTCCATAATAGTCCGAACGGTAATAAGAGCTTGAGTCCGACGGTGGTGTGCAGGCCTTTTCTTGCTCGCATTTTTGGTACCGTCCGTTGGTCACTTCGGTCTGGTCGATCCAGAAGCCTGCTAATTTAACAAGATGTGCCGGTGATTCATCCCCGAAGGATTCAGCCTTGCAGACAGCCAGCGCATCCTTTCCAAAATAGTCTTTGCATAATTTGCGCGCATAAGCGGTCTCTACATAGTTGCTGCCCATCATGAATTCGCCTCCCGGGACGAAAACCATTTTCATTCCGTCGATCTGGCGTACCCATGTGTCCCCTAGAGCAAAGGTTGCAATTGGAGATGGTGGAGGGGCCTCTGCGATCCCATTTTCGTTGTTTGTTGAGCATCCCTGTCCGAACAGGCTCAATAATGCGAAAAGGATAATCGACAGAAACGAGACTTCATGGCTCGTCTACGAATCGAACCCCAGCCCGGTCGCGTCCAGCAAGCGCAGCCACAGGTTGCGTTTCCCTTCATATCTATCTGCGCGGTCCATCGACCAGCGTGTCAAATTAATGACTCCCGAGCGTAATGGTTCAGGAGGAAAAGGCATGGGCTTTTCACGGACCATCTTCAACCGCGTGCGCTCGGTCTCCTGGTCGTTCAACAGGTCCAACATGACCTGTGCGCCAAAGCGGGAGGCGCCGACGCCCAGACCGGTGTAACCCACGGCATAAGCCAGCCTGCCTCCATATGCCGTGCCCCAGAAGGTATTAAAGCGTGAGCAGGTGTCGATCGCGCCACCCCAGGCGTGCGTGAAACGCAAGCCAGCCAGTTGCGGAAAGGTTTCGAAGAAATGGCCCGCCAGCCGCCCAAAACAATCATGATCGGTCTCAAGGAGTGGGCCAAAGCCGTTGTTCCAGTGGTAGACGGCGTCATAGCCGCCAAACAGGATGCGCCCGTCGGCACTGGTGCGGTAATAGTGGAAAAGGTTGCCGGCATCTCCCAGGCCAAACCTTTGCCGCCAGCCAATCGATTCGCGCTGCACATCCTTCAAGGGTTCGGTCATGAGGGCATAATCATAGACTGGCACGATGTAATGGCTCAGGCGTTTGAGCAGCGGCGGGAAAGCATTCGTGGCCAGGGCCACCTGCCTGGCTTCGACTGCGCCGTATGGAGTACGGATATGCATGTGACCGGATTTCAAGGCGAGCTCTCTGGCGGGTGTGTGTTCGTACAGTTGGACGCCCAGCGTCAGGCACGCCTTGCGCAGTCCCCAGGCCAGTTGTGCCGGGTTGAGCATGACCAGAGCTGGGTCGTACAAGCCGCCCAGGTAAATCGGGGAATGGACAAGTTCGCGGATTTGATCCTGATCGAACCATTCCAATTTCAGCCCAAAGCGGGCAGCTTCTTCCGGGCTATTACGCAGGCCCTCGATTTGATAGGGCTCTGTCGCAACCACCATCTCGCCGGAACGCTGGAAATCACAGTCGATCTTATAGCGCGCCACCGTCTCTTCAATTGCGTCCAGGTTTTGGTAGCCCAGATGCACCAGTTCGGCCAGTTCGCCTGGCCAGCGTGATAACCCGTTCTCGAAGGTATGTGTCAGACAGTGATCAGTAAAACCGCCGTTCCGCCCGCTGGCGCCGCTCGCGACCTCGTCCGCTTCGATCAGGACCACGTCCAAGGCTGGATCGGTTTCCTTTGCAAGCAGCGCGGTCCATAAACCGGTGAACCCCGCGCCGATCACGGCCAGGTCGGCCTCGATGATATCGGTCAAGGCCGAAACCGGTTCTGGGCGGGCGCGGTTGTCCAGCCAGAAAGGTACGGGTTTGGCATCCGCAAGGGAGTGAAGGACATCAGGGCGGGGGGTGTTCGAGAAGGGCATACGCCTCCAATGAAGGGTTCAGTTTCAGTTCTGAGTAATTCTAACACCTGCGCGCGGTGTTCATCCACCTGGCTTTTAAACATACCTGCTTATCCTCTGAGAAAGCCCACTCTTGCTCAAAGTACATAGGCATTCGCATAGGCAATATTGGTCGTTGTAAACCGGGTTGTAGCGATTGACACGGTATGTTTTTCCAAAGAACATGGCGTGTATTCTACTTTTCGGTGAAGCCGGGGGAGGGCAGGCTTCTGTCCGGCCCGGTTGATGTGCGTGGTGCTGTGGGGTGGTACCCTGACAGCAGGCTTTCGAGTAACGGCAAGAAGTTGGCCACACGTTTGGCGCGGATGACAAGATCCCAAAGAGGCTCGAATTTCTTCCACCCGCCTGCGTAAGCCAGGTGGCGCATGGTTTCCAAAGGCGCCCGGTGAGTCGAAGCGGCTTGAAGGATATTGAACCAGCGGTAGAACTGACGGTAGGCTCCCCAGTAGCCCGCCTCCAATTGCTCGGTGGTCATCCCCGCTGGTTGGAAAATGGCGTGGCGCGTGTCGTACAGGTCCCAGTCCCCGCTCAGCAGGCGCCCTTCCCGTTTCATATGTTCGTACAATACCGTGCCCGGATAGGGGGTCAGGATGTGGAAGGTGGCGGTCTGGATGCCCTGCTCGATGGCCCATTCCACCGTGTGTTCGAAGACGCTCTCGTCATCTTGGTCCATGCCGAAGACGAAGCTGGCGTTAATCATCACACCCAGATCGTGCAGGCGCCGGATGGCCTGGGAGTAATCCTGTTCCAGGTTCTGGAGCTTATGCTGGCTCTTTAGATTGCCGGCGTCCATGGTTTCGAAGCCCACGAACAGGCTGCGCAAGCCAGCTGCGGCTGCGCTTTCCATCAATCCTGGCGCCAGGATTGATGAGACGGTCCCGGCGGCCTGCCACAGGCGGCCCATCCCGTCCATGCCAGCGAACAGTTCGCGCGCAAAGCCCGGGTTTCCAAACAGGTGATCATCTAGGAAGTACAGGTGCCGGCCGGGCAATGACTCGATCTCGGCCAGGGCGCGCTCGACGGCCAGGGTATAGAAGGATCTGCCGCCTTTGAAGAAAGCTTCCTTATAGCAAAAATCGCAGCGGTGCGGGCAGCCGCGCGATACAACAATGGAGTTGGGCACCAAATACAACTGGCGCTTGATCAGGTCGCGCCGCGGGAAGGGTAGGCCGATCAGCGTGCGCGTAGTGGAGCGATAGACCTTTTGAGAACGCCCGGCCTTGTAGTCGTTCAGGAAAGCCGGCCATGTATCCTCGCCAGGACCAAGAAAGATCGTGTCGGCGTGCTGTGCGGCTTCCTCCGGTAAGGAAGTGACGTGCAGACCGCCCAGACAGACATAGGCGCCCCGCTTGCGGTATAGATCAGCCAGTTCATAGGAGCGGTACGCGGACGTGATGTAAACCTGGATCACGACCAATTCCGGCTCGTCGTCCGTCATGATCCGCTCGACGTGTTCATCAACCAGGTCAATTTCGTCGTCACCTTCCAGATAGGAAGCCAGGGTTGCAAGACCAAGTGGAGGGAATAAGGAGTATTTGATCGGTCGCCAGAAAGGGCTTTTCGCTTCCGTCAGTGCCGGCAGGATCATTTTGACGCGCATGTCTTCCTCCTTGGTTGCTTGTTTCATCCAAGTCTAGGAGGAAAGCATTGCAAAGGCTTGCAAAGCGTCTCAAAAGTTCTCGATTATTCAAACTGCAGAACGGGATGCCCTCCCGCTCTGCAGTTTGACAATACCATGAAGAACTAAACTGAGCTGGTTTTCACACGTACAGGTCGTTAAAGTAATTCACGAGAAAGACATTGCACAATTCGTCCGGGAGGGCATCCAGCACTTCGTTGATGAAGGCCATCTCCTCCGGCAGGTCGGTGCCGGCCAGGCCGGCTGCCTGGGCCAACTGCCCGAAAGCCACCTCAGCATCCGGGCTCTCCAGGGCCTGTGTCACCATGGCGCGGATGCCGGCGCTGTCGATCGGATCCATACCTTTGACTAGTTCTACGCATTCCCTCATATCCTTCAGCAGGGCGTCGACCTGGTGGGTCGTGCCGTAATTGACCGAGAGGTGCAGATTGCGCGGTGTAAGCGGCGTGGAGAACTGCCCCTGGATGTACCAGCCGCGCTTGGCCATGGCGTCACCTAACTGGTAAACGTTGATCGCATCCGACTTGAAGGAGAACATACACATGGCGGGCTTGCCAAGCACTTCAAGTTCGGGGATGGCGTTGATACCTGCAATCAGCTTCTGGGTAGCCTCCTGCACGGTCTTGACGATGCGCTTGAAGCCCTCTTCGCCCAGATAGTTCAGAATGGCCCACGAACCGGCCATTGGCCCGCCGCTTTTGGTGCTGAGAACGGTGGGGTTGATGAGCGTGTAGGCGGTCGTTTCCGTGCAGGCAAAGATCTGGTATTTGCGGATATCCTTATTTCTATAAAGCACAGTCGAGGCGCCTTTGGCGGCGTAGCCGTACTTGTGCAGGTCGGCCGAAATGGAGGTCACGCCCGGGACGGCGAGATCGAAGTCTGGCAGTTCATAACCCAGCTTGCGCATGAAGGACAGGTAGATGCCGCCCACGCAAGCGTCGACGTGAAAGAGCAAGCCTTTCTCCTGGGCGAGTTTCCCGATCTCAGTGATCGGGTCGATCACACCCTGCGAGTAGCAGGGCGAGGAAGCCACCAGCAGAACGGTGTTGGGCGTGATGGCGGCGCGCATGGCGTCCGCTTCCACCTTGAAAGTGGCCGGGTTGATGGGTACCGCGACTGGTTTGAGATCCAGGTAATGGGCGGCTTTGTGAAAAGATGCATGCGCCGTAACTGGAAGCACCATCTCGGGTTGGGTGATTTCCGGATGCAGGGCGCGGGCGCGGTCGCGCGCGGTCTTGACGGCCAGCATGATGCTTTCGGTCCCGCCTGTGGTGAGATGCCCCACCACTCCCTCATCGCCACGTAGTAAGTTGGCTACCATACGCACCACATCCGTTTCGAGCTTCAGCATGGACGGGAAGACAGTCGGATCGAGCCCATTCTCGGTCAGGAAGGACAGATACGCTTCTTTGACCACCTGGTTGGGTTCATCCCCCGGATCGTAGACGTAACACCACACTTTGCCTGCTTTCCAATCCATGTCGTGGGACTTGAAAGCCTGCAACGTGCCCAGTACTTCCTCTTTCGATAGGCCTTTCTCAGGGATTTGCATATGCTTCCTTTCTATTCATGCGCAACAGGGCTAACGGTTCTTTCGTGAAATCTTGAAAACAAATCCAAATAATGAATGACTGTTTCGATGCCATGGTAAAAATTCGGCAGGTTACTCCCCCTTCTTTGCCAGCACGATCAGAACTGAGCTGCCTTCCAGATCTACTTTCTGAACCTCCACCTGGAATCCTGTAGGCTCAAGGAGCTGTTTCAACTTCACGCGCACCTGCTCAACCGGTTCTGCCGGCGTCTGTCCGGTGATCCTGAAGGTCCACGCCATGATCTTGTCCATGAATCCCCTGCCGGTGATCCATGCCACCGGCAGCATCACGAACTTGCCCCCAGGTTGTAAAACAAGGTGAACTTCGGCTAACGTGCGTGGGTCAAAAATGTATTCGGCGGGGAAGGTAGTAACAACGGTATCGAAGGTCTTTGCATGAAAAGGCAGTTGTTGCGCCCGGCTCCGAACGAGCATAGGATTCATGCGGCATCTATGCGCGACCCCCTTACGAGCCTGTTCACCCATCTGTCTTGAGGCATCGATTCCCACAACGAACAATCTCCTCTCCAACAGGCTGCATTGAAGGTGCCCTGGCCCATGACCTAATTCGAGCACCCGCGACCCTTCAATGAAAGGAACCACGGTTCCAATCCAATTTTTCCAGCGGCTGATTGAGACCAGGTCGGCAACCAGGTCATAGCTCCAGGCCATGGGCTCGTATAGCAAGTGAAAGAAGAGACGCAGGAAGCGTTCAAGCAAAAACATGGGAATAAAAATGAGGGTTCGGTCAAATCATGACCAAACCCTCGATTCGAGCGGTAGCAAGTTTAGGAGGCTTCAGATTTCTTACCAGACTTGCCTCGTACAGCCTCAACAGCGCCTTTTCCGCGCTCTTTGGCGGTTGAGACAACTTCTTCTCCACGAGCTTTAAGCTGCTTGGCTAATTCGTCAGCGCGCGCGCGGGCTTCTGCAGCAGCAGCTTCTGCCTTGGCAATCGTTTCTTCCGCTGTTTCCTGTGCTTTGTCCCGCAATTCAATGCTTTTATCCTTGATTAGGGCACGAGTTTCCTCGCCGGATTGGGGCGCGAAAAGTAGGGCAGCCACAGCGCCGGTCAGCCCCCCGACGATAAATCCTACTAGAAATGCACCAAATTCATCACGATCAGACATAGGGTTCTCCTTTCTATGGATGATTATTTTTTCTTTACACCCATTAATTCTAACATACGTTGCATACCGGCTAGATAGCCGCTTAGTTTGATCACCGGTTGGACTACATTTTCACCTAAAAATTCCGTAGTCCCGCGCAGGTGGTGGATGGTCTCATTGGTGGCATCCAGGATCGGGCGGATTTCATTCTGGAGTAGGTTGAGCAGGCTGGCAAATTGGATGATGAGAATGATCAGGGCAGCGCCGATCAACAGCGATTCTAAAGCCATGAAGATGATAAAGATGTCGCGAATCTTTTCAGTGGGGGAGTCCGGCTTGAGCAGGAAGAGTACAGCAGCTACGAGAGCGGCAAGCAGAAGAACAAGAAAGACTACAGCAGTGATGATAATGGTGCGCTGCCGTCGTTCGGCTTCTTTAGCAACCGCCTGCTCTGTGGCGCTATTCACGGGGGTTTCACTGTTCGGGGTAGTCATGAACCTATTATAGCATGAGGAGCATTAAACCGAATATGAGCCGTTGTTTGATTCTTGCTTGACCCCGGACAGAGAATTTGGTATGCTTAATCTACCGACCGTTCGGTAGGGAAATTCAATGACAAGAGATGATATACTCGACGCTGCCGCTCAGGTATTTCGTCGCAAGGGTTTCCATGGCGCATCCATGGCGGATATCGCTGAAGCTGTTAATCTGCAAAAAGCCAGCCTTTACCACCACGTCAACAGCAAGCAGGAGATTCTGCTGGCGTTGCTCGACCGCGCGTTGGATTTGCTCTATGAGCACATCGCACGCATCACTCAAGAAGATCTGCCTGACCAAGTAAAACTTCAACACATGATGGAAGCCTATCTGCAGGTTATGACAGAGAACATCGATCTCTCTGCCGTGCTCCTGCTCGAACACCGCTCTCTGGATCCGGAATTGCATTCCCGCCATGTGCCTAACCGCGATCGATTCGAAGCGTTATGGAGGGATGTCATCAGCCAGGGCTCCAAGGAAGGGGTTTTCCGGCCAGTTGATCCCGGTATGGCGGCGCGTGCCTTGCTGGGTATCATGAATTGGGTCATCACCTGGTTCAATCCGGACGGTAAACTCAGTGTGGGTGAGATCGCCAGCCAATACGGTGATCTGTTTCTCAAGGGATTATTGGAAAAGGACAGATGAATTCTCAGTCTGGCGCTTTTGCTTACGAAACATCGCAGGGCGCCACTATCCATCGCTTGCGTGTGGAAGCGTTCCCCGGGATGTGGGCAAACGCCTATCTGGTAGAGGTCGATGATTTGCTGGTATTGATCGATACAGGCTCTGGCAGCGAGACCTCGCACGCGGGTTTGCAGGCAGGTTTATTGAAAAGTGGGCATCATTTCGAGGGGCTGACCCACGTCCTACTGACCCACGGACATATCGATCATTATGGGGGACTGAGTCGTCTGCGTGAGCTTACTTCGGCTCAAATTGGTGTGCACGAACTGGATCAGCAAACCGTCAGCCACCACGAACCACGGCTGGCACTTATGACCAGCCGGCTCGATCGCTTTCTGGTTGGAGCCGGGGTAATGGAGAAACACCGTGCAGAGTTGTTGCATATGTACAGGTTTACCAAGGCGTTCTACCATTCAGTCCCGGTAGATTTAAGTTATGAGGCAGTTGGAATGCAGGTAGGCCCATTTGAGATCTACCATTTGCCCGGGCATTGTCCTGGGCATGTAGCCTTGAAACTGCATGATGCCTTGTTTTGTGGAGACCTGGTGCTCGATGGGCTCACCCCACATCAGTCTCCAGAAGAATTGACGCCATTCATGGGCGTGCGCCACTATTTGCACTCATTGAATCTGTTGGAGCGCTGGGGTGCAGATGCCCGATTGATCTTGAACGGTCACGACGACCCGTTCCAGGAGTTACCAGCTCGTATCAATGAGATCCGTCGCAATTTAAGCAGGCGTATCCATCAGGTGTTAGCGGCGCTGGACCGCACCCGTACCATCGCGGAAGCGACCTTTGCGGTATATGGTGATATGGGTGGCTATAATGCGCTGCTTGTACTTGAAAAAGTTGGGGCCTATGTGGAATACCTGTATCAAAGTGGATTATTAGAAATCAGTAATGCACAAGAATTGGAAGCAAAAGGCCAACCGCTAGCATTGCGCTACCGGCGGCTGCGTGATGTCGAGGAGGAAGAGATCCTTCCAAAGGAGAAGGCCTATGTATTCATTTGAACCTGACGAGGAACAACAAATGTTGTTGGAAGCTGTGGGGCGCTTTGCAGAGAATGACCTGCGTCCTGTGGCTCACGACGCTGAGGAGGAGGCCAAATTCCCCCAAAAGGTGATCAGCAAGGGTTGGGAGTTGGGCGTTTTGCAGGCCTCCATCCCGGAAGCCTATGGTGGTTTCGGCGAGCGCTCGGCCGTCACCGGCGTGTTGGCGGCGGAAGAGATGGCATTCGGCGACCTTGCTGGTACGCTGGCGGTGATGACGCCTTCACTTTTTGTGACACCGGTCCTTCTGGCCGGCTCGGAAGAACAAAAAGGGCAATTCATCACGCCGGTAATAGAAGGTGACTGGCAGCCGTACAGTGCAGGCCTGATCGAATATGCCTTCGATTTCGATCCACAGGAACTCAAAACCAGAGCCCTATCAAAGGGTTCTGAATATCTTCTGACCGGAGAGAAGGCATTTGTACCCTACGCCGCTGAAGCCGAATCACTGCTGGTGTACGCCAACATGGATGGGAACACTCAGGGTTTCGTCATTCCTAAGGGCGCAGCAGGACTTACCATCCAGGAGGAGCCCGAGAAACTGATGAGCTTGAACGCCATACCGACCTACCGCATCAAGCTGGATAAGGTTAAAGTCCCGGCTCAAAACCGATTGGGCGGTGAAGGTGGACACGATTTCCAGCCTATTCTGGCGGCTATGCGAGTCGCTCTGGCAGCCATGGCCGTGGGCGTTGCGCGTGCAGCTTTCGAGTACAGTCGCGATTATGCCAAGGAGCGCGAGGTCTTTGGGGTCAAGGTTGCTCAAAAACAGGCTATCGCCTTCATGTTTGCTGAGATGGCCACGGAGATCGAGGCCGTGCGCATGTTGACCTGGGAGGCAGCCTGGAAGCTGGATACCGGCAAAGAGGATGCTTTCAAGGACGCGTACCTGGCAGCGACAGGCGCGGCGGATATGGCCATGATGGTTACAGATCGCGCGGTCCAAATCCTGGGCGGTTATGGGTATATTCGTGAGTATCCCGTTGAAATGTGGATGCGCAACGGACGCGGATTCGCGACCCTGACCGGACTGGCGATTGTATAAGCAGGAGGTCGAACGATGACGATTGAATTTGAAACCCCAAAACCGATTGCCCAACAGCAATTCGTCTTGAAGACGGTTGCGGAAGAAATGATGCGTTCTGTCTCGCGCCAGATGGACGAGCAGGAACACGCCATCCCGTATAGTTACATCGAATTCATGCACGCAGCCATGCGTGCCACCGGTGCCGGTTCGCTGGCGCCGAAGGATGAAAAGAAAGAAGAAGACCCAGATAAACCAAAACGCCCTCCAATCGGATACCAGTTGCTGGCGCACATGTTGGAGATGCTTTCCTGGGGCGATGTAGGCATGTACCTGGTCACACCCGGTGGAGGTCTGGGAGCCGCTGCTGTCGAGGCAGCGGCAACTCCTGAGCAAAAACAAAAGTTCCTGGCGCGCTTTGGAGATGAAAAACCAACTTTCGCAGCCATGTGCATGACTGAGCCAGGTGCCGGGTCGGACACTTCGGCCATCAAAGCCCATGCTGTTTTGGACGAGAAGACCAACGAGTGGGTCCTCAACGGCGAAAAGATATTTGTCACAGCCGGGCACAAATCCATGGTCCCGGATGATCAATTTGGAAAAGGCTTTATCGTGGTTTGGGCTTCGATCGACCCATCAGCAGGCCGGGCTGGTATGCGCGGTTTTGTAGTTGAGCAGGGCACACCTGGCGTCACAGTCACCAAGCTGGAACATAAGATGGGGATACGCGCCAGCGACACCGCGGCCATTTCGCTTGTAGACGCACGTGTTCCTTTCGATCATGTGCTGGGCAGCCCAACGGTCGAAAAAAAGACCGAGAAGGGTTTTAAAAAGGCCATGGCGACTTTCGATGCGACTCGTCCGTTGGTTGCAGCTACCGGTATCGGAGTGGCACGCGCCGCTCTGGAGTTTGTGAAGGAGAAACTGTCTGAGCAGGGCATCGAAATCCGCTACGGCTTGCCGCGGAACAAACTGACCAGCATTGAGAGGGACGTGATCGATATGGAGATCATGCTTCGCTCTGGCTGGTTGATGGTAATTAAAGCGGTCTGGATGGCGGACAATAAAAGGCCAAACGCGCTCGAATCTTCCATGAGCAAGGTCAAGGCGGGCGATGTTACTACCAAGGTTACACAAAAGGCGGTTGATTTGATGGGTCCGCTCGGGTATAGCCGGGAATTCCTGCTGGAAAAATGGTTCCGAGATGCCAAGATTACCGATATCTATGAAGGAACTGGCCAGATCAATCGTCTGGTGGTGGCGCGTCAAATCCTGGGATACAGCGGACGAGAATTGAGATAATTGACCTCTCTCCCCCCTCCTGCCTATCGGGCATCCTCCCCCTTCGCTCCTGGCAGAAGAGAAAGGGAAGGAGATGGAGTGGGGGTTGCGAGGTGAGGAGGCGACATGAAATACCACGTTCACAAAGCCGTAGTAATCGGAGCGGGCACCATGGGCTCAGCGCTGGCAGCTCATTTAGCCAATTGTGGTGTCCCGATCACACTGCTGGATATTGTCCCAAAGGATGCTCCTAAAGGGGACCCGCAGGCACGTAACAAGATCGTACGGGCGGGATGGGAAGCATGCTTGAAGGGCAAACCTGCCAATTTGATGTCTTCTGCGTTGCAGACCTTTGTTACGCTTGGAAATTTGGAAGATAATTTCGAAGTTATCAGCGAAGCCGACCTGGTGATCGAAGCGATCATCGAGAACCTGAAGATCAAACAGGGGCTGATGGAACGCATCGATAAGGTCCGTAAGGCCACAGGTATCATTGCCACCAACACATCCGGGATCCCGGTAAAAGACATCGCGGAAGGCCGCACGAAGGGCTTTAAGGGGCATTTCCTTGGGATGCATTTCTTCAATCCGCCTCGCTACCTGAAACTTCTCGAGGTGATCCCCACCAGTGATACGTTGCCTGAAGTGGTTAAATTCATCCAGCACTTCGGAGAATTCAGACTGGGTAAGGGCATCGTGTTGTGCAAGGATACGCCCAACTTCATCGGGAACCGTCTGGCATTCGGCACGGGCGCATTCGGTATGCACTATATCCTCGAGAATGACTATACAGTCGACGAAGTGGATACCATTACCGGTCCCTTGATTGGTCGTCCCAAGACGGCAACCTTTCGCTTGATCGATCTGGTGGGCATCGATGTCTGGGAGCACGTCGGCAAGAACCTGGCGCCGGCCATACCACATGACAAACTGGGGCAGCAGTACCTTTCCTCAGAGAAACCGACTAAACTGATCACCACCTTGGTTGAACGCGGCTGGCTGGGCAACAAGACCAAGGTTGGTTTCTATAAACAGACTCGTGACGCGGATGGTAAAAAGGTTTTCCTGTCGCTGGATCTGAAGACCTTGGAACACACCCCATCCGAGAAACCGCGCTTCGATTCGATTGGCAAGGCCAGGAAAGCCGAAACCCTGCAAGAGAAATTAAAGATCTTGCTGGGTGAAGACGATAAGGCTGCCAAACTCGTAAAGGCGTTGACCTACCAGGCTTTTCAATACGCTTCCACCATCATCCCCGAAGTGGCCGACACACCCAAGCCGCTCGATGATGCCACGCGTTGGGGTTTCATGCACGAAGCCGGTCCATTCGAGACCTGGGATATGCTGGGCGTAAAAGAAATTGTCGAAGTGATGAAGAGCGAGGGTTACCCTCCTGCCGAGTGGGTGGATGGCATGCTCAAGGCGGGCAAGACCTCCTTCTACCAATACGAAAATGAGACCAAGGTCGGCGTCTTTGATGTAACGAAGAAGGACTATGTACGCATCAAGCGCACTCCGGGCCTGGTTCTGCTCAAGAAACAAAAGGAAATCTCGAAAAATGCCGGCGCCACCCTGTACGATATGGGGGATGGTGTCGCTTGTGTTGAATTCCACACCAAGATGAACGCCCTGGACGACGACATCTTCAATATCACGCTGGAGGCGCTGGACCGTGTCGAGACCGAGTTTGATGGTCTGGTGATCGGCAACGAAGCCGATAATTTCAGTGCAGGGGCCAACCTGTTCATGGTAGTCGTGGCCGCCCAGCAAAAGATGTGGGATACGCTGGAGGTCGCAGTCAAGAAGTTACAGGACATGAACATGCGCATGCGCTACTTCCCCAAGCCAGTAGTGATCGCGCCAGCCGGCATGGCGTTGGGAGGTGGCTGCGAAGTGACCATGCATGGATCGCGTGTGGTGGCTGCCGCCGAAACCTATATTGGGCTGGTGGAATTAGGAGCAGGAGTCATCCCAGCTGGAGGTGGTACAAAAGAGTATATGCGCCGCATTCTCAATCCCGCCATGCGCACGCCAGATGCTGAAGTGTTGCCTTTCTTGCAGCGCGCCTTCTTGCAGATCGGGCAGGCCAAAGTGGCCGCCAGCGCCTGGGAAGCGCGCGATATGGACATCCTGGGATCGCAAGATCGCATCGTGGTCAACCGCGACCACCTTCTTACAGAAGCCAAAAATGAAGTGCTCCATATGGTGAAAACAGGTTACGCCCCGCCAGCACCAGAACTGATCTATGCGGCGGGACGCGATATGCGCGGTGCATTGCTGGTCGGCGCTTGGATGTTTGCCAAGGGCGGTTACATCACAGCTTACGAGGAGACGATTGCCAGCAAACTGGCGCATGTTTTGGCAGGGGGTGAACTCAGTAAACCGACCTGGGTCAGCGAGCAATACATCCTCGACCTCGAGCGGGAGGCTTTCATGTCGTTATGCGGTGAGGAAAAGACCCAGGAGCGTATGTGGGCATTGCTCAATACCGGCAAGCCGCTGCGGAATTGATCCATCACCTCGCCAATCTGCGTGAATAGTATGTAGTGGAAAATTAAAGCAGATTTGCGGATAAGGAGATACATCATGACAACTAGAGAAGCTGTAATTGTAAGCGCGGTGCGCACGCCCGTTGGTAAAGCCAAACGCGGCGGGCTTGCGACGGTTCGTCCTGACGATCTGGCGGTAAATGTCATACAGGAGTTGTTGAAACGCACACCTGAAGTGGAACCCGTTGAAATTGAGGATGTGGTTCTGGGTTGTGCTTTCCCGGAGGGCGAGCAGGGCATGAACATGGCCCGCATGGTCGCACTCAGAGCCGGCTTGCCTGATTCGGTCCCGGGTGAAACGATTAACCGCTTCTGCTCTTCAGGTGTGCAAGCCATAGCGCATGCGGCCTACGCCATCCAATCCGGCGATATTGAAATTGCTATTGCAGGGGGCACCGAATCGATGACCATGGTGCCCATGACCGGCTATAAGTTCTCACCGAACCCGATGATCGCCTCAGAGTACCCGCACTACTTCACCAATATGGGATTGACGGCTGAGAATGTGGTAGATCAATACAAGATCAGCCGCGAAGACCAGGATCTGTTTTCGTATCAAAGCCATCAAAAAGCCTCGAAGGCGGTCGAATCTGGACTGTTCGATCCGGAGTTGGTCCCGATCGATGTGGAGATTGTGGAGTACGTCGATGGCGCAACTCAGAAGAAAAAATTCATCGTGAAGAGGGATGAGGGCCCTCGCGCTGATACCAGTGTGGAAGCCCTGGCAAAACTCAAGCCAGTGTTCAAAGAAGGCGGTACAGTGACTGCCGGCACATCCTCTCAGATGTCGGATGGGGCTGCGGGTGTGATCATCATGTCCGCCGAGCGCGCTGCCAAATTGAAATTGGAACCCATGGCACGATTTGTCAACTTTGCGGTTGGAGGGGTTCCGCCTGAGATCATGGGTATTGGTCCGATCGTCGCCATCCCCAAGGTCTTGAAGAAGGCCGGCATGAAACTCGAGGATATCGAGCTGATCGAATTGAACGAAGCCTTTGCGGCTCAATCGCTGGCAGTCATCCGTGAGCTCGAATTGGACGAGGCGATCACCAACGTCAATGGTGGTGCCATCGCGCTTGGACACCCCCTTGGATGCACCGGAGCTAAGTTGACCACACAGTTGCTCTACGAGATGGGGCGCCGTAAGAATAAATTTGGTATGGTGTCCATGTGTATTGGCGGGGGAATGGGCGCTGCTGCCATATTCGAGAATATGCAATAGATTCACCGCAAAGACGCAAAGAATTTAAAAGATGATCCTTGTATCCACTAAAGGAACTTTGTGGCCATCGCGTCTTTGTGGTACCTTCCAAAAGGAGAAACCAATATGCCACTCACCATTAAAGACCTGATGTCTAAAATGCCGGGAGCATTCCTGCCGGAGAAAGCCCCTGGATTGGATTCCGTCATCCAATTTAAATTCACCGGAGACGAGGCTGGAGAATGGTATGCTGCCATCAAAGATGGCAAAGTGGAGGTCGAGAAAGGGGAGCACGACTCGCCCAACATGACCCTCACCGCTGACTCAAGCGACTACGTCAAGATCTTTACCGGGGAAGTTGACGGTATGCAGGCCTTTATGCAGGGTAAGCTGAAACTGGCCGGTGATTTGAACCTGGCCATGAAGTTGACCCAGATGTTCAAGATCCGCTGACTCCAAACCACCCCTGAAGAATAAGGGGTGGTTTTTCATGGTTAGTTCGAAAACTGTAATTCCTTTCTAAGGTTATCAATCAGGCGAAGAGTCCTCACTTCCCGTCCATATGCATTTAAGTGATAGGGTGTGTCGTAAAAATATGGATCAGGCAGGCAAAGGTCGTCCAAGGATGTAAGAATTGGGATGGATGTATTTCTTTCAATCCTCTTATAGAATTCCTTCATATTACCCAAACCTGTTGCCTCACAATTGGTCTTTCGGTTTGCTTGCGGCTCATAGAATACTCTGGCTCCTTTAGAAAGCGCATATTGGTTGTACTCCTTAAGATATTCGTAAGCGGTTTCCAGGGTACTCATAGGGTACATCGAATCTTCAATTTGATTCGGATCGAGAGATTGTTGGTCCAGGTGACCGATAAAATCTCCATCCTCATTAAATCCATCACTGGTAAAGATTCCTCGAACTTGATATAACGAATTTCCGTACAGGTAATAATTCAATTGCCGGTTGATCTTGCGTTGGACGATGATATTGAATATGAGGGGCGCCTCGTTTTGTGGAGTCCTGATGTATTGAATCCTCTCAGGTGAAAACTCGACCCAATCTGCCAAAGCTTGAGGTTCTCCGAAAAAGGTGTCCTCACTCAAGAAATTGTAATACTCCAAACTGACGAGTATGATATCCCCGCTTCGAATGTAAGGTTTCAATTCTTGCATTGGAGCGACACCCAAGCGTACTTGTAATCCGTAGTTTACGACCGGTATCCCAAACGCCTGTTCCAAGAGCTTGCTATCGACTCCCATCGCAATATTCGAACCGCCGGTCAAGATAATTCGAGGAGAAGGCGTTTCTTTGGCCAATTCAAGCTTATGAAGACTGCTGAAAAAGAAGTGATCCTTGTCTGGTTTGATCAGCGTGTAGATGATCAGACAATTGACCAGGCTTAAAAGGCCGATAAGGCATAGTGATGCCAAGAATTTTAAAAACCTTTTCATGACATTGCTGTTAGAACTGAAAATAGATGAACGCCTGCTGAAGACCGGTATAGGCGGTTCCAAGCATCAGAATTGCGGATACCAATGCTGCATACAATGTGAATCGATACCAGGCTGGTTTTGAATTGATTTGCTTCAAATAATCTCCTTGTGACTGTTTCACCTCAATGATTACAAATAGTAAAAGCGCTAGAAATGTCAATAAGATCGTACTACGGGTCTCTGAGGTGAAGGTTGCCAGTATCTGAAACGCGGCCTCCCTTGTCCCCGCAAAGTTTCTTGGGACTGTTTCGTATATGGTAGCAGCGTGTTTCACAAAATCGTGCCATCCCGTAAATAGATGGGATGTAATAAAGAATGCATCGGAAATATTCTTTGCTCGAAAGAATATCCAAGCAAAGGATACCAGGAGAAAAGTGGAGAGCATCCCAAACCCTTGTTCAATCT
>CAZULT010000014.1:0-68390 GCA_964621295.1 uncultured Anaerolineaceae bacterium | reverse complement strand
TCATTCAAATCCATCTGTCCAGCTGGTGACACTTCATCAAGAGTGCCAACTACCCGCATCATATTCCCCTGCCCGCGGAGGGGACCAAGGCGGATTTTGGTGGCAAGCACTTCCAACCAAAGCTGATCGCCAGTGAACAGGCTGATCACCCCAAATCCCGCCGCCAATCTGCACGCAAACGTAAATTTGTTCTCGTCTCCCGTCCCCCAATCCATCGATCTGGACCCGTCCAGTAACAGGTATACAGCCAGATCCTCCTCATTCTCCCTCAGTTTGATAAAAGGGTGATTGTGTCTGGCGTAGATATTCCAATCCAACTGTCGTAAGTCATCCCCTGGAACATATTCACGGTAATCGGCAAATTCGATACTATGCCCATGTCTGGGCGAACGCCGTTCACCACGGATTGCCCCGGCTTTGATCTGGTGGGCTACAAGTCGTAAGCTTCTCAAGCGATTGATGGTGGCAGGGTTAAATTTCAAGAGGTGTACTTTCCAAAATCTCCGTGACCACCGCGTCGGGATTGATTTCTTCAGCCAACCCTTCGAAGTTCAGCAATAAGCGGTGGCGCAGGGCAGCATGCGCCACGGCTCGAACATCATCGAACGCGATATTATAGCGGCCTTCCAATAAAGCGTTGACTTTGGCGCCGAGAATGATCGCCTGCCCCCCACGCGGTGAGGCTCCATAGCGGACGTATTTTTTTACGAATGATTCTGCCTCTGCACTTTTGGGATGCGTGCGGGTGATCAGCCGAGCGATATATTCGTTGAGATGCGAAGGGACCACCACATGCTTGGCAATTTTCCCGATCATCACCACATCATTGGCATTTGCGATTTTTGATGCAACCTGAGTATCGCTTCCAGTGGTTCGTTCGAAGATCTGCGAGAGCGTGGTTTCGTCGGGTGATTCAACCATCACCTTGAAGAAGAACCGGTCAAGCTGCGCTTCAGGCAACGGGTAGGTGCCATCCATCTCAAGTGGATTTTGCGTGGCCATCACAAAGAAGGGCGGGGAAAGAGGATATGTCTTCTTGGCAATAGTAACAGTGCGTTCCTGCATCGCCTCCAACAAGGCTGATTGGGTCTTTGGTGGAGCGCGGTTGATCTCATCTGCAAGTACCAGGTTCGCAAATATCGGTCCGGATTGAAAGTAGAACGCACGTTTACCATCCGCATCGCTCAATATTTCAGTGCCCACGATGTCTGCTGGCATTAAGTCAGGCGTAAATTGGATCCGGGAGAAATGCAGATCCAACGCTTGACCCAGGGTGCGGATGAGCATCGTTTTTCCGAGACCAGGCACGCCTTCCAGGAGTACGTGCCCTTCGGAAAATAGCGCAATCAGAACCAGGCGAATGATCTCATCTTGCCCCACAATCACTTTCTGTATTTCCTGTTTGATCGCCAGAACTTTTTCAAGATAGGCTTGAATACGTTGTTGAGCGGATGTTTTCATGGCATTTCCATTATTTTGGATCCAGTGAACTGAAGTATTCCCGGATCAATGGTTGCAAGGACAGGGGTATCAACCCGGTATCAAGCGCCTGCTGAGAACTCTGCTCATAATTCGAGAAGACTTGCGAATAGGGAACGGAACTTTGCGCGCCCTGAACGAAAGAGCTATTAATGCCACCAAGGGTCGTGCTCTCGCCGTCTTCATTTGTCCCAAGCGAGAGGTCGGTCTCAGAAACACCGCCCATTCTCTCTGGAGCATACACAGAATCGTATTTCTTTTCGCCAGTCTCACCGGGCGTATTGTCCTGGTTCAATGGGGTCAAACCCACTTCCTGTCCTGGTGCGTCAGGCTGATCAAATTCTCCACTGCCAGCCAGACTTCCAAAGTTACCAGCCAGGTCTGAAATGGGGTTCTGGTTGGAATTGGTCTGCGAACTGTCACTCTGTGCCGATGAACCAGACATAGCGGATTCAATCAATCTTTCCTGGCTTTCCGCCAACTCAGCGGCGGACTCGCTTGAAGTTCGGCTGAACGCTAATTGTTGGGCGGTATCCAGCAAGGCCTCACTGGATTCGGCCATTTCACCTTGCGCTGCCTGAAGATCATCTGTTTGTAAAGCCTCCGCAGCCTGTTGCAAATGTTGCGCAAGTTCCGGTGAAGAGCTTTCCAAGGATTCCGCTGCCTCCAGCAGTTGTTCTGCCAAGTTTGCCAGACTTTGATTATCCATCGTGCTCAGATCAAGTTTTGCAAGTGTTTCGGCTGCCGTCTGAACATCCCCTTGTGAAAGGGCCTCGCCAACAGGGCTCAAAGGGTTGTCCTGATTCTTTATAAGGTCTTCTCCTGCTTGCTGCAAGCCTTCAAATTTGTCCCTGCCGGGTGCACTGAACTCTTCGAGCGTCTGTTGGGCTTCTTGCAGAACCGAGACAGCATCTTCAAGCGATTCAGCCTGATCGAGGTTCTCAAGAGTGTCTTGCAGAGGCTCGAGGAGCGCCTCTTTCTCCTCGCCGGAGAGTTGCTCATCCCTTTCAATCCTGGTTATCAGGTTTTCTACGTTATCGGTTTCCTCTTCAATGTGACTCCGATTCCTACTATTGATCTCAGCCTGTCGAAAGGATCGCTCCCCATAAAACCAGGAGCCGAGCACCAGAACAGTGGTGATCAACAGCATGCCCATTTCCAATTTCGGAAAACGCCATGGCAGGCCGGTTTTTGGAATGATCCGCTCCGTAGCTTCGAGAGCATCATCCAATTGCAGATCCCGCCAGGTTTGATCACCACGGTCGTGCAAATTCAATTCGATGGCTGTGCTGATACGCTCCTTCAGACCGAAGGCCTGTTCATAGTCCCGTGCCATCTTCAGTCTGGATCCCGGCCATAACCATGCAACTGCAACGGCAATTACAAATCCCAACGCGGCGGCGGCGATCAGCAGGCGAACATATGTCCCTTCGGATAGGTTGCCCGAAGGAGTCAGAAAAGCCGCAAGGACCGCCGCGATTGAAAGTCCACCCAATAAACCGCGGGCGCTGTGATACACCGACTTGTGCAGCCTTGTCCAACGTCTCCATTTCCGCAATCGCGACAGAAGCAGGTCAAATGCAGTCATAATTCATCTCTACGCTTGATCCGTCTGACAGCCAGGAGGTACAAGATCCAAGCGAAGAATAGGTACATAAGCGCATAGAGTATCCATGGCGCCAAAGAGGAAAATGGGATATGAAAAAAGGGTTCCAGATTGTACCAACCGTGTGCACCTTCATCTAACAGGAGCATGTAACTCACCGCTGCTGCAGAGATTGGATTTGAAGATACAAAGAACCAGACAGCAACAATCAGGATGATCTGGAAGGCAGGATCCAGGTTATTAGAAACGGCAGTCAGCAGCTCAAAAAACCCTTGTTCACCTGGAACAGGCGACAATCGAATAATAACATAGACCAAAATTGGAAGACCTATCAGCAAAACACCTGAGAACAGTTGTGCCAGCCCAATAGCCGAACTGGTGCGACCATAGCGCGTGGATGCCCAGACACTCATGGAACATACGAAAACGGTTGTGGTGACCAGAAGAACGATGCTCGCCAGGAATTCTATGGGGGTTATGCCTGCTAGCAGATAAGCGGCGCTTTGCAGGGGGAAGCTTACCAGTTCGAACAACATCGTAAACCTGATGCTCGCAAGCAGTTTCCCCAAAACGATTGAGCTTGCAGGCATCGAGGTGATTTTCAGCAGGTCGAATGTGTGATTCACTCGCTCGGTTGTAACGGAATCGGCAGAAAATATTGGCGCGATGAAAATCGTTGTAAGCAATTGTACGATAGTGAGCGACAGAAAGATGATTTTTCCCAATGTGCGCCGCACATCGGGGTCCGGGTCAACTGCATTGGTCGAGATGATCGAAATATATAGCAGAAAGGTGATCACCGCCACGAGGATTAGATATGAAGAAAGAACGATTCGGGAACGTTCTTGACGGAAAAGCCCTCGCATTTCTTTTGCAAGAATGGGATTCTTCCTTCTTGTCGCGTGTACCAGGCCGGGATTACCTGCTGAGGAGGGGAAAACATCCTGAGTCTTCATCAGCTTTCGACTCCTCGCGTGGCGCGTAAAAATATCTCTTCCATATCGTTGGAGTCCACTTGAAAACTGATCACCTTGACGCCTACCCTGATCAGGACTGCAAGAAGTTCGATTACTTTCTCCTCTTCTCCCTGAAACTGAATTTGGAAGGTGGCGTACGGGTCTTCAGGTTTGCCTTCACCGAAATACATGTCTGAAATATACGGGTTGTTCTTCAACAAGGAATGCACATATTCTACCTGACCCTGAACCTTCATCCGGATCGTTTTTGCAATGGTCAGCCGGGTGCGTAACTCCTGAATCGAACCGAGCGCAACCAATTTGCCTGATTCCAGAATCCCGACACGCTTACATATTCTGGTAACGTCCTCCAGGATTTGCGTTGAGAAAAAAATAGTTTTACCCATCTGCGCCAATTCGGTGAGCAGATCACAAAATTCTACCCTGGCATAAGGATCCAACCCGGATAGTGGGTTATCCATGATCAACACTTTAGGGTCATGGAGCAGCGTGCGAGCCAGATTCAACTTTTGTCTCAACCCGTGCGACAGAGCGTCCACCTGGCCATTCTTTCGGTTAGACAGGTCGACCAATTCCAACAGCGCCGCGATCAGTTTCACTCGCTCATTGTGATGTATTTTGTAACAGGCACCGAAAAAATCCAGGTATTCCCAGGTGGTCATATCGGAATAGTAACCACAATACTCTGGTAGATATCCAATACTTCTGCGAACCATTTCCGGAGAGGACCTCACGCTGTGATCCTCAATTAGAACATCGCCTTGCGAAGGCATCAGCAGTGTTGCCATCATGCGAATTGTCGCGGATTTTCCAGCACCATTCGGTCCAACCAAACCAAAGAGTTCCCCTTCTTCTACCGTAAGCGAGATACCATCAACGATCTTCTGATCGTGATGCGTTTTGGTCAGGTTCTTGACCTGGATGATCTCAGTCATCTAAGGTTCCACCACCAGGCTAATATCCACTCTACTGACGTTCACGATCCCTCCACCATTTCCATTTTCAACCAGTTTTATTCGCACCTCAGTAAGGTTTTTGTCGACGTACGCTGAGGGGTCCGAAATCAAGATCGCATTCCAGTTGCGCACATTGTACCGGTCCCACTGTTCCTGATCAAAATTCCAGAGGAAGATATTCAAAGGGAAATCCGGACGAGAATCTTGTCCTTCCAGGTGAATGATGATCTCAACAATATCGGAATATGAGACCGGTTGCGCCAACCTGTAGTAAATATCTACATGATCCTGATATCCAAACCGAAGTTTATAGGGATTTGCATATCTCAGACTGCTGTCCTCTGTGATGAACCAATTGAACAGAGCCGGCGGGATGATCATCTGGTTCTTCGAAGAAACAGCATCGATGGGCAGCGAAACCATATACGCGGTTAAAGAATTCGTATCGAATTCCTCACCAGGCAGGCTGATCTGGTGTGATATCTGGGTAGCGTCCCAACCAACCAGAAGAAAACCCACCGGAGGGACGGTGTAATTACCCAATACCGCTTCTATGAGATCGATCTGTTGCTGGATGGTATTCCGGGCTACCAGCGTGTCAGGGGCTATTTTCTCCCGAATGACGCTACCATAATATGTGGTCGGGTTGTATACAGTGCTATATAGAATGGTGTTGGCATTCGAACTCCTCTGTGAGAGCAGGTCGATGGGCAGATCAATGTGAACAGATTCCCCGGAACCGATCGTCCCAATGAGTTCGAATCCGCCTGGATAGAATAGAATGGCATTCTCCAAGTCAATGGAGCTTTCATTTTGAATCTCACCTGATAAAACTGCGGTGGAGGATTCCAGGATCAGATCCAGATCAGACCTTATCGGTAATGCAGGCACCCACCCCAGGATGCCCACGGGCATGATTTCGGATGCATTAATCAATGTATCGGCGATGAATTGGTTTGTGTGCCTGAATGCCCATTGATTGTTTGGAGTATCGAAATAATTATGCGGCGCAAACGGATATGAGGAGAATCCCGCTTCGACTTGAATTTGGTACTCCTTTCTCTGAGGAGAGAAGATGCCCGCCATGCCGCTGGAAAATGCTCGCTCGTAACCGGGCCATTGATGGACAACCGCCAGTTGATTGATCTGTGGCTTCGTTCCCCTGCTACCCCAAACGATCACGATCACGATGGCTGTCAGGCTGAATGCTATGATCGGTAAAGTGATCCAGGCCAAGTCAGGTCTTTGCTTACTTTTCAGGACCCAAAAATGGACGGGGCCAAGAAGAACAATGTACAGGAGTAAGGCGCCTGATACGTACCACAAAGCAGGAAGGTTTTGATTTTGAAACAATGAAACCGCAGCGATGGCGGAATTCCAATCTTTGATGGAGGTAAAATCGTAGCTATCTGAAACGCTGAGCAACAGGTAGTCGTAAAACAGAACGGCATTTGGCGATCTCCTGAAATCATAAATGTTCGGGTCGAAGGTCAGCAAAGAAACCGTCCCCGAACCATATGCGCGCTGGGCAACCAGAGGTTGACCATCATCCTGCAGGAGTATCCTGCTGCCAGGTTGCTGGGTTCCTTCAATTAATATGATCTCCGATAATTCGAGTGGGGCATTGAAGGCGGAAAAACCGGTAAGGATATTGGTAGAGCGCGACCCGGTGATAAGCAAAGGTAAGAGCTCTTCAAATCCAGATATTGTCGTTTGCCATTGCGCTCCCCCACCGAAGATCAAATGCCCGCCTTGCATCACCCAGAGTTTGATGGCCTCATATTGATCGGGATCCAGATCTGACACATCCGTGTTCGCGATGATCAATGCATCCAGACTTTGAAATCCCAACACATTCTTCGGCAGGCCTTCGTAAGATAGGACTACCACATCTGTTGTGTTTGCGGGCTGGAGTGCATTCAACAATGTAAATGCGGAAGGCGTATTGGTTATCACGCCGATAATGCGGTCGGCAAAACACGTCAGATTTACCTGGTCCAGGAAAATTGGGGCATCATTATGTGTTTCAGGAATCAAACGAAAGGTGAGCACCTGGTTGACATCTCGTACGTTGGTAAAGATCTGTGTCGATATCGATTTTTGCGCATTTTCTGTCAGATCTACGGGTATCAAATACTCTGCTTGAGAATATGCAATGGACAGGTTGCCGGTGAAATCCGCGTCTTGAGCCTTGAGCAGGATATGAATGGGCAACCAATTTCCAAATTTGCAATGCTCATCGAACCCGATCGTGATCCCGACATCGATATCCGGTTCGGATTGAGCCCGAGCCGGAAGCGCCGTGCCCAGAAACCCTGATATGGCGAGCAACATGGAGGTTGTCAAAAAAGCGGCGCTGGCTCGGGATAAATCAATCGATTTCGACATGCTTTTCGGCTTGCTCAGTGATACCGAGATTGAATTGAAGCGTCGTTGTAAGGTGTTTTGTTACCAACTTCTGCAAGCGCACGATCACCAAGGAAGTTACCCTGATTATACAAGAATGTGAGCGACGAAAACAATGGGTGTATTGTGATAAAGGCTGGCAGCTTATGCCCGCAAAGGAAATAAAGTGGGCCACCGCATTAAGTTATACTCCTCCCGGAAAGACCTGTGCTTGGACCCAGGTAAAATAGTTTGTCGATCTATCACGTAAGAAGAGACCTACCTTTTGCCATCAAACCTGTGAGTTTCATCGAGTCAGGAGAGTAATTATGGAAAAAGATCGAACCAGCGACATCACAATTTACGGCGCCTACTGGTGCCCGGATTGTCGCAGAAGCAAGCAATTCCTTGGCGAGCACCAGATCCCCTACAACTGGGTGGATATCGAGCAGGATAAGGATGGAGAACAGTACGTCCTCAGCCGGAACGACGGCAAACGCATCATCCCCACCATTACTTTCGCGGACGACTCCATCCTGGTCGAGCCTTCCAACGCCGAGTTGGCCGTAAAATTGGGTCTCAAGACCAGCGCCTCCCGCAGCCATTATGATCTGATCGTGATCGGCGGCGGCCCGGCCGGGCTGACGGCCGCACTCTACACCGCACGGGAAGGCATCGATACCCTGGTGATCGAACGCGCCGCGCTCGGCGGGCAAGCCGCGGCAACAGAACGGCTGGACAACGTGCCCGGCTTCGCGGAAGGTGTGCTCGGTTCGGAGTTCGCTTCGCAACTGAGACAGCAAACAGAACGCTTCGGTGTGGAAATGCTCCAGGCGCAGGACGTGGTGCGCATCCACAGCCACGATAACTACCATTGTGTCGATACGGCCGACGGCAGCGAGTACAGCGCTCGGGCGTTGCTGCTCGCCACCGGCAGCCGCTACAAACGCCTGGGAGCTTCCGGCGAGGACGATTTCATCGGCGCTGGCATCCACTTCTGTGCCACCTGCGATGGGCCGTTCTATAAGGACCTGCCGGTGGTAGTGGTGGGCGGCGGCAACAGCGCCGCCGAGGAGAGCCTGTTCCTGGTCAAATTCGCGGAAAAGGTCACATTGCTTGTGCGCGGTGAACAGCTGAACGCCAGCCAGATCATCCAGGAAAAGGTGCTCAACCACCCGCAGATCGAACTGCGTTTCAACACCGAGGTGACTAAGTTCAGCGGATCGGGCGGAAAGTTGAAGGCTGTGGACATCAAGAACAACAGTACCGGCCAGAGCAATACCATCCACCCGGCAGGCGTTTTTGTGTTCATCGGTCTTACGCCCAATACCGGCTTTTTGAAAGAGACGCCAATCACGATGAACCAATGGGGATTCATCCAGACCGGCCACGAACTGGTACACGAAGGCCCTCAGACACCGGCCTTTGGCGGACGCGAACCCACATTCCTAGAAACCAGCATGCCCGGGGTCTTCGCCGCCGGCGATGTGCGCCAGGGCAGCACCAAGCAGGTCGCTTCGGCAGCCGGCGAGGGGGCCACGGCAGCCCTGCTGGTGCGCGAATACCTCAAGACGGTATAAGTGGAAAAGAACTTAGTTTTGAGAAGGCAGGAGGCGGATCGCCTGTTGGGCGATCCGCCTCCTTGTTTATCAACAACCTGGATGCCCCGCGTCAGCTGACCAGGGTGCGATCGATGACCGCCTGCACAGCCTGCGCCACGTCTTCAGGCAGCGGATCGGGCTTGTGTTCGGCCAGGATGCGCTGGACCTCGGCGCGAGCGCACTCACGCAGGGTTTGCGCACCGTCCGCCTTCCAGGCTTCGTGGTTTTTACGGTTGAACAGAGTCGGGTACCAGTCCTCGCGGTAGTGGTTCTGGGTGTGCTTGGCTTTCAGAAAATCACCGCCCGGACCAACCTTGTTGATCCAGTCCAGCGCCAGCGTTTCCTCGTCCACCTGCTCGCCGCGCATGAACTCTTTGACCCAGCGGATCATCTCGTCCGCCATGACGATCATTTCAAGCGAGTTGGTCAGGCCGCCTTCCAGGTAGCCGACATCATGTACAAGATTCGTGCCGGCCAGGGTCTCAGTCAACAAGGAAAAGGCCACTTCCGCAGCAGCCTGCTGGTCCGGGAGCTTCGCGTCTGAGGCGCCGCCCAGCCCAAAGATGGGCAGACCGTAGAAATGCGCCATCTCCACGCACAGCACACGGTTCTGCGGTGCGGCGTAGATATCCAGCAAGGTGCGCATATCGAGCATGTCCTGGGTTCCGCCGCTCAACAGCACTGGAGCACCCTTGCGCTTGAGCTGGGCCAGCACCAACCCGGCCAGTTCGCCAGCATTGGCGTAGGCCACCGCTCCAGCCGGGGTGATCGGCCCATTAGCCCCGCGCAACACGACCGGCGTGTAGGTGGCCGGCAGGCCCTTCTCGGCCATGAAGAGCAGCTTCTGCAACGCCTCTTCGTTGTGCACCAGCGGCGAGGTGACGTTGATATAGAGCGCGCAGAGTGGGCTGCGTCGCAGCGCCTCGGGGCTGCCTGCCACGATCTCCGCCATTTCGACCGCCTTCGCGCAGCCTTCGAACCCGGTCGTCACGAACAGGATCGGCTTGGTCGAGTTGGCCAGCATAGCCTGCATCTGGTACAGGTCGGCATGTGCCTGCGGCAGGTCGCCGGCCAGGTTGAGCGACATGAGGAAATCGATGTTCGGTAGTGCGTCACACACGCGAATGCCTTCGACGATGTCCTGAAGGGTGCCGGGCCGTCTTTCACCGCTGTGGATATCGATCACGTTGGGACAATCGGAGCCAGGTCCGTAGAAGACATTGTTGCGCTCGAGCGGCATGACGCGCTCGCCACGGCGGTTCGACAGTACCACGCGCTTGGGCGCCACGCTCAGGGCCCATTCCACCATGTGTGAGGGGATACGCACGCGATGCCCCTCGGTTACATCCGCACCGGCCTCTTTTAACAACTCGACTGCCTCAGGCAGATGCAGCCGTACCCCCGTTCGCTCAAGGATCTCCAGGCTGGCGGCATGCATACGCGCCAGCTGGTCATTGGATAATTTTTGAAATCTGGGTGCGCCCAAAGACTGGTAGCTGCTCTGGGTGATGGGCATGTCCGCCTCCATGTGTTCAAATTTGCAGATAGTATAATCCAGATTACCTGTCGGATTTTTCCAGCGGAATCCGGGAGGAGGGGGTGGGTGACTGCCAATGCGGGGAATGCTGCTAGGTAGGCTTGGGTCGATTCCCTGCCCACAAAAGGAGACTCGATCAATGAAAGCTGTTCGATTGATACAGCCAGGAGACCCTCTGCAGTCTCAGAACGTACCGCTCCCTGAACCCGGCTTCGAGGATGTAGTGGTGCGGGTAAAGGCCGCCGGGATCTGTCATTCCGACGCGCACTACCGGGCAGGCGTTTCGCCCGTACGCCCCTTACCCCTGACGTTGGGACACGAGGTAGCCGGCATCGTGGAGCAAGTGGGGCCTGGCGTGGTGAATTTCAAACCTGGCGAACGCGTGTGCCTGCATTACCTGGTGACCTGCGGACAGTGCGAATACTGCCGCCAAGGCAGCGAACAGTTCTGCGTTTCCGGTTCCATGATCGGTAAATACCGCGACGGCGGGTTCGCCGAGGCGATCCTGATCCCGGCCCGAAGCGTTTTCAAGCTACCGGAGGAGATTCCCTTCGAACAGGGCGCCATTATGATGTGCTCCGCGGCAACCTCTTTCCACGCCTTGCGTAAAGCCCGCCTGAGTGCAGGTGAGACGGTGGCGATTTTCGGAGTGGGTGGGCTCGGGGCAGCCGCGGTGCAGTTGGCCCGGGAACTCGGCGCCCTGCAGGTCTACGCGGTGGATCTCCATCCAAAGAAACTGGACCTGGCAAAGCACTATGGAGCCATTCCGGTCGATGCCAAAGAGGACCATCCGGCGGAGCAGATTAAAGCCTACACGAAAGGCAGGGGCGTGGACGTCGCCCTGGATCTGACTGGCCTGCCGGAGACGATCGAACAGGCCATCCAATCCGTCGCCCTCTTCGGCCGGGTGGGATTGGTGGGGCTCAGCGACAGGCAGGTCACCATCGACCCATACAACCAGCTTATCATGCGAGAGGCGGAGATCATCGGGGTGGCCGACCATCTGGCGCAGGAACTGCCAGCCCTGATCGAGTTCGTCCGCCAGGGAAAACTGGACCTCAGCGAAGTTGTCTCGGAGAAGCTTCCCCTTGACGCAGGGCGCATCAACCAGGCGCTGGACATGCTGGACGAATACCACCTGGAGGGCCGGGCGGTCATCCTCCCGTAAGGGTTAAACTGCGCGACGTGCTCGTACGACAGCAGCACATGGACCATGGGAAGAGCTACCAGCAGCACCAGCGGACTTGGTTAAGCCTCTTGGTTGAGTATAAAATCGCCCAAAAAAATGGGCGCATTTTGCCGGTCAAATAATTTATGCTATTATAATGATTGAAGAAACCCCTCTCAAAACTCCCGCCATTTATTCGTGGTCAACTGCATAGGGAGTGGATGAACCTGAATGTGTCAGGTCGATTCCACTATACCAAACAAGAGTACAGCGTGAACAATCTCTTAAATCCAACGATCGACCAGTAAGGAGGTAAGCGTATCGAATACTTAATGCAAAAGTATATCTATCTACTTGTCACTTGATACGGAGGAAGAAGATAATGAAAAAGACCCCAATTTCCTTGAAAGACATGGAGAAGACGCATCCGGCCCTGCCTGAAGCCTTCAGACAGCTGCAACAGGGTCGCATCACGAGGCGGGATTTCTTACGATTTTCAACCCTATTGGGCCTGTCGGCCAGCTCTGCCTATCTGCTGGCGGCTTGCGGCGGGACCCCGGAAACCGCAGCTCCAGCGACGGAGGCCCCTCCCGCTGAGGCGCCCACTGAAGCGCCGGCGGCGAGCAAGATCACCCGCGGCGGCACCTTCTCCCGCGCCATGGAACTGCAACAGATCGACCACCCGGCGCGATTCTCTTGGGTACAGCAGGCGAACGTAGTCAGCCAGGTGGCAGAGTACCTGACCCAGACCGGCTCTGACAACATCACCCGGCCTTACCTGCTGGAAAAGTGGGAAGCCAATGAGGATGTCACCGAATGGACCCTGTATCTTCGCAAGGGCGTCAAGTTCAATAACGGGGACGAACTGACCGCGGATGACGTCATGTTCAACTTCGAGCAGTGGTTGGACCCGGATGTGGGTTCCTCCATGTTGAGCCTGCTCTCCTACCTGCGCGGCATGCAGGACGTCGAAAAAGTGGATGACTATACCGTCAAGATGCACCTGCAGGAAGGCAACATCGGCGTACCTGAGCACCTGTTCCACTATCCCGCTCCCATCATGCACCGTAATTTCGAGGGCGACTTCATCAAACAGCCCATCGGCACCGGCGGCTTCACGCTGGAAGAGTATTCGGAAGGCGAGCGCGCTGTGTTGAAACGACGCGAGGATTATTGGCGAATGGGTGAGGATGGCCAACCGCTGCCTTACCTGGATGAGATCATCTACGTCTCGATGGCCAAAGACGCCGGCGTGGCTGCCGTCCAAGGCGGGCAGGTAGACGCGCTTTACCAGCCGCGCGCCAGCGACTGGCAGGCCCTGAAGGACCTGCCCACGCACAAGGTGCTGACCGCTCCCACCGCCGTCACGACGGTACTACGCGTACGCGTGGACCTTGAACCCTGGAGCGACAACCGCGTGCGCCGGGCCCTGTTCATGTGCCAGGACCGCGAACGCATCGGGCAACTGGCTTATTATGGACAGGTCGACCTGGGCATTGATGCCCACGTCGCGCCGGTACACCCGGCATACTGCGAAAAAGACATCCCGGAATACAATCCGGAACAGGCCAAGGCTCTGCTGGCCGAAGCCGGCTACCCGGATGGATTGAAAGTCACCCTGGCGACCAAGAACGATCTGGAAGAGCCGGAATACGCTCAAGCGCTCAAAGAAATGGCTGCGCTTGGCGGATTTGATATCGAACTGGATATCACCGAACCCGGTGGCTACTGGGACCGCTGGACCGAAGTGGACCTGGGCATGACCTCCTGGACTCACCGTCCGCTGAGCACACAGGTTCTCAGGTTGGGTTACACCGCGGACGCGGACGGCAACCCGGTTGAATGGAACGAAACCCGCTGGGTCGACGAGGAATTCCAGGGCTTGCTCACTGAAGCGGAATCGACCCTGGACGTCGAAGCGCGACGTGAACTCATGTGCCAGATCGAAGATATCTTTATGGAGCGCGGCCCGATCGGTATTGCCTTCTGGAAACAGGTCTGGAACATCGTTCCCAAGACCTTCCAGAACATTACTGCCCACCCCACCGAGTACGATCTGCTGCACGAGGTTTGGAAAGAGGCATAACCAGATTTGTACGATGAATACGATGGCCATCCTTCCAGATGGCCATCGTACCATTCGTCGTAAACGTTCGTATCCGCAGGGGGATTTTTTCACAAGCAGGCTCACAACGCACATAGCAGAGGAGCGGCTTTATGGCACGATTCATCCTTCGCAGTATTGTTTCAACTTTTATTACCATGCTGCTCGTTTCGCTGGCGCTATTCTTTCTACTGGAAGTCGGCAGCGGGGACGTGGCCTTGAAGATCCTGGGAGTTTTCTCGACCGAGGCGCAGCGTGCCTCCTTCAGAGCCCAGCTAGGTTTGAACCGCTCTCCCTGGACGCGCTATACGGAATGGCTGGTGGGCAACGATTGGAAGGCAAAATCCCTGGTAGGCTACCCGCTCATCACGATCCCCAACCTACAGACAGATGAAGTGGAATGGTGGGCGGACGTAAACGGGAAACCGACCCACTGGAAACTGGAAGAAGGCCTGTTGGTTGCATTGCAACGCCAGCCGGATGGTTCCAGCATCGAGGTACCGGTCAATGATGCTTGGCAGCAGGATGAATCGGGCGGCGAATACTTCTGGGGCATCGATAACCGCAACAATGCCGTCAAGTGGGTGCGCGGGTCAGAAACGGTGATCTATTTGCGCACCAAGACGGGGTTTACCGAACTGAAGGACGGCCCACAGCAATTCATCCCTTTGAAAAGGGGCATCTTGCGAGGCGATCCCGGAAAATCCTTGCAGTCCGGGCGGTCTGTGGGCACCACCCTGTACCCTCGCGTGCGCAATACGCTTGTACTGGCTGCCACGGCTTTCCTGATCGTCATGCCTCTGGCACTCATACTTGGCATCATGGCCGGAATCAATGAAGGAAAGCCGTTGGACCGCTTCATTTCCATCTCCAGCCTGGGCGCCACTGCCACGCCGGAGTTCGTGACCGGTATTTTCCTGATCATGATCCTGGGCATCTGGTTGAAAGTCCTGCCGGCGGTGTCCGTGTTTTTTTCTGAAGATGCGATCTTCGAGGATCCAAAACTGATCGCCCTCCCGGTGTTGACCCTGACCGCCGTTGAACTCGGTTACGTGGCGCGCATGACGCGTGCCAGCATGGTCGAAGTAATGGATTCGCCCTATATCCGGACCGCGATCATCAAAGGCATGCCCTACAGTCGCGTGGTCATCCGCCACGCCATCCGTAACGCGCTGATGGCACCAATCACGATCATCATGCTGCACGTTAACTGGTTGATCGGCGGGGTGGTCGTGGTGGAAGTCATCTTCGGCTTCCCGGGCCTGGGGAAATACATTTACGATGCTGCCATCTTCGGCGATTTCAATGCAGTCGAAGCCGCCGCCATGCTGACGGTTACGATCGCGATCGCAACGCGGCTGATCGGCGACCTGGCCTACACCTTCCTCAATCCTCGCATTCGCTACGGCTGATCGGAGACCATGATGGCAGTCATTTCTTCTACCCCTACCCCCCGACCTTCTACGCTTCAGCGTATGTGGCGAGGCATTTCCATCGTATTCGATTCGCGCGTAGCAGTGATCGGCATGGTTATGGTGGTCTTCTGGATCCTGGTTGGGCTTATTTCCCTTTTCTGGACGCCCTATTCCCCGAACGCCACGGATTTCATCCAAAACCAGCCACCCAACGCCACCAACTGGCTGGGCACGGACCATCTCGGCCGTGACCTGCTTTCTCGCCTGATGCAGGGCACGCAGGTCATTCTGCTCAAAACGCGGTTACCCAACGGCACTTCCATCCCCGGCGGAGTGGCCATCTGGGGCGTATTTGGCTCCTTACTGCTGGGGTCGATCCTGGGCCTGAACGCCGGCTATCGCGGTGGATGGTCCGACCAAGTGATCATGCAAGTGCTGGATGCATTGATCGCCTTCCCGCGCATCGTGCTGTACCTGGTGGTGATCTCTGCTCTGGGTCAGGGGGACCTGATCGTGATCCTTGCAATTACCGTGACCGGTGCGCCGGGCGTAGCCCGGCTGGCGCGCAGCCTGGCGCTGGATATCAGAACCCGCGATTACATCCGCGCCGCAGAAACACGTGGAGAAAATGTCTGGTACATCATGTTCAACGAGATCCTGCCCAATGCGCGCGGCCCGCTGCTGGTGGACGCCATGTTGCGTGTTGGCTACGCCATCTTCGCCATTGGGACGCTCGGCTTCCTCGGCATCGGACTACCACCACCTGATCCCGATTGGGGCAACATGGTGAACGAAGCTCGCAAGAATATTTTCTCGAACCAATGGGCGGTGATCTGGCCTGCCCTGGCGATCGCTTCTCTGGTGATCGGGCTGAATCTCTTTGCAGATGGACTGCGAGAAGAGATGACCCGTTATCAAAAGTGAGGGAGGCATGATGAGCAATTCCAAGCAAACGCCTCCTGTCTTAAAACTAGAAGACGTGGCTGTGGCTTACAAGGTCCGCGGCGGCGAAATCGAAGCCGTGCAGAATGTATCCTTTGAGATCATGCGCGGTGAAACCTATGGCATCGTGGGAGAATCGGGTTGTGGAAAGAGCACGGTAGCCTGGGCCATCCTGAATTTCCTGGGTAACAACGGCTACGTCAAACGGGGCAGTATCAAATTCCAGGGCAAGGAACTGGTCGGCGTCAAAGGGGAAGAATTACGGCGGTTGCGCGGGGACCAGATTGCCATGGTCTATCAAGACCCGATGCAAGCTCTCAATCCCTCCATGCGCCTTGGGGACCAGATGGCGGAGGTGTTGACCGTCCACCGGGGGATACCGCAGAAAAGGGCCGAGGCGATGTGTATCGAGATGCTGGAACGGGTTTACATGCCAGACGCCGCCAACGTGATGAAGCGCTACCCGCACCAGATCTCGGGCGGGCAGCAGCAGCGCGTGGTGATCGCCATGGCGTTGCTCAACAATCCCGCCCTGCTGATCATGGACGAGCCGACCACGGCCCTGGATGTGACCGTGGAAGCGGCCGTTCTGGACCTGATCGCCGAGCTGCGACGCGATTTCGATACGGCCATCATGTACATCACGCACAACCTTGGAGTGGTGGCGCGCGTCTCGACCCGGGTTGGCGTTATGTACGCCGGCGAAATGGTGGAGCGCGCCACGGTCGAGCAGATCTATCGTGACCCGAAACACCCCTACACGCAGGGCCTGATGCGCTGCGTTCCCAAATTGGGAGCCGATAAAGCCAGCAGTCTGCTCTATCCCATCCGCGGACGAGTTCCACCTCCGCGCAATCGCCCGGCGGGCTGCATCTTCTCACCGCGTTGTGACTACGTCCAGGAACGATGCCGCGAGGAGCGCCCAATATTACGCGAACTACCGGGGGGGGTCAGCATCCGGTGCCACTTTGCGGAAGAGATCGATCCCAAATTGTGGCAGCCCAGCGAAGAGATCGTCCCACCCATCATAGGAACGCGTGAGACCACCTCTGAACCGATCCTGACGGTCGAGAATCTGAAAAAGTACTATGATGTGCAGGGTACTTCTCTTAAGGATGTGCTCGGGCTGGGTGAGAAGCGCTATGTGAAAGCGGTGGAAGATGCCAGCTTCGAGGTCATCAAAGGCACGACCCTGGGCGTGGTAGGCGAATCAGGCTGTGGGAAGAGCACCCTTATCAAAACCCTGATCGGTCTGGAGGACACGACTTCGGGCAAAGCCCATTTTCTGGGGTTCGACATCACCAACGCCATCACCCAACGCGATGAGGCCCTCATACAGGAATTACAGATGGTCTTTCAGAACCCGGATTCGACCATGAATCCTTCATACACTGTCGGGCAGCAGATCGGCCGACCGATGATCCGCTTCAAGACCAAGCCCAGGCAGAAGGTGCGGGAGGAAGTCATCAAATTGTTGGAGGCCATGCGCCTGGGAGAGAATTATTACGACCGGCTTCCGCGACAATTGAGTGGTGGGGAAAAGCAGCGCGTTGGTATTGCCCGGGCATTGGCCAGCTACCCCGAATTGGTGCTGTGCGACGAACCCGTCAGTGCCCTGGATGTGTCCGTGCAGGCTGCTATCCTGAATCTGCTGCTTGAAGTGCAACATGAATTTAAAACCACTCTGATCTTCATCGCGCATGACTTAAGCGTGGTGCGCTTCTTCTCCGATCAGGTGGCAGTGATGTACCTTGGTCAGGTCATGGAGATCGGCCCTGCCGAAGCCATCTATGCCCCACCCTACCATCCCTACACGGAGGCACTGCTTTCAGCGGTGCCGATCCCGGATCCGACCGTCAAGCAAAAACATATCCGCCTGGAAGGCACGGTGCCGAGCGCGATCAATCCTCCCAGCGGATGTCGTTTTCATACGCGTTGCCCCCGCAAGAAATTGCTCCCCGAAGGTGGTGCTATTTGTGCGAAACAGATCCCCCCCTGGCGCGAAGAAACCAAGGAGCATCGCATCTTTTGCCACATCCCGCTAGAAAAATTACGGACGTTCGATCCGGTAATCACCCAACCCAAGGAGGGAACCTGAGATGTTAGTCAAGGATTACATGACCCGCCATCCCATCATGACCACCCCCGAAACGGCCGCCACGGAAGCGCAAAAGATCATGATTGAGAACAAAGTGCGCCACCTGCCTGTCGTCGGAGACGGCAAACGCCTGGTCGGTCTGGTCACCAGGGCCCGCCTGAGGGTACTGCCTTCCGACCTAGGCAGCCTCAACGTCTGGGAGATCAGCCGTTTATTGTCGAACCTGAAGATGAAAGATGTGATGATGACGCGAAAAGAGCTGGTCACCATCGAGCAGGATGCTACCCTGGAAGAAGCCGCCGAAAAAATGGTCCGTCAAAAAGTAGGCTGCCTGCCTGTGCTCGAGGATGGGATCGTCATCGGTATCATCACCGAAAACGATCTGCTGGCCGAGTTCTCAAACTTGCTTGGGGGCAGAGAAAAGGGTGTAAGAGTGACCATCCGGTTACCGGACAAGATCGGCGAATTCGCCAAGGTGACCAGCGCCATCACTGCCAAAGGTTGGGGCATCTATGCCAGCGGCGGCCTACCCGCTCCAAAACGCCCTGGCTTTTGGGACCTGGTTGTGAAGGTTCGCGGCGTTACCCAGAAACAATTGGTGGCCGTTCTGGAAGCCATCCCCGGGCAAAAGATCATCGACGTCCGCACCACGCATTGAGGCCGGGCCAGGAGGAAAATTGGGATAGAAGCTAGAAAATCAAAAAGAAAAACATAGGAACCGCAGGGCGCCCTGGAAACGCTCTGCGGTTTCTCATTAAGTGCCGTCGCACCGGTATAGCACATGCTTAGGCTCGTTGATCGGCACGTTCCGCCAATACCTCCGCAAATACGGTTTCAGCCGCCTCCGGCAGCGTGGGTACCTTATGTTCCGTCAGGATCTTGCGAACGCGCTCGTTGGCGCGTGCGAACATATTCCTTGAACCAGCCTTTTCCCAGGCGTCAAAGCGGCTGCGATCGATCAGATCCGGCAGCCATTGCGCACTGCGGAAGTTTTGCATGGTATGTTCGTCGGCCAGGAATCCGCCACCGGCCGTCACGCGGTCAATGACTTCCAGAGCCAGCGTATTCTGGTCGACACGTACCCCTTCCATCATGTAGCGCGTCATGCGTATGATCTCATCCGCGATAACCAGCATCTCCATTGATGAAGTCGATCCGTATTCAATGTAAGCCACATCGTGCACGAGCGTGCAGCGCGTCAGAAAGGCATTCATAATCGAAAAAGTAGCCTCGATCCCGGCCTGCGCATCCACCACCTTGCTGTCCGTAGCGCCCCCGTAGCCCCAAACGGGTAAATGATAAAAACGCGCGAGTTCGACCCAGGCCCCCATTCCGAGGCTCCACTCGGGACTGCCATAGCTGACGATGGTGGATTTCATGTCGAGCGCGGCGGTATTCATCCCGTACAGAAAGGGCGTATGGGGGCGCACCAACTGAGAAATGACCAACCCCACCAGACACTCGGCATTTCCCAGGGCTACCGCGCCGGCCAGGGTGATCGGACCTCCCCCGCCTGTGTTGGGAGAGGGGATAAACGCCGCCGGAATGCCTTTCTCGGCGCAAAAGATCAATTTTTGCAGGGATTCCTCGATAATGAACAGAGGTGAGATCGGTTCCGCATAGGACAACAGGAACGGTTTCTCGCGTAACTCCTGCTCACCACCGGTGACTGCGACGGCAATGCGATAGATCGCTTCCATATCTGCCCGGTCCTTGGCGGTGTAGACGTTGGGTTTGACCGAGCCACGCACCATATTCATGAAGGCATGCAGATAGAGGTCATCCGGCGGCACATCCGAAGGATTTGCCATGGACATCACAAAATCGATGTTCGGGAGCGCATCTCCCACGGTGGCTATCGTAAGCACGTCCTGAGCCACTGAACGCCGGCGCGCACCGCTCTCGGGGTCCAAGGTGAAGGTCGTATCCGACCCTGACCCAAAAAAAACCTTCCCCAGTTCAAGGGGCATCGTCAGCTCCCCCAGCCGGTTGTGCATGGGAATGCGAGAAGGCGCGCGATCGATAGCGTCCGTCACCAGATTTTCGGGGATTTTAATGCGCTCACCGGATTCGTAGGCGCCAGCCTCAAGCAATAACTCGCGGCCTTGGGGGTCCTGCATCTTTACGCCAGTCTGGCTCAGTATTTCCAGTGTGGCGTAATGCAATTCTCGCACCTGGTCTTCAGAGATCATGCGCACGAGAGGTTGCAGGGTTGGAATGGGAAGTTGTTGGCTCATCGTTTGCCTCCTGTTTGGTAGGGTTGCTTCAACTCATTACATCAGGCATCCTTGTGGAGGATGGCCTGTAGGATCCGTTCGGGTGTGGCGGGTAGTTCGCGCACACGCACGTCAATCGCACGCGATACCGCATTGAGGATGGCCGGTACGGAAGGCAGCATGGCTGTTTCTCCCAGGCCTTTAGCGCCCAGCGGACCCTGGAATCCCGCCACTTCCACCAGCACGACCTCGATCTGGGGAATTTCGCCAACCATGGGCAAGATGTACGTGCTGAACCCTGTGGTCTGCCCTGGCCGGAATGCCTCGCTCAGCGCGGTGCCTAACCCCATGACCACTGCGCCCTGGACCTGGCCTTCAGCGCCGTGAGGGTTGATCACGCGCCCGACGTCGTGCACGGCCACGTATCGGGTGACCTTTACCTCTCCGGTATGCATGTCGACCTGCACCTCGGCCATGTGCGCAGCCGTCACGAAATGCGGTGTGTATTTGGGGCGACTCTCCTTGGGAAACTGGGGGGATAGGTCGAAAAATCCACGCGCCTTGCGTGATTTACCCAGACGCTCGAATTCCCGCGCTACGCCGTCCAATTTGATGTGTTTGGCCGCATCGCGGGTATTCACGACCTCCCCTGGCTCCAGAGACAGGTGTTCAGGATCGCAGTCGAGCATCTCTCCGGCGATCCCTAGGATTTCTCCTTTGAGCGCTCTGGCTGCGTCACAGACTGCATTGCCAACCCAGTAGGTGGCCCGGGAAGCCCCCTGTACATCACTATCGGGCGTCAGAGCAGTGTCGGCATTGACCAGTTTGAGCAAGTCGCGCGGAACCCCCAGGACCTCAGTAGCCAGTTGCAGCATGACCGTACTGATACCCTGCCCGTACTCCGGCGCAGAACAGTAAAGGACGAAACTTCCATCCAAGTCGAGCTCTGCGTGAGCCTCAATACGCAAGCTGCCCGATTTCCCGAAACGATACCACATACCGGCCACCCCAACTCCCGCTCGGATCGAAGCGTTGCGCCGGTCGGTATTGAACGCACGAGCGCGCTCCTGGAATTCCGCATAACGCGATTCCAGGGCCATCAGCACTTCCTCATAGCCCAATCGTTCGGCTACCGGATAGCCCAGGAAGGTCTTGGATGATTGCTCGATCTTGTTCTTAAGCCGAAAGCGAATCGGGTCCTCATCCAGGGCCAGGATGAGCTCATCCAGCGTGCATTCCAGGGCAAAGGTGGGTTGGGGCGTGCCAAACCCGCGGAACTGGCCGCTTTTCGGGCTATTGGAATACACCGTCTGGGCATAGAGATCCGCGGCTTGCCACAGGTACGGCCCGCCTGCGGCCATGACCGCATATTCTGGAATGAAATAGCCCGCCGAATCATAGGCACCTGTATTGGCCTCGATGCGCACCTTTAAGCCCGTCAACCGACCATCCCGGTTCGCACCGATCTTATAGTGCATCCGGTAGGGGTGCCGTTTCGGGGAGACTTCAAAAGATTCCAGACGGGTATAGACCAGTTGCACAGGTTGTTGGGTAAGATATGTCATCAACCCGGTCGCGACCAGTGGCCAGGGGTCCTGTTTGCCGCCAAAGGACCCACCGGTTGGCGGTGTGAGGAAACGAACGCGCTCAGGTGGCAGATCCAGCGCCTGTGCGATCCAGTTCTGCTGCCAGTGGGGTTCGTGGTTGCCACCCACCACCGTCACCCGACCGCTCTCATCCAGGTAACCCAAGATCGATTCGCGCTCCAGAGCTGAGTGCTCCTGGTACGTGGTGGCATAATAGGTCTCAACGAGCCGGTCCGAGCCAGCAAACGCTGCCCCCACATCGTTTTGAATAACGCGGTGGTCGTTCAACTTATCCCCATCCGGGTAAATCGGCGATGGCAATTGATTCGGTTCGAACGCATAAGGGAGGGGGGCGTACTCGACGCGGACGGCTTCCAATCCGGCTTGCGCCGCACCGAGGGTGTCCGCAACAATCAGGGCGATGGGCGCGCCTTTCATCTTCAGCGTCTCGCCAACCGGCGTGAGCAAGGGTTCTCCCCGGCTGTACTCCGGAAAGCCATTGACACCCGGCACATCTTCTGCGGTGAGAATGCGAATCACGCCCGGGACTTCAAGCGCCGCGCGGGCATCCAGTGAGACCAGGCGCGCGTGGTGATGCAGACTGCGTAGAACGCGGGCGTACAACAGGCCAGGCATGCGGATATCCTCCACATATTTTGCCTGGCCGGTGACGATCTCGACCGCACCTTGACGGCGGGCATCTCCCCCAACCAATCGCAGACCACCAGGCTCAGCCATCACGCCGCCCGGGAGAGGATCTCATCGATGTGTCGCTTAACGCCGGTTTCCAGAGGCTCCGGTCGGTGCTCTTTGAGAATTTCCTTTACCCTCGCATTCAGCCGTTCTCCAAGGGTGACCCCGCCGTTCTTCAACCAGGTCGAGCGGATGCTGCGATCGAGTAAATCCGGGTACCAGAAATCACGGAAACGCCGCAGGGTTTGCTTGGTGCTTAAATAATTGCCGCCGGGGCCGACGCGGTCGATCTCGTCCAACAGCAGACTATCCTGGTTGACTTCGAAACCGCACATCAGACTGTCCGTCATGGCGACCAATTCGTCGGTCAGCACGATCATTTCGAACGAGCAGGTAAGCCCGCTTTCCATATAGCCAACATCGTGGATCAGGTTACCGCCGCTCAGCCGGGCCGTCAGCACCGAAAGCATCGCCTCCAGAGCAGCCTGTTCGTCCATGACCTTGGCATCTGAGCAGCCGGCATACCCCCAGGTGGGCATGCCATACCAGCGCCCCAACTCGGCGATGGCGGCTTTGGTCAACTGGAACTCAGGGGAGGCATAACAGATCTGGGAAGATTTCATATCCATGTGATGCAGGCCGGCGCCAAAGATGAACGGAGCGCCGGGGCGTTGGAGCTGATGTAAGACCAGGCTGCGAGGATCTCCGCCAGCGACATGGCCAACCCGCTGGCCATGGTGATTGGTGCGGTACCGCCCATCTGCGGACCCGGAGAATGCACGACCGGCAATTCGTATTCGGCCATCATGAGCAACTTATCCAGCGCAGATTCCGACTGCTGGAGGGGCGAACTTGGCTCCGAGAACAGCAGGATGTGCTGTTCTTCCCGCAGGGCCTCCTGTCCACCCGCGACCGCCGCGGCCATATCGATGGCGCGCTGGCAACTGGCACTATCGTTAGTCACAAACACAATAGGCTTGGTGGAGTGCTCCAACATTAAAGCCATCTGGACATCGTAACTCAGCTTGGGATCGACATCCGTCGGCAGGCCAATGGACATCAGAAAGTGAATATTGGGCAGGGCGTCGCACAGGCGATAACCGTTCACGAGGTCCTGCTGGGTGAATTTGCGGTGCTCACCGGTCTCAGGATCCAGCAGGTTCAGGCAGTCTGAGCCGGTGCCAAAGTTGACCCGCCGGCCCTCCAGGAACACGGCCGGTTCACCGTGCCGGTCGCACAGGATCACACGACCAGGGGCAGAGCCCAGAGCCGCCTCCACAAGGCGGGCGGGGAATTTGACCAGGTTGTCATCGGTAATGAATGCGCCGGCTGCCCTAAGCATATCCAGCGCACCCTGGTGGTGGAAACGGACGCCGGTGACCCTGAGCACTTCCAGGGCAGCCAGGTGAAGCTGCTCAAGATTCTGCTCGGAAAGCAAGGAAAACTGGGGGCTGTGATCGGTGACTGGATTTGCACTTGCCATATTTTCCTCTCCCTCAATATTCATTTTGGAAACGATGATGGCTCCCCGCACGATATACTATTGGTGTCAGTTTTGATAGAACTATGCAGACACCATTTACCTATGAAAGATCGACTTTTTCAGTATAACCGAAAACAGGAATATGCCATTGGATGGGATGTGAAACCAGATCCCGGTGATCCCAACCCGTATCAGGATGGTATCTTAATTAACTATTTCAAACGAGAAATCCGTGTGTCAGCTTACCGTGAACTGGATCAGCACCTGTAACACGTCAAAGTAGGAAGTGATCAGGGGCTGGTTGGCGGCCCATGCATATAAGGCGGGTGCAACCAGGGAGAGCAAACTTCCCACCGGTCCGAGGACGGATTTCAACGGATCGAGAATTTGACTTAGCGTACGCCCTGAAATGGAAGCCTTGCCGGAGGTTTTCTTCACAACCTGCGTGGCTTTACCCACCTGACGTTCGAAATAGATTTCTAAATAAATCCCAATCAGCAGCGGGGTGCTCAGGTAGTACACAAAACGGCCTACCAGCATGGCCGGGAGTACGGTCACCAGACGATCATCCCCACCCACACCCAGCACGAAGAGCAACCACAACCCCACCGTGAATACGATCGCCTTCAGATATCCTTCCTTAAACGGCAGAAGGGAGTAGAGCAGCAGAAAAAGAGCGCCCGACGCCATGAAGGAGAGCAGGACCGACAAGAACAGCAAGACCGGTTCCAACAGGAAACGAGCCACGCCCAGATTGGGAGCCAGGATCTCGGCTGTGTGCGTGACATCATTTGAAACGATGAAGATCGACAAAACCAGTAGGCCAAACCAGATCAAGCGTGATCCCCCGACCGCCCGAACCCGACCAGCCAAAGCCGGAGGACCCTCAGGCGCGTCTTTCTCCATGAGACTTGAAAACCTTGGTGCCATAAGAAATAGAAGTGCCCCGGCGAACAAGAAGGCTGGCAGGCTTTTCTGAAGCGCATCCAAAACGCTCAAGGCAAACAGGAATATGGCCGGCGCGATCAGTTGGTCAGGCGTCCAACGCATCGAACCAGCAGACTTCCTGTATAGCAGGGTAATGAGGCCGACCAGCAGGAGCAACAGGGAAGGTGTGAATAGGGTCAATTCGAGATGTACCCCATCCAATAAGAAGATCAAGTTCCTGGCAGAAGTATCCATCCCCAGGCATACCATCACCAGAAGAATGGTTGTGAGTCCTCTGAGAATGGCGCCTCGCGAACCAGTTTTCCAGACTGCAAGCAAGTGGGCGCCGCTGGCAAAAAGGAGCAGGCCGAAGACATTTGGAAAGCTGTACGTACACAGCAAACCGGCTAATAGCCACACTACTACGCGCTGATATCGGGCCAACCAGTGACCCAGACGACTTTCCACAAACAATACTGCCAAACACAGAATGAAGACTCCCCAGGGTTGCCATCTCCAGGGTCCAAGGGACAATGAAGCAAGAAGCGCCTCTGCTTTGGAACCCAAGGATCGGATCGTGGCAGGAAGTTGTTGAACGAAAAGGACTGGTCGAGGCGTGTACTCAAGAATGAGTGCGAATTTCCCTGGCCCAACGTATTCAACCAGGGTTTGCCCCTCATCAGAATAGGAGTACCGTGAAGGCTCGGGAGAGATGCGTCGAATATCCGCCCCGGGTATAGCCACTTTCAAACGATCCCCTGGAGCCATGCGGATCGAGCCCAGTTGAATCTGATATATTCCCGTACCAACACCCCGTGTCTGGAGCTCCAACTGCTGTTCTGGAACATCCTGCTCAAGTAAGAATTCCGGATAATGGGAGGCGCCATCCGGATTGTGGAACGCGCGTCCCGTGATCCGGGTGATGACTACCCCAACACCATTCTCATAGCTACAGGATTGGAGTTCACTGCGGACCAGTACGTAAGAGGGTTTGTATTGAAAAGCGGGCGGCAAATATCCGAAATGGAAGACAGGCAAGGAATCGAGGGCGAACAGCGTATCCGCCATGCGGTAGGACCAAAAGGGGTTCTCAACGGTCCACTGGCAATATTTTTCGAATTCCGGATAGGCCAGAATGTCCCCGAAGGTCACCTGTCCTTGCAAGCGAAAGCTGTCCTGTCGTTTCTGGAGCAATTCCCCCACCAGCGGGACAAGATCCAGTTCGATCTCTTTTGTGATATGCGTGAAAGGGATCTCTAAGAATAGGTCAAGCGGGTACTCGGCAGCAGAATAGAGCAGATTCACATGAGGTGTATTTTGACGTTTGACTTCTTCCAGGTTGTGCGGAGGAGGAGAGATGCCCGCCACAAAAAGGCTGGAAAAAGGGATAGCGATCAATATAGAGTTGCCAGGTGGTAAATTGAACGGCCCAAGCGTGATGGTATCCAACCCGGCTTCCTGGGATGAAACCAAGACGGCATTATCGAGAACACCTTGCAAATAATAGGTGTGGCCGGTGCCGGCGGCATCGGCGGGCCAGACGTGCAGGTCTCCTCCAAGCCCCCAATCTTCCAACCTGGCTTCTTCAAGGGAGATCTCTTCCGGGGAGGAAACCATCCCGACGATCTCAATTTGACCGGTGACGTAGTCTGGCAACAAGGTCAGTTGTACGGTTCTTTGGGAGGGCTGTTCGAGTCCCCTAACAGGTTCTACAAAAACCAGCCACCCGATAAGCACGCTGATCAATACAGCGATACCAGTCCGAATCCTCAAGCGCTTTAAGAACAATTCGTCTCCTTGGAAGGAAAGGCTAGCTCAGGTTATCTTCGAAAATAAACCAGGGAGGGATCAGGACGCCCCACAAAGCACGACTGATCGAATTTATACTTTTGAATGATCCTGTAAGCGGTTTGAGCCTCGGCTTCCTGGCGATTGAAATCCATCAGCCAATTCGAACCCTGAGTGATCTTCCAGCGGTCGTTGATATTTTCCACCTTGATCGCGCTGGGATCGAACTTTATGCAATCTTCTCCGGCCAGCGATCCTGAAGGCGCTCGACCATTGTTCAGGTAATATTCCATGGAGGCATCCGGACGCCCGACAAAGCATTGCTGGTTGAATCCGTAGAACTGGATGATCTTCAATGCCTGTTTGGCTTCGCCCACGTTTTCACCGAAATCCAGCAGCCAGATGTCTCCCACCACAATCTTCCAGGATCCTTTCACCATCTCGAGCGAGGCCTCAGCACCTTGAAAAGCAATACAATCCTCCTGGACCTCCACTCCGGGCAACAAGGTCAACTTGAAGGGAGTTGGCAACAAGGCATATAAGATCACCGGCTCTTGTTCCTCGACCAGCACCATGCCCTCCGGCAATGGAGGTGGATCTCCGATACGGGTTAACTCGATGTCCCAATGGTCCGTGTTAAAAGGAACTTCTAGAATATCCCAGTACTCCTGATATCGAGCCACCACCGGGCTCCCAACTGCCGAACCGTAGACAAAACTGAGTGCGCCATCCCGGTCGGATTGATACACAGTGTTGGATCTGGCAATCCACAGGTAGGCGCCTTCAACAGGTTCTCCATCGACAAGAATAGTTGCCTCCAGTGTGTTGGTCGCGACCATTGGAAAGGCGGGCAGGATGCTGAAATCTGCCACCGCATCCTGCCCTGCGATGACATTCACGGATTGGTAACTGGTCAGGCCGGCATTGGTCCGGGGAATGACCATTTGCAGGCCGGGAGGCACCTCATCGATCTCATAATCACCTCGGGCATCCGTCTTCGCCCAATGGATTTCCTCCCAACCCGCGACCTCCACGATCGTATCGGCAAGAGGACCCGTGTTTACCCCTGTAAATTCTACGCGTCCGCGGATCGAGCCGGTCGTCGGCAGGGGGGTAACCTCGCCTGGCGGCTCTTCGGTGGTTATCCCAGGTTCTTCGGGTGTTGGGGAATTGCTTTCCTGGAGCGTCGGTGAAACGATCGTGACCGGCCCGCTTCGCGGGGTAGGTGTACCGCCGTCGCAGGCAAGCGCAGCTGTCAATAAAGCCACCACGGCTAGGGAACAACGTATCCCCTTGGGGACTATGGCAGGCATGTTTTTCATCCTCCACCTCACCTTCGAAGAAAAATGTGCCGTTTTCGATGCCAGAATAATCAGATTATCTTTACCTAGTGTATCATAAATTGATCTGGCCTTTAGGCACCCAACTCTACAAAGAAATGCTTGACAAACTCCAGTTTTTGGATATAGTTAAGCTCGCTTAACTAAAAAGGTGGCTTAACCATGTCTGATTCAACTCAATTCTCACAGACCCTGCGCCGGTGGATGGATGTCTTCATGCACCGCTCGATGAGCGACTGGAGGCATTACGTCAAAGTGAGCGGGCTGTCCATGCCCCAATTCAGTATCCTGATGCGTCTCAAATATCAGGGGGAATGTGGTATTTCGGACATCAGCGAACACATGGACACCAGCACTGCTGCCGCCAGCCAACTGGTAGACAAGCTCGTCCAGGCCGGCTTGTTGGAACGAACCGAGTCCCTTCTCGACCGGCGCGCCAAGCAAGTGGCACTTTCACCAAAGGGCAAGGCTTTCATCGCCCAGGGCATCAAGGGGCGCTATCGCTGGGTCGACAAACTGGCGCCTAAATTGTCGATTGATGAGCAAGCACAGATCACGGAAGCGCTCAACCTGATGATACGCGCCGCCAATGAACTGGACCTGTCTCCAGTACACGAGAAATACCCATGAGGAAATCCGGATCCACAAATCCTCTTGGCGTTGCATCTGAACCGCACCTGAAACCTAGCCGGCAACCTGCTCGATGCCATTTCCCTTGGTCTCGCGATGTGCCTAGTAAATGGTAGCGACACTATCAACAAAGTGACCTGTCATGTAGCATTGGTGACAGATACAATTCAATTCAAGGAGTAAGCGCCTGCAATGATCCGATTGGCAAAATACACAAAACCTTATATGACCATGATCCTGCTCGCCATTGTGTTGTTGTTTGCTCAAGCAAACTTCGACCTGGCGTTGCCTGATTATCTGTCCAAGATCGTGAATACTGGAATCCAGCAAGGCGGTGTGGAAAGCGCGGTACCTGCTGCGATCCGTCTGAGTGAGATGGACAAGATCGTGATCTTTATGAGTGATGAAGAGAAATCGTCTGTGCTCAATGATTACACTTTGGTAGATCAAAGCTCACCCGACTACGAAGGATATCTTAGCCAGTATCCCGTTCTTGCAAACGAGCCCATTTACGTTCTGAACAACATCGACCAGGCCGAAATGGATCGCCTGGACCCGATCATGGGGAAGGCGATCCTGGTGGTTTCGACGATCGAGCAGGTTATAGCCGATCCATCCAAGGCAGCCCAAATGGGTGGAAATCTCGGATTCGACCCCTCCAAGCTGCCGGCAGGGGTAGACGTGTGGACACTCCTCAGCCAACTTCCGGCGACTCAAAGAACCCAGATCACGGATATGATCAACAAGCAGTTCGAAGCACTCGGCGAAAAAATGGTCAGCCAGGCCGCGGTCGTACCGGTGAAAAATGAGTACGCTGCATTGGGCATGGATACTGCCAAACTGCAGAACAACTACATCCTTCGGGTTGGTGCTATCATGTTGCTGCTGACACTGGCTTCTGGCATTTGTACGATCGTTGTGGGATACCTTTCAGCGAAAACAGCCGCAGGGATGGGACGCGACATACGCAGAGACACCTTCGAGAAGGTGGAAGGTTTTTCCAACAAAGAGTTTGATAAATTCTCCACTGCCTCATTGATCACACGCTCCACAAATGACATTACACAGATCCAGATGGTAGTGGTCATGATGGTGCGCATGGTTTTCTACGCGCCTATCCTGGGTATCGGAGGTGTGATCAGGGTGCTTGGCAAAGACTCGTCCATGTGGTGGCTCATCGCAGTGGCCGTGCTGGTGTTGATCAGTTTGATCTTGGTGGTGTTCTCGATCGCACTGCCGAAATTCAAGATCATTCAGAAACTGGTAGATCGACTCAACCTGGTGTCGCGTGAAAATTTGTCTGGCATGATGGTGATCCGCGCTTTCAATATGCAGAATTTCGAGGAACAGCGATTTGACAGGGCTAACATTGACCTGACGGCCGTCAGCCTGTTCATAAACCGCCTTATGGTCGTCATGATGCCATTGATGATGCTGATCATGAACGGGCTGGCCCTGGCCATCATCTGGATCGGCTCCCATCAGGTAGCCGAGGCAAACATGCAAGTAGGCGACATGATCGCTTTCATGCAATACGCCATGCAAATCGTGATGTCATTCCTGTTTCTATCAATGATGTTCATCATCCTGCCGCGCGCTTCCGTGTCTGCTGATCGTATCGCGGATGTGCTTGAAACCGACCTATCGATATTGGATCCAGAAGAACCAAAACGACTCACGGAGTCGTTTCGAGGCAAGATTGAGTTCCGAAATGTCTCGTTTCGCTATCCGGGTGCGGATGAGGATGTGCTCCATCACATCAGCTTTACAGCGCACCCGGGTCAGACCACAGCTTTTATTGGTTCCACCGGCTCTGGGAAATCCACGATCATTAACCTTTTTCCGCGCTTTTACGATGCCACCGAAGGAGCCATCCTGGTGGATGGTATCGATATCCGGGAAATCACCCAGCATGATCTTCGAGAGCAGATCGGTTACGTCCCGCAGAAGGGTGTTTTGTTCTCTGGCACGATCGAGAGCAACCTGCGTTATGCAGATGAAAACGCAACCGGGGAAATGCTGGACTCTGCGATAGATATTGCCCAGGTGACTGAATTCGTCAATTCAAAACCCGATGGCCTGGATGCGGAAATTTCCCAAAGCGGGATGAACGTGTCGGGAGGTCAGAAGCAGCGGCTCTCGATTGCCCGCGCCCTGATCAAGAAACCGCCAATCTACATCTTTGACGATAGCTTCTCTGCCCTGGATTTCAAGACAGAAGCCGCCTTGCGCAAGCAACTTAAGGAAAAAACCGGCGGGAGCACTATCTTGATCGTAACCCAGCGTGTCTCTACGGTGATGAATGCCGAACAAATCATCGTGCTCGAAGAGGGCAAGATTGTCGGCAAAGGCACACACGCTGATCTGATGGAGAGCTGTGAAACATACAAAGAAATTGCATTATCGCAGCTGAGCATGGAGGAACTATCATGATGCACCGACCAGGACGCGGCGGACCGATGGGGCGTGGCGGCCCAATGAGGGGCATGATGAAAGGCGACAAGGCCCGCGATTTCAAGGGGACCATGCTCAAATTGATCCAATATCTTGGCAAGTACAAGATTACGGTATTAATCGTGTTCGTATTTGCTATTGCCTCGACCGCAGCCAATATCGCCGGCCCCAAGATACTGGGGCAGGCCACCACCAAGTTGTTCGAGGGAGTGTTGGCTCAACTCAGCGGGACAGGCTCGATCGATTTCGGCTACATAGGCAGGATCGTTCTGATCACGCTCAGCCTTTATTTGATCTCCGCCTTGTTTGCCTACATCCAGGGCTGGATCATGGCTGACATTTCGACCAATATCACATACCGTCTCCGTCGTGATATCTCCGAAAAGATCAACCGGATGCCGCTCAAGTACTTCGACAATACCACGCACGGCGAAGTGCTCTCCCGCATCACCAATGACGTGGATACGGTTAACCAGACTCTCAGTCAGAGTCTCACCCAGATCATCACCTCCGTGGTAACAGTGATCGGTGTGCTTGTCATGATGCTCACGATCAGTTGGCTGATGACCCTGGCGGCATTGATCGTTGTCCCGCTTTCTATGGTCGTGGTCAGCGTGATCGTCCGCCAGTCGCAAAAATACTTCAAGCAACAGCAGGACTATCTAGGTCACGTCAATGGCCACGTGGAAGAAATGTATGGCGGCCATATCGTGATGAAGGCCTTCAACGGCGAAGAAAAGAGCATCCAAAAGTTCGACAAATACAACAATGTTCTGTACGATGCCGCCTGGAAATCCCAGTTTCTCTCCGGCTTGATGATGCCGATCATGAGGTTTATCGGTAACCTGGGCTATGTTGCTGTGGCTATCCTCGGCGGTTACCTCGCGATTCGTGGCACCATCACAGTGGGTGACATTCAGGCTTTCATCCAGTACGTGCGCTCGTTTACCCAACCCATCACGCAGCTTGCCAACATTTCAAATGTCCTGCAACAGACTGCTGCTGCTGCTGAGCGCGTATTCGAATTCATAGAGGAAGACGAAGAAATCGTCGAGACCACCAACCCGGTCAAACTGGCTGCAGTGGAAGGTCATGTGGGCTTCAAGCATGTCCACTTCGGCTATAAATCAGAAGTACCTGTCATCAAGGACTTTTCTGCAATTGCCCAACCCGGTCAAAAAGTCGCCATCGTCGGACCGACCGGAGCTGGAAAAACCACGATCGTAAAGCTCTTGATGCGCTTCTATGACGTGAATGCAGGCTCGATCCTGGTAGACGGTCACGACATTCGCGACTTCACACGCGAGGACCTACGCAGGATGTTCGGCATGGTGTTGCAGGATACCTGGCTTTACAACGGCACCATCATGGAGAACATTCGCTATGGACGCACAGATGCAACCGATGAAGAAGTCATTGCCGCTGCCCAAGCTGCACACATGGACCATTTCATCCATACCTTGCCAGAGGGTTACAACATGGTGCTCAACGAAGAGACCTCCAACATCTCGCAGGGACAAAAGCAACTCCTGACCATCGCCCGCGCCATCCTGGCTGATCCCAGCATCCTGATCCTCGACGAAGCCACCAGTTCCGTGGACACTCGCACGGAGATATTGATTCAGAATGCCATGGATAGTCTGATGGTAGGTCGCACCAGTTTTGTTATCGCCCACCGCCTGTCTACGATCCGTAATGCAGACTTGATCCTGGTGATGGACGAGGGCGACATCGTCGAGCAAGGCTCGCATACTGAACTGCTGGCACGCGGGGGCTTCTACGCCGAACTGCATAATAGCCAGTTTGAACGCGTGTCGGTCGTGTGATGGATCGACTGTCTTTAGCGCGACGGGGAAGGCTGGCAGGCTTCTTCTGGATGAATTGAGGTATCGCAATAACCTCAATCAAAGGGATGCGCCAAGCCATTGATTTGAATCGTTTGACAGCAGGAAAAGAACAATGAATCCAGATTTAAAAGATAATAAGCAGAACAGGCTTATTACCGAATTGAAGCGCTTTTGGAATGATGATCAAGATCAAGTCCTGCTTGCGAACACGATCCGGGCGCTTTTTTCTCACTATGATCTCGATAGGAAAATGGCAAAGGAACCCGGCGTCGAAGATTTCCTCAAGCAAATGTCCGGGAGGCTGGCCAATTCCTTCACGAGGCTGTCGGACATCCGAGGCCAAAGGATCTTGGATATCGCCTGCGGCTCCAACACCAGCAAAGCGCCTGCAGCGCTTCGTATCGATACGCCCTTTGGTGAAATGGCGTTCGGACGTGCGAGAAAAGGCTATACAGCTAAATTCGAGCCGTGGTTCTGCCGGATTCTGGTTGAACTGGGCGCAAATCCTGTAGGGGTGGATTTTGGTGATCTGGAAGGAGAAGTCTTCACACATCATCAGGTTGATCTCGGAAGGATCGGCGCCCTGGATTTCCTGCCCGATCATTCGTTTGACGGCATTCAAGATAGCAGGTTGTTTGGCTCTCCTGAATTTACCGCCCTGATTCCAAATCACAAGGACCGATTGAAGATCGCTCTAGAGATCAAGAGACAGGAACAGAGATTGCTCAAGCCGGATGGTATTGTCATCCACTCGGATGCAGAGGCGTTATTGCGCTAAATTAGTCTTGGTGAGAATTCGGGGAAAGCGACCTACACTCAGATCGCCAGTACACTCGCCCCTTGAGCGGCCTGAACGGGATAAATCTCAGGCTCGATACCAGTCTCAGCCAGGTATTGATCCCCTACATGGCGAGCGAATCGTTCAAGCGAATCGCTTTTTACAAAAGCCACCAGGCAGCCACCGAACCCCGCCCCGGCGCCTCGAGCTCCAAAGATGCTGGGAGCTGTCATGATGGCCCTGAACATAACCACCATTTCCTGAGAGACAATCTCGAAGAGCCTATGCGCCCCTTGAAAAGAATCCACTGCCAGACGTCCAATCTCCTGGTGATTCCCTGCCGCAAGCGCAGCTGCCATGTCCAACACACGCTGGTTTTCCTCGATGATGAATTGGCAGCGTTTAAAGACCACAGAGTCCATTTTCTCTTTGCAGGCCTGAAGTTGCGCCAGAGTCGCATCGCGCAAGGAATGGACTTCAGGATAGGTAGCAGACAGGATACGAACGCCCTCTTCACATTGGGCACGACGTTCAGGATATTCCGAGCCGGTCAGCGCACGCTCTGCGCGCGTGTCACAAATCATCACCTGGACACCAGGCGCGATAGGTCTCGTTTCGCTGGTAATGGAGCGACAGTCCAGCAACAGCACACTGTCTTCCACCCCCATAGCAGAAGAATACTGGTCCAGGATTCCGCAATTCAAGCCGACGAACTCATTCTCAGCTCGCTGGCAGAGCACCGCCATGGGAACAGGATCGATCTTCCAGTCAGCGAGCGCTTCGAACAATTTCGCGCTGGCTACCTCTAAAGCCGCTGAGGAGCTCAGTCCGCTGCCAAAGGGAATCGTGCTGTGGACCAAGCCATTAAATCCGCTCAGGATATACCCCTCATCCTGGAAGACCTGCGCAACCCCGCGCACATAATTGGACCATGGTGTTTCCCGGTCGAAGGAGATATCCGACAGATTAAAAACGGATTCCCCGTCGATATTGAGGGAAGCTATCCGGACCTCCCCATCCTCACGCGGCCGGGCAGCGATCCAGGTAGTACGATCGATGGCCTGGGTGAGCACAAATCCCAGGTTATAGTCTGTGTGGCTGCCCATCAGGTCGACGCGGCCAGGCGCCTGGACGTAAAGGGATGGCGCAGCGCCAAACCGTTCCCTGAAGGCAGTTTCCATCAATGATTTTCTTTGGGGAAGTTGCATAAGATCTCTCCAGGTCCAACTTTGCTTATTTTCAGGACCGCTACACCAGATGCATCCATGAAAAGCAGCTTACATCTATGATATTCGATAAGCATTCAGTCCAGCAACCCGAACAGCGCCAGCGAAATCCAATGGTTCTGAGGTACTATCGGGTCTCTTTGTGAAGATCCACAGTGATGACCACGTTCCCTTTTTTCTCCCCGGTTTCGACGTAGCGGTGCGCCTCGACAATTTCTTCCAACGGATACTGCCGGTCGATGACCGTTCGGATCTCCCCCCGCTCTATGAGCCTCCTGAGGAAGTTCAGATCCTCAATCGTGCCGCTTGACGCCTGCAATATGACCGTTCTTTTACTCGTCATTTGGGTCCATAGTCCTGCAAACAACTGCGAAACCGGGTTGGCTAAGAGATAGGTTCCATCTGGCTTTAAGGCTTTATTGCTACGGGATAGTGAAAGCTTACCCACCACGTCAAAGATCACATCATAGATCACCCCACTATCAGTGAAATCTTCCTGTGTGTAATCGATGACATGGTCTGCACCGATCGAACGAAGCATGTCCAATTTCCCTGTGCTGTCCACAGCGGTCACTTCGGCGTCGTTAAGCTTGGCAAGTTGAATTGCAAATGTCCCAATACTCCCACCCGCGCCATTGATCAAAATCTTCTGTCCACTCTTGATATTTCCCAGTCTGATGAAGTGCAATGCATCGCGTCCCCCGAATGGAACGGTAGCGGCTTCTTCAAAGGTCATATTGGATGGTTTGATGGCCACTCCCCCTTCCATCTCTCCCGGCCTTTCAGGCAGACAGATGTACTCGGCATTCGCGCCAAATTTCATGCCTGCAGCGCCAAATACCTGATCACCAACCTTAAATCGCTGCACATCTTCGCCCACAGCTTCGATCACGCCAGCCAGCTCAGTTCCTGGTATGGTGGATTCCTTTGGTTTAAAGAATCCTATCCACATACGCAAGGGCAGGCCCAGGATCAATGGTAGGCTGAGACTTCGCAGTTCACAGTCCCCTGCTGTGACCGTTGTTGCAACGATCCTAATCAGCACTTCATGATCTTTTGGTGTGGGTTTTTCAAGTTCCTGCGGCTGAAGGACCTCCGGCGGTCCGTACGCTGTCCAAACAATCGCTTTCATAAGATTCCTCTGTAATTGGTTTTTGTTCTCTCCATTTGAGAGCAGTTGACTATTTATTCTTACAGTCTGCGTGGACGGTTTGATCGGTCACTTGGTCATCTTTATACCATTCGTTCAACTCATTTTTCATCAAAATGCAAATTTCACAACAAAACAAAAAGGCACGAAGTAGTGCCTTTTTAGTAACGCCGCATCAAATTGAACCGCCTGCTGCTAGGGACCTATCCGGATGTAATCGATATCAATCGAAGCGACCGCATCCGTAGGGTCAAAACGAAGTCGGCTGACCATACCTTGCCACCGATCGACGGTGGACATATCGAGCGTGTAAGTGTGGAATTGCTGATCGGCAATGATATCGAATACTTTGGATTTGTCCTCGACAAAACCATCGTCCTCTCCGGTTTGGAAGAATATTTGAGCAAAGCTACCAGCAGAGACCTTCATGCGAATTTCAATCTTGGGCGAGTTTTCAGCTTCAACGGACAGATTTCCAGGAAGAGTGAAATAAGGGTCATCGCCGGTGGATTCTAAAAGCAGGTGACCCCGATCCAGTGTGGGGGATTCTACCTGATTCCTGTCTTCCAGGCCCATGATCTCCTCCTGGTCATCAAATTCCCAGGCGTAACCCTGCAAGACCACTTCAAGTGAGTCGATCTCCAGCCAGACGGGGTCCTTAGAAGATAAGCGCAATTGTGTGACCACGCTATCCTTCCAGGATGGGATCCGGCGAAGATCGAAAACGTATTCATCGAATTCTGCGGACGAGGCGTCCAGGCATGCGGACCTTTTCGCATTCCACGAACGATCTCTGAGAGTAAGATATTCGAGACAAATTGTGGCTTCCTGGTCTTTCGTACGAGCGCGCAAACTTACGAATGGGGCCGTGTTGCCTCGAATTTTCAATCTAGAATCAGAAGTGAACCAATCATCAGGTGAAAGGTATACGCTGCTAACGCCGTGATCCACACTGGCGGGAGTCGTATCAGCCTGCCAACCTTCGAGCGAGTCCAGGTCGAAATTCCAGGTGGTGTGCGGCAGCAGGTCGTAAACGATCTTGCGTCCTTCCGTGATCGGGCCAGGGATAAGGTAATAGGTCATCTCGCGAGTATCTCCTGGGGCAAAATCAAAGAACGCCCAGGGGCTGATATAACCAACCTGAGGTTCATTGTAGAGCAAGCAAACCGACCAGTTTGGCGATAGATATTTCTGAGGGGGGACAGCGAGGATCAGCCCGACCTGGTCCTGTCTTGCAAAGGCGGCCCAATTCTCGGTGGTGATCACGTTCGGGCAGGAGGGATCGCCGGGCAATTCACCGGGTGCGTTGACGTAGTTGAGTTCATCCATGGGCGCTCCGGTAAAAGGCGCGTCCCCCACATAGGTGAATTCATTCCTCAAGTCGAATTCAAAATAAGCCGCAGGAAACTCCGCAGGACCGGTCGCATGGTAAACAGTACCGATGTGCGTTGCGCGCGTATGGACCTCGAAATACCCGTCACGCAAAAAAGCCCAGACCTCATAGACCGTATCGGAATCCTGGTCGATCATTCCCCACTCCTTGGCCAGCGCTTTCACATACATACTATTGTCAGTGCGACGGAACTCAAGCGTGGTCCCCCCCACACTCGCGCTCACTGGAGCTTTGCTGCCGGACTGGAGAGGATTCCAACCAAAATTGCCGTAGGGGTCATCGCCAAGCGCTTCGTAGGTGTCATCGCCATCATAGGGCGAAAGCTGAATATAACGCCCGTAGTCGCTGTCATCCACTAATTCGTGCCCCTTCCACAGCAAACTGCCGATCGCGCCGCCTCCTCCAAGGTTGAATCCCAGAGCCATTTCGTTCTTATCTCCAAGGTATGCATAATCGTTTGTAATGGGTTGGACCTCACCGATCGGCGCGAGCGTAGGGGTGGGAGTAAGAGTGGGGAACATATCGCTCTCTGAACCTTGATCCTGAGATGGCATAGTGGCACCGGCTGGTTGCGTGGAAAGCGTACCAGAGGGGGCTGAGAATAGTCCGGGAATTGCATTTATCCTGCACGCACTGGTCAGAAAAGGGACCAGAAGCAGAACAAGGATAGGAATTTTTCTTATACATGACATGGCAACACCTTTAATTTGACTGTCCTTTAAAAAAAGAAATCCTGAAAGAGGAAACGATGGAAAATCCGCGGTAGCTACAAGAAACTGAGTGTCTAACAAGGGCAATCCGGTGCATCCATGCCACTATTGATAGCAACAATGGGAATCCACCGGAGAGTGCTTAAGTCATACAAGTGGAGCATCCTGGATTGAATGGTTCTTAAGCTCTTTCATCCTATCATTTCCAAACTACTTGCGTACCAAACATGGTTCCTGGAACTAACAATTATTTTACACCCTCAAACCAAAGGAGGAATGCATGCTCGATCATTCTAATGGTTTGCCAAGAAAAGCTTGTGGATTCAGAGCCCGTTTTTATAATCTCGGCCCAATTGGAATGTTGATTACCCTACGACAGGATAGTGGTATGGTTGGACTTGAGCGAACATTTCCTTTTTTTGAGTTGAAGGAATCCACAGAACAGGTTAAGTGTCCCTCGTGGTAGGATGTGAGCCTGCGATCTCCAGGAGAACCCGTTCTGCAAGGTGTTTTCCCATGTCAATGGATCGGTGAGTAGTCAAGATTTCTCATCATCCACTTGATGCCTCGGCCGAAGATGCCTCGCAGGTTCCTGGGGCCAGCATACGGGATATTGCGATTGACAATAAAATGGTCCGTGAACTCATTGGATACACCAGCCATAAGATCCCCTATCATACGCCCGGCGACCTGCGTGGATGGAACGCCCTCGCTGAAACCCGAGCCAAAATAGATATTCTGATGATCCCCCATCACGCCAACAGAGGGAACGCGCCCTAACGAGTACGCGGTGGAGCCTCCCCAGGCATGCTCGATCTTGAGCCCTTCAAGCTGAGGAAAGAACCCGAACAGATTATCCTTGACGCGTTGGGTGACAGCTTTATCATTGCCGGAACATAAAGCATCATCATCGTAATAGGTGAAGTCCGATCCACCCATGAGGATGCGCCCGTCGTGGGTAGGGATGCTGTAACTATACAGGACGCGCATATCGGATAACCCCTGCCGGTGCTGCCAGCCTATGGAGTCCCATTGCGCTTTGCTCAGCGGTTCTGTAGCGATCTGAAAAACGCTGACCGGAAAAATCCTGTTCTTGAAAAAGCCGAGCTTATTTGCATAGGCATTTACCGCCAGCACCAACACAGGGGCCTGGATATCCCCTAATTCGGTATCGATGTGATGTGTCTTCCCAGGAATGATCCGCGTTACAACAGTGCGCTCCCTGATCTCAACCCCCAAGCCCTCAACTACGCGTTTCATTGCCCGGGCTAGCCTGGCAGGATTGAGGATTGCACCGTATGGTTCTTTCAGCCCCGCAACGAAAAGGGGGGATCGTATCTCACCTTCGAGATCCTTCCCCTGAAGGAGGGTCGACTCCAATCCAAAAGACTTAAGCCCGCTGCGCAACGCTTCCAGTTTACGAACTTGCTTTGCGTCCATGGCGACTTCCAGCATGCCATTTTCTTCAAAATCACAGTCGACCCCATGCTCGACAATCATTCTCTTGATGAATTCCAGCCCATACATCGAAACGCGTACGCTCTTCTGGCGGATCTCAGGGTCCTTTTGTTCCCAGTCTAACAGGCTGGTGGCGATACAGAAACCGCCGTTTCGCCCACTGGCGCCATAACCACAGCAGGCGCCCTCCAGCAAGACGATCTGTTTTTCAGGGTAATTCTGCCGGATGTGGAAAGCCGCAGAAAGCCCCGTGTAGCCTCCTCCTACAATGACCACATCGGCCTTATGACTGCCGCGTAGGGGTTCATTGACCTTTTGATTCTCAAGATCGGCTTCTTCGAACCAGAAGTTGTCAACGAAATATTCGTAGAGGTCCGGTGGCTTGAGGTTTTCGCCCCGATTATGAGAACGAGAATAATACTTCATGGTACTCTCCTTTCCTCCTCTGCCGTAGGACTTACCTCCCCTCAAAATCGTCCTTGCAAAGCTGTTCATTTGAATTTGCTTTGCATCAAAATCATCGGATCACGCTTGATCAGAACCGACCAGCCAACTTGCCATCGACGGATCTTGTCATCCGCGTAAACACAGGCCTTATTCTGAAATGGGTCCGCTTTCCTTATGATTTCACATCGTGAATCGCAAATACCCGGTCCCCTACCCGTACGGTCCCGACGTCCTGACCCGCGCTCATCACCAACAAGAAGCCTCGCCGGCCACGATCGAGAAATTGAAGCGTGTCCTTCAACTCGGCCGCAGGAAGTTCCTCGTGCTGACGATTGTCAGCGAAATGGCTGAACTCCTCGCAGGGTCGTGCAAAACTCAGGACATTCAGCAAGACCTGATCTCCTGTCTCCGCATGCTCAATCGCAATCTGTTCTCCAAGATCGTCCAGCCATACTTCCTGATCACATTCGATGATGATGTTCTCGCCTGCGGTACCATCCTCCATGTGCTTACCGAACCGTTTCCTGATAGCTGCGTAGTGAGAGGTGAAACCGATACTGATCAGGTCGACATCGTCGTAGGCCTTATCAGGGTGGTTCTTATGGTGGATATCAAGCACATGCTCTCCATCCGCGTTTCTGGCTTCTATCCCCAGGGGCGTGATGATCAGCTCCTCCACTTCAACGCGCCGGGAGGCATCGTAATAGGATCCGGAAGGCGTATCTACAATCAACCCGGAAGGCTGCACCTGGATCAATTTCACTTTTCCAAGTTCTCGAACATCCTCAGCACTCATTGATTCTCCTTTTCCACCAGGACAGTGCCCTCTATTTTCCTGCTTTCTTTAGCAATTCTCAGGATTTGGTCTCGAGTCCCAACGGCGTGCTCGATTATTTATGGTAAAAACCATCGAAATACAGAAAATCGAAGCCATCCAGGCAGGCGATATGAAAGAATTTTGAATTGAGCAGCCTGCATAGGGTTAATAGAAGGTGGGTAGTTTTCAATCAATCCCACTTTCGTGGTTTGGTCCTTCGGACAGGGGTTTCTTGAGTCCAATCGGGTTTATCATCACCGGACCATGCCTGAAGGATAGGATGGTAAACCGATGGGCGTCGTTGGTGAAGCAAGGGGAAATGCGCCCGCCATTTCGCGATCGCGGATGGAACAAGATCAGCGATGACCACTTCGGTGGTATCGCGACCGGCTTTCGCAAGTACACTGCCATCAGGCGCACACACAAAACTGCTGCCGTAAAATGTGACTTCGTTCTCAGAACCGATGCGGTTCACGGCAGCGATAAAAATGCCGTTGGCGATTGCATGTCCGCGCATGATAGTCTCCCAGGCATCCTGAGTGTCGATGCTGTGGTCATCCGGTTCATCGCCAATGGCAGTGGGGTACACGATCAGCTCCGCACCGTTTAGGCTGTAGATGCGCACCAGTTCAGGATACCATTGATCGTAGCACGTGGGTGTGGCCACGGTAATCGATTCAAGATCGACAACCGGGTATTGTTCGCCGCCTGCAAAGAAATCCGTCTCGTGATAACCACTGCCGGAAGGGATATGGATCTTGCGTGTGCTGCCAATTAAGTTCCCTGCAGGCGAATGGACGGTGGCTGTGTCGAACAGTCCCCCATCCGAAGCCTGTTCGTAAAGGCTGCCAATTAAATAGATCTTATGCTTGTTTGCCATCGCGCTGAAGAAATTTTCAGATGGGCCGCCTGGCAGGGGTTCAGCCCAATCAAAACCCTTTCTGTTCTGTGTGCCAGGAAAGTAGGGGAGCAATGAAAATTCGGGCAGGCAAACAAGTTGAGCCCCCTGCGCTGCGGCTTCCGCGATAAAGGTTTGATAATCTGTCTTCATTGAATCCACACTCCCGGAAAAGGCAAGCTGGATCAACGCTATCCGTGTTGGGTTTTTCATTCCTCGTCTCTTAGTTCGATTTCGAACTGGGTTGTTGCTGGGTGATGCAATGCACCATGCCACCACCCAACAAAATCTCGCGCCCGTTCTTTACACCGACCACTTTGCGTTCAGGCATAAGTTCTTGCAAGGTTTCTAAAGCAACTGCGTCTGCAGGTTCGTTATAGAGCGGAACGACACAACCACCATTCGCCAAATAAAAGTTGACATAAGAACCACCCATAAATGTTCCTGCGACCCGGGGCAGTGTGCCTTCAACCGAGTCAATCCCTTCGGTCTCTTCTTCTGTCACATAGAGGGGAGCAGGGTTGAACAGTTGATGTACTTTCAGTTTACGTCCTTGTGCATCAGTTGCTTTTTGCAGTAACGCATATGCTTCTTGAAGGATATCGTATTCCGGGTCATTCCTGTCGTCAGTCCAACTCATGACCACTTCACCTGGACGGATAAAGGCACATACGCCGTCCACGTGTCCGTCGGTTTCATCGTCCAGCGAGCCGCGCGGAAGCCAGATAATCTTTTCAAGCCCGAGATAATCCTGTAGACAGGCTTCGATTTGCGTTTGAGAAAGTTGGGGATTTCGGTTCGGGTTGAGCAAACATTGGGCAGTGGTAATCAGTGTGCCTTCGCCGTCCACAGTGATCGCCCCGCCTTCCAATACCATTGGCGCTTTGTAGTGATCCAGCCACTCGATCTCAGCCACTTTGCAGGGGATCAAGTCATCCTGATCCCAAGGGAAATAAAGTCCTTCACTTAAACCGCCCCAGGCATTGAAATCCCAATCCACAGCGCGGACTTCCTTTCCGTTGTTAACGAAGATGGGACCGCAGTCACGAATCCATGTATCGTTGTAGGACATTTCGATCACGCGGATATATTCGGGGAGTCTGTTCCGTGCATTCTTGAACTGAGTCGTCGAAACCCCTACTGTCACTTTTTCAAATTGGCTGATAGCAACAGCAGTTTCAACGTAGGCGTTTTGGGCAGGCTTGGCCCCAAGCCGATACACATCTGTCCGTTCAGGCCAAAGCATCCAACAACCATCGTGGTGTTCAAATTCCCCCGGCATACGAAAACCGTCTTCTTTCGGAGCGCTAATTAAAGTCCTAGGCATGGGATTCCATTTTTCCCTATCTATCCATAGTGATGTCTCTATATGAGTTTGTTTAAAATTTTCTACTCTGACTACCATCCATCAATCTAGATCTTGGATGAAACTGCTGAGAATGTTGGCCTTAGCGCCGGGTACAATTCCCGATACAGAGGATAAAGCCTCTCGTAGACTTCCTGGTCTTGCCCCGGGTTGGTGCTGCCTGTGATCGAAATCGTCGCATCGCAAGCTTCCTCCACGCTTCGGAACACGCCTGAGCCTGTTACTGCTAAAAGAGCCGCGCCGTAGGCTGCGCCTTCTTCTGTATTGACGGTGACGATCTCCGCCCCAATCACATCTGCTAAAATCTGACGCCACAGCGGACTGCGCGCCCCGCCGCCGGTCACGCGCACTTGGGAGATGTCCTCCAGTCCCGCGCTTTTCATCAATTCAAAGCTGTCTCGCAATCCAAATGCAACGCCCTCCAACACAGCTCGTGTAAGGTGCGGAAAAGCGTGCCGTACTGTAAGGCCGACAAAAGCGCCGCGGGCAAGCGGATCGGGATGCGGCGTCCGTTCCCCGGTCAGGTAGGGTAGGAAGAACAGACCGTCACTGCCTGGTAGAACATTTACTGCGGGTTCGAGCAATTTGTCGTAATCGGTGTTGGGTGCAAACGTGTCTCTGAACCAGCGCAGACTTCCTGCTGCCGAGAGCATGACTCCCATCAGGTGCCACTTACCGGGTACGGAATGACAGAAGGCATGCAAGCGCCCTTCAGGTTCGATGACCGGGCCATCAGTTGTGGCAAAGACCACGCCTGAGGTGCCCAGGCTAAGCGAAACCACACCTGCTCTGACAGCCCCAGTGCCAACAGCCGCAGCCGCTTGATCCCCACCCCCACCAAAAACTGGAATGCCTGAAGGCAAACCGAGATCACCCGCCACTGCAGGCAACAGTGTGCCGGTAACGTCCGTCCCTTCGTAGGTTTTGGGCAGGTATTCGGCCGGGATGTCGAGCGCGGACAATACTTCAGGCGACCAATCGCGTTTGGCAAGGTCGAACAGGATCGTACCTGCGCCGCCTGCCCGATCGCTGGCGAAATCACCGGTCAGCTTGTAGCGCACGTAATCTTTGGGCAGCAGGATGTGGCGAACTCGTTTCCAAATTTCGGGTTCGTGCTCCTGTACCCACAGGATCTTCGGAGCGGTGAAACCCGTCAGGGCGTCGTTGCCTGTGATTTTGATCAGTCTCTCTCGTCCGAGCTTGAGGCGGATGGCGTCGCATTGTGCGCCAGTTCTCTGGTCGTTCCACAAGATCGCCGGGCGCAAAACATGCCCTTTTCCGTCCAGTAGAACCAAACCGTGCATCTGCCCGGTCAGGCCGATGCCTTTGACCATCATCTTCTCCACACCGGTTTTGATAAGCACCTGGCGAATGCTCTCGGCAGTGGCGCGCCACCACAAGGCCGGGTCCTGTTCGCTCCACAGCGGCTGCGGGGTTTCATAAGGATACTCGTGTGAGGCAACCGCCAGCACCTGACCGCTTTCGTCCATCAGCAGGGCTTTGGTGGCAGTGGTCGAGGTATCGATGCCGATGAAATAGGTCATTTTCACTCCAATCCTAGTTGTTCAACGATTTCCTGGACAGCTTTTTCATCTCCAGGGAAATCAACGTCAGCGTATAGCTCCCAAGTCTCAGTATGGTTGGTGGACTCACCCGGTATCAACCTGCCAATCGGAGCCAGGGTTTCCAACTCGAGAAACTGATCATTGCAATAACACTCACTTGAACTGCCAAAGTCATAATAATCAGCCTTGGCGTCGAAGGCTGCACGCTTGACGAACAGAGTGCCGCCCAACCAGTAAGCCAGCCAGCCGTGCGGATTAGGGAACCCGAGCTTGAACGGGCTATCCATCTCGGCGCGGACCAGGATGTAACGATTGCCCCAACACACCTGCGGACTGGTAAGGTCGGTGTATGGCCAGAGCGCAAGCGAGCGATTTGGTAGGAATTCGCTCTGCTCCTGCGACTGTGGCAGGATTGCCACTCCGCCGGTTTTGAATTGGGTGATCGCCCAGGGCGCACACTCCACAACCCACAAGCCACGGTTGGTCAAAGTATGATGAATAATGACCTTCGGCTCACCATCCACAAGTGAGATTTGGATGGACTTCTCGATTCCGGTCTGAACTTCAACCGGTTGAGTGACTGAGAGGCCGGTCGAAGTGGATACAACCTCCACCGGCTTGTCATCCGGGATATAGGTGCGAGGCTTGTTTTCAGGAGCATGCCACAGGCGGTGACCACCGTAAAAATGAAAGGGTTTCCCATCCGGTCGCTCGGTCACAAAATCCGGCAATTCGGCGAACAGGTTATCGCCATCGAGGTAACGCAGGGAGATGATACGTGGTCCCACTGATTGGGTGACCAGCAAGCTAATTACGTTGTTATCAATGGGAACACAGTCGAAACTTCGGAATTTGATAGAGTTCATTGGGAGTTTTCATAAAAGGGAGAGGCGCCAAGGAACGTCCCTCCCTTTTCGTGATTCAACGTGTACCGAGTAACAGATCGATGGTCAGTTGGTCAAGGCGTTCGTATTGGCGTCCTTTTGAACTAATAACAGCCCGATCAAAGCGCTGGGCTTTAAGCGCGCTGGCCTTATCTGGTGTATATGCCCCGAAATACTGCGTCATGGAACCGTCATCGGCATGGATTTCAGCCAGCAATGTCTGAATCTCTTTATCGGAGTTAAACCGGGCGGCTTTGTCCATCAGGATCAGATAGGTCCGCATGCAACCACGGGCAAAATCCTTGACGCCTTCGAAATCCTCGGTGCGATAAGCATGAGCATCGAAGTGACGGGAACCATCGTAACCGACATCCTCGAGGAACTTGACAAGGTAGAAGGCGGCTTTGATATCCCGCGAGCCAAAGCGCAGATCTTGATCGTAGCGTCCGGGATACTGGTCGTTCAGGTCGATGTGGAAAAGCTTGCCCGCTTCCCAGGCTTGGGCCACGCCGTGCATGAAGTTGATGCCCGCCATGTGCTCGTGGGCCACCTCGGGGTTGACGCCCACCATTTCAGGGTGGTCGAGGGTTTCAATGAAAGCCAGCATGTGACCGGTGGTGGGATTGTAGTTGTCGCCTCGCGGTTCATTGGGCTTGGCTTCGAGGGCGAACTTCAGGTCATATTTGTTGTCAAGAGCGTATTCGCACAGGAAGTTCATGGCTTCGCGGTTGCGCTTGATGGCTTCGGCAGCGTTCTTGGACGAATCCGTCTCGGTGCCTTCGCGTCCACCCCAGAAGACGTAGATCTTCGCGCCGAATTCCATGCCCAGGTCGATGGCGTTCATAGTCTTCTGGATGGCGTAAGCACGCACTTTGGGGTCGTTGCTGGTGAAGGCGCCGTCCTTGAAAATGGGGTCGCCGAACAGGTTGGTGGTTGCCATCGGGACTACCAGTCCGGTGTCCGCCAGCGCCGCGCGGAAATCCTTCTTGATAGCTGCGGCTTCGGGGGGTGTGGCGTCGATGGGGATCAGGTCGTTGTCATGGAAGTTGACGCCGTAAGCGCCAACTTCACCCAGCAGGTAAACCAGCTCGGCGGGCGTTTTCGGTTCACGCGTCGGGCTGCCGAAGGGATCACGACCGATGTTGCCAACCGTCCACAGACCGAAGGTGAATTTGTGTTCGGGTTTGGGGGTGTAGTCAGTCATAAGGTACTCCTTGAAGGGAATGGATGGTTACTTGGTGGATGGCTTACCAAAATGTAATTCTTTGTTTTGATACCGGCAGGTTTCCCGCATATTGCAAAAATCGCAAGTTCGGCCCTCGCTAAAGGGGATCGGGCTGATTCCCAATATAGTGGATGTCGATTTGTGCGGGAACATTTGGGTGCTGTCGTTTAGTGAGACGCCAATTTGCGCAGCGTCAATTTGGGAAAAGATCTGGGATTGACCAACATCCACAGGCCAACCCAGGATGCCAGGGCTAAGCGGTACGCTGGTGAAAAGGCCCTCTGCACTGAATTCTGATTCCAGTTTCGAACAGATTGCCGCTCCCAGTGTTTCCACTGCAGCGGAGCCGAATCCATCCAGCGCAAACGCATAGGATGGATCGGATGGCAAAAGCGCCGAAACGCGCCGTTCAAGCGCGCTCCCCAGTGTACAGACGATAAACACTATCTTTTGGGAGGCGACCATGTGTTGAACGAGTGGCGCTCCGGTCAGTTTTCCCCCACCGGAGAGATGAAAAATCTCGTGCCGCATATTTTCCACCGGCAGGATGCGGTAAATCACCGCTGGTTCGATGAGCGCCACACCTTCTTCGAGCGCCTGCCCGGCTATCTCCACCAGGCGTGGCCTGCGCTGCCGCACCACAGCTGGGTCAGCGCCCTGGCCGCGTAGCACCATGTCGACATCGATATCCAAAAGCCAGTTGGTAATGGTGATCTGGGTGCTCATCAAGATCTGTGTGATTGGAGAAATTACCCGAGCAATTCTTTGGCCTTGCGAACCGCCGCGCTGGCATCGGGAGAGAAGCCATCAGCACCGATTTGTTCAGCGTAACCTTCTGAAAGAGGGGCACCTCCGATCATCACTTTGACCTGATCGCGTACACCGGCTGTCTTGAGCACGTCGATGGTAACTTTCATACTGGGCATGGTCGTAGTCAACATGGCGGACATTCCAACCAGTTGGGCGCCGTCACGCACAGCCTTGACAAACGCTTCGGGCGGGACATCCACACCCAGATCGGTCACTTTGAAGCCTGCGCCTTCCAGCATCATAACAACCAGGTTCTTACCAATATCATGCAAATCACCTTTCACAGTGCCCATTACGATTGCGCCGCTAGCCTGGCTGCCTGACTGCGCCAGAAATGGCTTTAAAATTGCCAGCCCGGCCTGCATTGCCCTGGCGGAGATTAACATTTCAGGTATGTAGAATTCCTGGGCTTCAAATAAGCGACCTACCTCACTCATTGCAGGAATAAGCCCCTCGTTCAAGATCTTTTCGGCAGGTAAGCCCGCATCAAGCGCAGCCTGCACACCTTTTTCAACGGCTTCGGATTCGCCTTCGACGACAGCATCATATATTGATTTGAGATCCATCTTGACCATCCTCAGAATGAAAATTTTTTTACTTGACCACGTAGTGTTTAGAACTCATCTTAAAAATAGGTTTTGAGAAAAATGACGATACAAGCGAGATAGACAAAGGCAAGATAGTTTTCAAGGAAACGCTCATATCGCACTAAGACACGTCGATAGTTTTGAAGCCATGCAAATAATCGCTCCACCTTCCAACGTCGTCGATAGCGACGCAACGAACGGCCATCCTGAGTTTTAGGCTTCTTGCGGTTTACTTTGTGAGGTGCAATCAACATGACACCCTGTTGCGATAATCGTTTGTCCAAAGGATCACTATCATATGCTTTATCGCCAATCAATCTCTCTGGTTTCTCTGGCACAAACCGCTTGTCCAGTGTTTCTTCAACTAGGCTGACTTCATGCGGAGAAGCACTTCCAACGGAAATTGCGATTGGAAAACCAGCGCTATCTGCCACTGCCATGAGCTTCGTACCCTTGCCCCGCTTGGTTTTTCCCACCCCGTGGCCCCCTTTTTAGCCATGACAAAGGTTCCGTCAATGAAGCACTCGGTCAAATCCAGACCACCTCGTTCTTTCACATCCAGTACCAATGCCCTGAGAATGTTCTCAAATGTGCCCAATTGGACCCACTCCTGGAAACGACGATGGCAGGTTTGGTACGACGGATACCGATCGGGCATGTCGTGCCAGGGTGCTCCAGTTCGCAGAATCCACAATATGCCATTCAAGACCGATCGGTTATCAATCCGCGGTCGCCCTTTACCATCTGCTCGTTGTTTCGGACTAAGTAGTAATGGTTCAACCACTGCCCATTGTTCATCTGATAGGTCCATTTGCTCGCTCCCATGTCGGGTTTGAGCGTCAGTTTACCATTTTTGAGATAGCTTCTAGTTATTTGTTATACACGCCAAATTCCTGCACTGTTTCCAGCATGGCGACAATATTTTCTACAGGCACGTTGCCCTGAATGTTATGAACAGTGTTGAACACAAAGCCGCCTCCGGGCATCAAATCATTCAGACGGCGCTTTACATCCTCGCGCACCTGTTGGGGTGTGCCAACGCCGAAAACGCCCTGGGTATCCACGCCACCGCCCCAGAAAGTCAGGTCTTTACCGAACTCACTTTTGAGTTCGGCCGAATCCATGCCATCGGCGCTGACCTGCACCGGGTTGATGATGTCACAGCCGATTTCGATCAGGTCGGGGATCACGGCGCGGATAGAGCCGCAGGAGTGGAAGAAAATTTTTGCGTCGCTGCGCTTGTGGATGTAATCAAACAGTTCTTTGTGGCGTGGTTTGGCAAGTTTCCGGTAAGACCGCGGGGAGATCAACATGCCATGCTGACCTGCAAAGTCGTCGGCCGTTCCAGCCACATCAATGGCGTCACCAATAGTATCAAACATCTTATCCCAATAAGATATTTGCATTTCAAGGATGCGATCCAGGAATTTTTCGGCCAATTTTGGGTTGCCTGCGAAATCGGTGAAGTAATCCTTAAATCCACGCGTCCAGGCATACACTTCCATGATACCTGCCGACATGCTGCCAACCACAACAGCACGCTGTTCTTCATCCCGCACTTTCAGGGCGGCTTCTTTCAAGCCGACAAAACGCGCCGGATCGAGTGGATCTGGCCAGCCGAATTTATCAACGTCTTCGGTTGTGATATGTTCGCCAACCAGCGGATGGTCGAACATATCATAGTACAGGCCATTATCCTTGGGCATGCGCCAGCCGATGTGGAACTCATCGTAGAAATACCAGTAATCCCCGCCATCCTTTATGTCAATTTTATATGTGGCCGATGAGCGTGGAGAAATATTTTTCACATCAACGCCTAATTTCTCCAGGACATCATCATCCACTTTAGCTATTTGTTGGAAAATATCGACAATTTCCGGCTCGATTTCAGGCAACCCCAGGTGCTTCCGCAAATTGCGGTACGCTTTAACGCTGATGCCGGTGACAACCGTTCCACCCAGATCAAGTGGTACCCGGTCGGGTTCTTTATGATCAAGCGCTAGCAAAGTGCGTTCACGTGAGTTCATGTGCTCCTCCAGAAATATTTTGTAAGATTTCTAATTCATCTGAAATGACCACCGCCAGGCGATCAACTGTTTTTTCAAAATGTTGTTGACCGAGTTCGATTGTGGCAAAGCGCGGGTCGGCATGAGTATGTACCGTGCGATCTGGCGAGGAATGTCCACTAAAGGTCGGCGCATCAACAATCGCGTGTTCAATATTCTGCAGCGGCTGGTCAATAGGGGGCAGCTTTGCCAAATCTACTCGCTCATTATTCAGCGCGAGGATGGCAGATGTTTCTGTAATGGTTGCATGTCCGGCATCGATATCTTGTTCTGCGTCCAGGTCAAAGGTGTATAGTACTTTTGCCGGGCCACGCTGGGTGTATTCAGAAGCCAGGCGTTGCAATTGCTGAATCTGGTTTGTCGCGCCGTGACCGTTGACTAACACTACTAAGCGGTATTCATGCGCAATCAGTTGTTCTAGTGTAAAACGCACGATGACAGCAAACACATCCTCCGTATAGTAATAACTTTGTTCTTTGTTCGCAGGAAAATCCATCCCAACAATCCATTCATCGCCGTTGAAACCAAGGTCGCGCAACAAGGTTTCAGGGCGTTCGCGCTCGGTACCAAAATAAAGCGTGGGGTGAACAACGCCACCAATTTTGCCGGCCAATGACAAGGCGGTGTGCTCAGCCTGTAAAGGATCGGTGCCGAATGGTAGGTGCGGTCCATGCCATTCCAAAGGGCCGACTGGTAGATAAACGACCGGACACCGCGCTCGCTCACTACTGATTTCATCTGGGCCTAACCACTGTAATCGGAGTTCACGGTTCATGCTACTTCCGTTTCTGCTACTAGAAGTTGTTTTTGGTCTGTGATGATGATTAGCTGTACTTTTGACACATCTTTTGAAACCAGATATAGACTATCCATCGAAATTATACCCAGAGGGCTGGCCTTTCCCAATTCAACAAGGCTGAGCGTTTTTCCAGTCTGATCAAGCCATTTTAATTTCAGCGTTCCCTGATCGAATACACCGAACGCGCCGCTGAGATAGACATACTCCCCATTCCGCTGGGCCACTAGCCTGTGACCTACGCAGCCGCCTTCAGTTACATCAATGATTGGCCCAGGGCAGCGGCAGGCTCCCCACTCAATGTGGAAGGAGGCTGTTTGACCAGGAGCAATGTGCTGGAAGGGGCTGAGAATTTCCACCTCCATCAGGTATATCTGACTTTGCTCGTAATCAAGGTTTGCAACCTTGCCACGCCCGACCGTCCAGAACTCGACGCCCGCGCCATCATCGGGATATTCCTGGTCTGGTTCAGCCTGATAACGCGCAGCGAAGGCCTGTTGAGTAGCTTTGTTCGCAAAGGCTGCCCAGCCAGCGCGGCTATCTAACCCCACTTTGCCAATTTCCCACATGTAATTACCCATGAACAGCCCGGACTGTTTGTCCGATTGCCACTGAGGGTTTATTGAATCACCGAACATCACATAATATCCGGCATCAAATTTGCTGTCCGGATTGAGCGGAGCGGTAACGACACACTCGGTTTCAGGGGCAAGCTGCCCATCCGCGGTCAATCTCTCCGCTTGTAATTGCACCACATCCCATATGCTCCAGCGGATGTTGCGCTGGCTGATGTTGTGAAATGATAGATCAAGCGATACGCGTGAACTTCCAGCCTTAATAGCGGCTTTCCGGGTGATTTGCACTCCGGTTGGTGAACCTGCTGGGCTGGTCATTTTGATAATGGCCGAATCTGTCCCAGTGCTACAATCATCAAGATGGTAACGCCCGGTGTCAAGAATGCAGTCAGGCGGTCCCGCCCATTGGTTTTCATTATCCCAACCCTGTGGGGAGGGCCAGGTTTTATCGCCCCCATAATTTTTCCAGGCGGCTAAACTGCCATCACCCTGATTTTCCTCAGCACTGAACAATTTTCCAGCGTAATCACGATCAACATAAAGGTAAGGGTAAGGCCCTAAATCATATGCCATGATCCGTCCACCAATATCGGGCACAGCCACCAAGCGTATAAGATCGTTTCCTATTTCATAGGCATTCCAACCATAAAAATTGATCTGGTGGCAAGATAACTGGGTCAATGATTGACTACCCATTTATGGATACTCCATCGCAGCAGTCAAGCTGCTACCTGGCTGGTTGCCAGCGCCATAATCCGATTTTCTGTGATTTCCGCGTGGTCCAAAATACCTGCCACCTGGCCCTCACGCATTACAACTAGTCGGTCAGAAAGGGCCATAACTTCCGGTAATTCAGACGAGATCAGTAAGATGCCCATGCCTTCTTCGGCCAGATTGCGTATCAACTGGTAAATTTCCGACTTCGCGCCGACGTCAATGCCATGTGTGGGTTCGTCCAAGATTAAGACGCGCGGATTCGAGGCGAGCCAGCGCGCCAAGACTGTCTTTTGCTGGTTTCCACCACTTAAGCTGTTCACCGGTGCATGGACCTCGGAAAGTTTAATATTAAGTTGTTTTACAAGTCTTTCAACAGTCCGCAGTTCTTCTCGGCCTTTGATAAATCCATTCTGAGCCATTTTGGGAAGTTGGGCCATGGAAATGTTATACAAGATGGGCATATCCATGAACAGTGACAGGACTTTGCGATCTTCCTGTACCATTGCCAATCCAGCTTCGATAGCATCTTTTGGCAACTTAAAAATTACTGTCTTACCATCGACCAGTATTTGCCCAGAACTAGTTGGTGCATCACCGAAAATGGCACGCGCAACTTCACTACGCCCCGCCCCAACTAACCCTGCAAAGCCCAAAATCTCACCGCGATGAAGCGTGAAAGATACATCTTTGAATTTGTCGCCACTGAGATTCTCCACCTGCATGAGCGGAACATTGGAGCGTTCTCTGGGAATGCCCGTTTCGACTCGTACTTTGCGTCCGACCATCATTTCAATTACCGTGTCAACGGACGCATCTTTTTTATCTACTGTACCGATGTATTGTCCATCTCGCAAGACAGAAATGCGATCCGAGATACGCAGCACTTCATTGATTTTATGTGATACATATATCACAGCCGTATTATTCCTTTTAAGCTGCTCAATAACTCGAAATAAACGTTCAGTTTCAGATTCACTTAGAGATGAGTTTGGCTCATCCATAATGATCAGGCTGGCATTCATCGAAACTGCCTTAGCAATCTCGATCAACTGACTCTGGGAAATAGACAAGTTGCGAACAATCGAATATGGATCGAGTTCCAATCCAACTTTGGCAAGATACTGAAGGGTAAGTTGTTCCATCTTCTGCCACGACAGGAAGCCACCTTTTGTTTCCATACGCCCCATGAACATATTATCAATAATGTTCAAGGATGGAAGCATCGCCAGTTCCTGATGAATGATGGCAATTCCCGCGTTTAACGATTCGATCGGGTTCGCAAATTCAACAGGCTGGCCTTTATAAAATATTTCCCCTGAATCCCTTTGAATAATTCCCCCAAGGATATTCATCAACGTGGATTTCCCGGCGCCGTTTTCGCCGACGAGGGCATGAATTTCGCCATAATACACTTCCAGCGGAATCTCTTGAAGCGCCTTAATACCCCCAAACCGTTTCGAGATATTCGTTACTTTGAGGATGATTTCGTTATCCGACATTGCCTGTTGCTCCTGATGCAAAGTGAGATTCAGGAAAAAGAACGAAAAATTCTCTCATGCACTTTCATCGATCTCACTTGAACGCGAAATATCAATTGGGCGGAGGCAGGTCTGCCCCCGCCCAAAAACTGACTCCTTGAGGTTACGGAGCGGTCCAGAATTGAGCGATATTGTCTTTGGTCACCAGGTCTGCTTTTGTGACCATGCGCCCGCACTCGGGGGAGACACCGCCAACGAGCATGTTGAACAGGCGGATTGCGGGATCATGACCCTGCGCAAACGGATCCTGTCCAATCGTGCCGTAGATGACGCCTGACTGAACATAAGCCATCGTCTCATCCACAAAGTCGAAGGAAACGACCTGGACAACACCAGCCTTACCAGCTTTGTCCACAGCTTCCGCGGCGCCGAACGGGCCACCAGCGGTAACGTAGATGCCAGCCAGATCAGGATAGGCAGTCATGAAGTCGTTCGCCTGTGTGAAGGCGACATCGCCTTTGTCCTGATTCTCAGATGTACCTACCACCTCGATGTCAGGATAGTTCGTAGCAAGGTAGTCAATGAAACCGTTGCGGCGCAGTTCATGCGCTTCAACTGCCAGGAAACCGGTGATGATCGCAACCTGGCCTTTACCGCCAACTGCCTGCGCCATCGCTTCGCCGGCCGCTTCACCCTGTTTGTACAGGTCAGCGCCTACGAAGAAAGCACGCCCGTTCTCAGTGGCTGTCTCAGAGTTGAAGGTTGCTACCGGAATGCCAGCTGCAACAGCTTTATCGATGAACGGTGCCACGCCCGCTTCGCCAGCAATGGTGGCAATCGCATCGTACTGTTGGGCTATGGCTGCTTCAATACCAGGACCAAACACATCGCCGGTATGCTGCTCACCCGGAACGATCCAGTCCACGGTTACGTTGTAAGGCTTCAGTTCCTCTGCAGCCTTCATCGTGCCTTCCTTGACCGGAATCCAGAACGGGTTGTTCTCAAGACCCAGTACCGCGATCTTCAACGGCTTTGAAGGCATAATATCTACTGGTTTCACAGTGCCTTCGTCTGCCGGGGTGCAGGCAGAGTCAAACGCCGGGAGAACTACTTCGGGAACCTCAGCAGGCTGTTCAGAGGTTGCGGGAGCGGTCCAGAATTGAGCGATATTGTCTTTGGTCACCAGGTCTGCTTTTGTGACCATGCGCCCGCACTCGGGGGAGACACCGCCAACGAGCATGTTGAACAGGCGGATTGCGGGATCATGACCCTGCGCAAACGGATCCTGTCCAATCGTGCCGTAGATGACGCCTGACTGAACATAAGCCATCGTCTCATCCACAAAGTCGAAGGAAACGACCTGGACAACACCAGCCTTACCAGCTTTGTCCACAGCTTCCGCGGCGCCGAACGGGCCACCAGCGGTAACGTAGATGCCAGCCAGATCAGGATAGGCAGTCATGAAGTCGTTCGCCTGTGTGAAGGCGACATCGCCTTTGTCCTGATTCTCAGATGTACCTACCACCTCGATGTCAGGATAGTTCGTAGCAAGGTAGTCAATGAAACCGTTGCGGCGCAGTTCATGCGCTTCAACTGCCAGGAAACCGGTGATGATCGCAACCTGGCCTTTACCGCCAACTGCCTGCGCCATCGCTTCGCCGGCCGCTTCACCCTGTTTGTACAGGTCAGCGCCTACGAAGAAAGCACGCCCGTTCTCAGTGGCTGTCTCAGAGTTGAAGGTTGCTACCGGAATGCCAGCTGCAACAGCTTTATCGATGAACGGTGCCACGCCCGCTTCGCCAGCAATGGTGGCAATCGCATCGTACTGTTGGGCTATGGCTGCTTCAATACCAGGACCAAACACATCGCCGGTATGCTGCTCACCCGGAACGATCCAGTCCACGGTTACGTTGTAAGGCTTCAGTTCCTCTGCAGCCTTCATCGTGCCTTCCTTGACCGGAATCCAGAACGGGTTGTTCTCAAGACCCAGTACCGCGATCTTCAACGGCTTTGAAGGCATAATATCTACTGGTTTCACAGTGCCTTCGTCTGCCGGGGTGCAGGCAGAGTCAAACGCCGGGAGAACTACTTCGGGAACCTCAGCAGGCTGTTCAGTTTGCTCAGCTGCTTTCGGTGCGCAGGCTGTCACCAGCATAGTTGCTATGACTATGAGTGACAGGATGGATAGAAAACGTGCTTTTATCATGTGACTTCTCCTTATAGCCGGGTTATTGATCGAATTACAGGAATACAGGTTCTTAAGTTGTTTTTCTTGTGCAGAATTTCACCTCCTCAAAAATTGGTTGTGCTCATTGGGTTGTTCCCAATGCTCTTATTACCAGACTTTTTTATCGCTGGCGTAACCGATCTGTAGCCACTGCTAAAATAATGACGATACCGATGGTGACGGTCTGCCAATGGATGGGGATATGAAGCAGGACAAATGCATTGCGTACAACTGCCATAATTGCTGCCCCAATTACAGCCCCATAGATGGTACCCTCCCCGCCAGAGAGGCTCGTCCCACCGATAATGACAGCAGCAATAACATCCAACTCGTTTCCGAGACCTAGATTTGTGGCCGCAGTTGAAAGAAGCCCGGCATTCATGATGCCTGCATAAGCGGAGAGCGTGCCGGTCAGCGTGTACACAAACAAGCGAACCATATCTACATTGACGCCGGAAAGGCGCGCGGCTTGCTCATTGCTGCCGGTCGCATAAATTTGGCGACCAAGAACAGTAAACCTGAGGAAGATCGAGAAGAGAATAACAAAAACTGTCATCTCGATTACGGGGAAGGGAAATTGGATACTACCGAGCACACCGGCACCCAGAAAATTGACACCCGGATCTTTCATCGGGATATTGCTGGCGACTGCTCCTTGTAATCCAGTGGCCAATAGGTATGCCATACCTCGGGCAATGCTCATCATGCCTAATGTTGTAATAAAGGGGTTGACCTCGATTTTTGTGATAATCAAACCGTTAACTCCTCCAAGAATCGTACCCATCAGGAGGCCACCCAGCACAGCCAGCCACGGATTAATACCGCCGTACGTCATTAACCTGGCCGTAGTCATAGCGCCTGCTGCCAGTATTGATCCAACACTTAAGTCAATACCGGCCGTAACAATAATCATAGTCATACCAATGGCCATAATCCCAATAGTCGAAAAGCTTCGCAACAAGTTGAATATGTTTTGGGTGGTCGCGAAGTACTGATTCAGAAATGACATTGATATGGTCAAGATAATCAGCGCACCAAGAACGCCGATTTCTTTAGTTTTCAACAGCCGTTGTAAACCAGTGCTTGATTTATTGTTAGACTGAGCAGCTTTAACTTGAGTCATCTCATTACTCCAGGGTAGGGTGTTTTTAGTTCAAGGGAACATTTTATAGTTATACGATACGTACGCCAATTTCATACAAGAGCAATCTCTCGCAGGATGTCATCCAGGACAACTGCAATAGCTCCTAGTACGCAAGCATCTGCTCCGAGCTCAGAAAACACAACCCGCAGGTCATTCTTTAATGCAGGTAATGTTTCATTCGAAACGATGGCTTCAAGGACAGGTAATAGAATTTCTCGACCAGAACTAAATGCCCCGCCAATAATCACCATTTCAGGATTGAAAATATTTACTAAATCTGCAATCCCTAACCCCAAGTATTTTCCCACCTCTTCTAAAGCTGAACGGCAAATATGGTCACCCTGCAAGGCGAAATCCACTACCTGATTGAATGTTATTTTATTTAAATCGCCATTAACATATTTAGCCAGCATATTATCGGAGTCAGCCTCTATAGCGTGCATAACACGCTGCAATACGGCTCGTGGACCGACCTGGGTTTCCCAGCAACCTCGCCGTCCGCAACCACACAATTCACCTTGAGGATCCCGTTGGATATGACCAATTTCACCGGCAAAGCCACGTCCACCCTTAAAAAGGTTTCCATTAATAATTATCCCCCCACCCAATCCTACTCCCGAGCTTAGAAAAATGAAATTATCTACATTGCGGCCAACGCCAAAGTAGTATTCTCCCAGGGCGCCGAGGTTCGCTTCGTTTTCCACATATAACGGTAGTTTAAATCTTTGGTTCCACATTAGTCGCAGAGGTACATTCTGCCAACCCAGATTGGGGGCAAATAGAAGTTCACCTTTCTGTACGTTAACCAAGCCTGGAACCCCTAATCCAATTCCTATTAGGCGCAGTTTTTTCTCTTCAGCAAAAGAAATTGCTTTATCGATCAGTGTTTCTGCTTCATGGATGATCTCAATTTGCGATTTTGTGGGATTGTATTCAGTTAATTCTCTCCATATAATGTTCGCCACAAAGTCCGTCAAGATGACCGAAATAAAGCCTACTCCAATTTCGACACCAATGATAGCGCCGCCATCTGGCTTTAGCGTGAGAGCGATACCTGGTCGGCCGATTTTCGATTCCATTGTTTCCGTTTCGAGAACCAGGCCATCCTCGATCAACACATTTACAATATTCGAAATCGTGCTTCGATTCAGTTTTGTGATAGAAGCTAATTCGGCGCGAGAAATCGGCGCATGTAGCCTTAGTGCATTAAGAACGAGCGATGAGTTTACTTTACGTACAGATTCTTGGTCAGCAGTATGCTTATTCGGCATGTGGGAAATAGGTACCTTTAGTTTATTGCGTGGATAAACAAATACAATAAAAGTATGCATCTTTCAGGTCGAAAATTCAATTATGACAAATATCATGTTGACCGCATGATATTTGTCATGCGGTCATCCCGGACTGAGATCATTCCTTATCAATAATCTCTGTATTTGGATTTATCTGACAATATTCACTGCCCCTTAATGTCCCCCATCATCAAATTGTCTACACTAATTGTTCTCTGCTTGATGCGAAAATCTGGTTTGTTTCCTTTGCTACATCCCCAATTATTTACACCAAGGTTTAATGAGCATAGAATTTCGAAGGTTATATTCTTTCAAGCAGCGTTTCGATCTCCTGCATCTGGTCACCTGCCAGCTTACCGGACAGTAACGCGCCGCAGTTTTCTGCGACCTGCTGTACCGCGCGAAAGCCAGGAGTGAGCAGGATCTGTTGGCTGCGCGCCCACAGCCAGGCCAGCGCGTTCACTTCAATGCCGGAACGTCCGGGATTACGCACAAAGGACATCGGCTCTCCTTCCCCACCGTTGTCCTTCCCATGTAGAGAAGGGTCTACCGGACCTCCACAGGGCAGACGAAGACCCGCTTTTTCACGGGCATCTTGCCCTTACCGTCGATCTTAAATTCACCCGTCAGGCGGATGTCAGCGCTGGAAGCCCCGACCATAACGAAAATCCGCCCGGGCTCGAGCACAAGTTTCAATTCGGTATCGTAAAAAGCCAATTGATCGACTGGCAGACCAAAGGTCACGAATTTGGATGCGCCCGGTTCAAGCGTAAGGCGAGCGTACCCTTCAGTTCTTTCATTGGTCTTGGAGTGCTGGCATACTCGTCCCGAGTGTAAACTGGACGACCTCATCACCCAGGGCGTCGCCCGTATTGGAGATCTTCAGCGAGATATCCACGGTTTGCCCCCGCGAGACCTGCGTCGGGTTAATGGTCAGGTCGCTATACTCGAACGTGGTGTAGCTCAGTCCGTACCCGAAGGCGTAAAGCGGAGCGGCCTTCTCGGAAACGTAATCGCCGTACCAGTGCGACTTCATGCCGGAGGGTTTATGGTTATAGTAGATCGGCAGCTGGCCAACATGGCGGAGGAAAGTCACGGGTAGTTTTCCGCCAGGGTTCACATCACCAAAGAGTACATCAGCAATCGCAGCGCCGCCCTCTTCGCCCGGTAGCCAGGCTTCGAGGATGGCATCGGCGCTCTCATCCAGCCAGGGGATTGCGTAAGGCCGGCCGTTGACCAACACCGCAACGACGGGTTTGCCTGCGGCGAGCACAGCTCTGACCAATTCTTCCTGTACGCCAGGCAGGCGCAAGTCTGCGCTGTCACGGGTTTCGCCTGTGGTGCAGTTCTGAACCAGACCGGAGCGGCCCCCAAGGACGAGCACCACCGCATCCGCCTGTCCAGCGACCCTGACGGCATTTTCAAACCCGCTGGTATCTGGATCCAGATTGTCGCAGCCCCTGGCATACAGTACTTTGGTGTCAGGAGAGACGGCAGCCCGGATGCCTTCCAGGATGGTTGTTATTTCAGGGTTTTGCCTGACCAATGCTTGTACATCTAAATCAACGAAGGATGAACCTTCCGGAGCCTGGAAAGCCATCAATTCAGCAGTGGCCTCATAGGAATAATCACCAAGCTGGCCGCGGGCATGATCCGCATTGGGACCGATAACGGCCAATGTGCCAATAGACTTCTGGAGAGGGAGCAGCCCGTCGTTCTTTGTCAGGACCATACTCCGGCGTGCGATCTTACGCGCCAATTCCCGCTGCGCGGGCGTTTCGAGGGCCTCGAGCACACCGCTTTCATCCATGTAGGGATTATCGAACAGGCCGAGTTCGAATTTCTTCTGCAGGTGACGGCGCAGCGCGGTATCGACGGTTTCAATATCAAGGTCTCCTGCTTCAAGTGCTGCTTTGAGTGGAGCGCCGTAGCACACCGTATTGGGCAGTTCGACATCGATACCCGCTTGCAGGGCCAGTCTTCCAGCCGTGGATTTGTCAGGGGCCGCGTTGTGGAAGTTTTGGATCATGATGACTGCTTCGTAATCTGAGACGACCAGGCCGTCAAAGCCGAGTTCACCTCGTAGCAGATCGGTAAGAATTCTGCGGGAGGTAGCCACTACTTCACCGTCCAACTCCGGATAAGAATTCATGACGGATGCCAAGCCGGCATCCCGTATTGCAGCCTGGAAAGGCGCAAGGAAAATATCGTAGAGTTCAGCCCTGCCCACATGGACAGGAGCGCAGTTCTGTCCGCCCTGCGACAGGCTGTGACCGATAAAGTGTTTGCCGGTGGCCATGACACCCTCTGACAGATTTTTCCCCTGCGGACCGCGTATATATGCCACCCCGAATTGGCTGACAAGGGTCGGGTCTTCGCCAAAGGTTTCCTCTGTGCGACCCCAACGCGGATCACGCGACACATCCAGGACCGGGGCGAGCGCTTGACGGGCTCCGATCGCCAGTAACTGGGCCCGGATGGCGCGAGTCATTTTCCCGGCCAGGTCAGGCTGGAAAGTGCTGGCAAGGCCGATCATCTGTGGGTAGGCAGTTCCGCCGAGCAGCATGGCGCCGGAACAACTTTCTTCGTGCAAGATGGCCGGAATGCCCAGACGAGTCTCTTCGAGCAGGAGCCTCTGGATTTGATTGCCGGCTTTTGCAGCTGATACAGGGTTCAACGTGGAGGCGCCCGCCACGCGGGTGATCTGCCCGATGCCGTGCTTGAGTTTTGCCTGCATCTTGTTTGAATCCAGTATCCCGTCAGTTTGCAGTTCATAAATCCAGAAAGAGCCGATCTGGGCGAGCTTTTCGTCCAGCGTCATTTGAGCAACTAAAGTGTCAACACGCTGTTTGATTGATGTCATTAAATCCTCAGAAGGTTAATCAGGGAACCGCATTTTCGCGGATCACCTGCCGGTACCATTTAGCACTGGACTTGAGAACCCGCTGACCCGTCTGGTAGTCCACATAAACCAGCCCAAAACGTTTGGAAAACCCATAGCTCCATTCAAAATTGTCGAGCAGGGACCAGGCAAAGTAGCCCTTGACCGGTATACCAATTTGAATGGCGTTGTGTACCATTTCCAGGTGTCGCTTGATGTAGGACAGGCGTTGCGGGTCATCCACCTGCCCATCGGGGTTGACTCTATCCGGGAAAGCGGCGCCGTTCTCAGTGATATAGAAGACGGGGATTGCATACTCGAAATGCAGACGTCCCAATAAGTCGTAAATGCCCTCCGGGTATACTTCCCACTCCATTTCAGTACATTCATCATTGGGGAAAACCGTGCGCGGTTGGTTTTGTTTTTCGCTGACATTGTCAGCGCGGGCGATGTTGCGGGTGTAATAGTTGATGCCTAAGAAGTCAAGGGGCGTGGCAATCTTATCCAGATCCCCGGGTTGGACAAATTCCATTGGATCTGCAAAGCTTTCGACCATATCCCCTGGATAGCCGCGGCCGACCAGAGCATCAAGGAACCAGCGGTTGATATACCCATCCAGCCATCTGGCTGCATCCCTGTCGGCAGCGCTTGGGGAGGCAGGCACTTGTGGCGTGAAGTTCAATGTGATACCTGCATTTGCATCCGGACAATTGCCCCGGATGACAGGTATGGCCAGCCCGTGTGAGAGCAGTAAATGATGCGAAGCCGCCAGCGCTTCATGCAGTTCGGTGTGACCGGGGGCATGGCGTCCGTCCTTGTAGCCCACGAAGGCGCTGACCCAGGGCTCATTCAAGGTGATCCAGTTCCTGACTCGGTCCCCCAGTGCGCGGCTGACGATATCTGCAAATTCTGCAAATGCATCCACCACCGCTCGCGCAGGCCAGCCGCCCTGGTCCTGCAGAACCTGGGGCAGGTCCCAGTGATACAGGGTCACATAGGGCTCAATCCCTGCTTCCAGGAGCGCATCCACCAACTGGCTATAGAAATCGATCCCGGCCTGGTTGGCCTTGCCACGACCTCCAGGCAAAATACGCGGCCAGGATATCGAAAAACGATAAGCTTTCAGGCCCAGTTCCTTCATCAAGGCTACATCCTCACTCCACCGGTGATAATGGTCACAGGCCACATCGCCAGTATCGCCATTGTCCACTTTCCCGGGAGTATGGCTGAAGCGATCCCAAATGCTTTCTCCTTTGCCACGCTCATCCCAGGCGCCTTCGATTTGATACGCTGCAGTCGCAACGCCCCATACAAAATCTTTCGGAAAGATATGCTTTGTATTACTCACTTTGTAATACCTCTATTGACCTATCCGGGCAATAACGGTGACCTTTTGCACTCCAGCAGCAGGCAGTGGGATGACAGTACCGTTCAGGGGCTTCCCATCCACTTCTAATTGCACCTCATTGCCTGGACCTTTGCGCTTCGCCTGGATTTCGTATCGGACTCCCCGGAAATCCCGTGTTGCTTGAAATCTATCCCAGGTTGATGGGATGACCGGCGCAACCTTAAGGCCTTCAAAAGTCGGACGGATGCCCAGAATCCATTGCGTGATCGCGACGTAATTCCAGGCAGCTGTCCCTGTCAGCCAGGAGTTCCTGGCTTCACCGTGTATGGGTGCATCCCTGCCGGTGATCATCTGGGCATACACGTATGGTTCGCACTTATGCAGGTCGCTGATCGTTTCCCGCGCAGACGGGTTGATGCGCAGGTAATAATCGTACGCCTGATCGCCGTGTCCGAGCATGGTCTCAGCGATCATGATCCACGGATTGGTATGGCAAAAGATGCCTGCATTTTCTTTATATCCAGGTGGATAAGAAGAAATTTCACCCAGTTGCAGGTAGTATTTTGAAAAAGCGGGTTGCTGAAGCACGATACCGTGCGGCGTGGCAAGATACTCGGCCACCGCGTCCATTGCCTTTTCTGCGCGGCCATTTTTTAAACCCAAGCCAGCCATTATGCACATTCCCTGCGGCTCGATGAAGATGCGGCCTTCTTCGTTTTTCTGCGATCCCAACATTTGACCAAATGCATCATACGCGCGGCGGAACCAATTCCCATCCCAACCAGCCGACCATACTGCTTTCTCCATCTCCTGCGCTGCCTTTGAATAAGCATCTGCTTGATCAGCCTCTTCGAGATGATTTGCAATCGCGATCATCTCCTTTGCTGCCAGGACGAACAGCCCGGCAATAAAGACACTCTCGGCAATCCTGCCTTCCTTATTGGTCGTCGTCTGGAAAGATTGGCCTGGTGAGTCGGAGAAGCAGTTCAGGTTCAGGCAGTCATTCCAGTCCGCGCGGCCGATAAGCGGCAGTCCATGTGGGCCAAGCCGATCGAGCGTGTATTGGATCGAACGCTGTAAATGTCCGTAAAGTGGTTCTTCCGTAGCGGGCAGGTTATCGTAGGGCAAAGCCTCAGCCAGAATGCTCCAATCGCCAGTTTCTTTGAGGTAAGCAGCTACCGACAAAACCAGCCAGAGCGGGTCATCATTGAAGTCGCTGCCCACGTCATTGTTGCCGCGTTTCGTAAGCGGTTGATATTGGTGATAGGCCCCGCCGGTGGGCAACTGCGTGGATGCCAAATCCAAAATCCGTTCGCGTGCACGATCAGGCAACATATGCACGAAACCCAAAAGATCCTGATTTGAATCGCGAAAACCCATGCCTCGCCCGATTCCCGCCTCGAAGTAAGATGCCGAGCGCGACAAGTTGAAGGTGACCATCACCTGATAGGCATTCCAGATATTGACCATACGGTTCGTATGCTCGTCCGGAGTGCTCACTTGGAATTTGGTCAATAGATCATCCCAATAGTCCTGTAACGTCTGAAATGCTTTACTAACTACCTCTGGCTGAAGGTATTTCTTGATCACCGGCAAAACAGAGCGCTTGTTGATGGATTGCGAATCCGGGGGATCGAATTTCGTCTCCACAGGATTTTCATGATAACCCAGGAGAAAGATGACTTTTTTCTGGCCCCCGGCTTTCAATTGGACTTTGATCTGCTGTGCGCCGACAGGCTGCCAGCCATACGCGATCGAGTCAGACATCCGGCCTGCTTCCACTGCCGAAGGGGAATCCCAGCCCCGGTACGCTCCCAGGAAAGCTTCACGCTGGGTATCAAAACCGGTTACAGGTTCGGAACAAGCCAGATAGGCGAAGTGGTTGCGTCGTTCGCGGTATTCAGATTTGTGATAGATCACATTGTCTACTACTTCAACTTCTCCGATGGAATAATTGCGCTGGAAATTGGTGGCATCGTCCAGGGCGTCCCATAGGTTGAACTCTACTGCTGAGTAAATCGACAAATGCGCAGGCTCATCCCGGTGGTTGCTGAGAGTCAATTCCCATATTTCAAGAGATTCCCCCAACGGAACAAAATATCGGATTGAGACCGCTATCCCGGCGAGTTTTGATCGAATGACTGTGTAGCCCATGCCGTGACGGCACTCGTACTCATCCAAAGGAACACGAGTCGGTTGCCATGTCGGCGACCAGAACCGCGGATTGGGTAGATGCGGATCTTCATCCCTTACGTAGAGATAGCGTCCACCAGAATCCAGTGGCGCATTGTTATAACGATATCTGGTCAGGCGTCGCAGGCGAGCATCTTTATAAAATGAGTATCCACCTGCAGTATTGGATATGAGACCAAAATACTCTTCGGAACCCAGGTAATTGATCCAGGGCAGCGGTGTATCAGGTTGTTCGATTACATATTCGCGGTTTTTGTCTTCAAAATGGCCATAGCGCATGACGCCTCGTTGTAAGCAACTATTATTCCTTGATTGCGCCCATGGCAATACCGCTGACGATGTAGCGGGAGAATAGAGCGTATATGATGATGATCGGCACGATAATGATGGCAAGACCCAAGTAGATCGCGCCATATTCGGTACGATACACGTCACCACGCAGCGTTCCCATCAGCATCGGAAGAGTGTATTTTTCTATGGAGGTAATCAATATGAATGCATTGAAAAAGTTATTCCAGGAGGCAGCGAACGCAAAGATCCCCATGGTAGCTGCGCCCGGAATGGCTAGCGGCATCATGATCCGATGAAAGATGCCCAATTCACTGGCACCATCGATCCTGGCCGCGTCAATCAAATCCTGGATCACCATAGACTCAAGATATTGTTTACCGAAGAATACGGCACCAGCATTTGCGATAAGTGGCAAAATGAGAGATGCATAGTTATCTGTAAGCCCCAGTCTTGACATATATCGATAGAAACCAATAATAGAAAGCTGCATGGGGATCATTACAAGTACAATGATAAAGTTAGAAAAAAACTGTTTTCCCTTGAAGTTATAAACCACTATACCATATGCAGTTAGCAAGGAAAAATAAACTGTCACGGCAGTTGAGGCTACCGCCACAAACAGGCTGTTGGAGAAACCCCGCGCCATATTGATGCCTTTACTCACCAATATGCGGTAGTTTTCTGCCAGGTGCGTGCTCGGCAGTATGCTCAGGCCCTGTTGGATCTCTATTGGAAATGGTAGCCTGGCATGATTTCCCTGCCTGTCATTGGTTAGCGAGAAAATCATTTGTGAATAAAGCATAGCATGGGATGGCACCTGTAGAGTCGATTTATACTTTTCACAAGATGAACCGTCAATAGAATTGAAATAAGACAATCGTCAAACGACTCCAGTATTACCAATCACGGCTCAAAAGCTTCACCATGTCAGCAGTCACAGGCGGACGTTGTTGTTGCGTTTTGCTATCCAGAATGTTCAAAGCGGTCGAACACGGGTTCAATTGGACAGTATCACCCCCATAAAAGACCGCTTTTTTCATCTATTGTATACAGCGAAAATTCGGATGGTGCCGTTTCAAAGGCTTTTCGGACCAGATCTTCGGGAATGGTCGCAATTTGTTTCTCAATGTCCACCTTGGCGCCAGCATCGGCCAAGAGTTTGAGCGCTTCCTCATTATGGATCCTAACTCCAGGATCCATTAACAGCCCAAGCCCCTCTTCGATGATCTGGTTCAGGATCTCGTCTGAGAGAATACGGAATTGCGGTTTCATCATCACTCTTCCCGGGAACTTAAGCCTTATTCCCCGGCTGGGGAGTGAAAGATCAACCTGCGCCTCGCTATGAGGTCTGAAGGTAATACCGGTTAACCGTCACCGTCAAACTAAATTCGCAGACTCAGGATCTTCACGGCGGCAGGTTATCACAGTTTACAGATCAACCTGCCCACAATATTAGTACCGCGAAGGCGTATTTTAATCGTAAAAACACGAAACCGAGAATCTAATAGAAATCCAGAGAAATGTCAGAGAATACTGACGTTACCCAAAATTTTTTAGTCATGTGATGGCTGGCTTGTTTAGCCTATCGTGATCTAACACAGCGAAACCCTACATATGCCGGACCGAATTGTTTTGATCTCGGCCATACCTTTCCATCGTAGACTATGATATAGGCCCGTTCTTCATCCAATTCTGTCGCGGTCCACCAGTAGATCACCTGGGAATGCAAGTTCCATAGCGGGGATTCCTTATCTGGGGGCGTTTCGTAGCTAACCTCTGCAGTTTCAGCATCCCACACTCCTCCACTATTTTCTCCGTGGCGGGCCATAGAACGGACGGCTTCCTCCGCTGTCGGCAATCGCCAAATATGCTCAGGCGCAGGAGCGATGGTCAGCCCATCTTCATTTAGATAGTCGCATGCTTTCTGTGCTGCATACCAATCCCCCCCCTCGCCCGGCCAGCCAGGCCCATATGGAGCCCAGGTTAGGCTTACCCCATTTCCCGATACTATGCGCGCTTCTAAATTCCCATCGTTGACGCGTTGAGACACCCGGATCACAGGTTGTATGCCAGATATGATCAGAGTCAGCAGGGGAAGTCCAATGACCAGGGAGGCAGCCAGCTTGCGTGGCTGGGGTCGCCCAAACCAGTACAGCGCGCCTAAACCGATCAGCGGCAGGATGAGCAAAAAAGTGGCTGCATTGGAAAAAGCTTGAAAGAACCAGACCGCGAGCAGGGCGAAAACCCCATGCAGTCCGCCGCCAAACTGGGGCCAATAGATGGATATCAGTGCAGCCCCCATAAAGATGAACATCGGGCTGAGATATTGGACGAACATCAATCCCAGATTCGAAACCAAGGACTTGAAATACCAGCCTTCATGGAAGTTCTCGATAATTCCCCAAAATGCCCAGAAGCAAGTGATAAGGATAGAGAAACCTAGTGCTATCCATCCCATGCCTTGTCGTTTTTGAGTACTGCTCATCTTCCTGGTCTGTCCTCGTCTATGTATACCACGACTTCAATCAATCCATATGCAGGAGCTTACCAATCTGTTTCGCCTGGGAAATCATACTCTTTATACCTGGATGGATTAATCCATCTCGATACAGATCACAAAAATCAGGGACAATCCAAATGCATAGAGACGACGCAGCAGTCCCTGCAGCGCAGCCTGGCCTAAGGTACCGGTCAGGGTAGTGACCGGCATCCCATCGACATCGCTTCCAACCGTAACCGTCATCTCCCCGATCCAATCTGACCACTTAGGGTCAACCTCTCATGGAGATGAAACAGATGACCAGGATCATCCTCGCCTGTGAGCTCCTGGACCAGG